>DASZQN010000034.1:0-99765 GCA_035549635.1 Opitutaceae bacterium
AGTCCGATCGCATGAGCTCCCCTCTAGAGAGGGGTGCCCGCAGGGCGGGGTGTGTCGACCGCGCTGAACCTCCACCAGCGACGAATGACAGGCGACGACGCCAACCTAGCCCCGCGCCACGCGCTCGAGGACTTTCTCCGCGACGCGGCTCCCCTGCTCCATGATGCCGAGATCGAAGCTCTCGTTCGGTGCGTGCAGGTTGTCCTCGGGCAGGAAGAGTCCCATCATGATCGCGTCCAGTCCGAGCTCCTGCTTCAGGTCGGCAATCAGCCCGACGCTTCCGCCCTCGCGCAGATACAATGGCGGACGGCCCCAGACCTCGGTGACCGCTTTCTCGGTGGCGCGAAACGCGCGGGCCAGCACCGGCGACTGGTCGCTCGGCGTGTTGGGTCGATCCGGCGGCACGACCACGTACGGCGTCGCCTCGTGCTGGGACGTGAGCTTGAGCTTCATTCCGGCCGGAACGCGCGCGCGCACGGCGTCGAAGATGATCTTCTTCATTTTCTCCGGCTCCTGGTTCGAGACGAGGCGGCAGCTGATCTTCACCCGCGCCTTGCTCGGGATCACGGTCTTCGATCCCTCGCCCTGGTAGCCGCCGCCGAAGCCGTTGAACTCGAGGGTGGGCAAAAACCGGATCGCCTCGAACGGCGTGAAGCCGGGCGGCGTGTGGAAGCGTTCGATGCCGAGGAAGGCGGCGTAGTCCTTCTCCTTCAGGCCGAGCTGCGCGAGCTGCTCCCGCTCCCAGGGCTCGACGTCGCGGACGTCGTCGTAGAAATGCGGGATGTTCACCCGGCCGTCGGGCGTGTGCAGCGACGCACAGAGTTCCGCCAGCGCCTGGATCGGGTTGAGCAGCACGCCGCCGTGGAGGCCGGAATGCAGGTCGGTCCGCGCGTTCGTCAGCTCGATCTCGAAGCAGACGAGCCCGCGCAGCCCGGTGGTGATCACCATCTGCTCGCGGCTCGGCAGCGCCGTGTCCGACATGAAGATGAAGTCCGCGCCCGCCAGCTTCGCGCGGTGCTCGCGGAGGAAGGTCTTGAAATTCTGGCTGCCGATCTCCTCCTCGCCCTCGACGACGAACTTGATCCGCAGCGGCAGATTCGGGTCGCGCTCGAGCAGGCGGCCGACCGCGGCGAGGTGCGCCATCAGCGGCCCCTTGTTGTCCGCCGTGCCCCGGCCATGCATCCGGCCGTTCTTCACCACCGGGTCGAAGGGCTTCGTGTCCCACAGCTCGAGCGGGTCCGGCGGCTGGACATCATAATGCCCGTAGATGATGACCTCGGGCCACGCCGGGTTCGTGCCGCGCCGGCCGACGATCACCGGATGCAGCGCGGTCGGCACGATCTCGACCTCGAAGCCCATCGAACGGAGCAGCGCCGCCACGAAGTCGCGCGCGCCGCGCATGCCCTCGGCGAACGCCGGGTCGGCCGAGACGCTGGCATGCCGCACATATTCCTTCAGCTTCTCGACGGGATCGAACATCCGGCCAACGTGGGCAAAAAGCCCGCCGCGGGCTAGTCCGAAAATCGCCGCCGCGACCGCTCAGCGCGCTGGCGCCGCGAGCGCGACGTCCACCGCCTCCAGCGCCGGAGACATCGGCGCCGCCACGTTGAAGGTCGCGTAGACGACGCCCATCAGGTTGCCGGCGGTCACGCGCGTGCTGTCCGGTGCATCATTGGCCTCGCCCTTGACGCGCCATCCGCCGGATTCCGCCGCCACGAGCCGGTGGGCGATGACCTCACCGAAGCGATTGCGGTACACCACCACTTCGCCCGGCCGCAGGCGGAGGAACGAAACCGTCCTCACCACCACGACCGCTCCGTCGCCAAAAAAAGGCTCCATCGACTCGCCGCGCACCCGCATGATCTTCAGCCCGGGATGAGCGGCAGCCAAGGCGCGGGCATCGGAAAGCGAATCCGCCGCCGGCAAATCGCGACCCTGCAGGGCGGTCCCAAGACCAAGGACGAGAACCAGCAGCAGGCCATGGCTGAAAATCCGCTTCATCGTTCGCCTTTTCAGCCTAAGCCGTGCCATGACGGCAGGTGACGGGAGACGGAATGGAGAATCATGCGCGGGGCGAGGATCGGTGGCGCGGCAGGGCTTGTCGACAAATTCGAACCGGAGACTTTGCCTCAGTGCCGGAAGTGGCGGATGCCGGTGAACACCATGGCCATGCCGCGTTCGTCCGCCGCCTTGATGACGTCCGCATCGCGGATCGCGCCGCCGGGCTGGATCGCGGCCGTGGCGCCGGCGTCGGCCGCGGCCAGGAGGCCGTCGGGAAAAGGAAACAGCGCCTCGCTCGCCACGACGGAGCCCTTGAGATCGAGCTTGGCCTCCCCCGCCTTCCAAACCGCGATGCGGGAGCTGTCCACCCGCGCCATCTGGCCGGCGCCCACGCCCAGCGTCTGCTCGCCGCGGCAATAGACGATGGAGTTCGACTTCACATGCTTGCCGATTTTCCAGCCAAACATCATCGCGGTCCATTCGTCCGCAGTCGGCTGGCGTTTGGTCACGACCTTGAAGTCGCTCACCTTCCCCAGCGTGCGGTCGCGGTCCTGCACGAGGACGCCGCCGACGACCGAGCGGATTTCCTGCAACGCGTCGGCGCCGATCCCCTCCTTGGCGGTCATGAGGCGCAGGTTTTTCTTTTTCCCGAGGATCGCCAGGGCCTCGTCGCTGAAACGCGGGGCGATGATCACTTCGGTGAAGATTTCCGCCACGGCCTTCGCCATCTCGCCGTCGAACGTGTGGTTCACGACGATGATGCCGCCGAACGGCGCCTGGCGGTCCGTGGCGTAGGCCTTTTCCCACGCCGCGATGAGCGTGTCGGCGCTGGCGACACCGCACGGATTGGTGTGCTTGAGGATCGCGACCGTCGGACGCTCGAACTCGCCGATCAGGTAGGTGGCGGCGGTGATATCGAGAATGTTGTTATAGCTGAGCTCCTTGCCCTGCAGCTGCTGGAAGTGCTCGTGGAACGTGCCGTAGAGCGCCGCCTGCTGGTGCGGGTTCTCGCCGTAGCGGAGCGCCTGGGCCTTTTTCCACGAGAGCGACAGCGTTTCCGGAAATCCGCTCAGCGCGGCGAGGTCCGGCTCCTCCGCCTGGCCCTCGAGGTAGCGGGCGATCGCCGTGTCGTAGGCGCCCGTGCGCTGAAAAACCTTCAGCGCGAGCCGGCGCCGCAGCGCGGTGAGCGCATCGGGTGTCCCGGCCATCGCGGTCAGCACCGCCGGGTAGTCCGCCGGATCGCACACGACCGTCACGCTCTCGTGGTTTTTCGCCGCGCTGCGCAGCATCGACGGGCCGCCGATGTCGATGTTCTCGATCGCCTCCTCGAAATGGACGCCCGGCTTTGCGACCGTCTGCTCGAACGGGTAAAGATTCACCACCACCAGATCGATCAGCTCGATCTGGTTGGCCTGCGCCTGCGCGAGATGGTCCGGCTTGTCGCGCCGGCAGAGCAGGCCGCCGTGGATCTTCGGGTGCAGCGTCTTGACGCGGCCCTCCATGATTTCGGGGAAGCCCGTGTGCTTGCTCACCTCGGTCACCGGCAGGCCTTTTTCCGCGAGGAGCTTGGCCGTGCCGCCCGTCGAGATCAGCTGGTAACCGTGCTGGCGGACCAGCGCGGTGGCGAACTCGACCAGGCCTTGTTTGTCGCTGACGGAGAGGAGAGCCAGTTTAGCCATGGAACTCGATTTTTTGCGGGTCCGCCGAAGATGCAGCAAGGAGAAAGCCGAGGAATACCTCCGGAAAGTTTCGCACAGAGACGCAGAGGCGCAGAGCTCGAAGAAAAAGCTGAGGACGGCGCCTTCTCCTGAGCCGATCTCTGCGCCTCCGAGTCTCTGCGCGAAATCTTCCGATTCCGAGGGTCGCGCAAAGCCGCTTGCTGCCGCGGCCGGATCGCGTCACTTAGCGGCGTGGCTTGTTGCTCCCAGGAACTGCCCGGCCTCACGGCGCGGCTCGATCGTCTCTGCTACCACCACGGTGGGGCGAGTCTCCCCGCGGACAAGCCCCATGCCTTCGTCTATTTCATCACGATCCAGAACGGCTCGGACCGCATCATCACCCTCCTCGGACGCAAGTGGGTCATCCACCACGCGGACGGCGACCGTCTCGTCATCGAGGGCGACCGGATCGTGGGCGAGACGCCGCGACTGGCCCCGGGTGAGCAGTTTTCCTACAACAGCTACCACGTGACCGGCTGCGACGCGCGGGCCGACGGGAGCTTCCACGGCGTCGACGAGCTCGGCGGCAAGATCCACGTCCTGCTGCCGCCGTTTGAAATGACCATCCCGCCCGGCAGCGGCTGACGGGCCGGGGCGGCGCGTCCAGTCTTCGCTTGCCGGGGCCGGGGCGGTCGCTCTAGCTGCGAACGACTCATGAAGTTAACTGACCTGAACCGCGATGGCGGCATTGGCGCCAACTCGCTGTTCCTCCAGATCGGCGACCTCAATATCCTCGTCGACTGCGGGCTTCACCCGAAGAAGGTGGGCCGCGCCGCGACCCCCGACCTGGCCTCGCTCCGCGGCAAGACGCTCGACCTGATCGTCATCACCCACTGCCACCTCGACCATATCGGCAGCCTGCCCGTCGCCATGCGGGAGTTTCCCAACACGCCGGTGATCATGACCACCTCGAGCCGCATGCTGATCGAGCGCATGCTGCACAACTCCGCCAACGTGATGATGCGGCAGCGCGAGGAGGACGACATTCCCGACTACCCGCTGTTCACCCACGAGGAGATCGACCGCTGCGGCAAGCGACTCACCGGCCTGCCCTTCGGCCATGCGAAGCGTTTCCAGGGCGCCAAGGACGAGATCGAGATCACCTTTCATCCCGCGGGCCACGTCGCCGGCGCGACCGCGGTCGAGATCCGGCACAAGCACCGCGACATCTTCATCACCGGCGACGTGCTGTTCACCGACCAGCGCACGCTGCCGGGCGCGAAGTTTCCCGCCGGGCATTGCGACACGCTGATCATTGAAACCACCCGCGGCACCACCGAGCGCGCCGCCGACAAGGGGCGCACCGCCGAGATGACGCGGCTCGTGACCGCGATCAACGACACGATCCAGCGCGGCGGCTCCTTCCTCATTCCTGTGTTCGCCCTCGGCCGCATGCAGGAGGTGCTGGCCATCCTGCACGACGCGCGGAAGTTCGGCCGGCTCGTCGAATGTCCGATCTACGCTTCGGGTCTGGGGATGGACCTGGCCGATTATTTCGACGAGATCAGCCGCAAGACGCGGCATCTGCAGTTCAATCGCGGCATCATCAAGGAGCTGAAGATCAAGCCGACGCCGCGGAAGCTGAACCCGGGCGAGGATCCGCAGCAGAATGCGCTCTATATCGTCAGCTCCGGCATGATGGTCGAGCGCACGCCGAGCTACACCCTCGCCTCCGGGCTGCTCGGACACGCGCGCAACACCATCGGCTTCGTCGGCTATTGCGATCCCGAGACTCCCGGCGGGAAATTGCTGGCGGCCAAGACCGGCGACACCTTCGTGTTCGAGACCGCCCACGTGAAGGCCAAGATCAAGGCCCGGGTCGAGCGCTTCGAACTGAGCGGTCACGCCGACCGCGAGGAACTGCTGGAATTCGCCGTGCAGACCGGTGCGCGCAGCATCGTCCTGACCCATGGCGACCCTCCGGCCCGCGCCTGGTTCGCCCAGCAGCTGGCCGAACTCGCGCCGCAGAGCAAGGTGCTCGATCCGGTGCCACTGAAGACTTACCAGGTTTGAGGGCGGTTTTTCCGCGGCCGCGCGGCTTCTAATTCCCCGCCGCCTTCGCCATCGCCGACATCTGGGACTCCGCCAAGACCAGTTCGATGGCCGTCTTGAAACTCTCGGCCTGTTCCGGACTCAGGGCCACGGTGGCCTGCCCTACGATGGCGTCCCAGTCATAACCCGCCGCCAAGGACGAGGACACGCCGGGTCGCTTGTTGGCGACCACTATATCGGTCAGTGGGCCGACCTGACTTTCAGCGAGGGCCCCGGCGCCGGACAAAGCCTTCTGGGCGATCTGAGCGACCAACCCGCGCTCGGGCGGTGCCGACGTCTCTTCTTTCCACTGGCCGTAGGCCGGTCCGAATAAAGCCTGACACTCCGCCTCCTGAGTCAGCGAGAGCTGCCGGCGCTGGGAGGTCAGGACCGGATCGGACACCGCGAGATGCCGTTCCTCTGCGTCAGCCGCCATATCCAGGAAATGCTCTTCGTACTCCGCCTGGATGTCGTCGAATTTCTGCCGCTGCTCGGGAGTCAGCCCCAACCTGGCCAACGCCGCCCCAAATTTCAGCTTTTGACCATCCACATAGACCTTCACGTCCATCTCGCGCAGCCGCGGATCGCCGGCAATCCGCGCATTCCGGGCATTGCCGGCGGCGCCCGCTGCGGCTGTGGGTGCCGGTGCGATCTTGACCGGCTGCCTCGTCTGCGCGACCGGCGCCGACATCGCGGTCCGAAGGCGGGCGTGGTCGGACGCGATTCGCGCCAGAAGTCCCGCTGCCTCCTCGTCTCTCAGCTGCAGCTGCCGGCTCTCCCGCCTTTTTTCCTCAGCGAGCTGCGCCATCCGGGTGCCGGTGGTCCAGTGCCGGAATATGGCCAGACCTACGAGGCTCACGGCCGCGAGGCCTAAGGCGCTTCGGTACTTCATTTCGCGGCGGCGGCCAGCCCGCTTTGAATCCGTTTCCTCAGCGTCACCACCTCGGCCGCCGTCTGAAGGTTGGCCAGCTGGTCCGGTGACAGAATCTTCGCCGCCGGCTCCCACATCGCCTCCCAGTTGATGTTACTCTCGTCGGTCCCCTTGCCCCCCTGATAGACAGGATCGTTCACCAGCGCCAGCTGGTACAGCTGGTCGGATTGAGCCGCCGTGATGGGAGCTCCCGTCGGAAATCCGCCCGTCGCCAACCCGTCGAAGAGATTACGGACCGAGGTGGTCTTGAGATAATCTTCGAGCAGCTTTTTGCCTTCGGGCCCCAGCAACTCGTCCATTGACGCATTCCATTCCTTGGCACTGCCGAGATTGACCGCCTTTTCGTCGCCACCGGTGTCGCGCGCAATCATGGCGTCGAGGTTCGACATGTCCTGTCGGACCATGGTTGCCTCGAAACGCTCGATGTTTTCCGGGGACAGCCCGATCATCCGGTAGAATCGCTGGAAATCAAAATGAAGCCGGGCGAGCTTCGATGTCCGATAGAGTTCGCGATAGACGGGATCGGAAAGATAGGGGCGCGCCAAGTCGACGACCGGCGGCGCCGCCATCACGCTTCTGCTCGCCTCCAGCTGGGTGATCCGGTCTTCCAATGCATTGGCTTGGCGGTTCAACCGCTCACTCCGCCCGAGCGCGCGAGCTGACTCGGCCTCGGCGGCGATGGTCGCAGCGGCCGCCCGACGCTCGGCCGCGCGCAGAGCGAGGGTATCACTGATCAGCGAACCCGTGGCCAGCAGCGCGAGGATCACCGCCACGCCGGTAAGCGATTTTGCAGCGTTCATAAAGACTCCGAGCGCAGCGGTCACGGAGAGGCCGGCGGCGGGACCGACGGCCAGGGCCGCGCCCGTCACGGTGGCGGCCAGACCGGCCGGCGCGGCCACGGCGCCCTGATTGGCCAGGGCAAATGTGAGGGCCGTCGTCGTGGAGGTAATGCCGCGGCGCGCCAGCAGTGACCGCATTTTTTCCAAGGCGCGGTCGACCCGTTTGCGAGCCGCCTCCTCGGTCACGCGCAAGGCAGCGCCGGTTTCCGCGAAGGAACAGTTCTTGAAATAGCGCAGCAGTACGGCGGATCGGTCGGCCTCACCAAGATCGCGAAGGACCGCGTCGAGCACCGGGTCCAGCTTCTCCCAGTCGACGGCGACCGAAGGATTGTCTGCAGCCTCGTGGATCATCTGCGACTCGCGTTCACGCGCCTCACGCCGCGCCTCCTTGCGCACGACATCCGTCGCGGCGTAGTGCACGCTGAGATAAAGCCAGCCGACGAGATCCTTCCGACGGCAGAGCGCCGCGGCTTTCCGTGCCAGGCCGGTGAACACGATCTGCGTGACATCCTCGGCCCGATGCGGGTTGCGCGCCTGCCGCAGGGCGGCGGCATAGACGAAGCCCACGTGCCGACGCACAAGCTCGGCGAAGGCCTCTTCCGAGGAAGTCTCGGCGTAGCGGCGAAGCAGTTCGATGTCATCCGTCATTGGTCTCCTTCCCTACCCGTCGCCCAGATGAAAAGCGGACAGATTTTCGCCGAAAAATCTAGGGCTTCATCAACTCCTGCAGGCGCGCGCACATTGCGGGGCTGCCCGCGAGATAGAGGATGGGCTTCATCTTCAGATCGAACCGGCGCAGCGGAAGCTGGGGGCCGTTGAGAAAATGGACTTCGCCGCCGGCCGCCCGGACCAGGGGGATCGCCGCCGCCAGGTCCCAGATCTTCACGTTGAAATCGACGCAGCCGTCGAGAAGACCGGCCGCGACGTACGCCAGGTGCAGCGTCGCACTGCCCAACCCCCGGATCTTGAACTGGGAGAGGATCCCGCTGGCCATCGGCATCTTCGCCTTGTCGGACGGACTATGGAGTCCGATGAGCATTTCCTTGTGCGGAGCGGCGGTGGAAACCCGCACGGCCCGCTCCCCGTCGTGGACGCCGAAATCCGGTCCGCCGTGCATCAGCGTGCGGCGGCTGAAGTCGTAAACGGCGCCGTAGACCGGTTCGCCGTGCTCCAACAGGCCGAGCGAGATCGCACAGTGCGGGATGCCGAGGGCGAAATTGTTGGTGCCGTCGATCGGGTCCAGCACCCAGCTGAAGCGCGAGGTGACCGCGATCGGCGCGGTGGCATCCCCGAGTTCCTCGCTCAAAAACTGATCGTCGGGAAACTGCGGGCGCAGCTCGGCAAAGATGTTTTCCGAGATGGCGATGTCGATCGCCGTGACGCGCGTGCCGTCGCTCTTCCACCGGCTCTCGGCGCGGCCGAACTCCCGGTGCAGGAGTCCGGTCTGGTTCATCACGGCCTGCCGGGCGGCGGCGGCGCGGGCGGCGAGTTCAGGGGAAGGCATCAGCGTCATCTTCACCGCGGCTGGGGCGAAAACAAGCCGGGACCACAACGCCTTTCTTCGTGGGCTTCGTGCCTTCGTGTGAAACCCGGATTGGAAACTACTCACACCAAGCCACGAAGCCCACGAAGGGAGGCCGGTCACTCGTAGTCGTGGAGCCGTGGATCGCGGACCGGGGCGGCGCGGCGCGCCCGGAAGCGATGCCGCTCCTCCGGCGCGGGCGTTTCCGGCGCGTCGGGATCGGGCATGTGGCAGGCCGCCTCGCCGCCCAGTTCCTCCTCCAGCGACTCGGGGTCGGCGCCCTCCTCGAGCTTGCGCACGACCTCCTCCATCTCGCCGTCGATTTTCTCTCCGCTCAGTTCCGCCATGCGCCGCATCATCCGGCCCATCGCGCGCGGATCGTTTTCATCGACCTGGGAAAACTCGCGTTCCATCGCGCCCATCGCCGCCTCCATTCTCGCATCGTCCGGGCGGGCTTCGTTCTTCTGCCCGCCCTCCCCCGCCTCCGCCTTCTTCCGTCCGCCGCCGGTGACGGCGAACGACGAAAGCATCTTCACCAGGTGGAAGCGCGGATTGTCGGGGCACTTCGGCACTGTCCGGCCCTGCGCCAGCGTCTTGGCGTAGAACTGGTAGATCGTGTGGTTCTCCGGGCAGTAGTATTCGTAGATGGGCACAGCGTTGGCGCGATGGACCGCGGGACGGAGGAAAAGTTTTCTATTTTCCCTTCGGCTGCAACTGGTGGCCGTGCTGGACGACGCCCTCGCGGCTCCCGCGGTTCAGCCGGTCAAGCACGCCGGCGAGACGGCGGCGCTTCTCGTCGGCCTGTGCGAACATCTCCAACTGGGTGTTTCCCTCGTCGACGCCGGAGAAACGCACGCTGACGAGGCGCAGCGGCCGCCGCTTCTTCCAGGCGCCCCGCAGCAGCTCGCCGACCAGGGGATAAAACGGCGCCTCCAGATCGGTGGCGGTTTCCAGGCTGCGCCCGTGCGAGTCCTGCGTGAAATCCGGATAGCGCACCTTCACGGTCATCGTCCGCACGCGTTTCCCATCCTCGCGGATCTTCGGGAGCAGCTCGTCGACCATCCGCTTGGCGACGCGTTCGATCTGCGCGAACTCACCGATGTCGTGCCCAAAGGTCTCCTGCTGCGAATAGCTCTTGGCGTCCTCGTGCTCCACCTCGACCGCGCGATCGTCCTCCCCCCGCGCCGTCGCGAGCATGTCGCGCCAGCCGTTCCCGAAAATGGACTTCAGCTCGCTCTCCGGGCGCCCGACGATGTCCCGCACGAAGCGAAGGCCGTGTCGCTCGCCCAGCGCCGTTTCCGTCTTCGCGCCGATCCCGGGCAGCTTCCCGATCGGCAGCGGCGCGAGGAACTCGGCCTCGGTGCCCGGCGGCACGACCACGAACCCGCGCGGCTTGCGCAGCTTCGACGCGATCTGCGCCACGAGCTTGTTCGCCGCGATGCCGAGCGACACCGGCAGCTGCAGCTCGGCCCAGATCCGCTCCTGGAGGCGGCGCACCGCAGCCTCGATCTCGGTGGAGGTCGCAAAGCCGCACGGCGCGAGGTCGAGATAACCTTCGTCGATCGAGTTGCGCTGCACGACTGGCGTCAGGGTCTCGCAGCAGTCGAACATGAGCCGCGACTGCCGGCCGTAGAGTCCCGAGGTGTGCGGCAGCAGGATCAGGTCCGGGCAGACCTTCAGCGCGCGCTGCGTCGGCATCGGCGTATAGACCCCGCACGCCCGTGCCTCATAGCTCGCCGACGAAATGATCCCCCGCTCGCGCCCGCCGACCGCCACTTTCTTTCCCCGCAGCTCCGGCTTCAACGCCAGCTCCGCCGACACGAAAAACGCATCGGCATCGAGGTGAACGATCGTCGGCAGCGACATGGGACGGATCCAAGAAGGTTGAATGGCAAAGGCAACTTCCCGCGGCTCTTTACGTTGCTTTCCGATCCACACACCCCGTCGCTTCGCGCCACCCCTCTTGGAAGAGGGGAGCCTGACTGGATCGAGCTCCCCTCTACCAAGAGGGGTGCCCAACGGGCGGGGTGTGTGGCTTGGGGGCTGTGGTCACGCCCACCCGCTCTCCCCCTCCTCTGAAACGCTCACGTTAAATCGGAAGATGTTGAAACAATCCCAAGGCCCGCGCGTCAAACCTCGCATGGATCACCATGACCCTGTCCCGTCGCGGCGGGAGCTGCTCGACCAGGATCT
Organism: Opitutaceae bacterium; assembly: GCA_035549635.1. Taxonomy (GTDB): domain Bacteria; phylum Verrucomicrobiota; class Verrucomicrobiia; order Opitutales; family Opitutaceae; genus CAIUWA01. The sequence continues at coordinate 11,236 of DASZQN010000034.1, forward strand.
GCAGATCGTCCGCGTCACGCTGGCCACCATCTCCGGCGACGTGCGCGGTTTCTCGGACCGGGCGGCGGACGCGATCGAGGAAGCGCTGGAAAAACTCGACTGCGCCCAGGAGGCCTTCGTCCGCGACCAGGACTCCTAATTGCGGATTTTGGGTTGCGGATTGCGGATTTGAAAATCCGCCACGGAGAGACCGTCTACCGACGAAGCGACCCGTCAGTGGGTTGCGGAACGGATCGACGGATATTCAATCCGCAATCCGCAACCCAAAATCCGCAATTGAATCATCCGTCCGTGATCTTCGGCAGCCACCCGTTGAACCGCATCCAGTCCTCGCAGTGCTTCGGCCACTCCGAGATGGGGCCGAGCGACGTGGCCATGCCGGAACCGTGCGGGCCGTTGGGATAGAGGTGCATCTCGATCGGCGCCTTCGCGTTCCGCATCGCCTGGAAGAACATCAGGCTGTTCTCCACCGGCACGGTGGTGTCGGCGGTGGAATGGACGAGGAAGGTCGGCGGCGTGTTCTTCGTGACCTGAAGCTCCATCGACAGGTGCTTCTTCAGCTCTTCGGACGGATTCGGCCCGAGCAGGGCGGTGCGGGAGGCCTTGTGGACGTAAGGCTCCTCCATCGTGAGGACCGGAAAGATCAGGACGAGGAAGTCGGGCCGCGCGCTGACCTTGTCGATCTCGGCCCCGGTGCGTCCCTCCGGCGCGTCGTAGAGCGTGCCGGCGCTGGCCGTGAGGTGCCCGCCCGCCGAGCCGCCCATCACGCCGATGTGGTCGGGCCGGACCCCGAACTCCGCGGCGCGTGAGCGCACGATCCGCACCGCCCGCAGCACGTCGCGCAACGGCGCGGGATGCCCGTATTCGACGCTGCGGTATTTCAGCACGAAGACCGTGATCCCGATCGAGTTCAGCCACTGCGTGACCTGGCCGCCGTTGGGCGTCCCCACGGCGACATGGATGTAGCCGCCGCCCGCGCAGAAGACCACGGCCGTATCGGTGCGGGCCTTTCCGGCCGGCGGCGCGTAGACGATCATGCTCGGATGATGGATGTTGCTGAACGTCCCGTTGACCTCCTTCTCCGGCGTGGCGTCCGGCTTGAGGTCGGGCACGCCCTCCGGCCAGAGGTCGATGACCGGCGGCGCATCGGCCGCGACCAACGGACGCAGGCCGAACGCCGGGATGAACAGGGCAAGCAGGGCGAGGAGGCGGAGTTTCATGCGAGGAATGACGATACGCAGGCTCAACCGTTGCGGTCCCACGGGAACAGAATGGTCGGGGCGTTGGCGAAGCGGCGCATCGTGAGCGTGAGCGTGCCGCCGGCGCCGGGCTTGAGCTGGACGGTGAAGGTGCGGCCGTTGACGGGCACCGTCTTGCCGTTGATTTCGACGGACTCGATCTGGTGCTCGGCGTAGGCGCCGCCCTGCACGACCAGCGTGCGGGTGTCCGTCTTGCTGAGGTTGACGAGGGTCACCACCGTGCGGGTATCGGTGAGCTCGGAAACCAGCGCGCCGACGTCCTCGGGCACGCCCGCGCGCTTCCGCTCCGGATCGAAGTAGCGCAGCCGCGCGTTGAGCAGGCCGCCGTCCACGCTGGGCGGGAGGCCGCCGAGCATCAGCTGCACGAGCGCGGAGATCGTCGCCGGATTGTAGTTGAGCTGGTTGTCGGCGAGCCGCTTGTCCGGCGCCGTGTGATCGGCGCGGATGGCGGCGACGCGGCGCGGGATGTTCTCGAGATCGCGCTTCAGCGCCTCCTCGGGATACGAGGCGTCCTTGCCCTGCAGGTAGGCGAGCCAGCCGCCCTGCCCGGCCCGCGCAAGGTCGGAAGGTTTCATCGACCAATACCAGACTTCCAGCGCGCCGACATTCCAGGGCTGGCTCTGCCAGCCATACCAGCCGTCCTTGCCGTACATCGTCGGGTATTCCTTCTTCCCGTCGACGGTCCGGGCATTGGCGTTGACCGCATCCATCATCGTGCGCCAGGCATCGACGTATTTCTGGTTGCCCGTGACGAGCAGCGCGTTGTTGAAGCCCACGAGGGCGCGCGGGATGCGGTTGCGGTTTTCGCGGCGGTTGTTGACCGGATTGACCGGGCTGAAGCCCCAGCCGTAGGCGTTGCCCCACCACTTGCCGTCCGCGCCGCCGATCTTGCCGTCAAGGCCGACGTTGCTCGGGATGATGCCGTTGTTCTGCTTCATCCGCTCCAGCCAGGCGTCCATGTAGTCGACAAGCCACTGCTTGTACTTCGGCTCATTCTTCAGGAGGTAGGCGTCGGTCGGCATCGTCGTGGCGACGAGGTTGAGAAAATGATCCCCGACGACATCGCCGTATTCCTCATAGTGCTGGAGGAACTGCGCGTAGGTGTGCTCGCCGTGCACGAGGCCGAAGCCCTCCGGGTCGAACGGGTCGCCAACCCAGTCGAGCGCCGTGGCCTTGCGCAGCATCGGGCCGCGGCTGCCGTTGAGCATCGAGCGGATCAGCTTCAGCTTGGGGTCGTAGTTGGTCGCCTCGGCATCCTCGCCCATGTAGAAGCTGGCGAAGCGCCGCGCGCGCTCCTGGTAGATCGGGAGATTCGGCACATTCAGGCCCATGCGGTTGAAGTTCTGCATGCCCTCGCCGTGGTGCATCCAGTCGGACTGGGCGCTGAAGTCGCGGTAGTACATGCCGCCCCGGCCCGCGGGCACGTCGGTCGTCTTCGCCTCGTCGTACTGCTTGATCATGCCCTCCCAGGCCTTGAGGTACATCTGCAGGATCTCGTCGTTCGCGCCGAGCGCGCTCAATTCCGGCCAGTGGTTGAAATTCTCGAACGCGTCGTCCGGGCCGTCGTTCGCGCCCCAGCGCACGAAGCAGAGCAGGTAGCCGGTCTTGGGATCGTAGTACTTCTGGTAGAATTCGCGGCAGGCCGGGACGTTGTCGGCGAGCACCTGGCGCTCCATCACCGCCCAGTGGGGCGGCGTCATCGGTGTGTCGATCGCGAGCCGGGCCTCGGCCGCGAAGGCCGGCCCGGACGCGGCGAGGCCGGCGAGGAGTGCGAGGGAAAGAAGGGGTCGTTTCATTTTTTTTGGGGTTGATTGAGAGAAGTTCCAAGTAGCAAGGATCAAGTGCCAGGAGATCTCAGCGCTAAAGCTCCTGCTACTTGTTACCTGGCACTTGTTACTTAGTTAATTCCATCAGTTGGATATGCCGGTACTCCATCTGGCCGCGGTCACCCTCGAGGCCGATGCCGCCGGTCTCCGGCACCTTGAGCGCGTCCTCCAGGACTTCGCCGTTGCAGGTGCAATGCGCCACGCCGCCTTTGACCGTCACGATGATTTCGTTCCAGTCCTGCGCCTTGTATTTCTTCAACTCCTTGTACGGCCCCGCGACGAGATAATCGCGGCACTGCAGCTGCGGCTTGCGGATGAAGATGCCGCTGTCGGCGTTCACTTCCGCGCGGAACTCCAGCTTCAGGACGAAATCCTTGGGAAACTCGCGCGTCGTCCACAGCTGCGAGATCTGCCGCGGCGCGTGCGGGTGGACCGTGAGGATCCCGTCCGCCGCCGAGTAGCGTCCGTCCGAGCTCTGCGCCTTGCCGTCGAAGGCGTCGCCGCCGACGTATTTCCAGCCGGTGAGGTCCCTGCCGTTGAACAGACTGACGAAACCGGGATCGGGCTTGAACTCGGCCGCCGGCGTGGCGGCCGCGGCGGAGGCGAACAGCAGGACGAACAGGATGAAGGGAAGGCGCAGGAGGGGCATGGGGGTTGGGGTTGAACGAAAGAGGAAGCGGGGACGGCGGCTCAGCCGTCGAATTCCGGCAGCCAGCCATGGGCGCGCATCCACTCCTCGCAGCGCTTGGGCCACTCGGACGTCTGGCCGAGATCCTTGCGCATGCCGAAGCCGTGCGGGCCCTTCTCGTAGAGGTGCATCTCGACCGGCACCCGGGCCGCGTGCAGCGCCTGGTAGAGCGCGATGCTGTTGAAATCGGTCACCGACCGGTCCTCCTCGGTGTGCACGATGAACATCGGCGAGGTGTCCTTCGTGACCTGCAGCTCCGGCGAGAGACGGTCGAGCAGCTCCGGCGAGGGATTGGCGCCCAGCAGCGCGCGCCGCGAGCCCATGTGGACATTGGGCTCCTTCATGCTGACGACGGCGTAGAGCAGCACGACGAAGTCCGGCCGCGCGCTGACCTTGTCCAGCGCCGCCCCGGTTTTTCCTTCCGGCGTGTCGAACAACGTCCCGGCGCAGGCCGCGAGATGACCGCCGGCCGAGGCGCCGAGCACGCCGATGCGTGTCGGATTGATGCCGAATTCCGTCGCCCGCGAGCGCACGAGGCGGAGGGCGCGCAGCACGTCGCGCAGCGGCGCGGGATGGCCGTATTCCGTCAGCCGGTAGCGCAGCACGAATCCCGTCGCCCCGAGCGTGTTGAGCCAGCGGGCGACGGCCGCGCCCTCGTTCTCCGCCGAAAGATGATCATAGCCTCCGCCGGGGCAGATGATCACCGCGGTGCCGCCCGGTCGCGGCTTGTCGGGCGCGAACACCGTTAGCGTCGGCGTGTTGACGCTGTACACCCTCCCGTTGTCCACGCGCTCGGGCGGCAGGCCGGTCTTCGCGTCCGGGATTCCCTCGGGCCAGAGCTCGATCACCTTCTTCGGCGACTCCGGTGCCGCCTTCTGCTCGGCGGCCGGCAGGAGCGGACTGAAAGCAATGAGGGTGGCGAGGAAGGCGAAACCGCGGGACAGGAATTTCATGGAAAGGAAAGCGGGAGCGGCGCGAGCCGCATGAAAGCGGCATGGCGGCGCGGGCGGAGTTTCATGGGCGGGGGTCTGGCTCACGCTAGGAGCGCGGCACACCGCGCCGCAATCTTCTAAAATATCCGGCCGCGGCCGGCGCCGCCCGCGTCCACCTTTCTGGTCTTCTTTCTCTTTCTCGTTCTCTCCTCCGGAAATGGCCGATTTCGAGAACGAAAAGATCCTTTCGGACTGGTCAGCGCCAGGAGGAGGGCCCGCTCCCCCCGCCGTGGTCGTTGACAAAAAATCCCCTCCGGCAAAAAATCACGATGTCGGCGCCTTCCCCCTTCCCCATGAATGCCACCGCCAATTCCTCCGGGCCCACGATGGACCGCCGGCATTTTCTCCAGATCGGCACCCTCGCGGGCGGCGGGCTGCTGGTCGGGGTGTGTCTGCGCTCCGGCCCGGCCGCGGGCGCCGCGGAGGCGGGCCCCGCCGTGCCTTCCGACTTCGCGCCCAACGCCTTCATCCGCATCGCCCCCAGCGGTGCGGTTTCGCTGATCGCGCCCAATTCGGAAATGGGCCAGGGCGCCAAGACCGCGCTCCCCATGATCATCGCGGAGGAGCTCGAGGTTCCCTGGGAGCAGGTCGTCGTCACGCAGGGCGATCTCAACCCGGCCTACGGACGCCAATCCGCGGTCGGCAGCGGCTCCACGCCGGGAAATTATCTTCCGCTGCGCCAGGCCGGCGCCATGGCGCGCACCCTTCTCGTGACCGCCGCCGCGCAGACCTGGAATGTGTCCGTGGACGAATGCACCGCCGAGAAAGGTGTGGTCCTGCATCCGCCTTCCGGCCGCCGCCTCTCCTACGGAGAGCTCGCGGGCAAGGCCGCGACCCTGTCCGCGCCCGCCAGCGTCGTTCTCAAGGATCCGCGCGACTTCAAGCTGCTCGGCACCCGCGTGTCGGGCATCGACAATGTCCGGATCGTCACCGGGCAGCCGCTTTTCGGCCTCGACCAGAAGCTGCCCGGCATGGTGTACGCCGCCTACGTGAAATGCCCGGTGTTCGGCGGAAAGGCCGGCCCCGCCAATCTGGATGAGGTCAAGAGCCTGCCGGGAGTGCGCGACGCCTTTGTGCTCGAAGGCATCCCTGGGCTCGTTTCCGGCGTGGCCGTCGTCGCCGGCTCAACCTGGGAGGTCCTCAGCGCCGCCAGGAAACTCCGGGTGCAATGGGAGGCGGGATCAGGGGCCGCGCAGAACAGCGATGACCTGGCCCGGCAGGCGAAGGAGCTCGGTGGCAGCGCGCCGGCGCCGGCGCTTCCCCCCGGCGCCACCCGGGTCGACGCCAGCTATCATTACCCTTTTCTCGCCCACGCCACACTCGAGCCGCAGAACTGCACGGCGTGGCTCCGCGGCGACGTCATGGAATTGTGGTGCCCCTCCCAGGTCCCCGGCAGCAGCCAGCGCCTGCTCGTGCAGGGCCTGGGGCTGACACCGAAGAACATCGTCGTCCACGTGACGCGTCTCGGCGGCGGCTTCGGTCGCCGGGGCAGCAACGAATTTTCGCTCGAGGCGGCCGCCATCGCCCGGAAGCTCGCGGGCACGCCCGTGAAGCTCACGTGGACGCGCGAGCAGGACTTCGCCCACGACAACTACCGCTCCAATGGCTGGCATTTCTTCCAGGGCGCGGTGGACGCGTCGGGGAAAGTCGTCGCGCTGCAGGACTCGTTCGTGAAAATGCAGGGCGGGCCCGGTGACATGGGCGCGGAGGGCTTTCCGTTCAACGCCGTGCCCGGCTCGCGCGTCCTGTCGCACAAGATTCCCGGCAGCGTGCCGACGGGCTATTGGCGCGCACCTGGCGACAATGGCAACATCTGGGCCACGCAGTCCTTCGTCGATGAGCTCGCGCATGCCGCCGGACGCGATCCCCTCGCCTTCACGCTCGGTTTGCTCGCCGCGCTGCCCTCCGGCGGCGCCGCGCCCGGGGAGCGTCGCGGCGGCGGATTCGCCCCCGCCAAGATGACGGCCGTGCTGAAGCTCGCCGCGGAAAAAGCGGGTTGGGGCAAGACGCTGCCGCGCGGCGAAGGCCTGGGCCTCGCCGTCACCCACACCAACAACGCCTACGTCGCCATCATCGCGCACGTGGCGGTCAGCCAGCAGGGCGCGATCTCGATCCGCCGTCTCACGGCCGCGGTCGACGCCGGCCTCATCGTCAATCTCAGCTCGGCCGAAAGCCAGGTCCAGGGCGCGATGCTCGACGGCATCGGCGCCGCCTGGTTCCTGAAGGTCACGGTCGACGGCGGCGCCGCCGTCGAAACCAACTTCAATCATTATCCCCTGCTCCGGATGGCGGATGTCCCTCCGGTCGTCGAGGTGCACTTCGTCCGCTCGGTCGCGCCACCGACCGGTCTGGGAGAACCCGGCCTGCCGGCCGCCGCCCCGGCCGTCTGCAACGCGATCTTCGCCGCAACGGGCAAGCGCATCCGCACCCTGCCCTTCGCCGACCAGGATCTCAGCTGGTCGTGATCCCGCAAAGGTATGAGGCGTGAGGCCTGAAGTGTGAGGCCGGTCAGCTCCCCTCGAAAAAGAGAGGCCGGTCAGCCGTAGCCGCGGCGAAGGCTGATGGCGCGAAGCGACGGGGGGTGTCGCCGAAAGTCGAATTCCCCTCCCTCCCTGCGCATGGTGTCACGTATTACGTGACACCGCCCGCCGACTTCAGATCTCGATTTGGTTTTGCCGCCGCCCGCCAGCGTTTCAGGGCGGCGCCCGTCAGCGAGCGCGTCGCCTGCTCGATCTCCTCGCGGGGGCCGGCGAAGATCAGCTCGCCGCCGTCCTGGCCGCCGCCGGGGCCGAGGTCGACGATCCAGTCGGCGATGTTGATCACGTCCAGGTTGTGTTCGATGACGATGACCGTGTTGCCCTGGTCGCGCAGCTTGAAGAGGAGGTCCATCAGTTTCTGGATGTCCACCCAGTGCAGCCCGGTCGTCGGCTCGTCGAGGATGTAGAGCGTGCCGCCCTGCTGGCGCCGGCTGAGCTCGAGCGAGAGCTTGAGCCGCTGCGCCTCGCCGCCGGAGAGGGTCGTGGCGGACTGTCCGAGCGTGAGATAGCCGAGGCCGACGGCCTCGAGCGTCGCGAGCTTGTCGAGCACGCGCGGGAGGTTGCGGAAGAGCTGGATCGCCTCGCGCACGGTGAGGTCGAGGACGTCCGCGATGGACTTGCCGTGGAACAGGATCTCCAGCGTCTCCCGGTTGTAGCGCCGCCCGCCGCAGCTCGGGCACGGCGCGTAGGCGTCGGCCATGAACTGCATGTCGAGTTTGATGGCGCCGTCGCCTTGGCAGCGCTCGCAGCGGCCGCCGCGAACATTGAAGGAAAACCGGCTCGCCTTGTAGCCGCGCACCTTCGCGAGCGGCACCTGCGCGAAGAGGTCCCGCAGGAGGTCGAAGAGCTTGGTGAACGTCGCGGGATTGGAGCGCGGGCTGCGCCCGATCGGCTCCTGGTCCACCTGCACGAGCTTCTCGAAGAAATCCAGGTTCTCGATGTGCCGGTGCCGGCCGGGAAACATCTTCGCGCCGTTCAGCTTCCGCGCGGCGGCCGCGGCGAGGATATCGTTGACGAGGGTGCTCTTCCCGGAGCCGCTCACGCCGGTGACGCACGTCAGCAGGCCGATCGGGAATTTCGCGTCGATCCCGCGCAGGTTGTGCTCGCGCGCCTCGCGGACCGTCAGCCACGCGCCGTCCGGCTTTTTCGTGGGCGCGTCCTTCACGACGCCAAGCTTGCGCGCCAGGTAGGGGCCGGTGCGCGAGACCTTCGCCGGCTGCGCGGCGCACTGCGCGGGCGTGCCCTGGAAGAGGAGTCGTCCGCCCTCCACGCCGGCCTCGGGGCCGAGCTCGATGATCTCGTCGGCCAGCCGCATCGTATCCTCGTCGTGCTCGACCACCACCACGGTGTTGCCGCGGTCGCGGAGCGCGAGCAGGGTGTCGAGGAGCTTCTGGTTGTCGTGCGGGTGCAGGCCGATGCTCGGTTCGTCGAGCACGTAGATCACGCCCATCAGTCCCATCCCGAGCTGGGTGGCGAGGCGCACGCGCTGGGCCTCGCCGCCGGACAGCGAGGCGTAGTCGCGCTCGAGCGTCAGGTAGCCGAGGCCGGTTTCCAGGAGGAAATGCAACCGCTGCTGGATGCCGGTGACCACGTCCCGCACGGCGTCGTCGCCCTCGTGCGCCGTCACGAGCTCCTGCGCGAGCGCCTGGGCGGCGCCGATGTCGAGGCCCATGAATTCGGGGAAGGTCAGGTGCCGCCGCGGTTTCCCGTCCGCGCCGCCGCCGGCGTAGATCCGGACGGCCGCGCTGCGTGCATTGAGCCGGCGGCCGTGGCACTCGGGGCACTCGCCGGCGATCATGAAGGTGGTCAGACGCGCCTGGAAGCCTTCGCTCTTCGTGTGCCGCCAGCTCTCCTCCAGGTCGGCGACGACACCGGGAAACGGCATCGCTTTCGCCTCGCGCATGCGGCGCAGCTTGAAGGCAAACCGGCGGTCACCCGCACCCTCCAGGATCGCGTCCCGGGTGTCCTCCGGCAGGTCTTTCCAGGGCACGTCCGCGTCGAAGGGCAGCTGCTCCGCGAGCTGCTTCAGCAGCGCGTTGTGCTTGATGATGAGGTTTTTTCCGCCGATCCGCCAGGGCTTGATCGCGCCCTCGCGGACGCTCTTGGCCGGATCGGGCACGATGAGCTCCGGCACGAAGCGCAGCTTCCGCCCCAGGCCGCCGCAGGTCGGGCAGGCGCCCTCGGTGTGGTTGAAGGAGAAATGCCGCGGCGTGAGCTTGTCGAACAGATCGCCGCAGATCTCGCACGCCAGCGACTGGCTCAGCGCCAGCTCCCGCCAGGGCGCCTCGGGTGTCTTCTGCGCCAGGACGATCGCCCGGTCCCCGCCCTCGCGGAACGCGAGCTCCAGCGAGTCCGCCAGCCGGCTTCGCTGGTCGGGCGACGCCACCAGGCGGTCGACGACCAGTTCCACGGCCACCTCCTTCGCTCCCGAGGGCACCAGGCGCGCGTCGTCGAGGCTGCGCACTTCGCCGTCGAGGCGGACCCGCTGGAACCCGCGCTGGCGCAGGCGCGGCAGCTCGTCGCGCAGCACGCTCGGCTTCGCGCGCATGAAGGGCGCGAGCAGCATGATCCGCTCGCCGGCGCAGGCCGCCAGGACCCGCTCCACGTTGTCGTCAAGCGAACGCTGCACCACCCGGCCGCCATCCTTCGGGCAGCGCTGCTCGCCGCAAACGGCCCACAGCAGCCGCGCATAGTCGGCAATCTCCGTCGCCGTGGCGATGGTGCTGCGGGGCGAGGCGCCGCCGGTCCGCTGCTCGATCGCCAGCACCGGAGACAGGCCGTGGATGAAGTCGACGTCCGGCCGCTTCAGCTGCTCGAGCGCCTGGCGCGCCTGCGCCGAGAGGCTCTCCATGTACTTGCGGTAGCCCTCGGCATACAGCGTGTCGAACGCCAGCGACGACTTGCCCGAGCCGCTCGGGCCGGTGATGACCACCAGCTTCCCGCGCGGGATGCGCAGATCGAGGTTCTTGAGGTTGTGCTCGCGCGCGCCTTTGACGTGGATGTGGGTCGCAGCCTGCATGCGGGAACCGGCAACTTACGCAAAACCGGCCGGCGTCAAAGCCCGAACGCGTTTATTTCCCGCGATGGACAACGCGACGTTGTAGGCCGGGTCGCCGACCTGGCCGGCCACCTCAGCGAGGTGGCCTACAGCGGGGCCGTCACCCGTCTCACGGCACGATCATGGTCGGCCCGTTGGATCCGTTCCTGTACTCGTTCATGATCGCACTCGTCCGGCGATTCTCCACGAGGTCGGCCTTCACGATCTCCAGCTGCGCGGGAGTCAGGGAGTGCGAGGCGAGATCGATGATGCGCGCCTCGTGGGGCGTGATGCCCGTCACGGGATCGGGGTCGTTGTAACCGGCCGGCCGGGTCGAGAGATCACGGCCGCCGTAGTTGGTGTCGGACAGCGCCTGCACCAGCGCGCTGGATTGCTCGGATGACAGCGGCACGCCGGCATTCACGAAGTCCATCTTGTAGTTGCTTTCGACCTGCACCTGGAAGTTCCCGCGGGCCTGGAGAATATCCAGGGTGGAATTCGCATTCGGGCCGACGATCGCGGCGATCTGCTGCTCGGTTTCCTGGGCCGCCTGTTTCATCGCTTCCTTCCATTCCGGCGAATCCCGCACCAGGCCGGCCGCGTCCGCCGCGCCCTGCGCATCGACATTGTTCATCTGCTTTTCCGTCAGCAGATCCTTCAGGCGCGCGAGCTGGTCAGGAGGAAGATTGAGCGTGTCGAGGCCGTCGCCGTACATCCGGTCCACGTTCCGCCGCATCTGTTTCACGTACAGCGGCACGTATTCGGGATGATCCTTCATCACGTCGGCGATGTGGATCACCTTGGGGGCATTCGCCGCCGTCCGGGTCGCGGCGGGCGCCGCCGGCGCCGCGGCCTTGGCCACGGATTTCTCCGCCAGCGCCTGCGCGGTCCTGGCCGCCGCGAGCTGCGTCTGGAGGTCGTCCGCCCGGCTTTGCAGTTCCGTGATCCGGACCCGCGCCGTCCGTTCGGCGTCGACTCCGCGCGTTGCCGCCAGCGCGCCGTCCTGCTTCGCCTGCCAAAGCAGGAAGCCCAGCACCATCGCACCGCCGAGCGATACCAACGCCACGAACCAGGGAAGGGCGCGTTTCATGGGGCGATGTAGGTAAAAGCCGGCCAGGGTGTCACTGCTAAAGGGCCGCGGATTCCGTCGAGCGTTCCCATTTCGAACCGGCGGCGGGGTTTCCATCGGCCATGATTGCTCTGGCCTCCCCGCGCGGTCTTTTGTCTGCTCGGTCCTGCATGGCGGCCGAACCCACGCCCCTCCTGACCCCCGCCCAGCGCCGCATCGCGGCGTTTGCGCTGACGCTGCTGGCCCTGGTCGGATCGGCTGCGCTGATCATCGGCGCGTTCGTCGTCCTCGGAGGGCTCGCGGCCTTTTTCTCCGGCGTGCTCTGGCCGCTGGCGGTGGCGGGGGTGCTCGCGCTCGTGCTCCAGCCGGTCGTCGGCCTGCTGCAACGCTGGCTGCATTTGCGGCGGACCGCGGCGGTCATCCTTCTCTACGGGCTGTTCCTGCTCGTGGTCGCCGGCATCGTGGTGCTGTTACTGCCGCCGGTCGTGGAGCAGCTCCTCAATTTCATCGCCTACACGCCGAGGCTGTGGGGCGAGACCCGCCTGTATGTCGAGCAGAAGTATCCGGTGTGGTCCGAGGCCATCCGCCACCAGCTGGCGCATCCTGCGGTCCAGCGCATGGCCGACACGCTCGCGGAGCAGGCGCAGGGTCTGGTCGCGCACGCCCTGCCGTCGCTGCGCGCCGCGGGCGGCGGGGTCGCGGGAATCCTGGCGTTCATCACCCACGTCGCGATCATCCCGGTCTATCTCTTTTTCTTCCTCCTCGCACGCCCCGATCCGACGCGGAAGCTGCGCGACCACCTGCCGTTCCTGCCCGAGGGCGCGCGGGACGATGTCGTATTCCTCGCGCGGGAATTCGTGGCCATCGTCGAGTCGTTTTTCCGCGGCCAGCTGCTGATCGGCCTGATCATGGGCGGCCTTCTCGCCACCGGCTTCACGCTGGTCGGCCTGGATTTCGGACTGGTCCTGGGCCTGAGTCTCGGGCTGCTCAACATCGTGCCCTATCTCGGCACGATCGTCGGGCTGGCCGTCGCGCTGCCGCTGGCCTTTTTCCAGCCCGACGGCGGCTGGAGGCTGGTCGGGCTCGTCCTGCTGGTGAAGGTCGTCGTGCAATGCGCCGAGGCCTGGGTGCTCACGCCGCGCATCATGGGCGAGCGCACCGGCCTGCACCCGGTCGCGATCATCGTCGCGGTCTTTTTCTGGGGCACCGCATTCGGCGGCGTGGTCGGGATGCTGCTGGCGATTCCCCTCACGGCGTTCTTCGTCACCGCCTGGCGGCTCGCCCGGCGCAAGTATCTCGGTGTCGCCCGCTGACCGGCCCGCGCATGAGCCGTCCGCCTCCGCCGGAGACCTGCGCCCAGTGCGGCGCGACGATCCCGCCCCGGGCACAGGCGTGCCCCGAATGCGGCGCCGACGAGCGCACGGGCTGGCGCGAGGCCTCGATCTATGACGGCCTCGACCTTCCCGGGGGATACGATGAGGACGAGCCGTCTCCCTCCCGCCCGCGCCGGCAAGGCCTGGCCTGGCACTGGTGGCTGGTCGCGGTGCTTTTGCTGGTCCTGCTGGTTGCGGGCGCGCTGACCCTTCGTTAGGCTGGGCGCGATGTGGGAAGTTGAATTTCGCAACGGCGTGTGGCTGCCCCAGGTGGGCTGGTGGCTGGATGCGCACTTTCCCGTCGACCGTTCCTTTGTCTCCCACGCGCATTTCGATCATCTCGCCGCCCATCGCGAGATCCTCTGCTCGCGCGGCACCGCCCGTCTCATGCGGGCGCGCCTGGCCGGGCCGCGGACCGAGCACGTCCTTCCCTTCGGCCACACGGAGCTGCTGACGGCGGACTGCGCCGTGACGCTGCAGCCCGCGGGGCACATCTTCGGCTCCGCGCAGGCGCTGCTGGCGCACGAGCGGCACGGCAGCCTGCTCTACACCGGCGACTTCAAGCTGCGGCCCGGACTCTCGGCGGAGTTGTGCGCCACTCCCCATGCCGACGTGCTGGTGATGGAGACCACTTACGGACGGCCGCGCTATGTCTTCCCGCCCACCGAACAGGTGCTGCGCGAGATCGCGGGCTTCTGTGAGGCCGCGCTGGAAGACGGGGAAACGCCGGTGCTTTTCGGCTACAGCCTGGGCAAGAGCCAGGAACTCCTCAGCGGCCTCGCGGCGGCGCGGCTGCCGGTGATGCTGCATCACCAGACTCTCCGCCTGACGCGGATCTACGAGGAACTCGGGCTCGTCTTCCCGGCCTACCGCGAATTCGACGCGGCGGCGGTCGCGGGGCATGTCGTCATCTGCCCGCCGCAGTCCGCCGCCTCCCCCTTCCTCCGCAAGCTCGGCCGGCGCCGGACCGCGGTCGTCACGGGCTGGGCCCTCGATCCGGGCGCGGTCTATCGCTACCAGTGCGATGCCGCCTTTCCCCTCTCGGACCACGCAGACTTCCCCGATCTCCTGCGCTTCGTGGAACGCGTGAATCCGCGCCGCGTGCTGACCCTGCACGGTTTCGCTGCGGAGTTCGCCGCGGTGCTTCGCGAGCGCGGGATCGAGGCGTGGGCGATCAACCAGGATAACCAGCTCGATCTCGCACTGCCCTCCGGCGTCGCCGGCGTCGCGCCGGAGCCTGTGTTGACTCCGCCGGGGCCCGTCGACGCCCTGCCGCTCGACGCCTTCGGCCGCCTGGCCGCCGTCGCGGACGAAGTGCGGGCGGTCCCGCGCAAGCTCGAGAAAGTGGCGCTGCTCGCGAAATACCTCGGTGGCCTCGCTCCCGACGATGCTGGGCTCGCGGCCGTGTTCCTGTCGGGCCGGGCGTTTCCCCAATCCGATCCCCGCGTCCTGGCCCTCGGCTGGGCGGCCGTGCGGCGGGCGGTGCTCGACGCGGCGGGGCTGACCGAGGCGGAGTTCCGCGCCGCCTACCAGCGGTTCGCGGATGCCGGCGATGCCGCCGGCGCCGTCCTCGCCGGCCGGACACAGCCCGCACCGTTTTCCCTGGCCGAGCTCGCCGCCTTCTTCACGCAGGTCGCCGCCGTGCGTGGCCCGACCCAGAAGCTCGAACTTCTCCGCCGCCGGATCGCCACGCTGACGGCGACGGAGGCGAAATACCTCGTCAAGATCATCACCGGCGACCTGCGCATCGGACTGAAGGAGGGCCTGCTCGAGGAAGCGGTCGCCGCCGCCTCCGGCCAGACGCCCGAGGCGGTGCGCGAGGCGAGCCTGCTTTGCGGCGACATTGCCGCGGTGACGCACGCGGCCCGGACGGGCCGTCTCGGGGAGATCCAGCTGCGGGTGTTTCATCCGCTCCAGTTCATGCTCGCCAGCCCGGAGCCCACCGCCGACGCGATCGTCGCGCGCCTCGGAACTCCCGTGTGGCTGGAGGAAAAGTACGACGGAATCCGCTGCCAGCTCCACAAGTGCGACGACCGGGTGGAGCTCTTCTCGCGCGACCTGCACCGCATCACCGGGCAGTTTCCCGACCTCGCCCAGGCCGCGCAGGAAATCCCGGGCGACTTCATCGCCGACGGCGAGCTGCTCGCGTGGCGCAACGGCCGGGCCCTGCCCTTCGCGGAGCTGCAGAAGCGTCTCGGCCGGAAAGGGGACGATTTTTTCCTCGGTGCGGAGATTCCCGTCTCGGTGTCGCTTTACGATCTGCTGTGGCGCGACGGCCGGACCCTCCTGAAGGAACCGCTCACCGTGCGCCGCCGCCTGCTCGCCGGGCTGCTGGCTCCGGGCGGGCAGCGCATCGCGCTCGCCCCGGTCCAGCAGGCCGCGACCGCGGCGGAAATCGAGGCCGCCTTCCTGGCCGCCCGTGCGCGCGGCAATGAAGGGCTGATGGCCAAGGACCCCGGGAGCTTCTACACCCCGGGCCGGCGCGGCCTCGCCTGGCTCAAGCTCAAGAAGGCCTATGCGACGCTCGATGTCGTCGTCGTGTCCGTCGAGGCGGGCCACGGCAAGAGGCGCGACGTCCTCAGCGACTATACCTTCGCCATCCGGGACGACGAGAGCGACCGCCTCCTCACCGTCGGCAAGGCCTACTCCGGCCTGACCGACGCGGAGATCGCGGAGCTCACCCAGCATTTCCTCGAGCACACCACCGAAGTGCGCGGCCGCCACCGCAGGGTGGTCCCGGACGTCGTGCTGGAAATCGCCTTCGACTCGATCCAGCCGAGCGACCGGCACCAGAGCGGCTTCGCGCTGCGCTTTCCCCGGATCGTGCGCATCCGCACCGACAAGACTCCCGCGGAGATCGACACCCTCGCCACCTGCCGCCGCCTCGCGACCGGCGGCTCGGCCCCGATTTGAGGCCGCGGTCTGTCCCGGAATGAGTGCGCCCGCTCCCGTCTCCCCCGTAACTCCCGGTCTCGCGCGCGTGGACGCACCGGCGCTGACGGAGGCGCGCCTGTATGCCGCGCTCCAGCCGGAACTCCGCCGCTGGTTCAAGGGGCGTTTCGTTCATTTCGCTCCGGCACAGCGCCGGGCGGTCCCGGAGATCCTGGCGGGAAATTCCGTGCTGCTTTCCTCGCCCACCGGAAGCGGCAAGACGCTCGCCGCCTTTCTCGGCGTCTTGCACCATCTGGGCCAGGCGCACGACCGCGGCGAAGTCCCCGGCGGCATCGTGGCGGTCTACGTCTCCCCGCTGCGCGCCCTCGCCTACGACCTGCGCAAGAATCTGCAGCAGCCGCTCGACGAGCTGGGCTGGGATTGGCTGCGCGTCGGCGCGCGCACCGGCGACACCTCGATGAAGGAAAGGGCCGCGCAGAAGCGCCGTCCACCACACATCCTCGTCACGACGCCCGAGAGCCTGACGCTCCTGCTCAGCCAGCCGGGGTGGCTCGCCGCGCTGCGCAGCGTCCGTTTCCTGATCGTCGACGAGCTCCACGCCCTGGCCGAGAACAAGCGCGGGGCGCTGCTGATGGTCGGCGCCGAGCGCCTGCAGGAGGTCTGCCCCGCCCCGCTGGTGCGCGTCGGGCTTTCCGCGACGGTCGCACCGCTGGAAACGGTCGCGGAGTTCCTCGTCGGCCCCGGCCGGCCCTGCCGCCTGATCGAAGTGACTCAGCGCAAGCCCGCGCACATCGAGGTGTTCTCGCCGCTGCGGGAAAACGCCTATCCCCCTGCGGGCTACACCGCCACGCGGGTCCTGCGCGAGCTCGGGACGCTGCTCGCCCATCGCCGCACCACGCTGATCTTCACCAACACCCGGAGCGGCGCCGAGACCATCGGCGTGCGCCTGAAGCAGCTCCTGCCCGAATGGTCCGAACTCATCGAGGTGCATCATGCCTCGCTCGATCGCGCCGTCCGGCTCGAGGTGGAGGACCGGCTCAAGCGGGGCGAACTGCGCGCCGTCGTCTGCTCCACCTCGCTCGAGATGGGGATCGACATCGGCTCGATCGACCTGGTCGTGATGGTGTCCGCCCCGAAGGGAGTGTCCCGCGCCCTCCAGCGGATCGGCCGCTCCGGCCATTCGATGGGCGAGACCAGCCGCGGCCTGCTCGTCGCATCGAACATCAACGACCTCGCGGAGTGCGCCGTGACCGCGCGCATGATGGAGCACCGGGAACTCGAACCGGTGCGGATCCACGCCAATCCGCTCGACGTCCTCGCGCAGACGCTCGCCGGCCTCGCCGTCTTCGCCAGCGTGACACCCGACGAAGCCTGGGCCCTGGTGCGCCGCAGCTATCCCTTCCGGGAGCTGCCGCGGGAACTGTTCGACCGTGTGCTGCGCTATCTCGAGGGCGGCGGAGCGTCCCTCGAGCGGAACTACCGGGAGGTCTTCGGCAAGGTCCTGATCGATGGCCGCGGCTGCCTGACGCTGCCGTCGCCGCGGGTCGCCCGCAGCCTTTACCAGAACATCGGCACCATCACCTCCGAGAGCATGGTCCAGGTGCGGCTCGGGCGCCGCAATCTCGGCCAGGTGGAGGAGTCGTTCATGCAGCGGCTGCGCCCCGGCGACGTCTTCGTCCTGAACGGCCGCTGCGTCCGGCTCGTCAAGACGCACCTGTTGTCGGCGGTCGTCGCCGCGGCGAGCAGTTCCGTGCCGACCGTGCCGCGGTGGTACGCGAACAAGATGCCGCTCGCCTCCGGGCTCGCCGCCGAGGTGGTGCGCCTGCGCACCGCGCTCGCGGCCCGGCTGGATCCGGCCTGGCTGGTGCGGGAGTACGGGCTGTCGAAGGGCAACGCCGACGCGCTGGTCGCCCACTTCGCGCTGCAGGCGCGGATCTCCGCGATCCCGACCGCCGATTTTTTCCTCGTCGAGCTCTACCGCGAGCGCGGCCTGTCCCACTATTTTTTCCACTCCCTGATCGGCCGCTCGGCGAACGACGCCCTTTCCCGCATCGTCGCCCAGCGCGTCCAGGCGGCGAAGGGCGGGAACGCGCTGGTCACGATCGACGACTACGGCTTCCTCCTCACCCTGCGTCCCTTCCAGGAGATGAACGTCGACGACTGGCGGCGGCTCTTCTCTCCGCCTGGGGCGGAGGCGGACCTGCGCCTCGCGCTGGCCGACGCCTCGCTGGTGAAATGGCAATTCCGCGGCGTCGCGCAGACCGGGCTGATGGTGCCGCGCCGCGTGCACGGCGCCGAGCGCGGCGCACGGGCGCTGCAGTGGAGCGCCGAGATCATCTTCGACGTCCTGCGCCGCCACGAGCCCGACCATCCGCTCCTGGCCGAGGCCTACGCCGAGGCGACGCTGCGCTTTCTCGACCTGCCGCGGGCGCTGCGCTTTCTCGACGAGGTCGGGAAACTGCGCTGGGACCTGCGCGAGCTCGGGCGCATCAGCCCGTTTTCGTTTGGCATCCATGCGAGCCGGATCAAGGAGACCATGACCCTCGAGGATCCCGAGACGACGATCGAGCGCCTCTATCATGCAATGTATGGCAACCTCCCGCCCGCCCCGCACGGAAATCCAGCCTGACCTCTGGCTGGACGCCCGCCGCGCGCTCTGGCTCGCGCGGCCCCGGCTGCTGGTCGTCGCGGACCTGCACTGGGGCTACGCCTCCAGCCACCGGGCGCAGGGCAACCTGCTGCCGGCCTGGGGCGACGAGGAGATCGCGGCGCGGCTGCAGGCCCTCGTGGCCGACTACCAGCCGGACGGCATGGTGTGGCTCGGGGATTCGCTCCACACCCTGGCCGGACGGCGCACCGCGGAGGATTTCCTGCGATCCGCCGGCATCGCGGCGACGGTCCTCGCCGGCAACCACGATCGCCGCTGGCCGCTCGCCGAGGCCGCGAGCCATTGCCGCGACGGCTTCTTTTTTCACCACGGCGACACCGAGCCCGCCGTGCCGGAGGGCTGCGTCGAGCTGATCGGCCATCATCATCCGGCCGTTTCGTGGAGCGACGGCGCCGGCGGGCATCTCCGCCTTTCCGCGCTCGTCGCCTCGGCCCGCCGCCTCATCCTGCCGGCGTTTTCACCCTGGGCCGCCGGCACGCCCTGGAACCATCGGCTGCTCCCGGGTGAAGTCCTGTGGGCGATCGCGCCCACCCGGATTTTTCCGCTGCCGCCCCGGCTGGCGCGCGAGGCGTAGCCGTTGTCGTGGCTCGTTCTCATTCTCGTTCCCCCTGCGGAAAGGGGCGGAAACGAGGAACAATCAGGAGAACGAGAACGATCTTCTGAACCTGCCCCAAAAGCAGGACCACCGGGAATCCCGGCGGAACAAAACCCTCGTCCGGCCCTCTCCGTTGGCGTGCAGGATTTCTCCAGCTTGCCCGTTCCGCCCGCCGGTGGCGGTCGTTCGCGACCGATCCGTGCAATTTCGCATCGCGCTGGACGAAAATTCCGTGGTTGGCTCGGGACTTACCTCGTGCGCTCCCCGCTCTTTCTCTCCCTGTCGGTCTTCGCCCTTGCCCTGCCGCTGCGCGGGGCGCCCGCGCTCAGCGATGGCGAGAGCCTGACCTACCGGGTCAGCTGGGGTATCTTCTTCCACGCCGGCGAGATCAAGATCGATGCCCACACCGCCCCGCCGGAAGGCGGCCGGCCGCGCCTCCTCGTGACCACGACGACCGCGACGCGCGGCCTGGCCAGTGCGCTCTTCACCTTCAACGCCCGGGCGGACGCGCTGTTCGACGGCGAAAGCGGGCGGCTGCTCTCAAAAATCGAGACGAGCAAGTCGGACTCGAAGGAAACGAAGAACTCCATCGTCTTCGACTACGCGAAGTCCACCGCCACGTACGTCAACGGGATGGACGCGAGCAAGAACGCCACGCTGGCCATGCCCGCCGGCGATCCGGTGGACCTCATCATGAGCCTGGTCCAGACCCGGACCTGGGACCTCAAGCCCGGCGACAAGCGCGACGCGCTCGTGATCTTCGACGACGAATTCTACGAGCTCACGATCCACGCCGAGGGTTACGAGCAGGTCAGCACGCCGCTCGGCAATTTCCAGACGCTCGTGCTCGTGCCGCGCATGGAAAAGACTCCGCCCAAGGGCATGTTCAAGCGCGGCTCGGGCGTGCGCGTCTGGATCTCCCAGGACCAGCTGCGGCTCCCGGTGAAATTCCAGGTGGAATTCAAGTTCGGCGCCGGCGTCGCCGCGCTCGAGAGCTACCACCTGCCTTCGGTCGCGCCCGCGCCGGCCCCCAACGCCAAAGCTCCGTAGCGCCCGATGTAGGGGCGTCCCTTGCGGGCGCCCTGGACCGCTTTCGGGAATGAACTCAGAGGCAGGTTAGCGGGCGTCCACGAGGGACGCCCCTACAATTTGCGGCGCGCCTTTTTTGGGGAGCGCGCCGTTGGCAGTTTGGCCGGATCGAACGTGAACCGCCAGGGCTTGTTCGCCCAGATTTCGCCGGCGTAATCCACGCCGATCCGAGGCGTCGCCCGCAGCAGGCGCCGCGGCACCTTCACGCCCCGGTCCTCCAGCCAGAGCCCGCTCGCCCGCGCGGCGGCCGTTCCGTTCAGCCGGCGATCGATCGCCAGGCTGCGCGTCAGCCGGCCGGGGCCGGAAATGCCCGCCACGCCCCGGATCAGGATCGCCGCGGGCCACTCGGCCGGGCCGCTCACGAGATTGAGCATCTCGTGCATGCCGTAGCAGAGATAGACGTACCAGCGGCCGCCCGCGCCGTAGAGGACCTCGGTGCGCCGCGTGCGCCCGGCGCGCGCGTGGCAGGCCAGGTCGCCTTCGCCATGGTAGGCCTCGACCTCGGTGATGAGCCAGGCCTCGCGGCGGCCGTCCGCATGCCGGCGCACCAGGTGCTTGCCGAGCAGCCAGCGTGCGAGCGCCACCGTGCGCCGGGTCTGCAGCGCTTTCGCTTTAATTATGCGGGCCATGGCGTTTTCATTGCAGGCAAACGCACCGTGAACGCAAACCCCGCGCGCGCCGACGCCGCCCGCCGCAAGGCCGACCTGCTCCGCTCCCTGCGGCTCTGCACCGCGGAGGGAATCATGGCGATGCCGGTCGTCACGATGTCGCTGCCGGTGAATGTCTTCATGACCGCGCTGGTGGCGAAGGCGTTTCCCCTGCCGCTGCCGACGATCGGACTCATCAGCGCGCTGCCGTTCGCCGGCAACTTTCTCCAGATCTTCGTCTCTCCGCTGCTCGCCCGGTGGCGGCCGCCGAAGACGCTCACGGTCACGGCCGCGACCCTGCACCTCGTCACCTGGATCGCGCTCGGCATTTTTCTCCCGTGGGTCCCGCACGACGATCCCGCCGCGGCCGGCCGGTGGCTGACCGCGTGGTTCCTGCTCTCGAGCTGCTTTTCCGCCGTCGCGGGCGTGACCTGGAACGCCTGGATCCAGGAATGGGTGCCGGGGCGGGTCCGCGGAAAATTCTTCGGCCGGCGCAACGGCATCCTCCAGGTCTCGACGCTCACGTTCCTCCTGGCCGCCGGCTGGGCGCTCGCGCGCTGGAACTACGCGGTCCCGGCCTTCCAGCTGATCGTCGCCGGCGCCGCCTTCCTGCGGGTCTTCTCGCTCCGCTGGCAGTGGCAAAGCCCGACCCGCCCGCTCCGTTCCGACACCGGGCCCGAGCGTCCGCTTGGCGAGCAGGTGCGGATCGTCGGCGCGGCCCGGTCCTTTCTGCTTTTCGTCGCGTTCGGCGCGGTGTGGTCCTTCGCGGCGAACTGCTTCGGGCCCTTCTATCACATCTTCATGTTCGAGCAGGAAGGGCTTTCGGCGTTCGATGTCGGGGTGCTTTCCACGCTTTCCCAGCTGGGCGGCGCGCTCTCGCTGCCGGCGTGGGGGCCGCTGCTCGACCGCTACGGCAACAAGTCCGTGATGACGGTCTCGCTGATTCTCTGGCAGGTGCAGAATTTCCTCTGGTGCTTCGTCACGCCGGAAAACCGCTGGCTCCTCTATCCGATGTGGCTCTGGACGGGCGTGACCAGCGCGGGGTTTGTCCTCGGACAGTTCACCCTCCTGCTCCGGCTGATCCCGATGGAGGCACGCAACCTCGCGATCGGGGTCAATCTCGCGGTAAACTCGCTCTTTGCCGCCGTCGCCCCGGTGGCCGGCGGATGGATCCTCGCGCGGGCGCTGGGCCGCTGGCCCGACGCGCTCGCCGTGTACCACGTTTGTTTCCTGCTGCAGCCGGTGCTGGCGCTGGCCGGGTGCTCGCTGCTCCTCCGCATCCAGGAGCCGCAGGCCAGCCCGCTCACGATGGTGGTCGGTGCGATGCGCAATATCCGCACGCTCAGCGGCGTCCTCGGACTGAGCTTCCTGACGAACTATGTTTTCTTCAAGGGTCCGCGCCGGCCCAACGATCCCTGACCGGAATATTTTCCCGCGAAGGCCCGAGGGCGCGAAGACGAATTCGGCCAATGGAATGATGGGAGTTCGACCTCTGTGCCTTCGTGCCTCCGTGCGAAAGGATTCCCGCGGATTGATCATTTCCTCCAGCCGCGCTGAGATTTGGCGAACTTTTCGTCCCGCGCGCGGTCGAAGAAAAAGCGCAGCGCGTGCCGCGCCACCCCGTCGCCGCCATGAATAAAACCGCCGTCGTCATCGTCGTTGTCCTGCTGGCCGCGCTGGCCGGCTTTTTCGGTTACCGCACCTACAAGGCCGAGGCGGAGAAAACCCTGGCCGAGCAACGCGCCGCCGCGGAGCAGGCCGCGGCCGACCAGCGCAAACGCGAGGCCGACCAGCGCGCCGCGGCGGATGCCGAGGCCCGGCGCCTGGCCGACCTGAAGGCGCAGCAGGACCTGGCCGCCGCGGAAAAGAATGTCGCCGAGCTCCGCCGCCAGCAGGAGGCCGCCGAGGCGGCCCGGCGCGCGGCCGAGGAGGAGGCCGCGCGGCTCACCGCGGAGAAGGACCGCCTCGCCCGCGAGCGCGAGGCCGCCCAGGGCGAGGCCCGCCGCCTGGCCGAGCAACGCGAACGGGAGACCGCCGCGGCCGAGCGCGCCCGCCTCGAGGCCCTCCGCCAGCTGCAGGAAGCCGAGCGGCAGAAGCGCGAGCTCGCCGATCGCGAAGCGGCCCGCCTCGAGGCCCTCAAGCGCCAGCAGGAACTCGAGGCCGCCAACCGGCACCGGGAATATCTCGAACGCGCCATCTATCCCAACGACTACAAGCGCCGGGAGCACTATTACATGGAAGTCGACATGTTCAACTCGGCCCAGGACGCGCCGGCGACGCCGCCGGCAAAGCCGTCACCGTTGAAATAGGAACGATCCGGTCTCACGCGAAGCCGCGAAGGGCACGAAGGTTTCGCTCCTCCGAATCTGATCAGACAATCCGGCTTCGCGCCCTTCGTGGCTTCGCGTGAGACGTCCGCCGGTTCGAAGTTTCCTCAGTTATTCGCTGTCCCTCGGAGCGATTAAAAAATCTTGCCTTCGCCCCGTCCCAACCGCTTATTTCGACGTTTTATTCATGAAAGCCACCATCAAAACCCAAGGCCAGCAGTTCACCGTGACGGAGGGGGACATCCTCATCGTCAACCGCTACCCGAACACCGCGGCCGGGGCGATTGTTGAGATCAAGGACGTGCTCGCCACGGGCGAAGGCGCGAATTTCAAGGTCGGCACC
This sequence comes from Opitutaceae bacterium, assembly GCA_035549635.1. GTDB lineage: Bacteria > Verrucomicrobiota > Verrucomicrobiia > Opitutales > Opitutaceae > CAIUWA01. The sequence goes on from DASZQN010000034.1 coordinate 34,578, forward strand.
CCCACCCTCGCCGGCGCCTCGGTCTCCGCCAAGATCCTCGAGAACAAGCGCGGCGACAAGGTCATCGTCTTCAAGAAGAAGAAGCGCAAGGGCATGGAGCGGAAGCGCGGCCATCGCCAGGAGCTTTCCGTCATCAAGATCGAGTCCATCAAAGCCTAAGGAGTTTACGTCATGGCGCACAAAACAGGTCAGGGCACATCGAACAACGGCCGCGAGAGCCATTCAAAGCGTCTCGGGATCAAGGCCTTCGGCGGCGAAACCGTCACCGCGGGCTCCATCATCGTCCGCCAGCGCGGCAGCAAGCACCACGCGGGCCGCAATGTCGGCACCGGCCGCGACTGGTCGCTCTTCGCCCTCAAGGACGGGGTCGTCAAGTTCGACAAGCAGCACCGCAAGGTCTCCATCGTCACGAGTTGAACGGCTGACACAGCCCAATCTTTTCAGGCGCCGGGATTTCCCGGCGCCTTTTTTGCGGCCGTTCCTGAAAGTTGGCCGGAGTTTACTCTCGGATTTTTGGCCACGAAAAGGCACGAAAAATCACGAGCTGCGGCCGGCTCTCCATAGCGCCTACAGGCGCGCGGGAGATTCCAGCCAGAGCCTCTGGGTTTTTGTGCCTTTTCGTGGCCAAAACGTTCCTCGTTCTTCCTTTGACTCAGGCCCTCCGTCCGCCTGAGCCTTCAACTGTCCAGCCCATGTCCTCCCGCCTCGACGAACTTCGCCGCCAACGCGCGCTGTTGCAGGGACATCTCGCGTGGCTCGACCGCGAAATCCTCGCGGCCGGCGCCGACGAGCCGGCGCCGGTTTCCAAGTCCGCCTTTCCCTTTCCGCTCCCCACGCCCGCTCCGCGCGCGGTGCCTCCCCCCGCGGACGCCGACGAGCTGCTCGCACGTCTCCAGGCAGAGGAGGAAAAAAACCGGCCGTCTCCGACCAAGACGGGCTGCTGGATTGTCTTCTCCGTGGTGATGATGGCGCTGGCCGGCGTGATTCTCGGCCTGGTTTATTTTGTTTATCGCTAAAGGCCGCTGCGTCGCAACCTAACGCGAGCGCGGCCGCGCGGCGGCGGATTTTGTCGAACCGCCCGGTGATTCCCCGGTCTGCCCCGGCGAACATCAGCCATTGAGCGCGCCGTCTTCGTCTTCCCTGCCTTCCGTGCCGACCGCCTGCGGCCCGGCCCTGGGGATCTACCGCCGCGTCTGCCTCCTCCGCGCCAAGGGCGAGCACGAGCGCGCCGCCCGCCTCGAATCCGAAGATTTTTCCCGCGCCATGGCCGAAGCCAATTCGTCCCGAGCCGAATCTCCCCTCCCGTGGCCCGAGCTTCTCGCCGCCGAGGACCGCCGCGTGGCCGACGCGCTCGCGTTCGCCGAGGTGCTCGCTCCGCTGCTGGCCGAGCGCCTGGCGGCGACAGGCTTCGCCGCCGCCCCCCTTGCCGTCCCGGGCGACGCGCCGTCGACGCGGCCCGCTCCACGCCGGCCGCTCGCGGGCCTCCCTCCGCCCGATGTCGCCGACCTGATCGAGGGCATGCTCGAGCAGGAGCGGTCCGAGGAAGGCCGGCGCCAGCTCCGCGCCTCGTGATTCTTTCCAGCGTCGTACTCCCACCCGTGTCCGCAACAACCCATCGTTCCTCATGACCACCACGACCCTCGAAAAACCCGCGTCGCCCACCGCCAGTCCCACGCTCCAGCCGGCCGCGCCCCGCGCCGCCGCCGGCCGTGCCGCCAGGACCGTGCTGGTTGGGTTCGACCTCGGCACCAACAAATCCTGCGTCCTCGCCGGGCCTCCCGGCTCCACGGAAATCACGGTCAGCAAGATCGTGCCCTCGGTGGTCGGCTACGTGAAGGACGGCATCGTCGACGGCATCATCGCCGGCAACGCCAGCGTCCTATACGGGGACGACGCCATCCGCAACCTGCTGCACGTCCGGCTGGTCGCGCCGCTCGAGGAAGGCATCATCGCCCACCCGGACGCCGCCCGCGATTTCTTCCGCCACATCCGCTCCCTCGTCGACGGCACCGGGCAGGCCGAGATCCGCGCGGTCGTCGGCGTGCCGGCGAATGCCGGCGAGCAGGCGCGCGAGGACATTCGCCGCTGCGCGCAGGGCGTGTTCGACCGGATCCTGCTGATTCCCGAACCCTTCCTGGCCGCGCTCGGCTATCGCGACGATTCCCGCGTCGGCCAGGCCGAGTACATCGACCCGGTGGTCAACTCGCTCTTCATCGACATCGGCGGCGGCACCAGCGACGTCTGCCTCGTGCAGGGTTATTTTCCCACCCGCGAGGACCAGATCAGCATCCCCTTCGCAGGCGACGCCATCGACCAGATGATGCAGGAGGACCTCAACCGCACGTACCCGAACAACGGGCTTTCGCGCCACAAGATCCGTGAGATCAAGGAAACGAACGCGTACGTCGGCCCCAGCCGCCGCCCGCTCGACGTGAAGGTCATCATGGGCGGCAAGGGCCACACGATCGAACTCGGCGACGTGGTCGGCCGCGCCTGCAACGCCCTCGTCGACCGCATCTATCCCGCCGTCACGTCGCTGATCGAGCGCGCGTCGTCCGACTCGGTCGTCACGCTGCTCCAGAACATCATCGTCACCGGCGGCGGCTCGCAGATCAAGGGCTTCGACACCGTGCTGCAGAAGCGGCTCGTCGACGACGGCTACGAATCGCCCAAGGTCAAGCTGGCGGGCCAGGACTACAAGCGCTACGTCGCGATCGGCGCCCTCAAGGCCGCCCGCGGCGCCCGCGAGAACCAGTGGCAGCATTTGCTGGCCTGAGGGAGCACATTGAAATGGAGGGGCGTCCCTTGCGGACGCCCGGATCGACGGTGTCCAACCCGGGCGTCCGCAAGGGATGCCCCTACACCTGTCCAGAACGTCCAACGCGGCGTTGCGCCGCGGGCAGCGGGAACTACGGTGACTCCGATGTTCCCCCTGCCCTCGCGCAATGTCCTCGGCGGACCACTCCGGCCGTGCTCGACGAATCCGGTGACCGGTTTTTTCCGCAATGGCCACTGCGACACCTGCGCGGAGGACGAGGGCTGTCACACCGTTTGCGTCGAGGTCTCGGCGGAATTCCTCGAATTCAGCCGCGCCGACGGCAACGACCTGAGCAAGCCGCGGCCCGAATACCGCTTCCCCGGTCTCAAGCCCGGGGACCGCTGGTGCGTCTGCGCCTCGCGCTGGCTGGCCGCGCTGGAGGCCAACCAGGCTGCGCCGGTCGCGCTGACAGCGACGCACGAGCGTACGCTCGAAGTGATCCCGCTCGAGCTGCTCCGGCAGCACGCGACGGCCTGAGCTTTTTCCCCGCTCCCCATGAACCTCCGCCCCCGCCTCGTCGTTCCGCTTCTCTTCGCCGCCGCGACCGGCCTCGCCGCTTCAGACGTCAGCTGGCTCCCCGACGGCATTCCGCCCGCACCCCCGGTGGGCCGCCCGCTCGGCGCCTTCCTCAAGCCCGAGCAGGGCCAGGCCGTGCTCGACGCGGCGCTCGCGCACTTTCCCGACCGCGCGTCCTGGGACGCCTACGCCCAGCTCGTCCGCCGGCGCATCCAGGAAGGCGCCGGGCTCTCGCCCTGGCCAAAGCGCACGCCGCTGAATGCCGTGATCCACAGCCGCCGGCTCTACGACGGCTACTCGGTGGAAAATGTCTATTTCGAGTCCGCTCCCGGCAATTACGTCACCGGCAACCTGTACCGGCCGCTCAACGTCGCCCCGCCCTACGCGGGGATCCTCTCGCCGCACGGCCACACCGGCCCGGTGGTCACCCCCGAGGATTTCGCGAAGCAGGGCCGGTTCGAACCCGAGATGCAGCGGCGCTGCGCCAGCCTCGCCAAGATGGGCGCCGTCGTCTTCTCGATCGACATGTTCGGCTGCGACGACTCGATGCAGATTGTCGGACAGGACGCCCATCGGCAGCCGCTCGCGTTCACCATCCAGACGTGGAACTCCACGCGCGCGATCGACTTTCTCCTCGCGCAGGACGGCGTGGATCCCAAGCGCATCGGCGTCAGCGGCTATTCGGGCGGCGGGACCCAGACCTTCATCGTCGCCGCCCTCGACCCGCGCGTCGCCGTCAGCGTGCCGGTCACGATGGTCTCCGCCTACAACTTCGGCGGCTGTCCCTGCGAGAGCGGCCAGCCGATCCACCGCAGCCCGGACCATTTCGTCAGCAACGCCATGATCGCGGCCCTCGCGGCCCCGCGCCCGATGCTGCTCGTCTCCGACGGCAAGGACTGGACGCAGTACACGCCGAAGATCGAGTTCCCTTTCATCGAGAAAATCTACGCCTACTACGGGGCAGCGGCGGACGTCGCCAACGTCCACCTGCCGGACGAAGGCCACGACTACGGTCCCTCCAAGCGGGCCGCGGCTTACCGTTTCTTCGCCGCGCACCTGGGGATGAACCTCGCCGCGATCCTCGGCCCCGACGGCCGCATCGACGAGTCGCGGGTCACGATCGAAAAGCCCGGCCCGATGCACGTCTTCGACAGCGACCATCCGATCCCGCCGAACGCCCTGCACACCGCCGACGCGATCGCCGCCGAGCTGCACAAGCTGCAATGAACTGAGGGTGGCCACGAAAAGGCACCAAAAGTTCATCGGCTCCGACTCGAATCGCCTGCGCGCTTATAAGCGCAATGGAGACGCCTTCGCAGCCCCGAGCCCTTTGTGCCTCTTCGTGGCCAAAAATCCGACCTCCGCCCCGGCCGGCGAATTGCACCGAAATTATCCGGACGACGACGTGCCGTTCCTGTGCTACCTTCGCGCATGCGAATGAGTCATGCCGCGATGTACGCCCGCCTCCTGGCGGGCGATGCGGACTACAACGGCCGGTTTTTCTTCGGCGTCGTGACGACCGGCATCTACTGCCTGCCGTCCTGCCGGGCCAGGAAGCCCCGGCCGGAGAACGTGCGCTTTTTTCCGAGCTGCGAGGCGGCGCGGGCCGCCGGCCTGCGGGCCTGCCGGAAGTGCCACCCGGACGACTTCGCCCGCGGCGCCGATCCGGTGCTGGAGTCGGTCGAGGCGCTGGTCGCGGAGATCCGGACCGATCCCGCCGCCTTCGCCGACGCGCGCGCGGTCGTGCGCCGCTCGGGTTTCGGTCCGACCCGCCTGTTCGAGCTGCTGCGGCAGCATTTCCATGCGACGCCGGCCGACCTCCTGCTCCGTGCCCGCCTGGACGCGGCGAAGCGCGCACTCCTGGCCGGCAACGATAGCCTCGGCGACGTCGCCGCCGCAGCCGGTTTCGAGAGCCTCTCCACCTTTCACGACAGCTTCCGGCGGCGCGCCGGCGTGACACCCACCGCCTACCGTGAGCTGCGGAACACCCAGGCGTTCGAGATCGGGCTGCCCGAAGGCTATCCGCTGCCCTACCTCCGCCGAGCCCTGGGGCGTGACTCCCAAAGTCTCACCGAGCGCCTGGACGGAGACGACTACCGCGCCGCCATCCAGCTGGCGGACGGTCCGGTTCTGCTGAAGCTGCAGCTCTCGCCACGCACCGTCGCCGTGCGTTTCGAACCGATCGGCACCCAGGCCGCGGGTGCGGCGGAGGTGCATGCGCGGGTCGCCGGTTTGCTCGGCCTCGATCAGGATGCCGCGGCCTTTTCCCGCCTCGCCAGGAAACTCGGCCTGGCCCGGCTCGTCGCCGGACGGACCGAGCTCCGGATCAGCCAGACTCCCTCGGTGTTCGACGGCCTGCTCTGGGCGATCGTCGGCCAGCAGATCAACTTCGCCTTCGCCTGCCTGCTCAAGCGGCGCCTCGTCGAACGCGCGGGCACTCCGGTCGCCGGCCACGCCCTGTACGCGCCGCCGACCCCGGCTGCGGTGGCGGCGCTCACGCCCGACGACCTGCTGTCGCTGCAGTTCTCCCGGCAGAAGGCGGCCTATGTCATCGGCACCGCCCGACTCGTCGCGGAAGGCCGCCTCGATCTCGAGGCCCCGCGCACGATGTCCGCCACGCGCGCCGAGCGCACGCTGCTGGAACTGCACGGGCTGGGCCCCTGGTCCGTCCACTACCTGATGATGCGCTCGCTCGGTTTTCCGGATTGCGTCCCGCTCGGCGACACCGGCGTGACCAGCGGCCTCCAGGCGCTGCTCAAGCTCGAGAAACGTCCCGACGTGGACGCCACCCGGCGGCTGATGGCCGTGTTCGCTCCCTTCCGCAGTCTCGCCACGGCCCAGCTGTGGCAGTTCAAGAAGCCCATCCCGTCATGAAACACTTCTACGACACCTTTCCCACGCCGGCCGGCGAATTTTCCGTCGCCGTCGACGAAGACGGCGCGATCGTCGCCACGGCCTTCGGCGGCCTGCCGGAGCTGCGGGGCCGTTTTTCCGCAGACAAATTGGTCCGGGATCCGTCGCGAACCGCCGACGTGCGAAAACAGGTTGGCGAATACTTCGCAGGACAGCGCCGTGATTTTCACCTGAAAATCTCCGCCCAGGGCACGCCCTTCCAGCAGAGCGTCTGGAGCGCGCTGCAGCGCATTCCTCACGGGCAAACCAGAAGCTACGGCAGTCTCGCTGCCGAGCTGGGCCGCCCCGGCGCATCGCGCGCAGTCGGCCGGGCGAACGCGACCAATCCCGTCTGCCTGATCGTTCCGTGCCACCGGGTGATCGGCAGCGACGGCAGTCTCACCGGCTTCGCCTTCGGCGAGGACATCAAGCGGCAGCTCCTCGAGCACGAGGGCGCGCGGGCGCGAGCGTTGTAGGCCGCCTCGCTGAGGCGGCCGGCCAGGTCAGCGACCTGGCCTCCAGCACGACCAGCAGCGTCAGCACGCCGCCGCCGCGGCGCGCAGGCTCGCGACGAAGCTCCGCAGGCGTTCGGGGTCCTTCACGCCGGGCGCGGATTCCACGCCGCTGTTCACGTCGACAAATCGCGCGCCGCTTTCCCGCAGGGCGTCGCCAATGTTCTCCGCGTTCAGCCCGCCGGACAGGATCCAGGTCTTCTCCGGGTGCGCGCGCCGATGCCGCGCGAACTTGGGCCAGTCACCCGTCCGGCCCGAGCCGCCGAAGCCTTCGCGCTGGAAGGTGTCGAGCAGGAAGAAATTAGCCAGGGGCAGCCACGCGGCCGTCACGTCGGCCTCCGGCGGCAGCTTCGGCGCGAGCCAGAGCCGCTCCGGGCCGACCGCGGCGGACCAGGCGGCGATGGACTTCAGCTCCAGCCCGGTCCGGAAATGAATCTGGAAGAAGTCGAATCCGGCCGCCTTCGCCTCAGCCAGCTCCGTCAGGGAAGGCTCGACCATCACCACTCCACGTTTGCGCGCGGGCAACCGGGAGATCATCGCGCGCGCCTGCGCCAGGGGAAGATAGCGCGGCGATTTCGGATAGAGGTTGAAGGCGACATAATCCGCCCCGCAACGTTCCGCGCACTCGGCATCCGCCAGGGAGGTGAGCCCGCAGACTTTCAACTGGATGCCGTCGATCATGATCCGGCTAACAGGACACGAAGGCGCGCGGGCTGCAACTCACGGAATTTTGGCCACAAGAAGGCGCAAAGATGCCGGGGCTACGGCGGCGTCTCCATTGCGCCTATAGGCGCGCGGGAGATTCGAGTCGGAGCCATTGAATTTTTCGCGCCTTTTCGTGGCCAAAATTCGTCAGAATCGGTTGACGCTCGCGATCACGTGGTCGACCTGCGCGTCCGTCAGCTCCGGGAAGATCGGCAGGCTCAGGCAGTTCTTCGCCGCCTGCTCGGCGGCCGGAAACGATCCCGGCCCCGCCTTCAGCCCCGCATAGCATTTCTGCAGGTGCAGCGGCACCGGGTAGATCAGGTCGGTGCCGACGTCCTGCTTCGCGAGGTGCTCGCGCAGTGCGTCGCGGCGGGGATGGCGCAGGGTGAACTGGTGGAAGACCGATTTCCCGTACGCCGGCTGCCCCGGCAGGCGGACATCGGCGAGCCGGATGCCCGCGAGGTAGCGGCCGGCGATCTCCTGTCGCCGCGCGGTCCAGCGGGCGAGATGCGGAAGCTTCACGTTGAGCAGCGCGCCCTGGAAGCCGTCCATGCGGAAGTTGCCGCCCACGACGTCGTGATAGTAGCGGCGGTCCGAGCCGTGGACCCGGATGTGCCGCGCCTGCGTCTGGATCTCCTCCCGCCGCGAGACGAACGCGCCGCCCTCGCCGCAGCCGCCGAGATTCTTCGTCGGATAGAAACTGAAGGTGCCGGCATCGCCCAGCAGGCCGACCGGCGTTTCCCGGTACCGCGCACCCACGGCCTGTGCACAGTCCTCGATGACGAAGAGACCGTGCTTCCGGGCCACCGCCATGATCTCGTCCATCCGCGCCGGCTGGCCGAAAAGATGGACGACGATGATGCCCTTGGTCCGCGGCGTAACCGCGGCAGCGAGCTTCCCCGGATCGAGGTTGAAGGTGTCCTCCTCGATGTCGGCGAACACGGGCGTCGCGCCGGTGTAGCTGATGCCCCACGCGGACGAGATGAACGTGAACGGCGTGGTGATCACCTCGTCGCCCGGCCCGAAGCCGGCGATCATGCAGGCGACATGCAGGGGCGACGTGCCGCTGTTCATCCCCAGCACCCGCGGATAACCCAGGGTCGCGCCGAAGTTCTTCTCGAAATCCTCGACGTCCTTTCCGAGGCAAAACCGCGTGGCATCGTAGGTCGCGGCCAGGGCCGCAAGGGCTGCCGTCCGCAAGGCCCGATGCTGGAGGGAAAGGTCGAGAAAAGGAACTTTCATGAAAGAAGATCGGCGAATCGAATCAGTGGAATTTCACCACGGAGATGACTGCCCACGGACCACACGGAATCCACAGAAGCTCAAACCCGCATTCCTGATTTCCACATTTCCAGGCATGGTTGTTGATCAACCCAGGCGCTTGACCACCGCATCCGCCAAGGCGTCGAGGCTCGGCGTCTTGGCGATGAAATCCACGGGGACCCCGAGCTGCTTCATGGTTTCCGTCGTCTGCGGGCCGATGCTGCCGGCGAGCGGGCGGACGGCCTTGGCGTCGAGCTTCAGCGCCTTCGCCTGGTCCACGAACGACTGCACCGCGGACGAGCTCGCGAACAGGATCGCGTCGGCGCCGCGCGCGCGAAAATCCGCGGCGGCGGGATCCGCCGAAAGGTCGGTCATCTCGGTCTTGTAGACCTGCAGCCGGTCGACGATCGCGCGTGCGTCCTCGAGTTTCCGCACCAGCTCGTCCCGATTCAGGTTGCCCGTGACGACCAGCAGCTTGGCGCTGTCGAGGCTGCCGGTGGCGATCAGTTCGTCGGCCAGCGCCTCGGCCGTGGCCGTCTTCGGCTGGCTCTCGATGCGCAGGTGGAGCGCGGCGATCTCCCGCGCCGTGCCCTCGCCCACGCAGGCGAGGCGGATCAGCCCGAGCGAGCGGATGTCGTCGAAGAGCCGGAAGAACTCGTCGAAGAAGAATCGCACGCCGTTCGCGCTCGTGAAGACGAGCCAGTCGTAGGAGCCGAGCTCCGTCATCACGTCGGCGAGGTTGTCCCTGGAGATCTCCTTGCTGATGCGGATCAGCGGCAGCTCCAGCACCTCCGCGCCGAGCGCGGCCAGCCGGGTGGAAAGCTCGGACGCCTGCTCGCGGGCGCGGGTGACCGCGATGCGGCGGCCGCGCAGGGGTTGCGGGGAGGAACTCATGGCAGGCCGAGGGTCTTGAGCAGCCGGGCGGCGGTGTCATCCGGCCGGAGAAAATCGTCCGGGCCGAGCGGAAACGTCCGCAGGCCGGTGCGTTCGTGGAAGAAATGCAGCGCATCCGCGATGGCATGCGCGCCAAAGGCGGTGTGGCAGCCGCCGCCGAGCGCGGCCTGGAACGCGCGCTCGAGCGCGACGTGGCGCGCGGTGGCGGCATCGAAGACGGCGGCGTAGCGGGCCGCCTCCGCCGCGCGGCACTGCACCGCGATCGCCCCCTGTCCCACCGCGGGCACCATGCTCTGGAAGCCGAGCGCGTGGAACTCGACGTTCGGCCAGGAGGCGATCTCCAGCCGCTTCAGGCCGGCCGCGGCCAGGATGGTGCCGTCGGCGACGCGCTGCTCGCCGATCTTTTTCAGCCGCGTGTCCACGTTGCCGCGGATCTCGCAGAATTCGACCTCGGGAAAGAGCAGCCTGGCCTGCAGGCGACGACGCGGGCTCCCGGTGGCGAGGGTCTTCGGACGGGCCACGCCGGCACGCAGCACGAGCACGTCGCGCGGATCCTCGCGCACGAGATAGCCGGCGATCGCGAGGCCCGCGGGCATGTCGCCCGGCAGGTCCTTCGTGCTGTGCACGGCGACGTCCGCCTCCTGCCGCAGGAGGGCCGCTTCGAGTTCGCTGGTGAAGAGGCCCTTGCCGCCTTTGTTTTCCAACGACCAGTCGGCCTGCTGGTCGCCGGTCGTGACCACCCGCAGCAGGTCGGTTTCCACCGCCAGCGCGGCGCGGAGGTGGGACGCGACGAGCCCGGCCTGGATCAGGGCCAGCGGGCTCTTCCTGGTCGCCAGGATCAGCTTGGTCACGGTGCGGACAATGGACACGGGGAGGCGGACGGGCGCAAGCGCGTCACGCCGCTCCCCGTCCGCCGGTCCGGGGCCGCGCTCAATAGCTGGCCTGGACGCCCTTGAGGTTCTTCTTCGACATCCACGGCATCATGCCGCGGAGGTAGCTGCCGGTCTTCTCGATCAGGTGCTTTTCGCCCTTCGCGAGCAGCTTGTTGTAATTCTTGAGGCCGCCCTTGTATTCGCGGACCCACTGGCGGGTGAATTTGCCGGTCTGGATTTCCTTCAGGATCTTCTTCATCTCGGCCTTGGTGGCGCGATTGATCACGCGCGGGCCGCGGGTGATGTCGCCGTACTTGGCGGTCTCGGAAATGGAGAAACGCATCCCGGCGATGCCGCTCTCGTACATGAGGTCGCAGATGAGCTTCAGCTCGTGGAGGCACTCGAAGTAGGCCATCTCGGGCTGGTAGCCGGCCTCGACCAGGGTCTCGAAGCCCGCCTGCACCAGCGCGGAAGCGCCGCCGCAGAGCACGGCCTGCTCGCCGAAGAGATCGGTCTCGGTCTCCTCCTTGAAGGTCGTCTGGAGCACGCCGGCGCGGGTCGAGCCGATGCCCTTGGCCCAGGCGAGCGCGGTCTGCTTGGCGGTCTTCGACTTGTCCTGCGCGACGGCGATGAGCGCCGGCATGCCCTTGCCCTCGACGTAGAGGCGGCGGACCATGTGGCCCGGGCCCTTCGGGGCGACCATGATGATGTCGATGTCCTTGTGCGGCTTGATCAGGCCGAAGTGGACCGCGAGGCCGTGCGAGAAGAGGAGCGTCTTGCCCTTCTTGAGGTTCGGGAGGATCGACTCCTTGTACACGGACGCCTGCTTCATGTCGGGCAGGCCGACCATGATGACGTCGGCGCGGCGCACCGCCTCGGCCGTGTCATAGACCTTGAAGCCGTGCTGCTGCGCGACCGCCCGGGACTTGGAGCCCGGGTAGAGGCCGATGATGACCTTGCAACCGCTGTCCTTCAGGTTGAGCGCATGGGCGTGGCCCTGCGAACCGTAGCCGAGGATGGCGATGGTCTTGTTCTTGAACGCGCCGAGGCTGGCGTCTTTGTCGGTATAGACTTTGGCAGGCATGGTTAAATTTTGGGTTTTGGATTTTGGATTTTAGATGGAAATCGCTCAGCGCAGCAGTGCCAGGCGGCCGGTGCGGGCGAGCTCGAGGATGCCGAAGGGCTCCAGCAGGCCGAGGCAGGCGCCGACCTTGTCCTCGTCGCCGATGACCTCGATGATGAGGGCGTCGGCCGACATGTTGATGATCTTCGCGCGGAAGATATCCGTGATCTGGATGATCTCGGGCCGGGCCTTGGAGTCGGCGCGGACCTTCACCAGCACGAGCTCGCGGGCAACGGCCTGGCCCTCCTTGAAATCGGTGCACTCGACGACGTTCACCAGCTTCCGCAGCTGCTTGATGCAGAGATCGAGCGCCGCCTCGTCGCCGTTGAGGACGATCGTGATGCGGGACAGGGTCGCGTCATGCGTGGGCGCGACGTTGAGCGAGTCGATGTTGAAGCCGCGGCCCGAGATCATGCCGGCGACGCGGGCCAGGACGCCGAACTTGTTCTCGACGAGGACGGAGATCGTGTGACGCATGAGGGATGAAGGTGGAAGGGATGGACTGGACCGCTGGACGCCGAGGGACTCGAACCCCCGACCCTCTCGGTGTAAACGAGATGCTCTAACCAACTGAGCTAGGCGTCCAAGCCGAGGGCTCAGCTAAGCGGGCGCGCCGGGGGAGTGACAAGGAATTATTCCGTCCGACGCCCGTCATGTCAGACTCCGGCCAGGGCGGACTTCGGACGCAGGAGACCGTCGCGGATCATCAGCTCGGCATTCTGCATGGCATTGAGCGCCGCGCCCTTCCAGAGATTGTCGCCGCTGACCCAGAGCGCGAGGCCGTTGTCCAGTGCGGTGTCGACGCGGATGCGGCCGACACCGCACTTCACCTGGCGGCTGAAATCGAGCGGCGTCGGATAGCGCTGCTTCGCCGGGTCGTCGACGAGCTCGGCGCCGGAAAACTCGGAGATCGCCGCGCGCGCCTGCTCGACGCTCACCGGCCGCTCGAACTCGGCGTTGATGGCGACGGAGTGCGCGCGCAGCACCGGCACGCGCACGCAGGAGGCGGAAACCTTGAGCTGCGGGAGTCCCATGACCTTGCGGCTCTCCTGCATCATCTTGGTCTCCTCGCCGGTGTAGCCGTTGGGCCCGAAGGTGTCGACCTGCGGGATGACGTTGAAGGCGATCTGGTATGGATAGACCTTGCGCGTGAGGGGCTGGCCCTTCGCGTGGGCCTGGACCTGGGCCTCGAGCTCGCGGACGGCGTCCGCGCCGGTGCCGGAGACGGACTGGTAGGTCGCTGCAAAATAGCGCTTCAGCCCGAAGCGCTGATGGAGCGGCCAGAGCGCCATGAGCGTGACGGCGGTCGAGCAATTCGGATTGGCGATGATGCCCTTGTGGGTGCGCAGGGCCTCCGGGTTGATCTCGGGGATCACCAGCGGGACGTCCGGGTCGAGCCGGAAGGCCGAGCTCTTGTCGATCACGAGGCAGCCGGCCTTGACGGCGTCGGGCGCCAGCGCGCGGGTGACGGGACCGCCGGCGGCGAAAAAGGCCACATCGACGTCGCCGAAGACGCCCGGCTTCGCCTCCTCCACGGTGACTTTCTTCCCGGCGAACTCCATGACCTTGCCCACGGACCGCGCCGAGGCGAAGAGCCGCAGCGTGCCCACGGGGAACTTGCGTTCCTGCAGGAGCCGCAGGAGCTCTTGACCGACGGCGCCCGTGGCGCCGACGATGCCGACCGTGAAGGATGACGTCTTGTTCATGGATTCTCCGTTGGAACAGGTGAATAAAACCTGTTCACGCCTCGGCATCAAGCCCTCAGACCGGGTTCTCACCGTGCGCATCGGCACACAGAGCCTCCAGCTCTTCCAGCACAGCGGTTTGGTGAAGAGCTACATCATCTCCACCTCGCGCCGTCCGCCCTCCAATGTCCGCGATTCCCTCGGCACTCCGCGCGGCCTGCACGAGGTCGCCGAGCGCATCGGCGACGGCCAGCCGCCGGGCGTCGTTTTCAAGTCCCGAGTGCCGACCGGGCGCCACTACTCCGAGTTTCCCGACGCCGGTCCCAATCTCATCACCACGCGCATTCTCTGGCTGCGCGGCCTGGAGCCGGGCGTGAACGCCGGCGGCAACGTCGATTCCCACGCGCGCTACATCTACATTCACGGCACCAACCACGAGGAAAGGATCGGCCAGCCGTTCAGCGGCGGCTGCGTGCTGATGCGGAACATTGACGTGCTTGAACTCTATGATCAGGTCCGGTCCGGCGATCTGGTTTGGATCAGCGATTGAGTCGACGAGATAGCTCTGCAGCGGAGGCGGACCCCGGAAGCAAGGCGGAGTCGACCACACACCCCGCCCGTTGGGCACCCCTCTTTCTAGAGGGGAGCTGGATCCAGTTTGGCTCCCCTCTATCAAGAGGGGTGGCGCGAAGCGACGGGGTGTGTCGTCCGTCGCCTAAGGGGTTCTTGCGCCAATCGGCGCGTCGGCCGCCTCAACCTGGCGCACGACCCGCACCTTCTGCCCGGAGTAACCTCCCGAGGTCGTGATCAGCACGACCCGCTCTCCCGGACTCAGCGGAACCTCGCCTCGCTCCTGCACGATGGTCATCGTGCGGCCGTCCTTCGTCTGGACGGTGATCTCCTCCCCCATCTTGTTGTCGAGCCGCCCGCCGCCCGCCTCGCCCATCACCGAGCCCATCGCGCCGGCGATCGCCATGGGCGAACCGGTGACCGCACCGAGGACCGCCGCCGCTCCCACCCGGGAACCGGCACCGGGCGCGCCGGTGGACGTCCGGGAATTCGGAGTGATGATCACGTCCCGCACGTTGATGATCTCCGCCGACTGCTGGCTGATGGCCTGACCGATTTCCGACTGGCTGTAGACAGGCGTGCTCGATGAAGCCGGCGACGAACAACCGGCCACCAGAAAAACGAGGCCGGCAGCCCCGATGACGGGAAGAAGGGGAAATCGCATGGGAATGGCTTCGCCGCTGGGCCGGAAATTGGGCGAACGGACGGGTTGGATCAAGGGCAACTCGGAGGGTGGCCACGAAAAGGCACAGAGGATCCGCGGCTCCGTAGAGAATCTCCATTGCGCCTATAGGCGCGCTGAAAGCTGTGCCGCAGCTACCGGCCCTTGGTGCCTTTTCGTGGCCACCCTCCGAAATCCGGCCGCCTCACGGCAGCGTCACTTCGGCTCCGCCGGGCCCGCTGGTCACCGCCACGCGGTCGCCGGGATTGAACGCCGGCGGCGACGCCTGCGTCACCACGACGGTGCTGCCGTCATCGAGCTTGATCGTCAGGGTGAGGCCGGCCTTGCGCGTCACCGCTTCCTCGACGGCCTGCCCCGCCACCGCGCCGGCCACCGCGCCGCCGGCCTCGGCGAGATTCGTTCCCGCCCCGTGACCCACGCCGCTCGCCGCCGCCCCACCCGTCGCCGCCCCGCCGTAGGTGCCGATTGCCGTCGACTGGCCTCCAACCACCACGGGCGTGGCCTTCTGGACCGTGCCGTATTCGATGTGCCGAACCTGGTTCGCCTGCCGCTGCGAAACCACGGGCAGGCTGGAGGGAAACGTGCAGGCGGCAATCAGCGCCGCGCAGCCGGTCAGGAGGGGAAACAGGGGGTTCAGTTTCATGGGCGGCAATGGTTCCCGATTAGACTGCAGGCATGGCCGCAAAGTTCAGAAAATCGTTGGCTCGCTGGACAGCGCGCAGCGACACACCCCGTCGCTTCGCGCCACCCCTCTTACTAGAGGGGAGAAGAGCCGGATTGAGCTCCCCTCTGGAGAGGGGTGCCCAACGGGCGGGGTGTGTTGCCGGCAGGCGAACCGGGCCCAGTCAGTCGTTCCGCCCGAAAAGGAGCCGCAGCGAGTTGAGGCAGACGACCACCGTGCTGCCCTCGTGCGCGGCGACGCCGATGGCCAGGGGGATCGCGCCCCAGGCGGTGGCTCCGACCATCACGACGACCACGCCGAGCGAGATCGCCAGGTTCTGCCGGATCACCGCGCGGGCCCGCCGGCTCAGGCGCTGCGCCGCGAGGAAATTCTCGATGCGGTCGTCCATGAGGACGACCTCCGCCTGTTCCAGCGCGGCGTCGCTGCCCCGCGCGCCCATGGCGACGCTGACATCCGCGGCGGCGAGCGACGGCGCGTCGTTGACCCCGTCGCCGACCATCGCGACGAGGCCTCCTCCCTTTCTCAGGTCCTGTATCGCCGCGACCTTGTCCTCCGGCGACAGGCCGGCGCGCACTTCGTCGAGTCCCAATCCCTTCGCCACGGCTTCCGCCGCGTGACGCCGGTCGCCGGTGAGCATCACGGTCCGGATGCCGGAGGCCTTCAGCTCCGCCAGCACCCCGCGCGACTCGGCCCGGATGTTGTCCTGCAGCAGCACGCGTCCCACGAGGTCCCGCCCGACGATCCACACTTCGCTCAACTCCGCCGCGGCCGGCGGCAGCTGCCGCGCCCATTCCGCCAGCGGCCCGCCTTCGAGCAGCTCCCGCCGGCCCAGCAGGATGTTCGCCCCCGCCAGCCGGCCGCGCACGCCCTGGCCGGTGAGGGACTGGAAGTCGTCCGGCTCGAGCACGCGCACGCCCTCGGCCTTGGCATGGCGCACGATGGCCCGCGCGATCGGGTGCTGCGATTTCGCCTCCAGCGCGCAGGCCAGTTCCAGGACTTCCCGCTCCCGCCCGGCCGGAAAACTCTCGGTCCCCACGACGGCGAGCTCGCCCGTCGTGAGCGTGCCCGTCTTGTCGAGCGCGACGACCCGGACGTCCGCCAGCCGCTCGATCGCCGCGCCGCCGCGGAACAGCACGCCGTGCCGCGCGCCCCAGGCGATGGCGGCCAGGATCGCCGACGGGATCGACAGCACCAGCGCGCAGGGGCTCGCCACCACCATGAGCGTCATCGCCCGATAGAAGGCCGAGCGCGTCGCCGGCGTGTTCTCGAAGGGCGGCAGGTGCAGTCCGAGCCACCACACGAGGAACATGGCAAACGAGACTCCGATCACGACGTAGGTGTAGCCCGGCCCGAAGCGGTCCGTGAACCGCTCGCTGGGCGCCTTCAGCTTCTGCGCCGTCTGGATCAGCCGGATGATCTTCTGCAGCGTGCTCTCCGCCGGGAGCCGCGCGACGTCGAACTCCACCGCGCCCCAGAGGTTGAGCGTGCCGCTGAAGACCTGCGCGCCTACTTCCTTCTCCACCGGATTCGCCTCGCCGGTCAGCGGCGACTCGTCGCTCGCGCTCCGGCCCTTCGCCACCACGCCGTCAGCGGGGAACGCCTCGCCCGGCCGCACGCGGACGCGCTGCCCGATCTGGAGCTGCTCCACCGCGACCTCGCGCTCCCCGCCATCGGGCAGCACGAGCGTCGCCGACTTGGGCGCGGTCTTGAGGAGCGCGCTGACCTCCCGGCGCGTGCGGTCGAGCGCGTACTCCTCCATGGCGCCGGAGGACGAAAACAGGAACAGCAGCAGCACCGCCTCGCCCCAGGCGTCGATGAACATCGCGCCCACGGCGACCGCGAGCATGAGAAAATGAATGTCGATCCGGCGCTCGCGCAGGTTCTCCCAGGTGTCGATGGCCGCGTCCCAGCCGCCGGCCACCAGCGCGGCGAGGAAGAGTCCCTTTCCCGCCCAGGGCCAGCCCGGCATCAGGTGCTCCGCCGCGAGCCCGGCCAGCCCCGCCGCGCCACAGGCCACGGCCAGGCCGGCGAGAACCCGCCAGTCCTCCGCGAGTTCCTCGGCGGCCGCCTCCGCCGCCGGCGCGGCCTTGATCTCGGGCCACTGCATCTCGCGCCAGAGCCAGAATCGCTCCGCGGTGGCGCAGCTATCCCGCTCCACCACCGTCGCGGGTCCCTCGCGGCGCAGCGAATAGCCGGCCGGCGCCGCCTTGATCGCGCCCGCGGCCAGCCGGGCCTCGACCGCCGCGATGGTCTCGGCCAGCCGCGCCTCGAACGCCGCCAGGTCCACGGGCCCGACCGTCGCCACCGCGACCTTGTGCGCCGTG
The DNA here is from genome assembly GCA_035549635.1 of Opitutaceae bacterium. Lineage (GTDB taxonomy): Bacteria > Verrucomicrobiota > Verrucomicrobiia > Opitutales > Opitutaceae > CAIUWA01. Next base: position 52,116 of record DASZQN010000034.1, read on the forward strand.
GGGTCGATGCGCACGGCACTCACGCCCGGCTGCGTGCGCAGGAATCGCACCAGCGCTTCAACCCAGTCGCCGCTGGCCTGGTCGTTAGGAGGAGACACGGGCTGGAATGTGCGCGGGGACGCCGACGCCGCAAATTCATTTGCGCCGCGCCGGGGGCGATTCCTAGCTGGTCCTTCCCGCCGATGATTGGCCTTCGCGACGACAACGACTCCCCACCCGCGGCTCCGCTCCCGAGCCGCGCCCCGGAGCTCGCGATCGAGATCTTCGCCGAAGGCGGCTGGCTCGAGGACGGCCTCAGGCTGGAACACCGGCCCGAGCAGGAGCAGATGGCCCGCGCCGTCGCTGCCGCGATGAAGGCCGACGCGCCGCTCCTCTTCGAGGCCGGCACCGGCGTGGGCAAGTCGCTCGCCTACCTCGCGCCCGGGATCATCCACGCCGTCGACCAGGGACGGCAGCTCATCGTCTCCACCCACACGATCTCGCTCCAGGAACAGATCCAGGACGGCGACCTCCCGCTCTGCCGGCGGCTCTTCCAGAGCCAGGCCGCGCTCGCGCCCTACGCTGATTTCCGCAGCGCCGTGCTCGTGGGCAAGGCCAACTACCTCTGCACCACCCGGCTCGCCAGCGCGCTCAAGGACCAGCGGGAACTCTTCACGAGTCCCGAGCAGCGCGAGCTGCAGCGGGTCGCCGACTGGGCCGCCACGACCAGGACCGGCCTGCGCCACGAGCTGCAGCCTCGGCCCGGCGACGAGGTCTGGGATCTCGTCTGCGCGGATTCGTCGGGTTGCTCGCGGAAATACTGCGACTGCACGAAATGCTTCTACCAGGTCGCCAAGGCCCGTTGCGACGCGGCGCATGTCCTCGTGGTGAACCACAGTCTCCTGTTCGCGCTGATCCACGTCGGTGCGGCCCAGGGCGAGCGGAAGGCCCGCGGCGTGATCCGCGCCGACGATTTCGTCGTCTTGGACGAGGCGCACACCGTGCCGGAGGTCGCGACGGAAAATTTCGGCCTCAGTCTCAGCAACGTCGGCGTCGAGCGCCTGCTTCGCTCGCTCTATCATCCGAAGAAACACAAGGGGTTCCTCGTCAAGATCGGCACCCCCGAGGCCCTGCTTGCGGTGTCGGACTGCCTCGAGGCCGCCGTGCAGTTTTTCGCCTTCGTCCACGACCGGCTCCTGGCGACGCGGCCGATCCTGCGCGTCCGCGAGGAAAACTTCGTCGAGCCGCTGCTCGACGGCCCGCTCGCGCTGCTCATCGGCCACCTCGGGCGGATCGAGTCCAAGCTGCCCGACGGCAAGGTGCGCTCCGAGCTGAACGACAAGATCGCCCGGCTCGTCGCCTATCGGAACGGCATCGGGCAGTTCCTCACCCTCGCGAGCGAGGACCACGTCTACTGGGCCGAGATCGTCGGCAAGCGCCAGTCGTCCGTCGCCCTCCGCAGCGCGCCGGTGGATGTCGCGCCGATCCTGCGCGAGGTGCTCTTCGGCTGCCAGACGTCCGTCGTCTGCACCAGCGCCACCCTCGCTCCCGGCGGGGAGATCGCGCCGTTCGCCGCCCGCCTCGGCGCCGGCGACGCGCGCGCGGAGGTGGTGAAGTCGCCGTTCGACTTCGAGCGCCACATGCGCGTCTACGTCGCCGCCGACATTCCCCTGCCCTCGCCGAAGGAGGCGCGCCTCTCCATCGCCGCGCTGGCGGATTACGTCGGTTTCTGCACGCAACGGGTGCGCGGCGGATCGCTGGTGCTGTTCACGAGCTACACCGACATGCGCGCCGTCGCCGCCGCGCTCGAGCCGGTTTACCGCGAGGAAAAACGCCCATTTTTCATGCAGGGGGAATCCCTGTCCCGGTCCGAACTCGCCCGCCAGATGCGGGCGCTGGGGAACGCCGTTCTCTTCGGCACGGACAGCTTCTGGACCGGCGTGGACGTTCCCGGCGACGCCCTCGCGCAGGTCATCATCACCCGCCTGCCGTTCGATCCGCCGACGCATCCGATCACCGAGGCGCGGATGGAGGCCATCGCCGCGCGGGGCGGGAATCCCTTCAACGAGCTCACGCTCCCCGACGCGCTGATCAAGTTCCGCCAGGGCGTCGGCCGACTGATCCGCACACGGACCGACCGCGGCGTCGTCACCGTGCTCGACTCCCGCGTGCTCGCCAAGCCCTACGGCCGCCTCTTCCTGGAGGCGCTGCCGCGCCCGGGTTTCGAGCAATTAACCCTTGCAAACCGCGAGGAGCGATTTCGTCCTTTCGCCTGAGCGGTCCCTCCTCCAATCTTTCCCCATTCCCGCCCGACCGCCCACCCAAGCATGACCAAACTGCGCACAGCCGCCCTGAGCGACATCGGCCACCTCCGCACGCACAACGAAGACCGTTATATTCAGAATGATGCGCTGGGGGTTTACGGGGTGGCGGACGGCGTGGGCGGACTCCCAGGCGGGGAGGAGGCGGCCCAGCTGGCGGTGGATGAGATCGTGCGCTCGGTGCAGGCCATGCCGCCCGGCGAACCGGACCTGACGACCGCGGTCCTCAAGACCAACGAAAGCGTCGCCAACCTCGGCCACCGCATGAGCCCGGGCATGGGCATCGGCACCACGCTCACGTTCGGCGTCTTCCGCGACGGCAAGGTCTACCTCGCCCACATCGGCGACTCCCGCTGCTACGTGTGGCACCGCGGTAATTTCGAGGCGCTGACCCGCGACCACTCGGTCGAGAGCGACGCCCGCCTCCGCCGCGCCAAGGGCGAGGTCGTCTACTACCACCAGTCGAACCGCAACGCCCTGACGCGCTGCATCGGCCAGCCGACGCCGCCCGAGGTCGACGTCCTCGCGCGCACCCTGAAGCCCGGCGAGCGCTACCTTTTCTGCAGCGACGGCGTGACCCGACTCATCCGCGAGTCCGAGCTCGGCGAGCTCGTCGCCCGCGACGCCGAGCCGGCCGACGTGCTGAAGGAGATCGTCGAGCTGGCCAACCGCCGCGGCGGCCCGGACAATTCCACGGGCATCCTGGTCTACGTGGACGAGGCGCCGTGAGCGCCGGCGCCGGCGTCCGCGCCGCCCGGTTCCAGGCCCTCGTCGGCCAGCAGCCCGACAACGAGCTCTTCCGCTTCAGCCTGGCTCAGGCCCTGATCGACGACGGTCGACCCGCCGACGCCGTCCCCCACCTGGAATTCTGCGTCGCGAAGAAGTCCGACTGGATGATCCCCCGCATCCTCCTCGGCAAACTCCTGCTCGCACTCGGCCGCCGGCCCGAGGCCAAGGCCCTGCTCGAAGCCGCCCTGCGCCTCGCCGTCGACCAAAACCACGAGGACCCCGAGCGCGAACTCCGCGCCCTGCTCGCCGAAATCGGGCCATGAACCCCGACCAGCAGGGACGAAAGCGCAGATCGCCCTTCCCCTCACGCCTCATACCTCACGCCCCACGCCTCTTCGCGCGTCCAGCGCGAAAATTGGTGCCAGAGGCCGGGATTGAACCGGCGACCAAAGGCTTATGAGTCCTCTGCTCTACCACTGAGCTACTCTGGCTTAAATTTATTGTTCAACGACTTACAGTTTTATCCTTAATCGCCTTCTACACCTGTTCTCTACACCGTAACTCAAGATCGGAGCAACGAAGAGAGAACATGAGCGCGAAAACGATTTGGGAAAGAACCTCTGTCCAGAACCTGCTTCGCGAGCGAAACAGCGGCCGGTATTACGGTCGCTGGAAAATTGCCGGCAAGCAAATTTGGCGCAAGCTCGACACCGACGTCTTCACCGTCGCGAAGCTCCGCCTCAATGACGAGGCGAGCAAGATCGAGCGCATGCGAGGAAGCAAAGCAGCCGTCAACGCCGGCGGCGGCACGATGGCTGACCTCATCCGAGTTTACGAGGAGCGCTGCAAGACCAACACTGATCTCGCGGCTTCCTCGGTCGAGGCCCGTCTGGTGGCCCTCAAGAAGGTGCTGAAGACCTGGCCGGAGCTGGCCGGCATGAAGCCGCCCCAAGTCTCCCCCAGCGCGGTGGCCGATTGGGGCGCCCGGTTCAAATCCGGCGGCACGAACTACACGCCGCCAGGCGCCAAGAAAGCGATCCGTGGCAACTCCGCGACGTCGGTCAACCGCGCCATCGACACGTTGCGCCGGCTGATGGACATCGCAGTCGAGCGCGGCGCGATCCACACGAATCCGGTGAACGTCAAACCGACCGAGGGTCGCCTAAAGAAGAAGGTCACGAGCAAGAAGCTGGTGCTCCCCTCCTCCGCCGACGTCCAACGCCTCTATCACGCGATGGAGAACAATGGCGCGCGCGGCGGCTGGGGCATCGAGGCCGCGGACTTCTGCCGGTTTATGAATTTCTCCGGATGCCGAGTTGGCGAGGTGCCGCTCGTGACGTGGAAGTGCGTCGACTGGGAGAAGAAGTTGGTGAAGGTGAGTGGGTACAAGTCGGAGACGTCGGACCGGATCATCCCGCTGTTCCCCGCCCTCGAAGCTCTCCTCAAGAAGATCATCGAGCGACGCAAGAAGGCCGCGCAGTACGCAACTGACGGGAAAGCCTTCATCGAGCCTAACGACCCCATCTTCCGAATCACGGAATGCCAGAAGACGATTGATGCTGCGTGTGCGAAGATCGGCATCCCACGCATCACGCACCACGACTTCCGCCACCTGTTCGCGACCACGTGCATCGAGAGCGGTGTCGACATCCAGACAGTCTCACGTTGGCTCGGCCACGCGGACGGCGGGGCACTCGCGATGAAGACCTACGGACACCTTCGCCAGGACCACTCCCAGGCGCAGGCGGCCAAGGTCAATTTCGGCGGCTAGGCCGCACAGCGCCGGCTCTTCGGCTCCGAGGTCTGGGCGAGGAAGCGGTTCACCTCGCGCACAGAATAGATTTTGTGCCGGAGGCCAGGGACACAAACCGGCCGGATCAATCTTCGCTTCTCAAGACGCCAAAGAGTCGTCGGGCTTATCCTACCCTCCCACCTGCAACCTCACTCCGCCGGCAGCGTGAACGAGAACACCGCCGTGCCCTCGGGTCCCGCGGTGTAGGCGCAGCGGCCGCCCTGGAGGCGGACGAGGCGCTCGACGAAGGAGAGGCCGAGGCCGGGGGCGCGCTGGGCGTGGAGCAGGTCGAAGGGCTGGAAGAGGAATGGCTGCATCGTGTCGGTGATGCCGGGGCCGCCGTCGGCGACGGTGAAGCGGTAGTCGCCGGCGTCCCGGGTCCAGCCGAGGCGGATCCGCGGCGAGGGTCCGCCGTGCTGCAGCGCGTTCGAGAGGAGGTTCGTCCAGATCGTCACCAGCCAGTTGGGGACCGCGGTCACCTCCGGCCAGGACGCGGGCTGCTCCACGGTGGCGCCAGCTTCGCGGATCTTCGGTTCCAGGTCCTTCAGGACGGCCTCGATCACGGGGCCGACCGGGACGTTGGCGGCGATGACCGGGTCCGCCGACGCCTTCAGCACGAAGCTGACACGGTCGATGATCCGCGAGATCTCCGCGGACGACTGCTCGATGTTGTCGATCATCGCGCCGATCGACTCGGTATCGGTCGGCGGCAGCACCTTGAGCAGGTGCGAGCCGGTGAAGATGCAGCCGACCGGCGTGCGCAGGTCGTGGCTGATCCGGTGCGCCACGGTCTTGAGGTCCCCGCGCAGGCGGAGGTTCTCGCCGAGCAGCTCGTGCTGCACGAGCGCGGCGCGAAACGCGCGGGCCAGCAGGGGCGGATTCCATTCGTCGCGCGGGATGGTCTCCGCCACGTGGGACAGTCCGCCGCCGAGGATGACCACGGCCCAGCGGGGCCGGCCGGCTGCGTCCGTCGCCTGGGCCGCCGCGATGGCGGTCGCCTCGTCGGGATCGGTCAGGACCAGGAGCGTGGGTTCAGGCGACTCGGGCGCGGCCAGCGCGGCGGCCACCGCCGGCACTTCGAGCACCCGGGCCCGGGGACAGGCCGCAGCGGCCGCGGCCAGCACCACCGGGCGGGCCAGCGATGAAATTCCGGCGAGAACGATCCGGCTTTGCGGTTTCATGAAGGGGAGGAATTCGGGACTTCCGCCCCGACGGCGGACGGCAGCAGCCGCGCAATCGCCTCCTCGAGGCGGTCCATCGTCACGGGCTTGACCAGGTGCACGGAGAATCCCGCGGCGTGCGACCGCGCCAGGTCGTCCTCCATGCCGTAGCCGCTGAGGGCGATGCCGGGCAGCGAGGGATTCGACCGCCGCAGGTCGGCCATCAGATCGTAGCCGTTCCGGCCCGGGAGACCGACGTCGGAGATGAGCAGGTCGAACGCCTTCCCCTGGGCCAGCCGCACGGCTTCGTCGGCCGAGCCCGCGGAAACGACCTCGAAGCGCCGCTGCTTCAGCAGCTGCTGCAGCGTGAGGCGCGTCGGGGCGTGGTCCTCGACGAGCAGGATGCGGCGCCGAGCCGGATCGATCGGCGCCGACGTGGAACGGCCGGACGACGCCGGCGCCACCGGCGAGGCGGAACCCGCGGCCGGCAGCTTTTCCCCCAAGGCACGGCAGAGCGGCAGTTCGATCGTGAAGGTCGAGCCCTGGTCCCGGCCCGTGCTGGCGGCCCGCACCTGCCCGCCGTGCATTTCCACCAGCATCTTGGTGATCGCGAGTCCGAGGCCCAGTCCGCCGAAACGATGGGACGCCGAGCCGCCGATGGCGTGGTCGCCCTGGGTAAAGGCCATGAACACCCGGTCGATCTCCGCCGGCGTCATGCCGATGCCGGTGTCGGCGATCTTTGCCGTCACGATCCCTTCGCGCGAGGACTGCGTCTCGATCGCGATGCGCCCGCCCTCGGGGGTGAACTTCACCGCGTTCTTGAGGATGTTCCAGAAGACCTGCTGCAGCCGCACCGAGTCGCCGAGCACGATGCACTCCTTCGCCTTGAAGCCGAGCGAGAGCTCCAGCTTCTTCTCGGTCAGGTCCGCCTGCACGTTGGCGATGGCGTCGCGCAGGACCACGTGGAGGTCGCAGCGGTGCTGGTCGAGCTTGAGCTTGCCGTGCGTGATGCGGGTGAGGTCGAGGAGGTCGTCGATCAGCCGGGCCTCCAGCGCGACGTTCTTGTGGATGACATTGAAGTCCGCGCGCACCGACGGCGGCAGGTCCGGGCTGCTGGCGGCGTTGCTGGCGAGGAGCAGCACGGGATTGAGCGGCGTCCGCAGCTCGTGGGACAGCGCCGCGAGGAACTCGTCCTTCGCCTGCGAGGCCGCCAGCGCCTCGTCGCGGGCCCGCTTGAGCTCGATCTCGGCCTGCTTGCGCTCGGTGATGTCCTGGGCGACGCCCACCATGCCGGTGATCCGGCCGTCCGGGCCGAAGATCGAGCGGCCCTTGGCGGCGACCCAGCGCTGGGCGCCGCCCGGAGCGAGGACGCGATATTCGATGTCGTAGTCGGCACGGGTCTCCACGGCGCGCTGGAGCTCCGCGCGAGCCCGCTCGCGGTCCTCGGGGTGCAGCAACTCCCGCAGGCCCGACCGGGTGACCGGCGGCCCGGCCGGCACGCCGTAGATCTCGCTGGTGCGGGGCGACATCGTGAGGAGATCCGTCGCCGCATCCCAGTTCCAGTCGCCGAGCTTCGCAGAGGCGATCGCCAGGTTGAGGCGCTCCGCGACCTTCAGGATGTTTTCCTGCGCGGTGCGGGCCTCGGTCACGTCGAGGACGACGTTGACGAGCCCGATGCACTCGCCCTGGGCGTCGAAAAGCGGATCGGGATTCGGGGCGACCCAGCGACGCGAGCCGTCGGGCCGGACGAGCATCGCCTCGACGCCGCGCACCGGTCGCTTCTCCCGCAGCGTAATCCGCATCGGGGACTGCTCCGCGGAAAAAGGCGAGCCGTCGAGCGCGCGCATCGCCAGGGCGCTGTCCCAAAGGACCTCGCCGAGCACCGGCACCCGCCCCCACAGCTGCACGGCGGCGTCGTTGAAGAAGGTCAGCTTTCCCGCGGCATCGATGGTGTAGCACGCGACCGGCAGCGCCTGCATCAGCTCGCGCTGGCGCCGCTCGCTCTCCTGCAGTTCGCGGCGGCTGCGGGCCCGTTCCGCCATCGGCCAGACGCGGGCGAGCGCGTTCTCCAGCAGCGCGATCTCGTCGGGGCGCCAGGCCCGGGGATGCTCCGAGGCGACGACGAGCGAGGCGACCCAGCGGCCGCCGCGAAGAAACGGCGCGGAGGCGTGCGCGGCGATCCGCAGACGGCGAAAGCCCTCGGGATTCGCGCGCGGATCCGCGGTCTCGTCGGCCACGCCTTGAGGCGACTCCGTCATCTGCCAGGCCATTTCGGCGGAGCCAAAATCCGCGATCGCATGCGAGCCGGCTGCGGAGGCAAAACCGTCGCGGTGCCAGTCTTCCTCCACTTGGATCCGCCCCGTTTCCACCGCAGGCGTGCAGAAAAAGCAGCGGTCCGCGCCGAGATGGCCACCGATCAGCCCGGACGCGGCCCGGATGATCTCCCCCGGCTCGGACCGGGCGCTGAGTTCCTGGCTGAGCTGGCTGAGGAAATTGGCCTGGTCCTCGATCCGCTTCCGCTGGGTGATGTCGCGGGCGATCTTCGAGGCGCCCACGATCCGCCCGGTGTTGTCGCGCATCGGCGACACGGTGAGGGAGACGTCGATCCGGCTGCCGTCCTTCCGGCAGCGCACGGTCTCGTAGTGCTCGATCGGCTCCCCGCGCCGAACGCGGGCGATGATGCCGGGCTCCTCGTCCTGGAGTTCCGGGGGAATCAACCGCAGGACCGACTCGCCGATGATCTCCCCGGGCTTGTAGCCGAAGAGCGCCTCGGCGCCCTTGTTCCACGACGTGATGATGCCGTCGAGGTTCTTGCTGATGATGGCGTCGTCCGAGGAGGTGACGATCGCGGCGAGCTGCCGCACGGCGGCGTCCGCGCGCTTCCGGTCGGTGATGTCGACCAGCATGTTCACGACGCCCACGAGCGTGCCGGAGGTGTCGCGGACCGGCTCCGGGTGCGGCAGGACGTTGCGGCGCGAGCCGTCGGGGCGCTCGATGATGATCTCGACGTCCCGCACCGGCCGGCCCTGCTTCAGCGCGATCGCCAGCGGACTCTGGTCGAGCGGGAGGAAAACGCCATCCGCCGTGTACATGCGGTAGGACCCGCACCAGTATTCGCGGCCCATCTCGGGCGAACGCCCCCAAAGCTCCACCGCGGCGTCGTTGTAGAGGGTGATCATGCCGCGCGTGTCGCACATGTACGCCGCCGCCGGCAGCGCGCGGACCAGCTCGCGGTGGGCCCATTCGCTTTCGCGCAGCGCGCCGACCGCGTTCTGCGTCTTTTCCAGCATGGCATTGAACGCCGTCGTCAGGCGGCCCAGTTCGTCGCGGCTGTACTGCCGGGCGCGCAGGGAATAATCCTGGCTCGCCGAGATGGTGCCTGCGGTGTTCGCCAGCTCGACGATGGGACCCGCCAGCGTGCGCCGGAGGACGGCGGCGATGACGCCCGCGAGGCCGAAGGACGCCACGAGCACGCCGAACACGATCCAGCCGTAGCTCCGCATCCGGTCGTAGATCTGCGCCATGCTCACGCGCAGGTAGAGCGTGCCGAGACGGCGGCTGCCCTCGACGACCGGTTCCACCTCGACCATGAAGCCCGCCTCGAAGCGCAGGCCCGTCCGGAGCGGATCGACCTTCGGCAGCGCCGCGGCGGGATCGGTCGCATAGCGGGCGAAGACCTGCCCGTCGGCGTCATAGAGGATCGCGGCGGTGACCTGCGGCTCGGCGCGGAGGGCCTCGAGATTCTGCAGCGCCCCGGCCTTGTCGGAGAACGCGATGGCCGCCGTGCTGTTATCCGCGGTGATGCGGGCCAGCGTGGCCACCGTGTGGGCGAGGCCCTGGCGATAGTCGCCGTACTGGACGGCCAGGAAAACGCCGCACGCCGCCACCAGCGCGCTCGTGCTCGTGAAGAGCATCGCGAAACTCAGCTTCCGCTGGACCGGCTGGTCGGCGAGCCAGCTCATGGCGTCGCTCCTCCCGCCGGGATTGTGGCCACGAGCTGCGCGAGCCGCAGGATCTTGGCGCTGATGACCACGCCGGCCTCCTTCGCCGCCTGCGGATTGACGACCAGCCGCACGTTGTTCCCCGTCACAAAGCCGATCGCCCCGCCCCGCTCCGCGAAGCCCGCGGTCTCGCCCACCGTCAGGATCGGATAGCCCCGCAGCTTGTGCAGGATGTCGCCGACCCGCGTGGACTCGGACGCGCTCACGAAGAGAATCTGGCAGGAACGGGCCTCATCCACGCGCCTGACCCGCTGGACGACCAGCGGATGGCCTCCGACCTTTTCACCCCGGACAATCTGGTCGAGGATGGGACCGAACGGATCGTCGCCCAGCACGCCGATCACGAAGGGACTGTCGCTCGCGGGAAACGTCTTCGCCGGCCACTCGGTGAAGGTGGCGAAATTGTAGAGGAAGGCGGCCTTGACGTCGTATTCCTTCAGCGCCGGCTCGGCCCGCAGCGGCGCCGCCGCCAGCAGCGCGACCGCCAGCGGCAGGCAGGCCAGCCTCCAGCGCTTCCATCCGATCTTCGTTCCCTGAGGGAGCGGATTCATCGGGAGTCGATCATGCTAGAACTTGAACCGGACCGCGAATTCCCCGCTGCGCCGGATCTCGCGCCGCGCCGCCAGGCCGCCGATTTCCGGGTGCGAGGCGTCCAGCAGGTTCCGGCCGGTCAGCGAAAACTCGAGATCGGCGCTCGCCGGCCAGGTCAGGCTGGCGTCCAGGTCCGTGTAGGCCGGCACCTCGCCGCCGCCCGTGTCGTTCGCCGGCACGGACGAGACATGCCGCAGGCTCGTCCAGAACGTGACCGTGTCGCCGAGGCGGAAAGTATTGCGGAACTGCATCTGGTAGTCGGGAAAGCTCTCCTCGCCCTTCGTGTGCTCGAGGTCGGCCCCGCCGGGACGATACCAGCTTTCCTGGTTCATGCGAAAGCCCCCGACGCGCATCCGCCACCACGAAAGGACGTCCCAGTCCACGAACGCCTCCAGGCCGTAGCTCCGGCCCTGGACGCCGTTGGCAAACGTGAAGGGCGTCGTCGGCTCGACGCTGCGGAGATGATCGTACTCCTGCGAATAGAGCGTGCTGGTCACCGAGAAGTTCTTCGTCGGGGTCGCGCGCCAGCCCACCTCGTAGGCGTTGACGACCTCCGCGACGACATTCGCGCCGCCCACGACGATGTAGGGCGGAGTCGCCGGCTGGAAGAAGCCCGTCTCGAGACGTGACGGAATGCGGGCCGCCCGCGAGGCGGCCGCCCAGATCGTCTGGGACGGCAGATGCCAGGCCAGCCGTACATTGGGCTCGGTCTCCCATCCGCTGAAATGGTTGTGCTCCATCCGCAGGCCGGTGGTCAGCTGCAGCGCGTCGTGGGCCAGCTTGAGCTCGTGCTGGGCAAAGACGCTGCCGAGTCCGAAGTCGAGGCTGGCCGGCAGGATGGCGAAACCGACGCCGTGGGCCGTGTCCGACATGAACCGGTAGTTGGCGCCCCAAAGCAGCTCCTGGTTGTCGCCGAACTTCAGGTTGTGCTGGAACTCGACGTCGGTCGTCCGGGTGATCTCGATCAGCGCGCCCTGGTTGTCGCGCTTGTCGTAGTCGTTGTAGGCGCGCACCCAGAAATGCGAGTCGGCCGAGAGATCCTTCGACCAGCGGACGAGCACATTACCATTGTCGCTCGTGGTCTGCGGTGACGGGAGATTGTCGTAGCGCCCCTCGAAATAGTCGGCCTGCACGGTCAGCTGGCCGGAGGCGTCGTCGCCCCAGTCGCCGCGCATCCCGGCCTGCCGCGACCGCCATTTGTCGGCATCGTCGTCGACGCCTTTCGGGGACAACGTGCTGCCGTGGGCCGCCTGCTGGGCGTAGAAGCGGATCGCACCCGAGCTCCCGGCCTTCACCCCGTAGCGCACGCCGAAGTTTTGCACATCGGTGCCCGCGGTCCCGAAGACCAGCCCGCCGAGGGTGTCTCGGGCGGACTTGGTCGAGATGCTGATGACGCCGTTCACCGCGTTGGATCCCCAGGTGGAACCGGCGGGCCCGCTGATCACCTCGATCCGGTCGAGGTCGGGCAGGAAGACGCTCGTCGAATCCCAGAACACATTCGAGAACAGCGGCGAGTAGACCGAGCGCCCGTCGACGGTGACGAGCAGCTTGTTCGACTGGCCGTTGGAGCGGACAAAGCCGCGGGCATCCACCGCCCATTGCGACGACGAGACCTGGGCGACGTAGAGGTTGGTGGCCATCCGCAGCAGCTCGGGCAGCACCGTGGCGCCGGTGGAGGCCGCCGCCTGGCCCCGCAGCAGGAAGATGTCGCTCGCCGCCTGGCTCCAGGCCTCCGGCATGCGCGACGCCGACACCACCGGCTGGTTCAGCAAATCCTCCACGCTCATGCGCTTCAGCGCGTCCGGCGTGGCCGCGGCGGAGGGCGCCACCTCGGCTTCGACTTCGGCTGCGCGCAGGAAGGAGACCGGCAGGCAGGCGGCGGCGAAGCAGAACAGCAAAACCGCGGGCCCGCTCCGGCCGGGACGGCGATCGCAGAAGGGAGGTGAACGCATGGAAAGAGACGCAGGCACTCGGGGTTAGGGTGAAAGCCTGAGGTTCGGGCCCGGCTTTAAACAGTTCGAGGGAGCGGAATTATCCCGGGGCGGTCAAAAGGTCCCGTTGGTGTTTAAACACCAAGCAGGATGCTCCGGCGCAAGCAATTCGGCTGGCCATCGAGTTTCATCCCGCCCAAAGCAGTTCGCATGGTTCCCCACCCGACGCTGACTTCCCACTACGCCAGCACTGAGGGAAAGCCCGCATTCGTGAACGGCCTCTTCGACGCCGGCGCCCCGCACTACGATGCGGTGGTGGACTGGGGTTTCCTCCGCAGCGGCTCGTCCTACCGCCGCTGGACGCTCCAGCGCAACGGCCTCAAGCCGGGACATCATCTTCTCGATGTCGCCTGCGGCACCGGCCTGGTCGCCGTCGGCGCCGAGAAGGTGCTGGGCTCGGCGGAGAACATCACCTGCCTCGATCCCAGCGAAGGCATGCTGGCGGTCGCCCGGACCAAGCTGAAGGCGAAGTTCGTCGTCGGCCGCGCCGAGGCGATGCCTTTTCCCGACAACAGCTTCGATTTTCTCACGATGGGCTACGCGCTGCGGCACGTCACGAGCCTCACGGACACGTTCCGGGAATACCGCCGCGTGCTGAAGCCGGGCGGCCGCCTCCTCATCCTCGAGGTGACCAAGCCGCCGGGGCGCATCGGCGCATTCGGCTTCGACCTCTATTTCGGAAAAATCTACCCGGCGCTCACCCAGCTTTTCACCCGCAGCCGCGCCGCGCGCGACATGATGGTGTACTACTGGGAGACGATGGCCACCTGCGTGCCGCCCGAAACAGTCCTCACCGCGCTGCGCGAGGTCGGCCTCGTCGAGGTGCGCCGCCAGAAGCTCCTCGGCCTCTTCAGCGAATACGTCGCCGCCAAACCCTGATTTCATTCACGTCCCGCGCACCGACGCGGTGAAAGGTCTTTTCGTCCCGCTTCCATGTCCGACCCCTTAATCGCCCGCCTGAAAACCCTCATTGTCGAAAGCCTGCGGCTCGACGACATCCGTCCCGAGGACATCCCCGACGACGAGCCGTTGTTCGGCTCCTCGCGCTTCGGTCTCGACTCGGTCGACGCGCTCGAGCTCGTCGTGCGGCTCGAGAAGGAATTCGGCATCAAGATCAGCAGCAGCGAGGAATCGCGCGCGGCGCTCGCCAGCGTGTCCGGCCTCGCGGCCTTCATCCGCGCCCACCAAGCCGGGACCCGGGCCTGAACGGCCGCATGAACCCGACGGCCGACCAGCTCGGGGCGGGAATCGAGGCCTGCGGCTGCCTCACGCCGTTCGGCGATGCCGCCGCCAGCCATCGCGCGCTCGTCGAGGGCCGCCGCGCGCTGCAGCCCAGGCCCGTGATGGGAGCCGACGGCGGCGACCTGGTCCCGCTGGCGCTGTTGGGGCCGATGAACGAGGAGCTTCCCCCGCGGGGACTCACCGCATTGCACACGCTCGCCGCCGAAATCCCGGACGGCCCCTGGGGCACGCCGCGCCGGCCGGTGATCGTCACGAGCAGTAATTTCGGCGTCGGCAGCCTGCACGCCTACACGCGCGACCGCGACGAGCGCCACCTCGCGCACGGCGCGCCCTACGCCAGCGTCGACCTTCTCCGGCGCGAGTTCCGCTGGGGCGAGCACGTCCATGTCTTCTCCCATGCGTGCGTGTCCGCCCATCTCGGACTGATGCACGGCTCGCGCCTGCTGCGGGCCGGGATCGCGGACCGCGTCCTGGTCTTCACCTACGATTTCGTCAGCCCCTTCGTCGCGGGCGGCTTCCACGCGCTCAAGATCCTCAACGAGGGGATGCCGGCGCCCTACGCGGCGCGCGCCACCGGCTCGATCGGGCTCGGCGACGGCATCGGTTTCGCGGTGCTCACGGCGGACGCCGCGCCGTTCCGGATCGAGGCGCAGACGCTGCACAACGAGATGCACCATTTCACCAACAACCAGGCCGACGGCGCGGGCTTCGCCGTGGGCGCGGAGACGATGGCCGCCGCCGCGCGCGGCCGACGGGTCTGGGTGAAGGGCCACGGCACCGGCACGCTCGAGGCCGGGCGCCTCGAGGCCGAGGCCTTCGCCCGGGCGTTCCCGGGCGCGCCGCTGGTCTCGTGGAAGGGCAGCCTCGGGCACACGCTCGGCAGCTGCGGCCTCGTCGAACTCGCGCTCACGCTCGCCGCGCTCGGCGACGGCCGGATCCCGGGCACCGTGGGCACCACGGCCCCGGCCTTCACCGACACGATCGCCCTCGCGCCGTTCTCGGGCGCGGCCTGCGACGGCGTCGTGGTCGCCAGCAACGCCTTCGGCGGCGCGCACGCCGCCCTCCTGCTTGGTCGCGGCTGATTTCTCCCGTCATGCCCGAACGCTTCCTCCAGCACGTGCGCGTCGAGCGCCCCGACCCCGCCGAGACGGCCGCGGAGGCGCGCGTGCGCCTGGCGGCGAAATTCCCGCGGACGGCGCTGCGGCGGATGACGCACCTCGGCCTGCTCGCCGGCGCGGCGCTGGACGGCCTGGCGCTGCAGCCGGAGGACGCGGTCGTCTACGCCACGACCTACGCCGAGACGCGGGCCCTCGAGGATTACCTCCTCAGCTTTCCGACGCCGAGCCCCCTGCTCTTCCAGACCTCGATTCACCCGAGCGCCGTGCAGCAGGTGCTGATCGGGCGCCAGCAGCCGATCCGCCGCTTCTGGCCGATGACCGGGCGGGTCCGCCTCGTCGAGGCGGCGCTGCTCGCCGCGCTGCTGGAACCGGCGCCACGCGTCGTGTTCGCCGGCGGCGAGGAGCGCGGCACCTGGCTGCTCGAGCAGGCGATGGCCAGCGACCGGGCCTTCGCGTTCGCCGCGCTGCTGACGACCGACCCGGCGGGCGCCGCAGGGGCCGTGCGTTTCCAGCCGGATCCGGACATGACGGACAACCCCGCGCCCGCCCTCGACGATTTCGCCGCGGCGCTGACCGAGCGCCGTCCGCTGCGCTGGCGCGGCGCGGGCGGCGAATGGACCATCACCTGGTCGTGAACGCCGAATCACGCCAGCTGACCCGCAATCCCGGGCCCGCCTGGGGCGCGGCCTTCCTCCAGCAGGCCGACCGCTGGGTGCCCTGGCCGCTGCTGCGGGTCGGCGTCGGCCTCGGGGCCGGTGTCGCCGTGGCGTGCATGCCGGTGCAGCGCCGCCATTCGCGCGACTTCCTCGCCGTGGTGCTCGGGCGGCCGCCGCGCTGGCGGGAAGTCTGGCGCCATTTCTACGCCTTCGCGCGCTTCCTCATCCTGAAGCTCCGCGTCGCGCGCGGCATCCCGCACCGCGGCCGCTTCGAGCCGGCTCACGCGGGAAACTTCGAGCCCTTCCTCGCCACGGGCGAGCCGGCGTTCTTCGGGACCTTTCATTTCGGACAGTCCGACCTGCTCGGCTACCTCCTCGGGCGGCGTTTCCAGCGCCAGGTCTTCATGATCCGCCTGCGCATGGGCAACGCGACGGACACCCGGATGCTCGGCCGGCTCTTCGGCGAGTGGGTCTCGTTCATCTGGGTGGACAAGCCCGAAAACCTGCTCTTTGCGCTGAAGGAGGCGGTGGCCTCCGGCGGCTCGCTCGCGATGCAGTGCGACCGGCTCGAGTTCACGGCCCGGACGGAGGCGTTCCAGTTCCTTGGGGCGCGGCGGCTGTTCCCCTTCACGATCTACCATCTCGCCATCCTCTTCGAGCGCCCCGTGATCTTCTGCCTCGGCCTGCCGGGCTCGGACCGCGACGAGACCGTGCTGCACTCCTCGATGACCTTTCATCCCGACCGCGCTTCCGGGCGCGACGGCAACCTGCGCCGCGCCCGCGAGCATTTCCAGGGCGTGCTGAGCCACCTGGAAACCGTGGTTCGACAATATCCCGAGCTTTGGTTCAATTTCCTCCCGTTGAACCCGATCGCCCCCGACCCGTCGGGCCGGTAGCGCCCCTCCCCCGGCATGCGCGCCCTGCACACCCTTTACCACGCCGTCGCCTACTACGCCTCCCTCGTGGTCTTCGCGGTGCTGGCGTTCCTGCTGAACCTCTTCTGCCTGGGCGGCGCCTGGCTGCCGGCCACGGACAAGCGCGAGCGGTTTTTCCAGCGGCGCGTGCATGCCCAGTTCGCCCTCTTCGTCCGCTGGCTGCAGCTCGTCCGCGTCGTGCCGGTGCGCTACGTCGGGTTCGAGCGCGCCAATTTCTCCGGAGGCCGGCTGGTCGTCTGCAATCATCCGAGCCTGATCGATGTCGGCTGGCTGCTCGCCCGCATTCCCGAGGCCGTGTGCATCTACAAGCCGGACGTCGCGCACAATCCCCTGTTCGGCGCCACCGCCCGCCGCGCCGGCTACCTCGCGAGCAACCGCGGCCACCACCTGCTCCGGCTCGCCGCCTCGAAGCTCGCCGCCGGGCACACCCTCCTCGTCTTTCCCGAGGGGACACGGACGCGCGGCTGCGATCTCAATCCGCTGAAGCCCGGTTTCCTGGTCATGGCCCGGATGGCGCGGGCCCCGATCCAGCTCGTGCGCATCACCTGCGATTCCAACCTCCTCGCCAAGGGCAACGCCTGGTGGAAGCTGCCGCGGCTGCCGGCGCACATCACGGTGTCGCTCGGCCCGTGCCTGCCGCCGCCCGGCTCCGACATCCATGCCGCCGCGGAGGAGATCGAAAACTGGTACCGGCGGACGCGTCCCGTGGAACCTTCCGCCCAACTGCCGCTCGAAGTCGCCCGTGTCCGCGTCGAAGCCTGACATGGAGCCGTCCTCCAGCCATCTCCTCCTGATTCCCAGCTACAACACCGGCCCGCGCCTGGCCGGCGTGATCGCGGAGGCCCTCCGCCACTGGCGTCCCGTGCTGGTCGTGATCGATGGCAGCACCGACGGGAGCGAGCAGCCGCTCCTCGCGCTCGCCCGCCAGCAAAACGGACTCACCGTGCTCGTGCGGCCGCACAATGCCGGCAAGGGCGCCGCGGTGCTCGCGGGCCTCGCCTGGGCGCGCGACCGCGGGTTCACGCACGCCCTCGCCATGGACGCCGACGGGCAGCATCCGGCCGCGCTGATCGGCGAGTTCATGGAAATCTCCCGGACGCAGCCGGACGCGATGGTGCTGGGACGGCCCATCTTCGGGCCGGAGGTGCCGGTCGAGCGCCTCTACGGCCGCAAGCTGAGCGTCGGCCTCGTGCATGTCGCCACGCTGGGGCGGGACATCGCCGATCCCCTCTACGGTTTCCGCGTCTATCCGGTGCAGCCGCTGCTGGCCGTGCTCGGCCCGCGCCGCGGCGGACGCCGCTACGATTTCGACACGGAGGCCGCCGTGCGGCTGCTGTGGGCGGGAGTGCGGCCCATCAACCGGCCGGCGCCGGTGCGCTATTTCACGCGCGCGGAGGGCGGCGTCTCCCATTTTCACTACCTGCGTGACAACCTCACGCTCGCCTGGATGCACACCCGGCTGGTCGGCGAGATGCTCTTCCGCCGCTGGCCGGCGATCCTGCGCCATCACCGCCGCTGGCAGGCGTCCGGCGTGCCCGCGGGGGAAGCGGCGGCGGAAATGGCGCGCTGAACGCGGCAACCAAGCGGAGGGCTGCTGACAAACCGATGAATGTGGAAATCAGGAAAGCAGGGACAAAGCCCGGTTGACCCTGAAATGCACGGCACGGCGTGATGCCTGGAGTTTTCCGTGGATTCCGTGTGTTCCGTGGGCATCCCGATCCTCTTCTTCCCGTTTTCCTGATTTCCACATCCACATGCGCGGCGTCCTTCCCCTTTTCCTCCTCTTGCTCGCTCCGGTACTCCGCGCCGCCGAGACCGACATTCCGGCCGACGCAGCCCACCGCGTGTCTGCGGACGATCCGGCCTGGCGGGAGCTCGCGGGCGGACTGCGCGCGCAGGCGGCGGTCACCGCCACGTTCACCGAGAACCGGTGGTTCCCCTTCCGCAAGGTTCCCACCGTGCTCAAGGGCGAGGTGCGCGTCTCCGCCGGCCATGGCCTCAGCCTGCATTACCGGGACCCGCAGGAGCAGACGGTGATCATCGACGACCAGGGCATGCTCGTGCGCGGGCCCAAGGGCGACAACGCGCCGCCCGCCGGCGCGGAGGCCGCCGCCGCCAATTCCGCGCTGCTGCACGTCCTGCGCTTCGATCTGCGCGGGCTGGCAGAGACCTTCGATCTCTACGGAACCAGGACGGACACCGCCTGGCGGCTCGCGCTCGTGCCGAAGGACGACGCCCTGCGGCGCACGCTCGGCCGCATCGCGATCGAGGGCGCCGGCCCGGCCGTGCGCCGGATCGAGCTGCGCCGCTCCGCCGTGCAGCGCGTGGAGATCCTGATCGATCCGCCGCAGACGTCGGCGGTGTTCTCGCCCGAAGACCTGAAGCGCTTTTTCCGGTAGGGCGCGGACTCTGCTCCGCGCCGGGAATCTCCAAGCGCCATGGCCGCAGCCCCATATTTCCACCGACCTGATCCACGGATTCGGCGCGGAACGGAGTCCGCGCCCTACCGGATTGCGTTCTCTCATCGGGCTGCTGGAAATCCTCCCTGATGCCCCCGCTCCGCCTTCGCCGCCCGCGTCATCCATGACGTTTCGCCGCCGCCAAACTCTCGCCGCGGGCATCTTCAGCGCGGCCGTGCTGCTCGGGCTGGCCTGGATCGCCCACCTCGATTTCGGGAGCAAGATCTCGACCGACGTCCTCGACCTCCTCCCGTCGGGCGAGCGGTCGCCGGAGCTGGGCCTGGTGCGCTCGCTGGCGAGCGAGGCCGAGGCGCGGACGATGCTCTTCGTGCTCACCGGTCCTTCCGGGGCCCCGGCTCCGGCCGAGGCCGGACAGCGATTTGCCCGGGAGCTGGCGCTGGATCCGGTGTTCGCCGAGGTGGTTGCCCTCGACGATCCGAGCCCGCGCGAGACCCTGGCCCGGGAGCTTTTCGAACGGCGTTTCACGCTGCTCTTTCCCGCGTGGCTGCGGGAGCGAGAGGCCGCCCAGGCCGCCGCCGGTGGCGACGCAGCCCATTTCACCGACTGGCTGGCGGCCGACACTGCGGACGGCCTCAACCGCTTCCTGGCCTCGCCCGAAGCGATCGCGTTCCAGGATCTCGTTCCCTCCGATCCGCTCCGGCTCATGCCGGGGCTCGTGGACCGGCTGAAGGGCGGCCTCGCGCTCGTCGGGCCGGACGCCGGACCCGCCGCCGGCCCCACGCGCGTCTGGGCGCGCATCGCGGTCTCGCCGCTGAGCGAGGCGGGCCAGGCCCCGGTGTCCGCGGCGATCGATCGCGCGGTGCACACCACCCTCAAGGCGTATCCCGGCCTGGTCGTCGGGTACACGGGCGTGAACCGCTTCGCCGCCGCGAGCAAGGCGCGCATCCAGCATGAACTCTCCTGGCTCAATTCCCTTTCGCTCGCCGCGGTGATCGCCGTCGCGCTCGTCTTCATCCGCGGCGCCCACCGCGCGCTCCACCTCGTTCCGCCGGTGCTCGCCGCCACGCTCGGCGCGTGGGTCTGTGTCACTGCGGCGTTTCCCCGGGTGCACATCCTCGTCTTCGTCGTCGGCGCGCTGCTCACCGGCGTTGCCGTCGACTACGGCTTCTATCTCTACATGCAGCCGCCGGCCCGGCCGGACGAGGACTACGTCGACAAGGTCCGGCGGCTGGCGAAGCCGCTGCTCTCGAGCTGCTTCACCACGGTCGCCGGATTCGCCCTGCTGCTGTTTTCCGAGCTGCCGCTCATCCGCCAGCTCGGCGCGTTCGTCGGCGCGGGGCTGCTTTGCGCGCTGGCCGCCGCGGTGGTTTACTTTGCAATGCTGCCGAACACCTTCCTCGATGCGCGGCCCTTCTCCGGCGGGCAGGCCCTGCCGCCTGCGGCGCGCCAGCGGACGCGCTGGGTCCTCCTCACGCTCTGGGTCGCCGCGCTGCCCGGGCTTTTCCGGCTCACCTGGCGGGACGACATCCGCGAGCTCGAAATTCCCTCGCCAGCGCTGCAGCGCGAGGACGCGCGGATCCGCGCCCTTTTCGGCGAGGGCGCCGACCGCACCGTGTATCTGACCCAGGGAGCGACGCCCGCCCAGGCCCGCGTTGCGCTGGAGCGGTTCGACACCTGGCTGGATCGCGCGGGCGGCCCCCGGGCAAAATCCGTCAACCTCGGGCCGGTCATCCCGACCGCGGACGATTACGCCCGCGCCGTCCGCTTCGCCCAAGACCATCCGGATTTCCCGGCGAAGCTGCGCGCGGCGCTGGCCGCGGACGGCTTCGACGAGTCGGGCTTCGAGCCGTTCTTCTCGGCCTATGGCCGGTTCGCCCGTGGCGCCGCCGGGACAAGCCTGGACGATTCGATCCGCGCGCTCACGGCGAAGCTCGGGGGGCCCGTCTCGCTCCTGGTGCATTTCGGCGGCTCGCGGTCGTGGTTCGTCACGCTCGTCAGCGACGCTCCGGCGGCGGCTCCGCCGCCGGAGACGCAGACGGTCACCGCGAGCCAGCTGCAATCGCTCAACCGCATCTTCACGGACTACCGCCGCTCCGCGCTGTGGCTGAGCCTCACCGGCCTGGCCATCGTCGGCGCGGGCGTGTTCGCCGCCTACGGGCTGCGGGACGGACTGCGGATCTTTGCGATCCCGTGCGGCGCGTGCCTCGGGCTGTTCGGCGTGTTCGGCTGGCTCGGGTGGCCGCTGAACCTCTTCCACCTGCTCGGCGCGTTCCTCGGCGTCTGCCTCACGCACAACTACTCGATCTTTTCCGCGACCTCCGCCTACCGGCGCGAACCCCCGCCGGTGTCGGTCCGCCTCTCCGCGCTGACGGCCATGGCCTCCTTCGGCGCCCTGGCCTGCAGCAGCATTCCCGTCGTGCGCGCGCTCGGGGAGACGGTGGCCCTGATGGTGCTCGCCGCATTGCTCGTGATCGAGTTCGAGCATTTCGCGCCGCTCACCCGCAAGCCATGAGCGCCGCCCTGCTCCAGGCCTGGGAAAAAACGCGGCGCCGCCGGGGTCCCGACCGCGCCGTCCTCGAGGCCGCGACGGGCGCGGCCTGCACGTTCCGCGAGCTCGACGAGCGCGGCGCCGCCTGGCTGCGATCCCATGCACCCGGCCTGCAGGAGCGGCTCGCCGGCCGGGCGGTGGTCTTCGCCGTTCCCAACGGCATCGGCTGGCTGGAGATTTTCCTCGGCCTGCTGCACGCCGGCGCGGTGGCGGTGCCGCTGGACGCCTCCGAGCCGCCCGCCGCGCAGCAGGAAATCGCCGTCGCGCTGCGCGCGGGATTCCGCTGGGACGGCACCCGGCTCGTTCCACTGGCCGGCTCCCGCCGGTTTCGCGATCCGGCGACCTGCCTGATCAAGCTGACCTCCGGCACGACCGGCCGGCCCCGTCCGCTCGTGTTCACCGCGGCGCAGCTCCTCGCCGACGCCCGCCAGGTGACGGCGACGATGGGCATCGCCGCGCGCGACCTGAACTACGCGCTCATTCCCTTCGGCCATTCCTACGGCCTGGGCAACCTCACCCTGCCGCTCCTCGCGCACGGTGTTCCCCTCGTCTGCGGCACACTGCCGCTCCCGCACGCGATCGCCGCCGACTTCGTCCGCTGGCGGCCCACCGTCTTCCCCAGCGTGCCGGCCGTCTGGCGCGCCCTGGCCGCCTCCGCGGTTTCTCCCGCCTCACTTGCGAGCCTGCGTCTCGCCATCTCCGCCGGCGCGCCGCTGCCGGCAGCCACGGCGCAGGAGTTCGCCGCGCGCTTCGGGCGGAAGTTGCACGCCTTTTACGGCTCCAGCGAAACCGGCGGAATCTCCTTCGATCGCACCGGCTCGGCCACCCTGCGCGGCGGCGTCGGAAAGCCGCTGCGGGGCGTGCGCATTCGCGTGGGGGCGGACGGACGCCTGCGCGTCGGCAGCGCCGCGGTCTTCAGCCACGGCAATTCCCGGCGCGACGGCCGCGTCGCCTGCTGGTTTCCGCCCGATCGGGCCGCCTTGGAGCCGGACGGTTCGATCGCACTGCTCGGAAGGCGCGGGACCACCGTGAAGCTCGGCGGCCGGCGCGTGAGCCTCACGGAGATCGCCGCACGCATTCGCCGCCTTCCCGGTGTAAACGACGTGTGGGTCGGCGTCGGCAGCGGCGCCGATCCGGTTCTCGGCGCGGCGGTCGCAACCGCGCGCCCGGCGGCGGAGCTGCGATCCGAGCTGCACCCCGACACCGCCGCCTGGAAGATTCCCCGAAAATGGCTCATCCTGCCCGCCCTGCCGCTCACCGACCGCGGCAAAATCGATGGCCGCGCGTTGCAGGCGAAGCTATTCACTGCCTGAACGTGCGGGAGCGTTTTCCTTTCGGCTCGACCTCGGATCGCCTCGTTTAAAATCCGGATTTGAACCGAGTTCGATCCGAGGGGTCAGGCCGCGACCGTCAGCACGGCCTCGATTTCCACGAGGAGATCTCCGCGGCAGATATCGGCCTGCAGGTAGGAAACCGCATCCTCCGGCCGCAGCAGTTCGCGTTCGAGCTGGGTCTTCAGCCGGGCGAGGTGGGCGGGATTCCGCACGTAGACCTTGAAGCTTCGCCGCCAGCCGCCGGCCGCGCCGAGATCCGGGCCCGCGCCGGCGGTCTCGCCGATCTGCCGGAGATTTTCACCGGTGCAGGCGAGCTGGCGATCGAGGTCGTCCGCGGCGACGGTCCGGTGCCCGCGGATGGCGGCGGTGCCCGAAATGAAAATCTGGTTTCCCTGCTCGGTCGCGACCGCGGTGGCGCGGGAGAAGCTCGGCGAGCGCGGTCCGTATTCCGGCGGATATTCGAAGGCGGGAACCTGGCGCGGATTCTCGAAATGCCGCGGCTCGGCGCGGCCGGCGAGGAAGCCGACGGCGAGTGGCCCGGCTGCAGCCCCGACCGCCGAGGCCGCGGGCAGCCGCCGCTCGAAACCGCGGCCAAAGTGCTTCTCGAACGCCAGCGAGCGCCCGCGGCAGAAGCGCCGGTAGTTCTCCAAGCCGTGTTCCACCGCGTTGATCGCCGGCACATAGTTCCAGATCCGGTAGAGATGGAATCCTTCCGACGCCGCAAACAGGCTGTGATAGAGTTCCGCCGCGGCCGCCTCGAGATCCTGGCCCAGCGCCGCCACCGCGAACCCGGCCAGCGAGTTCGCGCCCGGGAAGAGCGTATAACCGTCGCGCCGCACGGGCTCGCCGGTCTCGGCGAGCACCCGCTCGTCGG
The DNA here is from genome assembly GCA_035549635.1 of Opitutaceae bacterium. Lineage (GTDB taxonomy): Bacteria > Verrucomicrobiota > Verrucomicrobiia > Opitutales > Opitutaceae > CAIUWA01. Next base: position 75,807 of record DASZQN010000034.1, read on the forward strand.
GCATTCCGCCCAGCACCGGAAGCGCCACCCGCAGGACGGCGGGACCGCCGGACGCATCCACCAGCGCCGCCGGGGCGCCGAAGCGCACGCGGCAGGCCGCCGGGATCATCACGCTGGAAACGGGTGCGCTCATCGGACGGCGGCGGGGCCGCAGCGGCCGGAAACGGCCGGGAGTGGTGCCGGGGCGAAAAAGCTCTTCATCAGGGGCTACAGTCAGGCAAGTCCATCAGGCGTTCCAGCCTGCTGAACCGGCGGGCGTTCCGCAACGCCCTGTTTTTCCGTCCGGGAGGCCTGTCGTTTCCGCAGCAGGTGCACCACCGCCCCGGTGAGTCCCAGGAGGCCCGCGGCGATCAGGAACATCCCGGCCCGCCCCTGCCAGAGGGCGTCGCCGCCAAGGATGATGGCCGTCAGATAGGCCGCAGGGATCAGCGTCGACATCACGACATACGGCCCGAACGGCACGCGCACGAGTCCGAGCAGGTAGCTCTGCATGAAGAAGGGCAGGCCCGGGGCGACCCGGACGATGGTGGTGATCTGCCAGGCGCCGGCGGCGGCGCCGGCCGGCAGCCGGTAGCCCAGCAGCTCCGCCAGGCGGGCGACGAGCGGGCGCAGCGCCTTCGCCGCGAGCCAGTAGGACAGTGTGACGTTCACCGCCACGGCGGACACCGCGCAGCCGATCACAGTCCCGGCTCCCAGGGTCGGTCCGAAGACCGGACCGGCGGCGAGGCTGAACGGCATCAGCGGAAATCCGAAGACCGGCAGCACCGCCATGCCGAGGAAGAAGACGACCGGCCCCGCGTCGCGCAACCGCTGGACGCCGACCTCGGTCCATTCCCGCATCTCCGTCCAATGTGTCGCCGCCGCCAGCACGCAGAGGAGGCCACCGAGAACCAGGACAATCCGAAGAAAGCGCGGAAACCTGCGAACGGACGATGCGGAGTAAGAGGGGTCCAAGAGAGCCACTCTTAGGTCCAGCGATGGCCAGTCAAAGGCAGAGTGCTCCGGAGTTTGGCCACAAAAAGGCACGAAGGATCCACCGCGGCAGCGGGAATCTCCATCGCGCCCATGGACGCGCGGGAAAGTCCGGCCTCGTCACCTCGCCTCTCCATCCGGGGCAATCCAAAATCCGCCATCCAAAATCCAAAATTATCTGAGCCGATCCGCCTCCGGCAGCACGCAGGCGAACTTCCGCGCCGCCAGGCCGTCGAGGACCAGCGAGATCGCGTGCACGCGCACGCGCGGATCGAGCGCGGGCCCCTCGTGCATGAGCACGATCGCGCCCGGGGTCACCTGACCCATCACCCGCGAGGCCACCTCGGAGGGATCGCGGCTCCGGAAGTCGTGGCTGCGCACATTCCAGCCCACGCCCGTCAATCCCCGCTCGGCCAGCGCGCCGGCGAGGAAGAGATTCTTGATGCCGACCGGGGGGCGAAACCACCGCGGCTCCGCCCCGCCCCGCCGGAGGGCCGCCGTGCCGTCGTCAAGCTCCCGGCGCACGCGCGCCCGCGAGGCGCACCAGAACAGCTTCGTCGGGTGCGTCTGCGTGTGGTGCCCGACCTGGTGGCCGCGCCGGAGGATTTCCGCCACCAGCGCCGGATGCCGACCCGCCCGCTCGCCGATGAGGAAGAACGTCGCGCTCGCGCGATGCCGGTCGAGGAGGTCGAGGAGCCGCGGCGTGTCCTCGGGGTCGGGGCCGTCGTCGATGGTCAGCCAGATTTCCGCTCGCGCCGTCTCGAAACGGGTGTGCAGCCGGCAGACGCCCTGCGCCCCCGGGGCCAGCAGGTGATAGAGAATCAGGCAGTCCGGACCGCAGAAACAAAGCAGCGACACCGCCGGCGATGGCCGGAACACCCAGACGAGCAGCGCCGCCGCCTTGCCCACCGCCGAGAGGAGAATCAAAAAGCGCAGCACCGCGCCATGAAGCAGGAAGCCGGGCGAAACCAGCAATCCTGTTCTGGCTGCCCTGTTTTCGAACGTTCCAGGTCAGCGGAACGATTTGCCCGTCACCGGTAGGGCGCGGACTCCGTCCGCGCCGGGCATAACCCCGGGGTCCGATCTCAACGACATTCCCGGCGGGGAGCGGAGTCCCCGCCCTGCCGGGATCCGGGCACAAAAAAGCCCTCCTGGACGGAGGGCGGAAAAACTTCCGAACCGGCCCGCTTACTTCTTCGCGGCGCCGCGCTTGAACTTCGAGGTGAACTTCTCGACGCGGCCGGCGGTGTCGACCAGGCGCTTCTCGCCGGTGTAGGCGGGATGCGAGTCCATGGTCACGTCGCGGATCACGACGAAATAGTCGGCACCGTCGATCTTCTCCGTCCGGGCGGACTTCATGGTCGAGCGGGTGAGGAAACGCTTGCCGGTCGCGACGTCGAGGAAGCAAACGTTGTTGAGAGTGGGATGGCCTTCGGCTTTCACGGTGGTAAATGGTTGCTCAGCCCTGGCGCGCCTTGTAACGCGGCTCGACTTTGTTGATGACGTAGATCTTGCCCTTGCGGCGCACGACCTGGCAGGCCGGGTGACGCTTCTTGGCCGATTTGATGGAGGAAACGACTTTCATAAAAGGTCTCAAAACAGAGCGCCGCCATTGCCCTGTCAACTCCCAAACTCCCGCGGCAGTGTCCCAATTTGACCGGCGGTTCTGAAATATCGTTCTCGTTCCCTTACTCCCTCTCGTTCTCTGCTCTCCCCAGAGGGAGAACGGGAAAGAAGCACGGGAATGATTGGCACGGACCTCGCCAAATTGGGACACGACCACTTCCGCCGTCCAGGCTCTGCCTCAAGAAGCGGGATCGAACCCGAACAACCGCAGCTCTTGCCGGCAGCGGCAGGCTTTCGCGAGGCGCGCGGCCCACGCGATCGCCTCCTCACGGGAGGGGCATTCGAGCACCGTCAAGCCGCCATTGAGCGGAGGCGCCCACGGGTATCCGCCGGCGGAGAAGGTGCCGTCGGCCGAGACCAGCACGGGCGGGACCGCCTCATCGATGCCGCCGCCAAAGACATACACGCCAGCGGCTTTCGCCTCGTCGATGGCCGCGTGCGCGTCGCGGCCCACCGCCTTCCATTCGCTCTCGGGCACGACCATCGCCGCGCTTGGAAATGAGATCAGGTATTTCGCCATGGGACTCTTTCTTTGGTAACCGAAGACCGTGATCCACGATCACTCCCGCGGCAAGGATGCCATTTGGCCGTAGGCCGCCGGCGTGCGGGCGCGTTGAAAGCGCTGGCAAGCCCGCGGCCGACGAAATATCCCGGATCGGTTCGGTTTTGCCACGGGCGGCTGCCATGGGGTAATCAGCCGTTCAACCCCTTCAAACCAGCCGATGAAAACGATCCCGATGATCCTGGCCTGCGTGCCGCTGTTCCTGGCCGGGTGCACCCTGCTTCATCATCAACAGCGCCCGATGCCGGAAGTCCTCGCCGACTATCACTCCATCAGCCGCGGCATGAGCCGGGACGACGTCCTGAGCCGGCTCGGCGCGCCGGACACGCAGGACAGGGCCGGCAATCTCCATTGGAAACAGGAATGGTACGCGGGCGACAGCGCGGACCGCTACGCCGAGCTTACGGTCAACTTCGACACCGCCGGCCTGGTGCGCGCGACCCGGGTGAATTCGGGAACCGTGAACTTTCCCTCGATTCCCGACAACCTGGTGAACCTGCCGCAAGCCATGCCCGTCGCGCCGGACAGCATCCCGCCGATCCACCCGTAGGATTCGCCGGGAGGCCGGCGCTCCGCGTTTCCACCGGATCAATTCAGCTCGCTGTCCTCCGGCTCGTCGGCAAGCAGGCGCCAGTCGAGGCTGATTCCGCCGAGGACACGGCGCCAGAGCGACTCGTCCTGCGGATGGCTGAGCAGGTCGTCCGGCGTCGGCGCGACCACCCAGGTGTCGCGGCGCAGTTCGCGTTCGAGCTGGCCGGCGGCCCAGCCCGAGTAGCCGAGGAACGCGCGGATCTCGGCGCGGCCGTCGCCGGCCAGCTGGATGGCCCGGTCCGGTTCCAGCCCGAAATGCACGCGGATGCCATCGGCCTGCTTCTCCCAGGCGACGAGCAGCATCTGCTCCGCCTGGACGGGGCCGCCCTGATAAACCGGGACGGAGGCGAGCGGGCCGATGGAGAAATCGCCGTTGAATTCGCCAAGCCGGCGTCCCAGCGGCCGGTTGAGCACCACGCCCATCGCCGTCTCGGCGTTGTGGACCGACATCAGGATGACGGTGCGGCGGAAATTCGGATCGCGCATCGAGGGATGCGCCAGCAGCAGCGAACCCGCGTGGCTCTTCGGCGCGGCTTTCCTGCTCCGGTTGCTCCGCTCGCGCATGGGACGGGCGTCACTCGAGCTTCAGGATCTTCACGCCGGCGTCGGCCAGCAGGGAAGCGACCAGGGGATCGTTGGCGTAGTCGTCGCGGTACTTCAGCTCGGCGATGCCGGCCGCCGCGAGGATCTTCGCGCAGTTGATGCAGGGATAATGGGTCACGTAGGCCACGCAGCCCTCGACCGAGCTGCCGCGCCGCGCGGCGTCGGCGACGGCGTTTTGCTCCGCGTGCACGGTCGATTGCTCGTGGCCGTCCCGGACGTGCGAGACGTGCGGCGCGCCCGGCAGGAAGCCGTTGTAGCCGGCCGCCACCAGCCGGTTCTTCCGGTGCCCGCCGGTGACGATCACGCAGCCCACGTGCAGGCGCTCGCAGTCGGAGCGGGTGGAGATGAGGACGGCCGTCGCCATGAAGTACTCGTCCCAGGACGGCCGGTGCGGGAAGGCTCCCGCGGCTTGGGCGATGAGGGCGACGGGATCGGCGGGGGAACTCATGGATCGACGAGAGACTCTGGACACCCCGGCAGGCGCGGGCAACCTTCGTCTCGCGCCGCCGCCTGCGGCGGTCTTTCTCTCCATCCTGTTACCTTCTTTTTCGCTTTCTCATCGTCCCCCGAACCTGCAGCGGGGAGAAAAGAAGATGACAAGACCAGGATACCGCTTCGTCCATCGCCCCATGCAACGCCGGCTCCAGCCCGAGCTTCTCGATTCGCTCCCGCCGCATCATCCCGACGCGCAGCACAGCCGGCGCGACCTCCGGTTGATCAACGGCGTCATGGGCAACCACCGCTGGTTCACCCGAACGCTGCCCCCGCTGCTGGCGGCGGGCGAACCGGTGCTCGAGGTGGGCGCCGGCACGGGGGAGCTGGGATCCCGCCTCGCGACGCGCGGCGTGACGATCGCGGGGCTCGACGTCGCTCCGCGTCCGCCCGACTGGCCGGGCGAATGGAACCAATGCGACCTCCGCGCGTTCGAGGGATTCGACCGCTTCCCCGTCGTGATCGGCAATCTCATCTTCCACCAGTTCACTTCCGGCGAGCTCGTGGCGCTCGGCGCCACGCTGCGGCGCACGGCGCGGCTCATCGTGGCCTGCGAGCCGCAGCGCTGGCGCGTGTCGCAGGGGCTCTTCGCGGTGGTCGCCCCGTTGTTCGGGGCGAACCGCGTGACGCTGCACGATGCCCGCGTCAGCATCGACGCCGGCTTTCTCCGCCACGAGCTGCCGGAGATCTTCGGCCTGGACCGCAAACTCTGGGAAATCCGCTGCGACAGCACGCCGCTGGGCGCCTATCGCATGGTGGCCGTCCGCCGATGAGCTCCGTTCGTCCCATCGAAATCGTCGGCGGCGGGCTCGCCGGGCTTTCCCTCGGGCTGGCGCTGCGGCGGGCGGGCGTCCCGGTCTGCCTGAGCGAAGCCGGCTCCTATCCGCGGCACCGGGTCTGCGGCGAATTCATCGCCGGCCTCGCTCCCGCGACGATCGCGCGGCTCGGCCTCGCCCCGTTCCTCGCCGGGTCGGTCGGGCACCGCGCCGTCGCCTGGTACATCGGCGACCGCGCCGCGCGAATCCAGCGGCTGCCGGCGCCGGCCTTTGGCCTCAGCCGCCACGTCCTCGATCGCCGGCTGGCCGAGGCCTTCGCCGCCGCCGGCGGGGAGCTGCGCGTCAACACCCGCGTGACCGAGCTCGCCCCAGGGCCCGGCCGGGTGTTCGCCACGGGACGAAGGCGAGCCCGCTCGCCGTGGATCGGACTCAAGATCCACGCGCGCGGCCTGCGCCTCTCCCGCGGCCTCGAATTGCACCTGGGCGCGAACGCCTACGTGGGTCTCGCCGGAATCGAGGAGGGCCGCGTGAATGTCTGCGGGTTGTTTCGCCGCCGCGAGCTCAGCGGCCCCGGCACCGACCTTCTGCCCGCCTACCTGCGCGCCGCGGGTCTCGAGGCGCTGGCGGCGAGGCTCGGCGCCGCGGAACTCGATCCCGCGTCTTTCTGCGCGGTGGCCGGCGTGGCTTTCGACCGTCGGGTGCCCGCGGACGAGCGCGCCAGCCTCGGCGACGCCTGTGCGATGATTCCACCCTTCACGGGGAACGGCATGGCCATGGCCTTCCAGGGCGCCGAACTCGCGCTCGATCCGCTGCTCGCCTACGCCCGCGGCGAGGCCGCCTGGACCGGGACCGTGCGCCGCCTCCAACGCGACCTGCGCCGGAACTTTCGGGTCCGGCTGGCGTCAGCGGAGGCGCTGCATCCCTTTCTCCTCCAGCCTCCCCGACAGCGCTGGCTCTCCGCCCTGACCCGCGCGCGCCTGCTCCCGCTGCGGCCGCTCTACGCGCTGCTGCACTAGCCCCGCCTCTTTCCTCCCCATGTATCTCCAGGCCCTGGCCACCGCCGTCCCCGCCGCCACCTACACCCAGCCCCAGTGCTGGGAGATCATCCAGCGGTCGCCCGCCCGCCAGCGGCTCCAGAAACGCTCGCGCCTGATCCTGCACAGCATCCTGAACGGCGATCACGGCATCGCCACCCGGCACTTCGCCGTGCCGCAGATCGAGGGCGTGTTCGACCTCACGCCCGACCAGCTCAACGCCGCGTTCCGGGCGGAGGGCACGCGCCTCGCCGCCACTGCGCTCACCGCCGCGATGACCCAGGCCGGCGTCGCGGCGACGGGCATCGACGCCCTGCTCATCTGCACGTGCACGGGCTACCTGTGCCCCGGCCTCACCAGCTACGTCGCGGAGCAGCTCGGCCTGCGCCCGAACACGTTTCTCCAGGACCTGGTCGGCCTGGGCTGCGGCGCCGCGATCCCCACGCTGCGCGCGGCGGCCAATGTGCTCGCCGCGAATCCGGCGGCAACCGTCGCGTGCGTGGCCGTCGAGATCTGCTCGGCGGCGTTCTATCTCGACGACGATCCCGGCGTCCTCATCAGCGCCTGCCTCTTCAGCGACGGCGCGGCGGCCGCGATCTGCCGCGCGACGCCGGGACCGGGCGCGCTCCGCTGCTTCGATTTCAACACCCTGCACCTGCCGGCCGACCGCGACCGCCTGCGCTTCGAAACCCGCGACGGCAAGCTGCGCAACCTGCTCGACCGCTCGGTGCCCGAGCTCGCCGCCAAGGCCGTCGGCCGCCTCTGGAACGACCGCGGACCGCGACCCGTCAGCCGCGTGGTCGCGCATCCGGGCGGCCGCGACGTCCTCGAGGCCCTGGCCCCCGTCGTCGCGCCGCACTCGCTCGACGCCAGCGCCCGCGTGCTGAACCGCTGCGGCAACATGAGCAGCCCCTCCGTGCTCTTCGCCCTCGAGGAAACGCTGCGCGGCGCGCGCCCGGACGCCGCCGGGGATTTCTGGCTCGTCAGCTTCGGCGCCGGCTTCAGCGCGCACAGCTGCCGCGTCGGCGCGATCACCTAGCCAAGACATCGATCCCTGAAGGTTTCCCGCAGAGGAGCAGGGAACGCAGAGGCAGTAAATGCGGACTTCTCTCCGCGTTCTCTGCGTGAAACCCGCCATGGGCTTGCCGGAAAATCATTCTGGTTCTCGGGGCGGGAAAAACTAGAAACCTTCCATGCCCACCCTCTCCGACCTGGTCGCCTACTGCGACAAGCGCACCCGCCGCGTCGCGTTCAAGGATGCGCCCGGCGCCTTCAACGGACTGCAGGTCGCCAATGACGGCCGGGTGACGAAGATCGGCGCCGCGGTCGACGCGGGCGTCTCGCCGTTCCGCCAGGCGGTGAAGGCCGGCGTGGATTTCCTCATCGTCCACCACGGAATGTACTGGAGCATGCCGCAGCCGCTGACCGGGCCCGTCTACGACCGCGTCGCCACGCTGGTGCAGGGCAACTGCGCGCTTTACTCGAACCACCTCCCGCTCGACGGCCATCCGGAGATCGGCAACAACGCCCTCCTCGCGCGCCAGCTCGGCCTGCGGCGCGGGCGGCCGTTCCTCGTCCGCGATGGCGAAGCCATCGGCTGCACCGCCCGCTCGCGGTTCACCCGCGCGGCGCTGCGCCGGAAGCTCGAGACGCTCTACCCGCGGGTGATTGCGATCGAATGCGGCGGCGCGGCCCCGCGGGAGATCGCCTTCTGCAGCGGTTCCGGCAACAGCGCGGTCCCCGAGCTCGCCGCGGCCGGGGTGGACACGCTCGTGACCGGCGAGTTGCGGGAGGAATGGTTCACCTTCGCCCAGGAGCGCCGGCTCAATCTCTTCATCTGCGGCCACTACGCGACCGAGGTCCACGGCGTCCGCGCCCTCGCCGCCGAGCTCGCGAAAAAGTTCAAGCTCCCGTGGGAATTCATCGCCACCGAAAATCCGCTGTGAAATTCCAGGGGACAAAACCCAAGGCTCAAACGTCGAGCATCCCATGTCGGAATTGTGGACCGACTCCGACTTGAACGTTGAATGTTGAGCGTCGGACGTTGAACGTTGGACCCACCACCCGCCCATGAAGAAGATCGCCATCCTCAACGGCCCCAATCTCGACCGCCTCGGCCAGCGCGAGCCGGAGATCTACGGCCGCGCCACCCTCGCGGATCTCGAGCGGGCGATGCGCGCGGAGTTCGGGACCGCGGCGACGCTGGAATTTTTCCAGTCGAACCACGAGGGCGCCCTGATCGACAAGATCGCGAGCCTCGCCGACGCCAAGTTCAGCGGCCTCGTTCTCAACGCCGGGGCGCTGACGCACACGAGTGTCGCCCTGCGCGACGCGCTGCTCAGCGCGCATCTCCCGGCGGTCGAAGTGCACATCTCGAACATCTACAAGCGCGAGGAATTCCGCCACCAGTCCCTCACGGCGCCGGCCTGCGTCGCCATCATCAGCGGACTCGGCCTCGAGGGCTACCACGCGGCCGTCCGGTTCCTGCTCAAGGCCTGACGCGATGGCGGACCTCCCTCCGCGCCCCACGACCGCGGGCGAAACCTGGCTGGTCTGCCACACCCGGCCGCGCTGCGAGAAGAAGTTCGCCGCGCTCATGGCCGCCGAGCGCCTCGAGCACTACCTTCCGCTGGTGCAGAGCGTCCGCCGCTACCAGCACCAGACCAAGCGTTTCACCAAGCCGCTCTTCCCGGGCTACGTCTTCGCCCGCGTGCCGGAGGACCGCCGCAGCCGCATCTACCAGCAGGACCTCCTCGCGCGGGCCATCGTCGTGGAGAGCGAGCCGCTTTTCCTCCGCCAGCTGGCGGACGTGAAGGCGGTCGTCGCCTCCGGCCTCGAGCTGAGCCTGCATCCGCTGCTGACCCGCGGCCGCCGCGTGAAGGTCGTCGGCGGTCCGCTGCACGGCGTCGAGGGTTTCGTGGACGACCCCGCGAATCCCCATGGCATCGTCGTCGCGATGGACGTCCTGCAGAAGGGACTCCTCGTGAAACTGCCGATCGAGAATCTCCAGCCGCTGCCCTAGCCCGCGTAGCGGCCTAGGAAGTGACAAGGTCCAAGGAACAAGGGCCAAACGGCGAGCACACCTGGGAGGTGCCGGCTCTAGTTTGGAATTTGGAGTTTGGATTTTGAAAGCCACCCCAACCTTCAATTCTCCCCACCTATACCAGCCGCCACACCCATTGCCCGACGTGCATCGTCACGCAGGCGGCCAGCGCGGCCGCCACGTCGTCGATCACCACGCCCCAGCCGCCGGGCAGGTCCTGCAGGCGGCGGATGCCAAAGGGTTTCAGGATGTCGAACAGCCGGAAGAACGCGAGGCCCGCGAGCAGCACGACCCAGCGCGGCCACTCCTGGGCCAGCTGGGACCAGCCGAGATAACAGAGTGGCATGGCCACGAATTCGTCGAGGATCACCTCTCCGGGATCCTTGCGGCCCAGCCGCACCTCGGCCTCGCCGCAGAGTGCGACGGCCAGAAAAATCCCGGCGGCGTGGAGCAGAAAAAGACCGCCGAACCGCAGCCCGGGAAAGCAAAAGGCGAGCGCGGTGAAATAGCAGAGCCCGGCCACGGAGCCCCAGGTGCCCGGTGCCGGCAGCTTCCGCCCGATCGGACCGAGGCGGGCGCACGCGAGCACGATTCCCGTCGGCAGGGCGCGAGGCCAGGGCCGGTTGGAACGTCCCCGGCTCATTTGTCGGCTTCGCTGAAAACCACGTCCTTGTACTGCAGGATGTAGCGCCAGCCCGACCACACCGCGAGGGTGGTGCCCAGCACGAAACCGACCAGGCCGATCGTGTGCAGCGCCGCCGTGAAATCCGAGTAGCTGTTCGGATTGAAGCTCCGGTCCCAGCGGGCGAGCAGATAGCCCCAGTCGTTCTCAGCCATCGGCGTCGCCAGCAGGAAGCCGATCGCGATCAGCTGGGTCATCGTCTTCGTCTTCCCGCCGCGGTCGGCCGGCACGACGATGCCCTTGGAGGCCGCCACCATCCGCATGCCCGAAACGAGAAACTCGCGGCAGAGCGTGATGAGCACAAAGGCCAGCGGAATCGGATGAAACCGCCGGTCGACCATCGCGACCATGATGCCGAGCACCATGATCTTGTCCGCGAGCGCGTCCATGATCTTGCCGAAGACCGAGACGATCCCCAGCCGGCGGGCCAGGTAGCCATCGTACCAGTCGCTCAACGCCCCAAGGACGAAGAGCCCGAACGCGAGCGACGGCGCCCCGAGCCACGGCTGGAACATCAGCCAGACGATCACGAACATCAGCGGGATGCGCGAGAGGGTGATCTGGTTGGGGAGGTTCATCGGCGGCCGGCGGCAGCGAAAAGACACCCGCCCCGCTCATTGAAGGCAATAGCGGAGCGCGGCGAACACCGCGGGATTCCGCGACGATGGCGCTCCGGCGGCAGGAGGACCCACCGGGCAACGTTCGCGACCGGCCGGAAAAAAGTGAATCGCCATGCCGCCGCTTCTCGGTTTCGCTGCCCCTTCCCCTCCGCAACCTTCATGCGCCACTGCATCTATCCGGGCACCTTCGACCCGATCACCTACGGGCACCTCGACGTGCTGGCGCGGGCCGCCAAGCTGTTCGACCGCGTCACGGTCGCCGTCGCCCACAATGCCGGGAAAAACCCGCTCTTCACCACGGAGCAGCGCGTCGCGATGGTGCGCGCGAGCGTGACCCGGCTGCCGAACGTCACCGTGACCGACTTCGGCGGACTGCTCGTGGACTTCGCGCTCGCGCAGAAGGCGGACGCCATCATCCGCGGCCTGCGGGCGCTCTCGGATTTCGAGTTCGAGTTCAACATGGCGCTGATGAACCGCCACCTGCAGCCCGCGATCGAGACCATCTTCGTCATGCCGAACGAGCAGTTCAGCTACACGAGTTCGACGCTGGTGAAGCAGGTCGCCAAGTTCGGCGGCGACGTCTCCCACTTCGTTCCGCCCGAAATCGGCGCCGCGCTGAAATCGGCCTTCAAGCGTTGAGGGCGGACGGTCCAAGTGACGGGGCTGTAATCTCCTCCGTCGCCGCGATTTCGCGGCGGAGACGGCCGAACTTTTCTGTCACCTTTCGACAGGGGTGGCGTCTTTCGGGCAGGCGAGAGCGCTTCCCGGCGTCCTCGCCGCCGGTTGTGCGTTTGGATTGCCCCGTCCGCCGAACCCCGTTTGCTCACTCTTTCCTTTTTTTATGGCCAAATCCCGCAGTCTAGTCGGTCCCTTTGTCATCCTCGTGGTCGTCGCCGCCCTCGGCTACGGCGGCTGGTACATTTGGGACAAGAAATCCAGCAAGGAGCCCGAGTACTCCACCATCAAGGTGACCCGCGGCAACATCATCCAGACGATCAGCGCCACGGGCAATCTGCAGACGACCTCCCAGGTCACGATCAGCAGCCAGGTCTCCGGCAACGTCATCGCGATCAATGCGGATTTCAACGACCACGTCACCAAGGGCCAGTGGCTGCTCAAGATCGATCCCTCGACCTACGAGCAGAAGCTGAAGCAGGCGAAGGCCGACCTCGACGCCGCGCAGGCCCAGGCCCAGAAGACCCGCGAGGACCGCGCGCGGACCAAGGATCTTTTCGAGAAGAACCTGCTGTCGAAGGCCGATGACGACACCGCCATCGCCACCCTCGCCCAGGCGGAATCGACGCTGGTCAGCCGCGAGGCCGCCTACGTCAATGCCCAGACCGACCTCGACCGCTGCACCATCTACTCTCCGATCGAGGGCGTGGTGCTCAACCGCACGACCGACGTCGGCGGCACGGTGAACGTCAACCAGTCGGCCGTCGCGCTCTACACCCTGATCAACGACCTGACCAAGCTGCAGATCAGCGCGGACGTGTCCGAGGCCGACATCGGCAGCGTCCAGGAGGGCCAGCTGGTCCGCTTCTCGGTCGATGCCTACCTCAACCGTCCCTTCCAGGGCAACGTGAGCCAGGTGCGCAATTTCGCGAAGAACACGAGCGGTGTCGTCACCTTCTCGGTCATCATCGACGTCGACAACTCCAACCTGCTGCTGAAGCCCGGCATGACCGCGACGGCCAACATCATCATCGCCGAGCGCCCGAATGTCCTGATGATCGCGAACACCGCCCTGCGCGTGCGCATCCCGCCGGAGATCCAGGAAAAGATGAACAAGAGCACCCCGGGGGCGGTCGTCGCCGCGGCCCCGACTCCCCCGCCCGCGGATGACAGCCAGAACCAGCAGAACCAGCAGGACCAGAACGGCCGCCGCAACGGCCGCAACGGCAACGGCAATGGGGGCGGGCGCGGCGGCAATGGCGGCGGCCGCGGCGGACGGAACGGCGGCGGCAGCGGCCAGACCACCGGCGTCGGCATGAATGTCAGCAACCAGCCCCGCACCCTCTACAAGCTCGTCACCGACGCGTCCGGCAAGAAGCTCCCCGAGGCGGTCGTCGCGCATCTCGGCATTTCCGACGGTACCTTCACCCAGGTCGTGGACGGCGTGGCCGAGGGCGACACGCTCATCACCTATGTCACCATGCCCGGTGCGGCGGTCACTCCGGTCAGCGGCCCGCCCGGACAGAGCGGCAATCCCTTCCAGCAGCGCGGCGGTGGCTTCGGCGGCGGCGGCTTTGGCGGTCGCGGCGGCTTCTGAGCGACGACCCCCTCTTCCATGTCCGACGTCGTCGTTAAGATCGAGGAGATCCACAAGATTTACGATTCGGGCGAGGTTCCGGTGCACGCGGTGCGCGGGGTTTCGCTCGAGATTCGCCAGCGCGAGTTTCTCGCCCTCATGGGCGCCAGCGGCTCCGGCAAGTCGACGCTGATGAACATGCTCGGCTGCCTCGACCGGCCCACCCGCGGCCGCTACGAGCTCGACGGCGTCGACGTCTCCAAGCTGGACAAGGACGAGCTCGCCGACATCCGCAACCAGAAGCTCGGCTTCGTCTTCCAGGGCTTCAATCTCCTCGCCCGCACCACCGCGCTGGAGAATGTCGAGCTCCCTTCGCTCTACGGCAAGGGCCGCAAGTCCTCGAAGAAGATGCGGGAGCGCGCGATGCACTGCCTCGACATCGTCGGCCTCTCCAACCGCGCCGACCACATGCCCAACCAGCTCTCGGGCGGCCAGCAGCAGCGCGTCGCGATCGCACGGGCGCTGGTCAACGAGCCGCAGCTCCTGCTCGCGGACGAGCCGACCGGCAATCTCGACAGCAAGACCTCGATCGAGGTCATGGGCGTTTTCCAGAAGCTCAACGAGCAGGGCATCACCATCGTGATGGTGACGCACGAGCTCGACGTCGCCCACTACTGCAAGCGCAACCTGATCCTGCGCGACGGCGTGATCGTCCGCGATGAGGCGGTCCAGAACCGGTCCATCGCCGAAACCGAGCTCGCCAAGCTCAAGGAGGCGGAGACCGCCGCCAAGCTGCTGGCGGCCGGTTCGCCGGCCCACTGAGAATCTCCCGCTTCCCGACCTTCATGCGTTTCCTCACCACACTCCGGATGGCCCTGCGGGCGCTGCGCCGCAACACCATGCGCTCGATCCTGACGGCGCTCGGCATCATCATCGGCGTCGCCGCGGTGATCGCGATGGTGAGCATCGGCAACGGCGCCAAGGCCCAGGTGCAGGCCGCCATCGCCAGCATGGGCGACAATCTCGTCCTCGTCGGCCCCGGCAACCAGGGCCAGGGCGGCGGCGTGCGCAGCGGCGCCGGCGGCGCCACCACGCTCACCGTGGCGGACGCCGACGCGGTCGTCAGCAGTTTCCAGACTTCCGATTCCCCCGAGGAAAACAACGTGATCGCGGTGAGCCCGTACGTGACCGGACGCGCGCAGGTCCTGGCCAACGGCCTCAACTGGGGCACGAACGTCTACGGCGTGGGCCCCGATTTCCCCGCCATCCGCAGCTGGCGCGTGGTCGAGGGCGTGTTCTTCGACGAGCCCGAGGTCTCCTCGTCCGCCAAGGTCGCGGTGGTCGGCAAGACGATCATCGACAATCTGTTTCCGGACACCGAACCGTCCGCCGTCATCGGCCAGAGCATCCGCATCTTCAGCCAGGGCGGCGGCGGCAACGGCCCCAACAGCGGCGGTGGCGGCGGCACCGGCGGCGGCACGCCGTTCCGGATCATCGGCATCATGGCGGAGAAGGGCTTCACCTCCACGCAGGACCAGGACGACGTCATCTACATTCCCTACACCAGCCACATGAAGCGCATTTCGCGGCGCATCAATATCTCGCAGATTTATGTCCAGGCGAAGGACGAGGATTCGATCATCAAGGTGAAGAATGACCTCACCGACCTGCTGACGCAGCGTCACGCCGGAACCGTCGACTTCACCGTGCAGGACCAGGCCGACATCACCGCGGCCCGCACCGCCTCCACGGACGCGATGACTTATCTCCTCGGCGCGATCGCGGGCGTCTCGCTCCTCGTCGGCGGCATCGGCATCATGAACATCATGCTCGTGTCCGTGACCGAGCGCACCCGCGAGATCGGCATCCGCCTCGCGCTCGGCGCCCACGGCAGCGATGTGCTGACCCAATTTCTCATCGAGGCCATTTCCCTGAGTTCGCTCGGCGGGCTGGTCGGCGTCGCCCTCGGCATCGGCGGCTCCATCGCCCTGGGCAATTACAAGGGCTGGCCGGTCGAGCCCTCGACCACCGCCATGGTCATCGCCGTCGGCTTCAGCGCCGCGGTCGGCGTATTCTTCGGCTACTACCCCGCCCGCAAGGCGGCGCAGCTGGATCCGATCGAGGCGCTCCGGTACGAGTAAACGCAGGGGCACGAGGCCCCTGCGCAACGTCCAACGTCGAACGCCCAGCGGGCGAGGCCGATCAGCGGCGCCGCGCGGGCAGACGGCCGCGATGACAGACCGGGTGTTTCGTCGACGGCTCCTCGTCGCTGAAACTTGAAACTTTCGCCGTTCCGGCTGTTCTCACTCCGCCATGGTTCGCCGCCTCGCCATCCTGCTCTGCCTTTGCGTCCCGCCCGCGCGGGCCGCGACGCCGCTCGACGACGCCATCGGGCTCTATCAGTCCAGGCAGTATCCCCTGGCGCGGGCCGCCTTTGAAAAAATCGCCGCCGCCGAGCCCGCCAACGCCGTCGCCTGCTTTTACCTCGGGCAGACGCTGCTGCGGCGCGGGGACCGGTCCGCGCTGGATGACGCGGTCGTGTGGCTCGAAAAGGCCGCCCAGCTTCAGCCCGGCAACTCCACCTATCTCGCCGCGTTCGGCGGCGCGTCGCTCCAGCTCGCCCAGAAGAACACCTCCTTCACCGCGGCCACCAAGGGCCGCGATGCGATGGAGCAGGCCATCAGGCTCGACCCCGCCAACCTCGACGCCCGCGAGGGCCTGATGCAGTTCTACGAGCGCGCCCCCTGGCCGCTCGGCAGCACCGCGAAGGCCGACGCCGAACTCGAGGAGATCCGGCGGCGCGATCCTGACCGCGCCACGGTGCTCAGCGTCATCGGCAAGGCCAACGCGAAGGACTACGCCGCCGCCTTCCAGATCTGCGACAGGGTCCTGGCGAAGACGCCGGACAACTACGTCGCGCTCTACCAATTCGGCCGCACCGCCTCCTTCTCCGGCCAGAATCTCGAGCGCGGCCTCGCCTGCCTCCAGAAATGCCTGACCCTGTCCCCGCCCGGGCCCGCCTCGCCGCAGCCCACGCACGTCTGGCAGCGCATCGGGGTGATCCAGGAAAAACTCGGGCATCCCGCCGAAGCCCGCACGGCGTACGAGACTTCCCTCAGGCTCGACGGCGGCAACAAGTCCGCGGCCGACGCGCTGGCGAAGCTGAAACCGTGAACCAGTGCCCGCCCTGCGGCGGGCCCTGGAAGGCTCAATTTCCAAGGACCAAGTTCCAGGCCACGGGACTTACGGTTGAACGTTCAAGGTTGAAAGTTGAACGTCGAACGTTCGCGATAGCGCCCATGTCCACCGTGGAATTCCGCGAGGTGGGAAAGCGCTTCGGCGACGGCCCGCTGATCCTCGACCGCATCACGCTGGCGAGCGAGCCCGGCGACTTCATCAGCATCATCGGGCCGAGCGGCTGCGGCAAGTCCACGCTGCTCCGCCTCGTGGCGGGGCTCAGTCCCGTCAGCACGGGAGCGCTCACGTTCGGGGGCCGCCCGCCCGGTTCCGCCGCGACGGAGGTGGCCTTCGTTTTTCAGGAGCCGACGCTGCTGCCGTGGCTGACGGTCGACGACAATGTCGAGCTGCCGGCGCGCCTGCGGCGGCTGCCGCCCGGCGAGCGCGCGGAGCGGCGGCGGAAGGCCGTCGCGCTGGCCGGGCTCGACGATCGCGCCTCGTTCTATCCGCGCCAGCTTTCCGGCGGCCAGAAAATGCGCGTGTCCCTCGCCCGCGCCCTGACGCTTTCCCCCGGGGTCCTGCTGCTCGACGAGCCCTTCGGCGCGCTCGACGAGATGACGCGCGAACGCCTCAACGAGGAATTGCTCGCGATCCAGCGGGAGCAGCGATGGACCGCGTTCTTCGTCACGCATTCCGTCGCCGAGGCCGTGTTCCTCTCCAACCGGATCGTCGTGCTGGCTCCCAAACCCGGCCGCATCCACTCCGAGGTGCGCGTCGACCTGCCTTATCCGCGCACCGCCGAAACCCGCTTCAGCCGGGACTACCAGGACCTGGTCGCGGGCACCTCGCGGCTGCTCCGCTCGGTCGCGGCGTCCCACTGATCCCGCCGCCATGCCCCGCCGCCCGCTTTCCCTCCTGCTCCCCGCCGCGATCGGCGCGCTGATGGTCGCGTTGTGGTATGGCGTGCACGCGTGGCTCTCGGAGGATCAACGCTTCCTGCTGCCCACGCCCGACGCCGTCCTCACCGCCTTCCGGGAGCACGGACCCGAACTCGCGCACGCCACGCTGAACACCGCGGAGGGCGCCCTCCTCGGCTGGCTGCTCGCGGTCGCGGCCGGCTTTGTCCTCGCCGTCGGCCTCTCGCTCTCGCCGCTGGTGCGGCTCAGCTTTTATCCCTACCTGATGATCCTCCAGATGACGCCCATTGTGGTCTTCGCCCCGATCCTGGTGCTGTGGGTCGGGCCCGGGCTCAGGAGCGTCGTGATCATCACGTTCCTCATCTGTTTTTTTCCGCTGGTGGTGAACACCACCCAGGGCCTCATCTCCACCGACCGGAACCTCGTGGAACTCTTCCGCCTCTACCGCGCCGGGCGGCTGCAGGAACTCTGGCGGCTGCGCGTCCCGGCGGCGCTGCCCTACTTCTTCACCGGCCTGCGGATCGCCGCCACGCTCGCCCCGATCGGCGCGCTGGTCGGCGACTACACCGCCGGCAGCTCCGCCGGCGATGGCGGCGGACTCGGATTCCAGACGCTCATCTACAGCAGCCAGGCGAAATACCCCGCGCTCTTCGCGACCGCCGCCGTCACCTGCGCGCTCGGCTTCGTTTTCGTCGCCGTGGTCGTCGCCCTGAGCTGGGCCGCACTTCATCGCTGGCATGATTCCTACGAGCGTCCCGACGTGTAGGTCGGGGCGCTCGCAACGTTCAACGTCCAACGTTCAACCTCCAACATTCAACGGCCGATCCCAAAAGGGGCGCCGGATCGTTTCCTGCCTTCCTGACTTCCACATTCCTCAATCTGTCCGACCTTGAACGTTGGACGTTGAATGTTGGACGTTGAATGGTTTCCCCCCACCTTCCTTTTCCATGAAACTCCGCCTTCTCCCCGTTCTCTCCCTCGGCCTCGTTTCCTTCCTCGCCGCGGCCGAGAAGCCGCCGTTCAAGCTCACGGTGCAGCTCGACTGGGTGGCCGAGCCCGAGCATGGCGGGCTCTACCAGGCACAGGCCCGCGGCTTTTTCCGGGCGGAGGGACTCGACGTCACGCTCATTCCCGGCGGTCCGAACGCCTTCGTCATGCCGAGCGTCGCCACCGGCAAGGCGGACATCGGCCAGGCCGACAGCACGAACACCCTGCTCCAGCAGGCCGAGGGCCTGCCCGTCGTCCAGTTCGCCGCCGTGTTCCAGGACGATCCCTCCGGCCTGCTGGTCAACGCGGACAGTTCCGTGCGCACCTTCGAGGACCTGAAGGGGAAGACGATCATCGCCCGTCCCGAATGGGCCTTCCTTAAATTCCTGCAGAAAAAGTACGCGCTCACCTTCAACATCGTGCCCCAGAACTTTTCCGTCGCCGCGTTCATGGGCAACAAGGAGGCGATCCAGCAGGGCTACTTCATCGCCGAGCCCTTCCACATCGTGCAGGCCGGGGGAAAGATGCCGCGCTTCCTCTCCACCTGGGACGCCGGCTTCCGCTCCTATGCGGTGCTGGTCACGAATCGGAAGTTCATCCGGGAGCATCCGGAGGAACTGCGCGCCTTCGTCCGCGCCTATATCCGCGGGTGGCGCGACTATATCGCCGGCGATCCCGCCCCGGCGCACGAGGCGTTGAAGAAGGCGAATTCCTCCAACACCGACGAGTTCATGGCGTTCTCCCGCAGGATGATCATCGACGAGAAACTCGTCATCGGCCGCGATCCGAACGGCAGCCTCGCCCAGGTCGGCCGGCTTGATCCCGGACGTTTCGCGACTCAGATCGCCCAGCTCGAGGAGCTCGGCATCCTCGCCAAGGGCAAGGTCCGGGCCGCGGACGCCATGACCACCGAGTTCCTCCCCAAGCCGGGGGCAGACGTCGCCCCGCAGGTGCCTGATTTTGGTCGCTGAGTCGGTGCCCATGGCCGAAAAAAGCCAGCCCTCGGCGCGCGAGCGCTTCCTCGATCTCCTGCGCGCCAGCGTGGCCGGAGACACCTTGGTCAAGCTCACCCTCGGCAAACCCCGCGGGGACGATCCGAGCCTGCTCAACCTGTTCGTGCGACCGGTCACGCTCAAGTCCGGCCCCCATTTGACCTTCGTCTGGCATCACGCGACCCGGGATATCACGAAAAATCATCCGCGGAACCAGGCCGTCGCCCTGCTGGAGCCCCTGCTCGGGCGCGACTTTCTCGACGCGCATCTCTTCACGCCGGTGCAGACCGCGCAGCTCGCCTGTACGCCGGAGGGCAAGGCGCGGCTTTCGCTGAAAACGGCCGCCGCCGCGCCCGCCCCGCCTCCCGAAGGCCACGACCGTGAGAAGGCGCACCTCATTCCCGCCCAGGCGTCCTGGCTTCGCGCGCTTGGCGTGACGAACGAGCAGGGCCGGCCGCGCGAAGGCCAGGCCGCAAAATTCCGCCAGATCAACAAATTCGCCGAGCTGCTCCAGCACCTGCTCGCGGAAGCCGGGTTGGATGAGGCGGACCGTTCCGGCGGCGCCCCGCTGCAGGTTGTCGATGCCGGCTGCGGCAAGGGCTACCTCACCTTCGCGATCAGCGCCCTGCTCCGCGATCGCGCCGTCGTGCGGGGAATCGAGGTCCGGCCCGAACTGGTCGCGCTCTGCAACCGCGTGGCCGCCGAACAGGGCTTCGCTCCCGGACTTTCGTTCACGGCCGGCTCCATCGCCGGCACGCCGCTGGCCGCCGCCGACATCCTCATTGCGCTCCATGCCTGCGACACCGCCACCGACGAGGCTCTCGCGCAGGGGATCGCGGCGGGATCGACGCTCATCGTCGTCGCCCCCTGCTGCCAGAAGGAGCTGCGGCCGCAGCTCACCGCGCCGCCGGTGCTCGCCGGCCCGCTGCGTCACGGAATCTTCCAGGAACGGCAGGCCGAGTTCGTCACCGATGCCCTCCGCGCCCAGCTCCTCGAGTGGGCCGGCTACCGGACCAAGGTCTTCGAGTTCATCTCGACCGAACACACCCCGAAGAACCTGATGATCGCCGCGATCAAGACCCGCCCCCGCGGCCAGCCCGATGACGCCCAGGCGACCCACATCCGCGAGCTGGCCGGATTCTACGGCATCCGTTCTCAGGCGCTCGCACGCCAGCTCGGCTTCAGGCTGGAAGAGGATTGAGGCCTTGATGTAGAGGCGTCCCTGGCGGACGCCCACGTTGGCGATCATCGAACCGGGCGTCCGCAAGGGACGCCCCTACATGGGCGAACGGCAATCGCGCCATCTCTGATACGCAGCGTAAATCTTGAGCTTTGCACCAGGTAAACCTAGGCAGGTTCACATGAAGCCCCTTTCCCTGCTCGCAGCCATGTGGCTGATCGCCCCCTCCATCGCAGCCGCCGCGATCGAGTTCACCGCCGTCTTCGCCGCCGGGCAGGAGGTGAAATTTTCCCTGCGTGATACAGGCACCGAAAGCGCCTCCTCCTGGTTCAAGCTCGGTGACAAGTTCTCCGGCTACACGCTGACCAGCTACGACGCCAAGACGGAGATCCTCCTGCTGGTCAAAGGCGAGGACCGGATGCCGCTGCACTTGATTCCCGGCAAAACCGCGAACGGCGCCCCGCCCGCTGACAAGCCCGGCGAGCACGTCACGCAGGCGGGGGACATGGCCGCGAAGATCGCGCAGCGCTACGACCAGACCGTCGCGCAGCTGGCCGAGCTCAATCCCGGCGTCGATCTCGCCCGGCTGAGGGTCGGTCAGGCCCTCCGGTTGCGCTGAACGGACGGAATCCGTCCGGCCGCCTTCCTTCCGCACCGATGACCTGGACCGAACTCGACTGGGCCGCGCTCGACCGTTTGCGGGAGGGATTTCTGCGCGGCACCGCGGGCTCCGGCCCGTACTGGCAGTCCGAGTCCGACCTCGCCAGCTACGATCTCACCTACGGCGAGCGCATCGGCTGGAAGTGGGACCAGGTGCTGCGCGAGTTGCGGCTGCGGGGCTGGCAGCCTGAAGCCGGCACCGTTTTCGACTGGGGCTGCGGCAGCGGCATCGCGGCCCGCCGCGTGATCTCCGCCTTCGGACCGGAGCGCCTCACCGCGCTCCGGGTGTGGGATCACTCGCCGCTCGCCGCGGACTTCGCCGCCACCGCGGCCTCCCGCGCCTTTCCCTCCCTCGCCGTCAGCCAGGCCACACCCGGTTTCCTGCAATCCGACGAGCCCGTCGGCCTGCTCGTGATCAGCCACGTCCTGAATGAGCTCGCACCGGCGGAGCTGGCCGCCCTGCGCGCCGTCATCGGGCGCGCGAGCGCGGTGCTCTGGGTGGAGGCGGGAACCCGCGACGTCAGCCGGCAGCTCGGCGCCCTGCGCGAGGAGCTGCGGCGCGACTTTCGCGTGGTGGCGCCCTGCACGCACCCCGGCCCCTGCCCCATCCTCACACCGGGCAACGAACGCCACTGGTGCCATCACTTCGCGCCGCCGCCTTCCGAGATTTTCGCGAATCCCGACTGGGTGAAATTCGGGCAGCGCGCCGGCGTCGACCTGCGCAGCCTGCCCTATTGCTTCCTGGCGCTCGATCGCGCCGGCAGGACGGCAGCGAACGGCGCGGAGGGATGGTCCCGCATCATCGGCCGGCCCGAGCATTTCAAACCCTACGCGCGAGTCCTCAACTGCGACGCCACCGGCCTTGCGGAGCTGACGATCCCGAAGCGAAATAATCCGGCGCTGTACAAGGAGCTCGATCGCACCAAGGCGCCCCTCGTCTACCGCTGGCAGCGCGAAGGCGAAAAAGTCATCGGCGGCGAGGCACTCGGCAGTTAGAGGCGCGACGGATTTGGGGTTCTGGATTTCAGACTGCGGCTCACCCGATCCAAAATCCGCAATCCAAAATCCAAAATCCCAAAACCCTCCCCAAGCCGGGCGCTTGACTCGCCGGGGGCCGCGCGCTCACTCTGGACCTTCACTCCACCAAATCCATGGGCAAACAATACAACAAGGGTATCAAAAAGAAACGCCGCCTCGCCTACCTCAAGCGCAAGAAGGCCGCGACCAAGGCCGCCAAGAAGAAGTAGGCCCGCCGCGCGGCGTTTCTCCGGTTTAAACCGCGGCCCAAAGCCGCGGTTTTTTATTCCTCGCCCCGCGCCTCAAGCCGTCCGCCTCACGCCTCCTTCATGATCAAGGTCAGTCTCATCTCCCTCGGTTGCGCCAAGAATCTCGTCGATAGCGAGATCATGGTCGGCCACCTCCACCAGGCCGGCATGCGCGTGATCCCCGAGGCCGAGCTGGCCGACGTGGTGATCGTCAATACGTGTTCGTTCATCGATTCCTCCAAGGAGGAGTCCATCGGCCACATCCTCGAGGTGCACCAGAACCGCGGACTCCGGAAGCGGCGCAAGGAGCAGAAGCTCATCGTCGCCGGTTGCATGTCGCAGCGCTTTTCCAAGGATCTCTCCACCTCGCTCGCCGACGAGGTCGACGCCTTCATCGGCCTCGACCAGGTGACCAGGGTGGTTCCCGTCATCGAGGGACTCTACGAGAAGGAGCGCGGCCAGAAGGAGGCGCCGGCCAGCTTCGTCACGCCGCGCTCGACGTACATCCCCGACTACGACACGCCGCGCTTCCGGCTGACGCCGCGGCATTTCGCCTACGTGAAGATCGCCGAGGGCTGCAACCATCCCTGCACCTTCTGCATCATCCCGCAGATCCGCGGCCGCCATCGCAGCCGCACGGTCGACAGCGTCGTGGCCGAGGCCCAGCAGCTGGTGCGCGAGGGCGTGCGCGAGCTCGACCTGATCTCACAGGACACGACGTTCTTCGGCATGGATACCTGGGAACAGCGGCCGAACCCGCGCACCCCGGTCGACTCCACGCGCGGCACCGCGCTCACCACCCTCCTCCGCCGGCTCAACGCCATCGAGGGGGACTTCTGGATCCGCCTGCTCTACACCCATCCGGCGCACTGGAGCGACGAGCTCATCCGCACCATCGCCGAATGCCCGAAGGTCGCGCGGTACATCGACATTCCGCTGCAGCACATCAGCGACCACATGCTGACGGTGATGCAGCGCGAGACGTCCTCCGCCTACATCAGGGACCTGATCAAGCGCATCCGCACCGGCATCCCCGGCATCGCCATCCGCACGACCTTCATCGTGGGATTCCCCGGCGAGACCGAGGCGGACGTCGATGAGCTCTGCGAATTCATCCGCGAGGCGAAATTCGACCGCCTCGGCGTGTTCCGCTATTCGCAGGAGGAAGGCACGCGCGCGGCGAAGATGGAGGAGCAGATTCCCCCCAAGGTGAAGGAGGCCCGCTGGCACCGGCTCATGGCGCTCCAGCGCGAGATCGCCGCCGATGTCAGCCGCGGCCAGGTCGGACGGACCCTGAAGGTCCTGGTCGAGGAGCCCGGCGTGGCCCGCGGCGAGGCCGATGCGCCGGATATCGACGGCCGCGTCTACGTGCCGCGCGAGCTGCCCGTCGGGGAATTCGCGGAGGTCAGGATCACCGGCCACCAGGACTACGACCTGCTCGCACTGCCGCCTGGCCAGCTTCCCGCAGCGTTCAAGACCGCGAAGCAGGCGCAGTAGCTCCGGCTGTAGGGGCGTCCCTTGCGGACGCC
>DASZQN010000035.1:0-12099 GCA_035549635.1 Opitutaceae bacterium
CTTGCGGACGCCCGGATCGTTCCGCTCCCCGAGGGCGTCCGCAAGGGACGCCCCTACATTTTGGCGCGCTGCTCGCCTTGTTCACCCTCGGCACCGGTCGCATCCTTGCAGCTGGCGCCGCGGCGCCCGCGATCTCCCCGGCCGACCTGCAGTTTTTCGAAGCCAGGATCCGGCCGGTCCTCGTCGATCGCTGCTACAAGTGTCACAGCCGCGAAGCCGACAACCTGAAGGGCGGGCTCATGCTCGACACCCAGGAGGGCGTGCTCCACGGCGGCAACGGCGGCGCGGTGATCGTCCCGGGCAAGCCCGACGACAGCGTGCTGATCCAGGCGATCCGCTACACCGACCCGGACCTCCAGATGCCGCCGAAGGGCGAGAAGCTCACCGACCAGCAGGTCGCCGATTTCACCGAGTGGGTCCGCCGCGGCGCACCCGATCCGCGCTCGCTCGCGGCCAAGGGCAGCGCGCCCTCGTACGGCGGCGTCGGCCGCGACCACTGGTCCTTCCTGCCGGTGAAGAAGCCGGCCGTGCCGGCGGTGCAGAACGCCGCATGGTGCCAGACGCCGATCGACAACTTCATCCTCGAGAAGCTCGAGGGCGCCGGGATGAGCCCGAATCCACCGGCGGACAAGCGCACGCTGATCCGCCGCGTCACCTTCGACCTGATCGGGCTGCCGCCGACCGAGCAGGAGATCCAGGCCTTCCTCGCCGACAACTCGCCCGGCGCGTTCGCCACCGTCGTCGACCGCCTCCTCGCCTCGCCGCACTACGGCGAGCGCTGGGGCCGCTACTGGCTCGATGTCGCGCGCTACGCGGACACGATGGGCGACCCGCCGAAGAAACAAGGCGCGCGCATGGATCCCCGCTACACGAATGCCTGGACCTACCGCGACTACGTCATCAACGCCTTCAACCAGGACAAGCCCTTCAACCAGTTCATCGTCGAGCAGATCGCGGCGGACCGTGTGATCGAGGAAGCCGCCAAGAAGGCGAAGACGCCGGTGGAGAAGATGGACGGCTCGACGCGCGCCGCACTCGGGTTCCTCACCTTGGGCAACCGTTTCGAGGGCCGCATCGAGGACATCGTCAACGACCGGATCGATGTCACCACCAAGGCCTTCCTCGGCCTCACGGTCTCGTGCGCCCGCTGCCACGACCACAAGTTCGATCCGATCCCGCAGAAGGACTACTATTCGCTCTACGGCATCTTCGCCAACACCGTGGAAAACACGATGACCTGGGACCAGCCCTTCGTGCATCCCGTGCCGAAGAATGCCGAGCTCGCCGCCTATCTGGCCAAGGTCGAGGAACTGAAGAAAAAGCTGGCCAATGCGGAGGCGGATCTGCGGGCCAACGCCCAGATCCGGCCGGTGGATCGGACCAAGCGCCAGGAACTCCTCCGCGCCGAGCAGGAAGTCGAGCGGGAGATCGGCGACAACGAGGCGAACAACCCCGGCGCCCCGCCGCGCGCCAACGCCATCTTCGACGTCAGCCTGCCCCATGACTTTCCCGTCCTGATCCGCGGCGAGGCCACGAACAAGGGCGAGGTTGTGCCGCGCCGCTTCCTCGAGATTCTCTCGCCCGATCCGAAAAAGCGCCCGGTCTATCGCAGCGGCAGCGGCCGGCTGGAGCTCGCGGAGGCGATCGCGAGCCCGACCAACCCGATGACCGCGCGCGTGCTGGTGAACCGCCTGTGGCAGCAGCATTTCGGCGAAGGCTTCGTCTCCACGCCGGACGATCTCGGCAACATGTCGTCGCCGCCGACCCATCCCGAGCTGCTCGACTACCTGGCCTCGCGCTTCATGGAGGAAGGCTGGTCGGTGAAGAAGCTCCAGCGCCTGATCGTGCTCAGCGCGGTCTACCAGGAAAGCGCCGGCGACAATCCGCGCTACACCGACACCGATCCCGACAACAAGCTGCACTGGCGCTTCAACCTCCGCCGGCTCGATTTCGAGCAGGTCCACGATTCGCTGCTGGCGCTCGCCGGCACGCTCGACCCGACGATGGGCGGGCGCTCCGTGCGGATCGAGAGCGCGGACTTCGCCACGCGCCGCGCCGTGTACGCCTACATCGATCGCGCCAATCCCGCCGAGATCCTGACGCAGTTCGACTTCCCCAATCCCAGCGTCCCCACCGGGCGGCGCTACGAGACGATCGTCCCGCAGCAGTCGCTGTTCATGATGAACAGCACGCTCGTCATCGAGACCGCCCGCAAGCTGACCGAGCGCCCCGAGTTCCTGGAATACGCCACCGACGAGGAGCGCGTGACCTCCCTCTATCTCGCCGTCTTCCAGCGGCCGCCGACGCGGCAGGAAATCCAGCTCAGCCTGCGCTACGTGCAGGCGACGCCTCCCAGCAATTCCGTCGTCGGCGCGAACGAGCAGCGCATGGCCGCCGCGAGCAGCCGTGCCGCCCGGCAGCAGGTGCAGCAGGCCCAGCGCGCCGCCCAGAATCTCCGGGGAAAAAATGTCTTTCAGGGCGAGCCCGGCGCCGCCGCCTTCACCAGCCGCGCGCCGCTCGACGCCTGGACCAAGCTCGCCCACGCGCTCTTCCAGACGAACGAGGCGATGTTCTACGATTGAGCGGATCGGCCAAGATCGAGAACTGTAGGCCACCTCGCTGAGGTGGCCGGGCCAGGTCGGCGACCTGGCCTACAACTGTCTCCCGTCGCCTGTCTCCTGTCGCCTGCTCCCTCCCGCCAGGATCTCCCCGGCCTTCGTCTCGTCGAACGCACCATCCCATTTTGAGACGACGAGCGTCGCAACGGTGTTGCCGACCAAGTTGGTGAAGGTGCGGATCTCGGACATGAACCGGTCGATGCCGTAGATGATCGCGAGTCCCGCCGGCGGAATCTTGCCGGTCGTCTCCAAGGTGGCGGCGAGGACGATGAACCCGCTGCCGGTGATGCCGGCCGCGCCCTTGGACGTCAGGAGCATCACGGCGAGCAGCCCCAGCTGCTGGACCAGGGTCAGCGGCGTGTCCGTCGCCTGCGCGACGAAGAGCGCGGCGCAGGTGAGATAGATGCAGGTGCCGTCGAGATTGAACGAGTAGCCCGCCGGGACGACGATGCCCACGACCGGGCGGGCGCAGCCGATGCGTTCCATCTTGGCCATCAGGCCGGGCAGCGCCGACTCCGAGGAAGAGGTGCCGACGGCGATGAAGATTTCCTCGCGGATATACTTCAGGACGCGCCAGAGGCTGAAGCCCGCCAGCCGCGCGATCGTCCCCAGCACGAGGGCGATGAAGAGGAAGCAGGTGAGGTACACGCACGCCAGCACCTGCCCGAGGGACACCAGCGCGTGCACGCCGAATTTTCCAATGGTGAAGCCCATCGCGCCGAAGGCTCCCAGCGGCGCGAAGCGGGTGACGATGCCGACGATGCCGAAGATCATCCGCGCGACCTGGTCGATCAGGACGACGACCGGCCGGCCATGCTCGCCCAGCCGCCCCAGGGCGCAGCCGGTCAGGATCGCGATCAGCAGCACCTGCAGGATGTCGCCCTCGGCGAACGCGCCGACAAAGGTCTTCGGGATGATGTTGAGCAGAAAGGCGATCGTCGACTGTTCGCGCCCGGCATTGATGTAGCCGGCGACCTGCTTGGTATCGAGGGTCGCCGGGTCGGCGTGCATGCTCGCGCCGGGCTGGAACACGTTGGCCACGATCAGGCCGATGAACAGCGCCAGCGTGGACACGATCTCGAAATAAATCAGCGCCTTGCCCCCCACGCGGCCCATCCGCTTCAGGTCGCCCATCCCCGCAATGCCGGCCACGACCGTCGTGAAGATGATCGGCGCGATCAGCATCTTGATCAGCTTGATGTAGCCGTCGCCGAGCGGCTGCAGCGCCACGCCCCACGGGGGCTTCACGTAGCCGATCACCGCGCCCAGCACGATGGCGGCGAGCACCTGGAGGTAGAGCGTGTCGCGTTTCTTCGGCGCGGCGGCCGCCGCGGGGTCGGGGGTCATGCGCCGGCACTTGAATCGGACCGGCGGGCCGGCGTCAAAGCGTTTGCCTGCCGGCGCCGGGTTTTCGCAGGATGCCCCATGCTTTCGACCTGGCTGCTCGGCGTCCTTTACCTCGCCCTGTTCGTCGCCCTGGTGACCGGGCTGCTGTTCTGGCGCCGCCGGCAGCGGCGGGATCGCCGGCCGTTTCCTGCCGACCTGAAGCTTCTCCGCGGGCCCGGCGAAACGGTCCGCCAGCGGCTCGCGCAGCTCGACGAAAGCCTGGCGGAGCAGGTCCTTTTCGCCCTGGCGATTCCCCTCGGAGTCGCCGCCGCCCTGCTCTGGCTCACCGTTCATCTCACCGGCATGGCGCAGGGCGTCAGCCTCCTGGTCACGCTGGCGGGAGTGCTCGCGGTGATGGTGCTCGTCGCCCGCCATCTCGTCAGGCGGCTCAACGAATCGGCCAATCACTACCTCGGCCTCTTCGGCGAGCGGGTCGTCGCCGAGGCGCTCGAGCCGCTGAAGGCCCAGGGCTTCCGCATTTTTCACGATGTGCCCGGCGGCGGCTCGTCCGCCACGTTCAACATCGATCACATCGCCGTGGGACCGTCGGGCATCTTTGCCATCGAGACGAAAACCCGCCGCAAGGGCCGCGCCCGCGGTGGGTTCGCGGAGCATGAGATCATCTACGACGGCCAGGTGCTCGCCTACCCTTGGGGCGAGGATCGCCACGGGCTCGAGCAGGCCCGGCGCCAGGCGCAGTGGCTGGGCGACTGGCTCGCCCGGATGCTGGGCGCGCGTCCGAGCGTGACGCCGATCCTCACGTTCCCCGGCTGGATGATCATCCGCCGGGGCACCGGGGCGGTCGTCGTGCTTAATCCGAAGGAGATCCCGGCCGCCCTCCAGCTGCGCGGCGCGCCCGTCCTCCCGCCCGAGCAGATCGATCTCATCGCCCGCCAGCTCGATGCGGTCTGCCGCGACGTTGCCTATTGAACGGTCGCCATCGCGCTCATCGCCGATCACCCTTTTCGCTCCGCTCCGTCAGACTTTTTATGCACGCCCCCAAATCCCTGCCCCGCCTGTTCCTCATCGCCGCCGGACTGCTGCTCGGCCGCCTCCCCGCCCTCGCCCAACCCGCTCCGGCCTTGCCGGCGGCCGACCCCGAAGCCGGGTTCGTCCCGATCTTCGACGGCAAGACCCTCGCCGGCTGGGAGGGCGACCCGAAGTACTGGCGGGTCGAGAACGGCTGCATCGTCGGCGAGGTCACGCCGGAGACGCTGCTCAAGCAGAACACTTTCCTCATCTGGCGCGCGGGCGTGACCAGGGACTTCGAGCTGAAGGTCGAATACCGCATCAGCGCGGCGGGCAACAGCGGGATCAACTACCGCAGCACCGAGCTGCCCGACCAGAAGTTCGTCATGCGCGGCTACCAGGCCGACATCGACGGCCCCGAGAAGAACAAGCCGCCCCTGCGCCACACCGGCCAGAACTACGAGGAGCGCGGCCGGACCTTCCTCGCGCTGCGCGGACAGGTTGCGCGGATCACGGAGGGAAAAAAGCCCGAGGTCATCGGCTCGCTCGGCAGCGTCGAGGAGACCAAGGCGTTCATCCACGACAACGACTGGAACGAGTATCATCTCATCGCCCGCGGGAACATCCTCATGCACATCCTCAACGGGCACCTCGTGAGCGTGGTGATCGACGACGATGCCAAGAACCGCCGCTTCGACGGCCTCCTTGGCGTGCAGGTGCACGTCGGTGGCCCGATGAAGGTCGAGTACCGGAATTTCCGGATGAAGACGCTGTAGGCGGTAGCCGGCGGGGGATGTCGGCGCAAGATTTCACGCGGAGGACGCAGAGAGCGCAGAGAAAGAGAAGCCGGTCAGGAAAGCGTCTTCTTCGGCAGATACCGGTGATCCGACCTCCGTGTTCCCTGTGTCCTCGGCGTGAACCGCCATCGCGCCTCGCCGCATCGCGACGTCAAGTCGCCCGGCCTTCCTCCAGCAGGGTCTCCACCGCGGAGACCCCGAGCGTGGCACGGAACTCCCAGTCGCCGACGATTTCCACGACCGGCAGTCTCCGTTTCAACAGCGCCTCCCGCCAGATGCCCCGCGCCCGGGTGCGGTCGATCATGTCGGGGAAGCACCGCTGCGGATCCGGCTCGAAAGGGACATCCGTGTCGCAGAGGAGGTAGAGTGACGCCCAGCGCGCCCGCTCCTCCGCCTCGGCGCGGACCCAGGCCGGGCAGGCGCCGGGAAAAAGGAGGTCGTTCCACAGGGTGCAGGTGAGCAGGTCCGTGTCGCAGAACACCACGCGGCCCGCATGGTCCGCAGCGCGGTCCTCGTTCGCCATCTGTCCGCGGGCGATCGCGTCGAGGTCCTCCGGCCCGATCTTCCCGTTGTGCAGGTCCCAGAAATCCCGCACGAACTCCGCCGACCAGGGTTCCTCGAAATACGCCGCCAACGTGTGGGCGAGCGAGGTCTTGCCGGTGGACTCGGTGCCGAAGAGGACCACGCGCTTGGGCAGCTGGAATTTCATGGGCCGCCCTCCTTCCACGACCGCCGCCAGGCCCGCCACCCGCCCCAGGCCAGGAGCCAGAACAGGAAATACAGCACCGAGAACCAGTAGAGGTCCTTGGCCCAGTAGACGCCGACGGCGACGGAGTTGACCACGATCCACCCGATCCAGTTTTCCAGCGCCTTGCGCGCCTGCAGCCACTGCGAGACCACGCTGCCGGCGAGGATGAATCCGTCCCAGTATGGCAGGGCGGCGTCCGTGAAGCGCTTCATGCCCGTGCCCCACGCCAGCCAGAGCGCGAGCGTCCCCGCGATCCACGCCAGCGTCGCCGCCGGCGCCAGGCGCTGCACGCGCAGCGGGCCCCGGTTGCGCGCGCCGCGGGTCCAGTGCCACCAGCCGTAAACCATTGCCGCCATGTAGATCGCCTGCAGCGCGGTGTCCGAGTAGAGTTTCTGCCGGAAACAGACCCAGCCGAAGATGGCCGCCTGCACCAGCCCCACGGGAAAATTCCACAGGCTCTCCCGCATCGCGAGCCAGACGAAGACGAGGCCGAGGACGGTTGCGACCTGCTCGGGCCAGCTCGCCTCGAGCGCGCCGTCGAGGATTTGGTGCAGGACCGTGCTCATGCGATGGAACGACGGAGGATCACGCCCGAAGATGCATGAAAACCCGTCGCCGAGGTCAACCGAGCATCGTCGAGCCGGACAAAGCCGCAAAGGTCGAGCCGACCCACCCCGCCCGTTGGGCACCCCTTTCCAGAGGGGAGCTCGAAGCGCTCAGACTCCCCTCTGGAAAGAGGGTGCCCGACAGGGCGGGGTGTGTTCCAGCCTCCGCCGACCTCCCGCCATCGAGGCAGAAGCCTCATGTCACAGCGGTGAAAAATCCGGCGTCCCTAGATTCTCTCCCCCGGATCGGCGGACACAAAGGTCTCCAACGCCTCGCGGGTGATCACGTGGCGCGCCCCGCAGCGCGGGCAGCGGATCTCCAGCTTCGGGTCGCCCTCGAACAGCGCCTCCGGGTCCTGCCGCATCGGCGCGGCCAGCACTTCCAGCATGCGGCCTTCGTTGCAGCCGCAGTGCCAGCGGTGGATCCGGCGCTCCAGCAGCACGAGCGTCTCGGTCTCGTCCAGGCGCCGCACCTGCTCGGGCGTCAGCCCGCGCAGCCACTCGAGGTCCGCGTCGGGATGCTCGATCACGAGGGCAAAGTCCTCCTCGGCCAGCTGGAAATACCGCGCGAGGCGCTGCTCGCTCTGGGCGTAGAACTTCTCCGCCGCCGCGAGGGGGTCGCCGCCGGCGAAGTCCACGGTGCTCCGGCGCTTCGGCTGGCCGTCACGCACCACGTCCGCGTAGAAGATGTTGCCCGGCAGCTCCCGCACGTTCTCCTCGAACACCCGTCCGGTGACGGCCCCGGTCTCGTTGTCGCCGGCGAGGAAGAGGTTCACGAGGGGGCGCTGGAAGTTGATGGTCCACGCCGTGAGTTCCTTCCACGGCCGGGAGGCGCAGTGGAGCGTGAAGGCCGCCAGCGCGCGCTTGAACATCGCGTCCGGCCCCGCCGCGGGCCGCAGGCCCTGGCCGGCGAGGTGCAGGTAGCGGTCGACATAGAGGTCCCCGAAATCCGCCCGCGCCAGCAGCACGTTGCGGTTGCGCACGAAATAGGTCCGGACCTCCAGGCCGGAGTCGGCGGTATCGGGCGGTGTCGTTTCAGGCATGCGGCAACATCCTCAGGTCCGCCCGAAAGTAAAGCGCCCCGGCTGCGGCGCAGCCGGGGAAGTGCCAAGGTCCAGGCACCAAGGGCCAAATCTAGTTCCACCTGTCTGCAGCTGCCCCCTGGAACTTGAAACCTGATACCTGGCCCTTCCCGCTACGCGGTCAGGGATTGCTTCAGTTTCTTCACCTTCGGCGCGATCACGTAGGAGCAGTAGCCGGCCTCCGGGTGATTCGCGAAATAGTCCTGGTGGTAGTCCTCGGCCGGCCAGAATTTCACCAGCGGCACGATTTCCGTCGTGATCGGGTCGCGGAAAACCGCCGAGGCCGCGGCGCGGGACTTCTCCGCGGCGGCCTTCTGGGCGTCGTTCGCGTAGAGGATGATCGAGCGGTACTGCGGGCCCATGTCGTTGCCCTGCCCGCCGACCTGGGTCGGGTTGTGCACCTTCCAGAAGTAGTCGACCAGCGCGTCGGGCGACACCTGCGCCGGATCGTAGTCGATCTTGATGACCTCCGCATGCCCGGTGGCGTGCGCGCAGATCTGCTCGTAGGTCGGGTTCGGCTCCTTCCCCCCGGCATAACCGGAGGTGACGTGCTTCACGCCGGGGAGCAATTTATACGCCGCCTCCGTGCACCAGAAGCAGCCACCGCCAAGGACGAGGGAGTCGGTTTTGGACGCAGCAGGGTTCATGGAGATGGGAGCCGCAGGGCCAGGAAGTATTCCCTCGAAGCCGGTGAAGTCAAAGGCACCGGATTTTTTGGCCACGAAAAGGCACGACATGACACAAAAAGGGATCCGTCCGGAATAGTTTGGTTTCGTGTCATATCGTGCCTTTTCGTGGCTAAAATTCCGATTTCCGTGTCCTCCGTGTATTCCGTGGGCATCTCTCCGTTTTCGTGTTTTTCGTGTATTTCGTGGTGAAATCCCTCAGCGAGTCAGCTTGCGGTACTTGATGCGGTGCGGCTGGTCCGCCTCCTTGCCCTTCCGCCGGCGGTAGTCCTCGAGGTAGCTGGAGTAGTTGCCGCTGAACCAGTGGACCTGGCTGTCGCCCTCGAACGCCAGGAGGTGGGTCGCGACGCGGTCGAGGAACCAGCGGTCGTGCGAGACGACCACCGCGCAGCCGGCAAAATTCTCCAGGCCCTCCTCCAGCGCGCGGATCGAGTTCACGTCGAGGTCGTTCGTCGGCTCGTCGAGCAGGATCAGGTTGGCGCCGCTCTTCAGCAGGCGGGCGAGGTGCACGCGGTTGCGCTCGCCGCCGGAAAGCACGCCGACCTTCTTCTGCTGGTCGGGACCGGTGAAACCGAACTGCGCGCAGTAGGCGCGCGAGTTCACCTCGCGGCCAGGCATCCGGATGATCTCCTCGCCGCCGCTGATCGCCTGCCAGATCGTCTCCGCGTCGGGCAGCGAGTCGCGCGACTGGTCGACGTGCGCGATCTTCACGGTGTCGCCCACGCGCAGCGTGCCGGCGTCGGGCTTCTCTGCGCCGGTGATGAGACGGAACAGGGTCGTCTTCCCCGCGCCGTTGGGGCCGATGACGCCCACGATGCCGCCGGGCGGGAGGGAAAAATTCACGTGTTCGAACAGCAGGTTGTCGCCGTAGCCCTTCGCCAGGTCCCGCGCCTCGACGACGAGGGTGCCCAGCCGCGGGCCGGGCGGGATGAGCAGCTCGAACTCCTTCTCCTTCTCCGCGACGTTTTCCTTCAGCATCGCCTCGTAGGCGCTGATCCGGGCCTGCGATTTCGCCACGCGCGCCTTGGCGGATTTCCGGATCCACTCCAGCTCGCGCGCCATCGCCTTCTGCCGGCGGTCCTCGGTCCGCTGCTCGATCGCCGCGCGCGCCTGCTTCTGCTCGAGCCACTGCGAATAGTTGCCCTTCCATGGAATCCCGTGGCCGTGCGAAAGCTCCAGGATCCACTGCGCGACGTTGTCGAGGAAGTACCGGTCGTGGGTCACCGCGATGACCGTGCCTTCGTAGCGGGCGAGGTGCTGCTCGAGCCAGTGGACGCTCTCGGCGTCGAGATGGTTGGTGGGCTCGTCGAGCAGCAGGATCGCGGGCTTCTGCAGCAGCAGCCGGGCGAGCGCGACCCGGCGCCGCTCGCCGCCGGACAGCTTGTCGACGGGCTGGTCCGCCGGCGGGCACCGCAGCGCATCCATCGCCATCTCCACCTGCGGGGCCACATCCCAGGCGCCGAGGGCATCGATCTTCTCCTGCAGCTCGCCCTGCCGCGCCATGATCTTGTCCTTCGCGGCGTCGTCGGCGGCGTCGTTGAGCTCGTCCCAGGTCGCGTCGTAGGCCGCGGTGAGGTCCGTGAGGTGCTTCACGCCCTCCTCGACGTTCGCGCGCACCGTCGTGCCGGGCGTGAGCTGCGGCTCCTGCTCCAGCAGGCCGACCGGATAGCCCGGCTCGAAATGCACCCGGCCGTCGATGTCCGGGTCGCGCCCGGCGAGGATCCGCAGGAGCGACGACTTGCCCGAGCCGTTGAGGCCGAGCACGCCGATCTTCGCGCCGAAATAGAAGGAGAGCGAGATGTCGCGGAGGATTTCCTTGCGCTCGATCTTCTTCGAGACGCCGAGCATCGAGAAGATCACCTTGGGCTCGTCCGGCTTGGCCATAGTCGCCCAATCAAACCGCCCCCCACCCGCCCGCAAGCCCTTCTGCACCGGAATGTGTTCACACGAGGGCACGAAGTTCACGAAGAATGCCCCGGGGCTTCTGGCCTTCGTGAGGTTCGTGACTTCGTGTGAACTATTCGGGAATTCCCCGCCTTGCCTCCCGCGCCCTCTCCTCGCAACGTCCCCGTCCGTCCGTTGTCTTACCCCTGTCCCCTGTCTCCCGCCTCCTGTCACCTGATACTCATGAAATCCCTCCGTCCCCTGGTTGTCCCCGGTCTGCTCGCATTGGGTCTGCTGCTCGCCGGCTGCGGGAAGAAAGCCGAAGCCCCGGCCGCGGCGGCGCCCGCCGCCTCTGGCGGCCAGGCCGTCAAGATCGGCTTCCTCGTCAAGCAGCCCGAAGAACAGTGGTTCCAGCTGGAGTGGAAGTTCGCCGACCTCGCGGCGAAGGACCTCGGGTTCACCGTGGTGAAGATTGGCGCGACCGACGGCGAGAAGGTCCTCTCCGCCATCGACAACCTCGCGGCCGGCGGCGCCCAGGGCTTCGTCATCTGCACGCCTGACACGCACTTGGGGCCTGCCATCGTGGCCAAGGCGAAGTCCGCCGGGCTCAAGCTCATCAGCGTGGACGACCAGTTCATCGGCGCCGACGGCAAGCCGATGACCGACGTCCATCACCTCGGCATCTCGGCCGGGAAAATCGGCGCCGATGTCGGGACCACGCTCGCCGCGGAGATGAAGCAGCGGGGCTGGACGCCGGCCGACACCGCGGTTTGCGCCGTCACCTTCGAGGAGCTCGCCACCGCCAAGGAGCGCACCGACGGGGCCATCGGCGCCCTCACCGCCGCGGGCTTCCCTGCCAATCGGATTTTCAAGGCACCCCAGCGCACGACCGACGTCCAGGGCGCGTTCGACGCCGTGAACATCCTCCTCACCCAGCAGCCCGCGGTGAAGCACTGGCTGGTCTGCGGCATGAACGACAGTGCCGTGCTCGGCGCCATCCGCGCGCTCGAGGGCCGGGGTTTCGCAGCCGACAGCTCGGTCGGCGTGGGCATCAACGGCACCGATTGCATCCCCGAGCTCGAGAAGGAGAAGCCGACGTCGTTCTTCGGCTCGATCCTGCTCTCGCCCAAGCGCCACGGCAGCGAGACGGTCACGATGATGTACCACTGGATCAAGGACGGCCAGGAGCCGCCGCTCGACAGCCGCACCACCGGCATCCTGATCACGCGCCAGAATTTCCGCCAGGTGCTGAAGGAGCAGGGCATCCGGGAGTAAACAATGTAGGGGCGTCCCTTGCGGACGCCCTCTTCCGACCCGGGCGTCC
>DASZQN010000036.1:0-59566 GCA_035549635.1 Opitutaceae bacterium
GAACTAGCCCCCTTCTTCTGTCTGCCCTGTTGGCGTCCGCGCTCGTCGTCCGCGTCGCGGCCCAGCCCGCGCCCGCCGCCCAACCCGCCGCGCCCGCGGCCCAACCGGCGGCCCCGGCCCAGGCTCCAGCCGTCGCGCCCGCCCCGGCTCCTGCCCCCGCCGAGCCCGAGGTGACCATCAAGGGACCCGATTCCCAGGGTGCCTCCGCCACCAAGGGGCACGATGCCTCAGGCAAGGACACGCTATCGGTCGACTTCCCCGACGAGGACATCCGTACCATCATCCGCAACGTCGCGGATCTTTTCGAACTCAACATCATCATCCCGGAGACCCTCCAGGGCAAGACGACCATCAAGCTGCGCGACGTCACCTGGCGCCAGATCTTCACCAATGTCCTGTCGCCGGTTGGCTACACGTACGTTGAGGACGGCAACATCATCAAAATCATCAGCAACGAGAGCCAGCAGCAGGAGCCGGCCACGACCAAGGTCTTCATCCTCAATTATGCCAAGGCGACGGACGTGATGCCGACGATCAGCGGCCTGGTCGACACCGCCGCCGGCGGCAAGATTGTCGTCAGCTCCGCCACGAACAGTCTCGTCATCACCGAGCGGCCCTCCCGCATGGGTCGCATTCAGGACATCGTCGACCAGCTCGACCGGGCCACGGACCAGGTGATGATCGAGACCAAGTTTGTCGAGGTGACGGATGGCGATGTCCGCAATCTCGGCGTCAACTGGTCGACGCTGAAGGCGTACAAGCTCGCCGTCCAGCCCGAGGCGGCGGTCAACACGACCGGCGGCCAGAACACGAGCAACGGCACCAGCGGCTCGGCCGGCAACAGCGGCAGCAACACCCAGACGGCGACGTCCGGCCAGACCCTGGGCTCGTCCAGCTCGACCGCCAACGGCGTGCCGACCACGAGCACCAACGCCAGCCTGACCAACTCGCTCACCGACACGGTCACGAACACCGCCACCTCCGCCCTCAACCTGCTCAACTCGATCACCAATTCCACCTCGATCAGCCGCACCTCCAGCGCGGTCTTTTCCGCGGATCAATTCGGTTTTGTCCTCAGCGCCCTGACGGAGTTGAGCCGGACCAAGGTGGTTTCCAACCCCACGATCGTGACCCTCAACAACAGCGAGGCGACGATCAACGTGGGCGAACAGGATCCCGTCCCGAACTATTCCTATAACGAGCAGCGCGGCACCTTCGAGGTCAGCGGTTTCAACTACAAGGACATCGGCATCAACCTCAAGGTCACTCCGCAGGTGAACGCCCGGGGCTTCATCAAGCTCAACGTCCAGCCCGAGGTCAGCCAGAAGAACGGCTCGGTCAACTTCGGCGGCGCCGGCGGCGCCGAGATCCCGATCATCGCCACCCGCAAGGCGACGACCACCATCTCGCTCAAGGATGGCTACACGATGGGCATTGGTGGCCTGATCACGAGCACCAACCAGAATTCGTCCAACAAGGTGCCGCTGATCGGTGACATCCCGCTGGTCGGCAATCTCTTCAAGCAGAAGTCCAACAACCTCAGCACGACCAATCTGCTGATCTTCATCACCGCCAGCGTGATCGCGGCCGATGGCGCGCCCGCCAACAAGGTCTTCGATCCCCGCCAGGTTCGCGCCGCCGGCCTGGAGAAGGATGATCTGCCCGGCTTCCGCGACGGGTCCGATCCCTTCCTCCCCGCCGCGCCCGCGAACGCGAAGAAAAAGAAATAATTCCGAGCCCCCGACTGCCTCATCCTCAACCTCGAGGTCTTCACCATGAAATCTTGGCTCAAGCTCTTCCTTGCCCTGCCTTTTGGGCTTTTCGTCGGGACTGCGGCCATGGCCCAGCAGTCGCCGATCATGACGGTCAGCATCACTGAGATCGATGTGAGCACCGGCGGCGGTGGCCCGCTTTCGAGTATCGCCATGGTAAGCGGCGGTACAGGATATACCAGCACCCCGACGGTCGTGATCAGTGGCGGTGGCGGCACGGGCGCTACTGCGACGGCCACAGTCGCAAGCGGTGCGGTTACCGGCATCGTCGTCAATACCGGCGGCTCGGGCTATACGTCGACCCCGACGGTGAGCATTATTGGCGGTGGCGGCTCGGGTGCGACGGCGACGGCGACGATAAGTCTCCCGGTCACCACGTATATACCTCCCAATGAACGCAGCGGTCCTGCTGGAAGCCAAATCCTGATTCAAGCGCTGGCCGTAGGCACTAATCCGGCGGGAAAATTTACCTACACGTTTTTCATCAATGGACAGACGCTCGGAACACCGCCCAATCCCAATAACGGGTTTCCGGCGATCGTGGGATGGACTCCACCGCAGCCTGGCGTTTATTTTATCACGGTCACGGCGAGTGACGGCGCGAACACCTCCACCTCACTGGCCATCCGCTATTTTGCGACGGGCACCGTCATCAACAGCCCGAGCGACAACACCCTTGTCCCGCAAGGATCGTCGGTCGTGATCAAGGCGGATGCCACGGGTGCGTCCAGCTTCATCCAGAAGATCGATTTCTACGATAACGGCACCCTGATCGGCACGGACACGACGCTGCCTTATTCCATTATTTACACGGTTCCGGGCGTGGCGGGCTCGACCCACAGCATCACAGCCAAGGCGACCGACAACAATGGAGCCATTGTTGCTCCCGGCGTCAGCGCCGCCATCACACTGAACGTCGTCAACGCGATCGGCGGCACTTCGACAACCTCTGCGATCAGTTCCCCATCGAACGGTTCAGCTATCCCCATTGGCGGAGTGATCCCGATTACCGTCGATGCCCACAGCGCTGCCGGTGTCATTACCAAGGTTGAGCTTTATATCGATGGCGTGTTGTTCGGCACGAACACTACCTTCCCTTACACTTTTAATTGGACTCCTTCAGTGGTCGGAACCTACCACCTGGTAGCTCTGGCATACGACGATAAGAATAACGTCATCGCTTCGACTACTAGTACGTCCCCCACCTCTACACCGGCTCCGACCGCAGTCAAAATTGCGGCGCCGCCGACTATCACCATTACACAACCGGTGTCGGGTGCCACGGTTCCCGGAGGCTCCAATGTGCAGGTGATTGCGAGTGCGACCGATAGCGAAGTGGATCCTAACGGAAATCCAATTACTATTAGTTCGGTCCAGTTTTTCTTGGATGGAACGTTTGTCGGTGTGGCAAACGCGCCCACTCCTGCTGGTTCCTCAAATTACACTACCACATTCGTTCCCAAGCCCAAGTTGGATAGTGCCGGCAACGCATTACCCTCGTCTCTCACTGCGCTTGCTATCGATAGCATTGGAAGCTCCAAGTTGTCCTCTGCTGTAAGCATTAGTATCACAAGTGGAGGCAGTGGTGGTTCGACGACCGTGATTGGTCTTCCTCCGGTTGTCTCTGTGGTTGCCCCAACCAATAATTCGCTTTTGCCGGTTGGGAGCGTGGTCAATCTCAGCGCTTCCGCCAGTGATCCCGATGGAACCATTGCCTCGGTGCAATTCATCGCCAATGGCCAGACGCTGAGCACGGTTTCGTCCTTTCCTTACAACGCCACTTGGACTCCCACGGCTCTTGGGAGCTACTCCATTACCGCCAAGGCCACGGACGACAAGGGCAATACTACGACGTCTACTCCCGTCGTCGTCACCATCACCGGCAACGGGGCTCCGACGGTCGCTCTCACGAGCCCGGCCAACGGCACGGTTCTGACGGCGGGCGTCCCCATCAACGTCACGGCGACCGCGAGCGATTTTGACGGCACGGTCACCTCCGTCCGCTTCACCGCAAATGGCATCACCATCGGCACGGTCTCGTCCGCGCCCTATGTCGTCTCGTGGACCCCTTCCGCCAGCGGCACCTACACGCTCGTGGCCCAGGCCACGGACAACAGCGGCAACTTCACCAATTCCACCGCGGTGACGGTGACGGTCGGCGGCAACGGTGCGCCCTCGGTCAGCATCACGTCGCCCACTGTCGGCAGCGGCGTGCTGGTGGGCAGCGCCGTCACCGTCTCGGCGACGGCCTCGGATTCGGACGGCGTCGTCAAGTCCGTCCAGTTCTTCGCCAACGGCGTCTCGATCGGAACGAAGACGACGCCGCCTTACACCGTCAGTTGGACGCCGCAGGCGGAAGGCATCTATCACCTGACCGCGGTGGCGACGGACAACGCCAATCTCACGACCGTCTCCACCGATGTCGGCGTGCTGGGCGTCACCGCCACGGGCACCTCTTCGGCCAATGTCTACACCGGGAGCTACCAGAACGGTTTTGAAACCGGCAAGATGGCCCTGATGTCGTTCGGCGGGAAAACCGTGACGCTGATCGGTCACTCCTCCACCGGAAACAAGATCTATTTCTACTCGTCGATCCCGATGGATTCTTCCGGAAACTTCACGCTGACCGCCAATGGCCAGACGGTTTCCGGCACCGTTTCGACCGGCAGCGCGACCGCGACGATCACCAACGGCACCTCCTTGCTGTTGTTCATCGGCATTTCGCCGACAACCACCGGCTCGGCCTTCGCCGCGAGCGGTTACTACACGGGGAATCTTTCCGGCCGCCCCTCCAGCATGATCGCCGCCATCGTGGGGGTCGACAGTTCGATCATGCTTTATCTCAAGGATGGCACGTTCGCCGACGTCGGCGACAGCCGGGTTGACGCCACCGGGGCGTTCACCGTCCTGACCAGTGGCGGCAATACCTTTGTCGGCCGGATCGATCCGGCCACCGGCTTCCTCACCGGCAAGCTCTCAGGCTCCACGGCGGCCGACGCCACCGGCGCACTGTCCAGCGGCGGCAGCTTCAGCGATGGCGCTCTGCGCAATCTCTCGACCCGCGGCCAGGTCGGCACCGGCGGCAACGTGCTCATCACCGGATTCATCGTCGGCGGCACGACGGCCAAACGCGTGCTGATCCGCGCGGTCGGTCCGGGCCTCATCGCCTCGGGCATCACCAACGCCTTGGCCGATCCGCAGCTCCAGGTCTATGACTCGTCCGGCACGCCGATCGCCGGTGCCTACAATAACGACTGGAATCTCGCGGATGCCCCTTCCATGTCGTCGGTTGGCGCCTTCCCGCTGACGCCGTCCAGCAAGGACGCCGCGCTCATCACCACGCTCGCGCCGGGCATCTACACGACGCAGGTGAGCGGCGTGGGCGGAACCACCGGCGTGGCCTTGATTGAATTCTACGACCTCGATGCGGCGACGCCCTTCTCACAGCAGAAGGTGGTCAATGTCTCGACCCGCGGCGTCGCCGGCTCCGGCCAGAACGCCCTCATCGCGGGCTTCGGCATCAGCGGCAATTCGTCGAAGATGGTGCTCCTGCGCGCGGTGGGCGGGCAGACTCTTGCCACCTTGGCTGGAGTGCCGGTCGGCAGCGTGCTCGCGGATCCGATCCTTTCGCTGCAGCGCAAGCAGTCCGACGGTTCCTACGTCACCGTGCGTGAAAACGACAACTGGGAGGCTGGCAACGACGCGACTTTGGTCGCCGCGGCTGCCTCCAAGGCCGGGGCTTTCCCGCTGCCCTCCGGCAGCAAGGACGCCGTCATGCTGATCAGCCTGCCGCCCGGCATCTACACCACCGTCGTGAGTGGCAATGGCGGTGGCAGCGGCATCGCCTTGGTCGAGGTCTACGAAGTCCCCTAAATCTATCGGGGCCGCGGGCGACGAATTCCTGGGCGTGCTTGTGATCAAGCCCGCCCAGTTTTTTTGCGGCGCCCGAGGCTGCGATCAATGGAAACGGCAGCCGGGAGTCGTGGAC
This sequence comes from Opitutaceae bacterium, assembly GCA_035549635.1. Taxonomy (GTDB): domain Bacteria; phylum Verrucomicrobiota; class Verrucomicrobiia; order Opitutales; family Opitutaceae; genus CAIUWA01. The sequence continues at coordinate 5,761 of DASZQN010000036.1, forward strand.
GGGGATATTGATTGGTCATTTCCAATTTTCCACGTAGGGTCGGGAACTCACCATGAGTACCGCGAGTTTCGCCGAACCGACCCGCACGGGGCCTTCCGCGCACGCCTTCGCTTCGATGTTTGGCCGGCTGCAACCACACATGGCGGAACTCGACCGGTTCTTGCGGGCCCAGGTGACGGCCTTCGAGCCTGAGGTGCGGCAGATGGCGGACTACTGCATCGACACCAGCGGCAAGCGCATCCGTCCGGCCCTCGTTTTCTTCAGCGGCTGGCGGGATTCCTCCACGGTTTCGCCCGAGCTGGTGCGGATGGCCGCCGTCGTGGAGCTCGTGCACCTCGCCACGCTGGTTCACGACGACATCATGGACGACGCCGCGGTGCGCCGGGGGCGTAAGACCGCGGCCCGGGCCTATGGACCGGTCGCCGCCGTCCTGCTCGGAGACACCCTCTTTTCCCACGCCCTGCACCTGGCGTCGCAGTTCTCGACGACCGATGTGTGCCTGGCCATTTCCGATTCCACCCGGCGCGTCTGCGCCGGTGAGATCATCCAGACCCTGCGCCGCGGTTCCACCGAAGTCACCCTGGAGGACTACCACCGAGTGATCGACCTGAAGACGGCCGAACTTTTCCGCGTCTCCTGCCAGCTCGGCAGCCAGCTCGGCGGCTATCCGGCGGCCTTCAGCGAGGCGGCGGGGCGGTTTGGGCGGCATCTGGGCATCGCCTACCAGATCTATGACGATCTCGCCGATTATTTTGGCGAGGAGAAGCGCATCGGAAAGACGCTGGGCACCGATCTTGCCAGCGGGAAGCTCACGCTGCCCCTGCTGGTGCTGCTCGAACGCCTTGGCCCCGCGGAGCGAACGGTTCTGCTGGAGGAAATCGCCGGCTCGCGGCCACCCCAGCTTTCGCTTCACCTGCGTGAAATGGCGGCGCACGACGTCTTTCCGGCGGTGGCCGAGGCGGTTCAGCGGGAGGTGGCGGAAGCCGCGGCTGCCTTGGCGCCGTGGCCGCAGCTGGCCGCCAGCCCCTTGCTTCTCAGCCTGTGCGACGTGCTGCGCGGCCAGGTGACGGCGCTGCGCGCCCCGCCGGAAGCCTAGTTTGCGTTTGCGTGGCTTTCCCCGCCGCCTATCCTTTTCGTCATGAACGCGTCGAAGGCTCTCGGCAAAACGCTCGTCGCGTCCCCCGAGCGCCAGCAGGAGGCCGACGCCGACTGGAGCGTCGTGCAGCGCGTGCAGGCCGGTGATGTTGCGGCCTTCGACCAGCTCATCGTGAAGTATCGCGAGCGGCTTTACGGTGTGATCTACAACATGACTTCCAATCGCGAGGACACCGCCGACCTCGTGCAGGACGCCTTCATCAAGGCTTTCCAATCAATCAACCGCTTTGCGGGCCAATCCGCCTTCTTTACCTGGCTCTATCGGATCGCGGTCAACTCCGCCCTCACGCACCTGCGCAAGAGCCGCCTGCGAACATTCTTCAGCCTCGAGCAGGTGAACGAGGACGAGCGCCCGGCCGCTGAAGTCATTTCGGCGCTGACCGACGACACCGCCGCCGCCGACCACGGCGCGTTTGTAAAAGAGCTCCAGGAAAAATTGAACGAAGCGATGATGAAATTGTCTATTAAGCATCGCACAGTGATTACCTTATTCGAGATCGATGGCCTCAGCCATGATGAAATAGCCGAGATCATGAGCTGCTCGGTCGGCACCGTGCGTTCGCGGCTGCATTACGCCAAGCAGCTTCTTCAGGCTGAACTGCAGCCTTATCTGCGCAAATGAATCCCCATTCCCGCCCCAAGATCGCCATCGAGGACCTGCTGCGCGTCAAGCGGGCCGAGCGTCCGCCGGCGGAATTCTGGACCCGTTTCGAACAGGAGCTGCGCGCGAAGCAGCTCGCGGCCATCGTCGAAAGGCGGCCGTGGTGGCAGGGCGCCGCGCAACTCGCCGGCGGTCTTGCCCGCCTCCGGCTTCCCCTCGGCCTGACGGCGGCCGTGGCCGTCGCGGTTTTTTCGGTGAGCGAATATCGCCGGTCGACTCCCGCCGCCCCGGAAAACGTGTCCGCTGCGGTGGTCGCGACAATGACAGGGACGGAACTTGCCTCCGATTCATCCTCGGCGCATCCCGCGCCGGCGACGATGGCCAGTGCCGCCGAAGTGACCGAAGCCGCCGTGACGGCTCCTCCGCTTCCGGTCTCGAACGTCCGCCCCGGAGAGATTTCCCGCGTCATTTCGATGCTCGGAGTGGAGGCGCGCCAGGATGAGGCCCGGCGCGATGCCACGCCTTCCGCGCGCCTGATCGCCGCCAACCTCGCGCTCGTCCAGATGAACGATTCCGGGTTGCCGGCCTCGCTGGCGGCGAACCGCGGGTTCGAGACGCGCGGCCTGCCGGCGGCCCACGTGAATGACACGGAGCCGCTCGCCGAGATTTCCTCGCCTCGGTACCGCTCGAGTGCGCGTTATCTCACCACCGCGCTGCCTGCTGGCTACGTTTTCGAGACCGCGGCGGCTCGACCGGTGGCAACGGTCCGTCATGTGAACGACCGCCAGCTCCGGGACGACAACGTAAGCCGCGTCGGGGTCGATAACGGCGGCGTCTTCCTCAAGCTTTGACGCGGCGTCTCTTTCGCTGCCGGCCAGGGCCTCGAATCAGCGGGGCCTTTTGTGTTTTCGGGAACCCTGCTTATCCTGCGGGATGAAAGGCCGCCTCGAGGAGGATTCCATGGGCCGCATGGAGGTGCCCGCCGATGCGCTGTACGGCGCATCCACGCAGCGGGCGGTATTGAATTTTCCGGTCAGCGGCCGGCCGATGCCGACGGCTTTCATCCGGGGCCTGGGCCTGGTCAAACTGGCGTGCGCGCGCGCAAACGAGGAGCTCGGACTGCTCGAATCCGGCAAGAGCCGGTTCATCCAGCAGGCGGCGCGGGAAATCGCCGATGGACGTCTCACGTCCGAGTTCCCGGTCGATGTCTTCCAGACCGGCTCGGCCACTTCCACGAATACCAACGCCAACGAGGTCATCGCCAACCGCGCCAGCCAGCTGGCCGGCCGCCCGGTGGGTTCGAGGGACCCGGTGCACCCGAACGACGACGTCAACCTCGGCCAGTCGTCGAACGACATCATGCCGACGACGCTCCACGTGAGCGTGGCGGTCGCGCTGCAGACCCGGCTGGTGCCGGCGTTGGAAGTGCTGGCTGGGGCACTCGACAGGAAATCCACGGAATTCTCCGCGATCGTGAAGATCGGCCGCACGCACCTGATGGATGCGACGCCGCTCACCCTCGGCCAGGAATTCTCCGGCTATGCGGCGCAGGTGCGAAAGGCGACGGAGCGCGCCCGGGGCGCGATGGCCGCGCTCGGCGAGCTGGCCGTCGGCGGAACGGCGGTGGGCACCGGCCTGAACGCCCATCCGGCTTTTGCGTCGACGGTCTGCCGCATCCTCGGCGACGAAACGGGCCTTCCCTTCCGCGAGGCGCGCAATCATTTCGAGGCCCAGGCCGGGCGGGACGACTGCGTGGAGGTCGCCGGCCGGCTGGCCGCCATTGCCGCCAGCCTCACCAAGATCGCCAACGATGTCCGGCTGCTGGGCTCAGGGCCGCGTTCCGGCCTGGGCGAGCTGCGTCTGCCCGCCACGCAGCCGGGTTCCTCCATCATGCCGGGCAAGGTGAACCCGGTCATGAGCGAGATGCTCGTGCAGGTCTGCCTCTACGCGCAGGGCCTCTCCCAGACGGTCGTCCTCGCCGGGCGGGAGGGGCAGTTCGAGCTGAACGCCACGATTCCGTTGATCGCGCATTGCCTTCACGAAGCGGTGGAGTGCCTTGCCAACGGCGCGCGGCTCTTCGCCGAGCGTTGCGTGGCGGGATTGGAGGCGGACCCTGTTCGCTGCCAGGAGCTGGTCGACCGTTCGCTCATGCTCGTGACTGCGCTCAATCCCCATATCGGCTACGATCAGTCGGCCCTGGTCGCGAAGGAGGCGCTGGCGACCGGCCGGACGCTCCGTGAAATCGTCCTCGAGAAGAAACTGATGGATCCCGTCACGCTGGATCGGGCGTTGGAGCCGCTGGGCATGACCAAGCCGGGCGGAAGGGGATTGAGCGCGGGCGGGGGAGAGGGAATCCCTTCCCAATACCGCGATCCGAACGCCCGCCGCGACTGACGAGGAGAAAAATGTCCGTCCACCAAGCCACGCTGACTGTCCGCGCCCCCGGCGCGGTCCTGCACGAGATCACCGACCAGGTGGCGCGGGAGCTGGCGCGCAGCGGCCTGTCCCGGGGCGTGGCCACGATTTTCTGCCGGCACACGAGCTGCAGCCTCGTCATCATGGAGAACGCCGATCCTTCGGCGCGAAAGGATCTCGAGGCCTGGCTCGACCGCCTGGTGCCGGAGGACGATCCCCACTTCACGCATACGCTCGAAGGCGCGGACGACATGCCGGCCCACATCAAGATGGCCCTGCTGCGCACCAGCGAAAGCGTCCCGTTTGCCGAGAAGCGCCTGTTGCTGGGCACGTGGCAGGGAATCTATCTCTGGGAGCACCGCCGGGCCGCGCCGGCGCGCCAGATCGCAGTCACCATCGTGGGAGAATAGTGCAGGGGCGTTCCTTGCGGACGTCCGGATTGACATCCGGGATGCGAACGAGCGTCCGCCCTGGGACGCCCCTGCGAGAGAACCAGGGACTACTTCTTCGCCGGCAGGCAGGCCGCGCAGCCGTTGGCGAAGAAATCGTTCCCCTTGTCGTCGACCAGGATGAAGGCCGGGAAGTCCTCCACCTCGATCTTCCATACGGCTTCCATGCCGAGCTCCGGATACTCCAGCAGCTCGACCTTGCGGATGTTCTCCTTCGCGAGGATCGCGGCCGTGCCGCCGATGCTGCCGAGGTAGAAGCCGCCGTGGGCCTTGCACGCGGTCGTGACCTGCGGACTGCGGTTGCCCTTCGCAAGCATGACCATCGAGGCGCCCTGCGACTGGAAGAGATCCACGTAGCTGTCCATGCGGCCGGCCGTCGTCGGCCCGAACGAGCCGGAGGCGTAGCCCTTCGGGGTCTTCGCCGGACCGGCGTAATAGACCGGATGGTCCTTGAAATACTGCGGCAGGCCCTGGCCGGCATCGAGGCGCTCCTTCAGCTTCGCGTGCGCGATGTCGCGGGCGACGACCAGCGACCCGGTGAGCGAGACCCGCGTCGTGATCGGATGGCGGGAAAGCTCGGCGAGGATCTCCGGCATGGGTCGGTTGAGGTCGATCCGCACGATGCTGTCGTCCTTCAGCGTGCGCAGCGCCGGGGGGATGAAACGTCCCGGCTTGGTCTCGAGCCGCTCGAGGAAGATTCCGTCCTTCGTGATGCGGGCCTTGATGTTGCGGTCCGCGCTGCAGGACACGCCCATCGCGACGGGGCAGCTCGCGCCGTGGCGCGGCAGGCGGATGACCCGCACGTCGAGGGTGAAATACTTCCCGCCGAACTGCGCCCCGATGCCGGTCTGCCGCGCGGCCTGGAGGATCTGCTCCTCCATCGCGAGGTCGCGGAAGGCGCGCCCGTGCTCGTTGCCGCTCGTCGGGAGCGAATCGTAGTAGCGGGTGGTCGCGAGCTTCAGCGTCTTCATGCAGGCCTCGGCGCTCGTGCCGCCGACGACGAACGCCAGGTGATAGGGCGGGCAGGCCGCGGTGCCGAGCAGCGGCAGCTTGTCGGTGACAAACTTCGCGAAGCTCTTCGGGTTCAGCAGCGCCTTTGTCTCCTGGAAGAAAAACATCTTGTTCGCCGAGCCGCCGCCCTTCGCGACGAAGAGGAACTCGTACTTCGCGCCGTCCGTCGCCAGCAGGTCGATCTGCGCGGGCAGGTTCGTGCCCGTGTTCACCTCGCGCCACATGTCGAGCGGCGCGGTCTGGGAGTAGCGGAGGTTTTCCTTGGTGAAGGCCTCGTAGATCCCGCGCGAGAGCCACTCGGCGTCGTTCGCGCCGGTCCAGACCTGCTGGCCTTTCTTGGCGAAGATGGCCGCGGTGCCGGTGTCCTGGCACATCGGCAGGATGCCCTCGGCCGCGATCTCGGCGTTTTTGAGCAGCGTCAGCGCCACGTAGCGGTCGTTCTTCGTCGCCTCGGGGTCGTCGAGGATCGCGGCGACCTGCTGGAGATGCCTGGTCCGAAGGTGGAACGAGCAGTCGTGGAAAGCCTGCTGGGCCAGGAACGCCAGCGCCTCCGGGGCGACCTTCAGGATCTCCTTGCCCTCGAACGTGGACGTGCCGATTCCCTCCTTCGAGAGCAGCCGGTACTCGGTGTCATCGTCACCGAGCGGGTAGGGATCCTGGTAGGAAAAAGGGGGCGTGGGCATCCGCTCAAACTGGCCGCATTTGGCCGCCAAGTAAAGGGGAGGGCGCGCCTTGCCGCCGCTTACCGGGATTTCTTTTCCCCCGGCTGCGCCAGCTAATAGTTGGCGCGGGCGCCGGCCGCGCCGCTAGACGATCTTCAGCTTCGGGAGATCCTGGCCGTCGATCAGGCCCACCGGGCGGCCGCGCGCGTCGACCACGATGAGGTCGTCGATCTTGCAGGCCTCGAAGACCCGCAGCGCGTCGACGCCGAGCGCATTGTCGCGGATCGTCTTCGGCCGGCGGGTCATGAATTTCGCCACGGGCTGCCGCAGGAAATCCGGGCCGGTCAGGGCGCTGCGGCGGAAATCGCCGTCGGTGAGGATGCCGGTGAGCTTACCGTTCCGCGGATGCACCAGCGCGATGCTGCCGCTCTTGGCCTTGGTCATCCGGAGGATCGCCTCCTGCGTCGTCACGGTCTCCGGCGCGACGGGCAGCCGGTCGCCGGAGCGCATGATGTCGCGGACGTGCAGCAGCAGCTGCATGCCGAGGTTGCCGGCGGGATGGAAGCGGGCGAAGTCGTCGCGGGTGACGCCGCGGCTCTCGAGGAGCACCATCGCCAGCGCATCGCCCAGCGCCAGCGCGGCGGTCGTGCTCGCGGTGGGCGCGAGCCGGAGCGGGCAGGCCTCGCGCGGCACGCGGTAGGTGAGGCGGTAGTCGGCGCTGCGCGCGAGGTCGGAGTCGGGCTGGCTCGTGAGCGCCACGACGCGCAGGCCGAAGCGCTTGAGCAGCGGCACCAGGCGGACAATTTCCTCGGTCTGGCCGCTGTTGCTCAGCAGCAGCGCGAGATCTCCCTCGTCCACCAGCCCGAGGTCGCCGTGCAGCGCCTGCGTGGCGTCGAGGAAACAGGAGGAGACGCCCGTGCTGTTGAAGGTGCCGCAGAGCTTGTTCGCGATGTGCGCCGACTTGCCGACCCCGGAAAAGATCAGCTTGCCGCCCGCCTCGATGGTCGCCTCGACCGCGCGCGCGGCGGCGACGAACTCCGGCCCCAGCTGCCGCGCTGTCGCCGCGATCGCTTCCGTCTCGATGCGAAGGCACGCGCGCGCGCGGGCCAGGGCGGATTTGGGAGCGAGAGCCATTTAGGGTTTGAGTCGTCGAACTAGGTTGCGGAACTTAAGGTCAACCCTTGCGCGTTCAATCCCTTTCCCGCCGATGATGAGGAACCGCCTTCGTCTGCTCGCCTCGCCGCTGCTGCTGGCGGCGCTGGCGCTGCTGGCGGGCTGCTCGCGCGGGGATCACGAAGTCGCGGGGGACGAGACCGCCGAGCCCGACTACCGGCGCGGGCAGCAGCTCGAGAAGCAGGGCCGTCCCCAGGAGGCGCTCGCGGCCTACCTCAAGGTGATCGCGCTGCGCGGGGAGGACGCCGCGCCGGAGTCGCATCTCGAGGTCGGCGTGATCAATCTCCAGCACGTCAAGGATCCGCTCGAGGCGATCTATCATTTCAAGAAGTATCTCCAGCTGCAGCCCAACTCGAGGCAGGCGGGCCTCGTGCGCCAGCAGATCGACGCTGCCACCCGCGACTTTGCCCGGACGCTCCTCGCCCAGCCGCTGGAAAACGCCTCGGACCGCGGCCGCCTGCAGGACCAGGTGGCGGCGCTGCAGCGCGAGAACGACCAGCTGAAGGCCGAGTTGGCCGGATACCGTGGCGCGCCGTCTCCCGCGCATGCCGAACCCATGATTCTCGCCCCGCAGGGGCAGATCCGCGCACCGTCGCCGCCGCCGGCCGATTCAGCGGTTATGCTGGTTCCCCAAGGTCCGGCGGCCGCCCCGAGGCCCGCGCCCGCGCCGACGGGAACGGCGAAAGCTCCCGCGCGCCCACCGGCGTCCCCGACCAAGGGCGCTCCGTCGTCCGCGACCCGGAAATACGCGGTGCAGCCGAAGGACACGCTCTTCAAGATCGCGCAGCGCTATCCGGGCACGGGCAGCACCGCTGCGCGGGCGCAGGCCATCTTCGATGCGAACCGGGACGTGATGAAAAGCGCGACGGACCTCCGTCCCGGCATGGAGCTGCGCATCCCCTGATGGGAAGGCTTGAGGCGTGAGGCGTAAGGCGAGAGGCTGGTTCGACCCTCACGCCTCCAGCCTCCAGCGCTCACGCCTCCCAAGATGCCTCGGACTTCCCATCGCACGTCGATCCTGACCGAGTCGGTCATCCGCGAGATGTCGCGGATTGCCGTCCGGCATAACGCCATTAATCTCGCCCAGGGTTTTCCCGATTGGGATCCTCCCGCGGCGCTGGTGCAGGCGGGGAAGGACGCGATGGACGCCGGCCGACACCAGTATGCGGTCACCTGGGGCTCGCCCGAGCTGCGCCGGGCGCTGGCGGCGAAGCTCACGCGCTTCATGGGCCTCCCGGTGGATCCCGACGGCGACCTGGTCGTCACCTGTGGCGCCACCGAGGCGATGATGGTCGCGGTGATGACCGTCTGCGACCCTGGCGAGAAGATCGGGCTTTTCTCGCCCTTCTACGAAAACTATCTCGCGGACACGGTCCTGTCCGGCGCGGTGCCGGTGCTCGTGCCGCTCCATCCGCCACAGTATCGTTTTGACCCGGCGGAGCTGCGCGCCGCGTTCGCGGGCGGCCTCAAGGCCTTCATCCTCTGCAACCCGTCCAATCCCTGCGGGCGCTCCTTCACGCGCGAGGAACTGCTGCAGATCGCGGCGCTGGCGGAGGAGTTCGATGTCTTCGTCATCACGGACGAGGTCTACGAGCACATCGTCTTTCCGCCGCACCGGCACACCTACTTCGCCACGCTGCCCGGCATGGCGAAACGCACGCTGAGCTGTTCCGCCCTCTCCAAGACGTTTTCGATCACCGGTTGGCGGCTCGGCCACGTCCACGCCTCGCCGGAGATCATCGCGCAGGCGCGCAAGGTGCACGATTTTCTCACGGTCGGCGCCGCCGCGCCGCTCCAGCATGCCGTCGTGACGGCCCTGAACTTCCCCGTGAGCTACTACGAGGGCTTGGCGGCGGAGTACGCGGTCTCGCGCGACGTGCTGCTCGGCTATCTCGACCGGACCGGACTGGGCTACACGAAACCGGAGGGAGCCTATTTCGTGATGGTCGACATCTCGCCCTTCGGCTACGCGAGCGACATCGAGTTTTCCCACTGGATGGCGAAGGAGATCGGCGTCGCGCCGGTGCCGGGATCGAGCTTCTTCCCGCCGGGCGAAAACCGCTACATCCGCCTCAACTTCGCGAAGCGTCCCGCCACGCTGCACGCCGCCGGCGAGCGCCTTTTGAAGTTGAAACGCTAGGATCCGTTTCGGATTTCGCGCAGAGGCGCAGAGCTCAATCCCAGGAAAGAAATCCAAGGGGATCGGCCTCCGCGTCTCCGCGCGAAACGGCCTTGCCTCAGATTGCGCCGATCGCCTCGTCGAGCACGGCGAGCAGGAAGTCCGCGTCGGCCTGGGTGATGTTCATCGGCGGGGCGAAGCGGATCGTCTGGCCCCACAGGCCGCCCTTGCCGAGGAGCAGGCCGAGTTCGCGGGCATTCTCGACCGCCTGCGCGCAGGCCTCCTTGCCGGGCTCCTTCGTGGCCCGGTCCTTGACAAACTCGATGCCGAGCATGAGCCCCTTGCCGCGGACGTCGCCGATGACCTGGTGCCGGGCCTTCAGTTTCTCGAGGCCCGCGAGGATGTAGTTGCCGAGCTTCAGTGAGTTCGCCTGGAGGTTTTCCTTCTCGATCACCTCGAGCACGGCCTTGCCGATCGCGCAGACGACGGGGTTGCCGCCGAAGGTGTTGAAATGGACCTTCTGGGCCATGACGGCGGCGATCTTCGGCGTGGTCACGACCGCCGCGAGCGGGGCGCCGTTGCCGATGCCCTTGGCCATCGTGACGATGTCGGGGATGACGCCCTGCGTCTCGAAGCCCCAGAAGTGGGTGCCTGTGCGCCCGAAGCCCGTCTGGACCTCGTCGGCGATGCACACGCCGCCCGCGGCGCGGATGTGCGCGTAGGTTTCCTTGAGGTAGCCGTCGGGAAACACGACGAAGCCGCCCACGCCCTGGATGGACTCGGCGATGAAACCGGCGACCTTGCCCGGGGTGGCGTACTCGATGAGTTGTTTCACGTCGTCGGCGTATTTCCGGCCGGCGTCGGGATCGCCGTAGCCGTGCAGGCCGCGATACGGGTAGGGCGCCAGTGCGTGATGGACGCCGAAGGAGTGGGGGAGGTTGAACTTCCAGCTGCTGTTCGCCGTCGCGCTCATGCCGGAGGCGTTGCCGCCGTGGTAGGCGTTGCGCAGGGCGATCATGTCGTAGTTGCCCGTGTAGAGCCGCGCCATCGTCAGCGCGAGGTCGTTGGCCTCGGAGCCGGAGTTGACGAAATAGATGCACTTGAGGTCGCCGGGCATCTTCGCGGCGAGCTTTTCGGCGTATTCCGCGATGTTCGGCTGCAGGTAGATCGTCGTGGAATGCTGCAGCAGGCTGTTCTGGCGGTTGGCGGCGGCGACGACGTGCGGATGGCAGTGGCCGACGCTGATCGTGACGATGCCGCCGAGCCCGTCGAGGTAGCGCTTTCCGGTCTCGTCCCAGACGTACTGCATCTTTCCCTCCACGATCATGATCGGCTGCTTGTAATACAGGAAGAGGCCGGGATTGAGGTACTGCTTGCGCAGCGCGAGCACCTGCTCCGCGGACGGGCCCGTGTAGGGCGCGGGCTGGTGCGGGAAGGGCGGAAGAGGGATGGCTTTCATGGAAGGAGCCTTGTGCCACAGATCGTGGCGAGGGGCACGGCTAAAAACCGGCCGGCGCCGCGGCACCATCAGCCGCGCGGGGCCAGTCGTCGCAGTCCGAGATAGAGTGCGAACGCGAGGCCGAAGCCGACGAACCAGGCGTAGTCGTAGAGCCCAAGGAGAAACGGCGGGAAGCCGTGGCCATCGCTCCACTTCACCGTCACGAGAAATCCGGGCAGGCTGGGCGCGGCACCGCCGAGCAGCGCAAGCAGGGCGACCACGCTGAAGCCGCGGCAGTAGGTGTATTCGCCGGTGGCCGAATAAAGCGCGCCGACGTCGAGCCGTCTCCGCCGGTAGACAAAGTAGTCCGCGATCATGACACCGCCGATGGGTCCCAGCAGGGCGCTGTACCCGACCAGCCAGGTGAAGATGTAGCCGCTGGGATCGGCGAGCAGCTTCCAGGGCATGATGGCGATCCCGATCAGCCCGGTGATCAGGCCGCCGAGGCGGAACGTGATCCGTCGCGGAGCGAGTTGCGCGAAGTCATTGGCGGGCGAGACGACGTTGGCCGCGATGTTGGTGGCGAGGGTCGCGAGGCAGAGGGCAAGGAGTGCGACGACCAGCACGGCGGGATTCTTGAACCGGGTGAGGACGTCGATCGGGTTCCAGAGTGTCTCATGATAGATGATGGTGGTGGCCGAGGTCACCGCCACCCCGATGAAGGAATAGAGCGCCATCGTTCCCGGCAGCCCGAGGACCTGGCCGGCAACCTGGTCGCGCTGGGATTTCGCGTATCGGGAGAAATCCGGGATGTTAAGCGAGAGTGTCGCCCAGAAGCCGATCATGCCGGTGAGAGACGGGCCGAAGGCCGACCAGAATTGGCCCGCCCTGGGCTGGCCGGCGTCGAAGGCGGACGGCTGGGAGAGGATCGGCCCGAATCCGCCCGCTGCCCGATAAGCCCACGCCAGCAGGAGCAGCCCGAGCACGATGAGCAGCGGGGCCTTGATGTTCAGGAGCGTCCGGATCGTGTCGATCCCGCGGTAGATGACGACCATGTTGATGCCCCAGAAAAAGAGGAAGCAGGCGAACTGGGCCGCGGTGATCTGCAGCACGGGCAACGCGCTCCCGGCGGCGAGCGAGGGGGCGAAGATCGCGAGGATCTTGTAGATGGCATCCCCGCCGATCCACGCCTGGATGCCGAACCAGCCGCAGGCGACGAGCGCGCGCAGGAGCGCGGGAACATTGGCGCCCTTGGTCCCGAACGAGGCGCGGCAGAAGACCGGGAAGGGAATGCCGTAGGCCGTGCCGGCGTGCGCGTTGAGCACCATCGGGATCACCACGATGATGTTGCCGAGAAAGATCGTGAACACGGCCTGGGACCAGTTCATGCCGCTGCCGATCAGGCCCGAGGCGAGCATGTAGGTCGGGATGCAGGCCGACATCGAGACCCACAGCGCCGCGAAGCTGAGCACGCCCCACTTGCGCCGCGAGGGTGGCACCGGCGCGAGGTCCTCGTTGTAGAGATAGCTCGTCTGGATGTCCACCTGGACGTCCGGGGCGTTGGCGCTGAGTGACGGGGTGGCCATGGGGAAATTACGAAGGGCGGTTTGCGAGCTGCGACGTGCGACTGAAGCGGGAGTGCGATCGGCGGCCGGTGCGGGAATCGTGATTCGTCAATCGTCCCTCGTAATTTCAAAAGCGGCTCGGCTTGCGCTGGAGGAATTTCCCCCGTCCCAGCGTGCCGGTGAATTTCCCGTCGCGCGCGGCGACCTGGCCGCGGACGGTGACGACGCTGGCGCGACCCTCGAGCTTCCAGCCTTCGAAGGCGCTGTAGTCGACGGCCATGTGCTGGGTCTTCACGGAAATCTTTCCCCGGTACTTTGGGTCGAAGACGACGAGGTCGGCGTCCGCGCCCGGCTGGACCGCGCCCTTGCGCGGGAAAAGGTCGAACTGCTTCGCAACGGCGGTGCTCGCGACGTTCACGAACGTGTGGAGGTCGATCTTCCCGGCCTTCACGCCGTAGGTGTAGAGCAGGTTGACCCGTTCCTCCAGCGAGGGGATGCCGTTGGGAATTTTCGTGAAGTCGTCCCGGCCCATCGGCTTCTGCTTTTGGAAGTCGAATGGCGCGTGATCCGTCGCGACGGTGTTGATCAGCCCGTCGCGGAGTCCGTTCCAGAGCACGGCTTGGTTGCGGACGTCGCGCAGCGGAGGCGACATCACGTATTTGGCGCCCTCGAAGTTCGGCCGCTCGGCGTAGGACTTGTCGAGCGTCAGGTACTGGATGAGCGTCTCGATCCCTACGCGCACGCCGCGCTGGCGGGCAGCCAGGGCCTCGGCGAGCGCCTCGCGGCAGCTCAGGTGCACGATGTACGTCGCGGCGCCGGTGAGTTCGGCGAAGGTCATGAGGTGGTGCACGCCTTCCGCCTCGACCGTCGGCGGACGGCTCTCGTGGTGCTGGCCGGGATCGGTCTTGCCGGCGGCGAGCAGTTCCTTGCAGCGCTCGGCGACCAGCGTCTCGTTTTCGCAGTGGGCGGTGACGACCACGCCGAGCTCCTTCGCGAGCTTCAGCGTGCGGTAGAGTTCAGTGTCGTCGATGCCGAAGGCGCCCTTGTAGGCGAGGAAGATTTTGAACGAGCTGACGCCGCGGCGCACGATCTCGCGGAGCTGCTTTTCCGCCCGGTCGTCGAATTTCGTCACCCCCATGTGAAAGGTGAAATCGCAGGCCGACTTGCCGACGGCCTGGCTCATCCACAGGTCGAACGACGCCAGCGCATCGTCCTTCCGGGCGGGGCAGCACATCTCGATCAGCGTGGTGGTGCCGCCGACGAGCGCGGCCTGGCTGCCGGTCTCGTACGTGTCCTTCGAAAACGTGCCCATGAACGGCAGGTAGATGTGCACGTGCGGGTCGATGAAGCCGGGGAAGACGTATTTCCCCTTGGCGTCGATCACCTCGGTGCCGGGGGGCGCCTTGATGCCGCGGTCGATGCGCGTGATCGTTTCGCCCTCGCAGTAGATGTCCGCGATGTAGCGGGCGTCAGCGGTGACGATTTCGCCGTTTTTGATAAGAAGTGGCATGTGACTTGGGACGTGTGGCGAGTTGAATTTCAGCGCAACCGGGCGAGCTTTCGACGGAGTCCGTTGAGCATGCGCCGCAATTCATCGAGAAGATGGAGCGGAGTGGCGGCGGCTTCACGGGTGAGAAGCTCAAGCTCGGCCGAAAGATAAAATTGGGTGGAAAGTTCGGCGACCGAGCCTTCGGCGTGGGAGATGAATTGGATAAACTCTCCCGTAGTGTGGCGGGCCTGCCCTTCCGCGATATTGGACGAAATGGAGACCGCCGCGCGGCGCATCTGTGAAACTAGTCCGAACTTCTCGGGGACGGGAAATTTCCGAGTCAGAAAATAAGTTAGTTTGGCTATCTCGATCCCCTTTTTCCAGACCTCGAGCTCGTGATAGCTTTGCACAGGCGGATTACTGAAATGGATCGTGGTTTTCATCTTCTCCCAAGTCACACGTCCCATGGCACAGGTTTCTTTCACTTTTTCCACACGTCGCCGACACCCTCGCCGAACCACCGGCTCGTGATCACTTTCTGCTGGGTGTAGAACTGCACCGCCTCGCGGCCCTGGATGTGCAGGTCGCCGTAGAAGGAATCGTCCCAGCCGGTGAAGGGGAACATCGCCATGGTCGCGGGCACGCCGACGTTGATGCCGACCATGCCGGCCTTGACGCGGTGCTTGAACTCGCGGGCGGCGCGTCCGCTGTTGGTGAAGATCGCGGCGCCGTTGCCGAAGGCCGAGGCGTTCGCGCGCTCGATCGCGCGGTCGAGATCGTCCATCCGCATGACATTGAGCACGGGCCCGAAGACTTCCTCGCGCGCGAGCGTCATGTTGGCTTCGACGCCGTCCACGATGGTCGCGCCGAGATAGAAGCCGCGCGGGGCGTCGGCCACCTTCACGCCGCGGCCGTCGGCGACCACCCTGGCGCCTTCCTTTTCGCCGGTGGCGACGAGGCCGAGCACGCGCTCGCGGTGCTGCGCCGTGATGACCGGGCCCATGTCGGGCTGCGGCGAGGCCTGGTCGGTGCGACCGACCTTGATCGCCCGGGCGGCGCTGACCAGCGGGGGCATGAGCCGTTCGGCGGCCGCGCCGACCGCGATCGCGGTCGAGCCCGCCATGCAGCGTTCGCCGGCGCAGCCGAAGGCCGCGGTCGAGAGCGCCTCCACGGTCCTGGGGATGTCCGCGTCCGGCATGACCACGATGTAGTTTTTCGCGCCGCCGTTCGCCTGGACCCGCTTCCCGTGCCGTGTGCCGGTCTCGTAGATGTACTTCGCGATCGGGGTGGAGCCCACAAAGGAAACGGCCCTCACCTGCGGGTGCGCCAGGAGCGCATCGACCGCCGGCCGGCCGCCGTGGACGAGGTTGAACACGCCCTTCGGGATGCCGGCCTCGATCAGGAGTTCCCCGAGAAGATTCGCCGTCAACGGCACTTTTTCGCTCGGCTTGAGGACGAACGTGTTCCCGCAGACGAGGGCGAGCGGGAACATCCACAGCGGCACCATCGCGGGAAAGTTGAACGGCGTGATGCCCGCGCAGACGCCCAGCGGCTGGAGCAGTGTCTCGCAGTCGACGCCGCGGGCGAGGTTCTCGAGGGTGTCCCCGAAGAGCAGGGTCGGCGCCCCGCAGGCGTACTCGATGTTTTCCAGGCCGCGGAAAACACTCCCGCGCGCCTCGACGAGGGTTTTGCCATGCTCGCGCGAGACGCACTGGCAGATCCGGTCGAAATTCTGCTCCACGATCTGCCGGTAGCGGAAGAAAACACGGGCCCGATCGACGGCCGGCGTCTCCCGCCAGCCGGGGAACGCCGCCTGCGCGGCCGCGACGGCGGCATCGATCTCTTCGTTTCCGCCCGCGGGGCACTCGGCGATCACGTCGCCGGTGGACGGGTTGTAGACGGGCGTGGACGGGCCGTTTGGCTTGAGCCAGGCACCGTCGATCAGGTTGGGGCAGGGAAGGAGAAGGGACATGGGGCGTTAAGTTCCAAGGGCCAGCGGCCAGGTTCCAAGTGGAAGACCTCGGAGCGGACAGGGACGGAAATTCTTCACGGCGGGGGTTTCAATGAATGCCGGCGAAAGTCGGGCTCCCCATTGGAACCTGGCCCTTGGAACTTGGAACTTAACCCCGATCATCCTTTCGACAGCGCGTCCGACTGCTTCACGAATTCGTCGCCGCTCCATTCGCCGTCGCTCTTCACGACCTTGGTCGCGGCGGCGGCCTTCTGGGCGGCCTTGCGCTCGGCCTGGCGCTTCACCAGGTCGGCATGCGTGGTGAAGTAGGGGAGGCTCTTGCCCTTGAAGTCGTCGAGCGTCTCGAACTTGTGCTTTGCCATGAAGGCGAGGAGCTGGTCGCACATGGGCTTCACGCACTCGTAGCCGAACTTCATCACGCCGGTGCAGACCTGCACCGTGTCGGAGCCAAGGAGGATGAACTGCGCGGCGTCCTCGCCGCTTTCGATGCCGCCGAGGCCGGACAAGGTGCGGCCCGGGAATTCGGCCCGGATCATGGCCGCCAGCTCCATCACCATGCGGAGGGCGATCGGTTTCACGGCCTTGGAGGAATAGCCGCCGGGGGTCGTGTAGCCCTCGACGCAGGGATCGGGCCGGAGGGTATCGAGGTTCACGCTCGTGACGCTGCGGATCGTGTTGATCGCGCTGAGGCCGGTCGCGCCGCCGCGCAGGGCGGCGCGGCCCGGGTCCTCGATGTGAGTGATGTTCGGCGTCATCTTCGCCCAGACCGGCTTTTCCGTCGCGGACTTCACCCAGCCGCAGACTTCCTCGAGGATCTCGGGGTCCTGGCCCATCGCCGCACCCATCTTGCGCTCCGGCAGGCCGTGCGGGCAGGAAAAGTTCAGCTCGAACGCGTCGACTCCCGCGGCCTCGCAGCGCTGGATGATCTCGATCCATGCATCCCGGTTGTATTCCTCCATCACCGAGGCGATGAGCGCGCCCTTCGGCTGGCCGTCCTTGCACTTCTTGAACTCGTCGATCCAGAGGTGGAACGGGCGGTCGCTGATCAGTTCGATGTTTTCCCAGCCGATGACTTCGCCGTTCGTCGCATGGAGCTTGGCGTAGCGCGGGCTGACGTTGACGACCTTCGAGGCGTCCAGGCTGACGGTCTTGGCGATCACGCCGCCCCAGCCCTCCTTGAAGGCGCGGTTGATGACGCTGAGATTGGTGCCGGGCGGACCGGAGCCGATGACGAAGGGATTGGGGAGTTTCAGTCCGTCGACGGTCGTGGCGAGTGTAGGCATGGGTGAAAGCCCTGGGCAGCGAATCCGCATCCCGGGTCAGGGCGCGGCCGGCGGAGCGGGAACGGGGTCGGGGCCAGCATGGCGGAGAGACCTGGGTTCGCAATCCTGCAAAATCGGGAGGAAAAAGTGGAAGGGCGCCGGCGGCGGAAAATCGGCGCCGGAGGGACAAGCCGGCCGCGACACCCCGTCCTTTCGTTCCGCGGGCGCGTCTCACGGGGAGACCGGGACGCGGAAGAATGGACTGGCGGTGCCGCTGGCTGGCTTGTTTGTTGCTGACCTCCTCCCAAGCAGGCCTTGTGCCGGACAAGGCCGCGCCTTCCCCTCCTCAACGATGCCACTGGATCCGAAGCGAACAGTCGCCGAACTCAAGGAGTTGCGCCAGCTCACTTCGGACGAGAATGGCGCGCAGCGCGTGGCCTTCACCGCAAAATGGGTGGAGACGAGGGCCTGGCTGAAGCGAAAGCTTGGTGGCCTGCCCGTCGAGTCGCACACGGATGCCGCGGGGAACTTCTGGGCGACGCTGCCCGGCGCCTCCGATCGGGCGCTCCTGATCGGCGGGCACATGGACTCGGTGCCAAACGGCGGCTGGCTCGACGGCTGCCTCAACGTCCTGGCCGGCGTGGAAATTCTCCGGCGCCTCCACGCGCAATACGGCGGACGCCCTCCGGTCACGGTGCGGCTGGTGGATTGGGCGGACGAGGAGGGCGCGCGTTTCGGCAAGAGCCTCTTCGGCTCGTCCGCCTGCTCGGGCAATCTCGACCTGAACGAGGCCCGCGTCCTCCGCGATCGCGACGGCGTGTCGCTGCCCGACGCCCTGAAGGCGGTGGGCATTGATTTCGAACGCGTGAAGGAAAGCGGCGCGGAGCTGAAAAATGCCGCGGCCTATCTCGAGCTGCACATCGAGCAGGGACCGGTGCTGCTCGATCTCGGCCAGCCGCTCGGCGCGGTGCTCGGCACTTTCGGCGTCGAGCGCCACGCGGTCACCTTTCACGGCCAGGCGGCGCATTCCGGCAGCACGCCGATGAACCGGCGCCGTGACGCGTTCCTCGCCGCTGCGAAACTGAGCCCGGAGATTTATCGCATCGCCGAGCGCAGCGGCGATGGTGTCTGCACGATCGGTTCCTGCACGACGAAACCGGGGATCGTCACCAGCGTCGTGGAGGAATGCCGCCTCACGCTCGACCAGCGCCATCTCGATGCTCCGGCGCTGGCGCGGATGCTCGCGGAGGCACGCGAGGCCGCGGGGCGTTTTGCCCGCGAAGGGAATGTCGATGTGACCTGGGATCGTCTCTGGCGGATCGAGCCGCGGCCATTCCACCCCGAACTGATCGATTTCTGCGACGAAGCCATCCGTGACACGTGCGGCCGCTCCCATCGGCTGCCCTCCGGCCCGCTGCACGATGCGGCCGAGGCGGTGCGGGCGGGCGTGCCGACGGTGATGATGTTTGTGCAGAGCCTGCACGGCATCAGTCACAACAAGATCGAGGACACGAAGGAGGAGCACCTGGAGCTCGCCGTGCGCGCGTTCGACCGCCTCGCGGAGAAGACCATGGCCTGGATCGCGGGACGCCGCTGACCGTGGCGGCGAGGCGAAATCCGGGGTCCGGCGCCGCTCGGGAATTGCCCCGGGCGCGGGGAGACGCTCCGCTCGGGCCGGACGGACCGTCCGCCCGCCCCATGCCGGATTCCATTCCCCCTTTCCGCGAGGCCCTGCGCTTCTGGCTCAAGCTCGGCTTCATCAGCTTCGGCGGGCCGACCGGCCAGATCGCGATCATGCACGCGGAACTCGTGGAGCGGAAGAAGTGGATCGACGAGCGGCGGTTCCTGCATGCGCTGAACTATTGCATGCTGCTGCCGGGGCCGGAGGCGACGCAGCTCGCGATCTATTGCGGCTGGCTGCTGCACCGGGCGCGCGGAGGAATCGCGGCGGGCGTGCTGTTCGTGCTGCCGTCGGTGCTGCTCCTGTGGCTGCTGAGCTGGATTTACGTCACCTGTGGCCAGCTGCCATGGATCGCCGCCGCGTTCTACGGGCTCAAGCCGGCGGTCACCGCCATCGTTGCCGCCGCGGTGACCCGGCTGGGCCGGCGCGCGCTGCGCCGTCCGGCCAGCTGGGTGGTCGCGGGCGCGGCCTTCGGGGCGATTCTTTTTCTCCGGCTGCCTTTCCCCGCGATTGTAGGGGCGGCGGCGCTGGCCGGTGGGATCGGCGGTAGGTTCTTCAAGCCCGACGCGGACGAAGCGCTCCCGGTCGATCCGCCCGTGGCGGCAGCCCCGGTGCAATCTTGGTGGTCGCGCGCGCTCCGGGTGAGCGGGATCGGCCTTGCGCTCTGGTGGGTGCCGGTGCTGGTCGCGGGTTGCTGGCAGGGCTGGGACGGCACGCTGGCGCGCGAGGGAATCTTCTTCAGCAAGGCCGCGATGATCACCTTCGGCGGCGCCTATGCCGCGCTGCCGTATGCCGGCCAGCAGGCAGTCGATCATTTCGGCTGGCTGACCGCGCCGCAGATGCTCGACGGACTCGGCCTGGCCGAGACGACGCCGGGTCCGCTCATCATGGTGATGCAGTTCATCGGCTTCCTCGGCGGGTGGCACCAGCCGGGTGCGCTCAGTCCGCTGATGGCGGCCACGCTGGGTGCGCTCATCACGACGTGGACGACGTTTGTGCCGTGTTTCCTGTGGATTTTCCTCGGGGCCCCCCACATCGAGCAGTTGCGCGGCCACGCGCGGCTGGATGGCACGCTGGCGGCGGTGACGGCATCCGTGGTCGGTGTGGTGCTAAGCCTCGCGGTCTGGTTCGGCCTGCACGTCTTTTTCCCCGGCGACCGCGGGGTGGACTGGTTCGCGCTGACGATTGCCTTCGTCGCCTTCGTCGGGATGCAGCGGTTCAAGCTGAATGTCATCCTGGTGATTCTGGGCTGCGGACTCATGGGATGGGCGAAAAGCTGGTTGAGCTAGGTCGTTGGTGTGCGATTACTTCCTGCTCGCTTTGGGAAATCGATCTTCGCACTGTCCGCCGGTGCCCGACCCTTCTCCAGAGCCTGGTGTGGCGTTTGAACGAGCGCCGGCCGACGGCGGGGCGAACGCGGAGGGCAGGTCTGAATGGCACCAGGTGATTCTTGATGCCTTGCCTGATAAAATCGTGGTCCTGGACGCGGCCGGCACGATCGTCGTGGCCAACAAGGCTTGCAGCCGGGGAAATGACGGAGACCGCTTGATCGACGTGGCCCACGACGTGGGGATCAATTATCTGGCGGCTTGCGAAGGTGTGACGGGCCCGGCGGCGGACGATGCGCGGGCCATCTGCGTCGGGATCGGCCGGGTCCTGCGCGGCGAGTCGCCGGCGCATGTGATGGAATATTCCTGCCCGACGCCGGCGGAGGCGCGTTGGTTTCGTCTTACGGCCCACGGCCTGGTCCGGGCCGGCCAGGCGGGGGCGGTGGTGATCCATTCCGAGATCACGGAACGCAAGGCGATCGAAGAGCGCTTGCTGCGCAGCCAGCGGCTGGAGAGTCTCGGCACCCTGGCCGGCGGTATCGCGCACGACCTCAACAACGTTCTGGCGCCGATCATGATGGCGGTCCATCTGCTCGCCGAGAAGGAAACCGATCCGGATAGCCAGCGACTGGTCGCCAACATGGGGCGCAGCGTCGAGCGCGGCGCCGCCATGGTGCGGCAGGTGCTTTCCTTTTCCCGGGGTTTTGCCGGAGAGCGTTCCATTGTGGAGGTCCGTCGTCTCGTCGGCGAGATCGCCGAAATCATTCGCGAGACTTTTCCCAAGAACATCATCCTGAAGGTCAACCTGCCATCGAACCTCTGGACGATGATCGGGGAGCCCACCCAGCTTCACCAGGTGCTGCTCAACCTCTGTGTCAACGCGCGCGACGCCATGCCGGGCGGTGGTTCACTCACGATCGCGGCGGAAAATGTCGTCCTGGACGAATCCTACGCCGCCTTGAATCCCGATGCCCGCGTCGGGCCGCACCTGATGCTGCAGGTGGCCGATACGGGCACGGGCATTCCGCCGGAAATCCGCCACCAGATCTTCGACCTGTTCTTCACGACCAAGCCGGTCGGCAAGGGGACCGGGCTCGGCCTTTCCACGACGCTGTCGATCATCAAAAGCCATCACGGCTTCATCAACGTCTATTCCGAGGTGGGGCGCGGCTCGACGTTCAAGGTCTACATTCCCGCCGAAAATGCCCGCGCGGAGCAGGTTCTCAGCATCGAGCAGAACACGCTTCCGGCGGGCCGGGGCGAGCTCATCCTCGTGATCGACGACGAGGAAATCGTCAGCGACACCTGCCGCCGCGCCCTGGAGCGGCACGGATACCGCGCACTCGTCGCCACCGACGGCGCGAGCGGCGTCGCGCTCTACGCCCAGCAGCGCGACCAGATCGCGGTCGTGATCACGGACATGATGATGCCGATCATGGACGGTCCGGCCACGATCTACGCCCTCAGGCGGATCAATCCCGACGTCCGCATCATCGCCTCGAGCGGCTTGAGCACCAATTCCAAGCTGGCGCAAATCGCCGACTCCGGCGTGGTCCATTTCCTTCACAAGCCCTACACCGCCGAAAGGCTGCTGCATACCCTCCGGAGGGCCTTGCCGGAGTCCGGATCCGGTTCTCCGTTCACGCCGGTGAACCCCAGCTAGCCGGCGGGGGCTCAGCCCCCGAAAAACTTGAGGATCCGCCGCAGCGACGTCACGAGCACGTCGATCTCCTCGGCGGTGTTGTAGACGTAGAAGCTCGCGCGTGTCGTGCCGGTAAGGCCGAGTTTCCGCATCAGCGGCTGGTTGCAGTGGTGGCCGCCGCGCAGTGCGATGCCGTCTTCGTCGGCGAAGGTCACGATGTCGTGCGCATGGACGTCGGGGAAGGCAAAGCTCACGAGTCCGCCGCGGCCGCCCTTGGGGCCGAGCAGCCGGATGCCGGGAAGCGCGGACAATTTTTCGTAGGCGAGGCGCGCGAGGCCGCCGTCGTGCATGGCGATCTCGCCGCGGCCGATCGCGTCGAGGTAATCGCAGGCCGCGCCGAGCGCGACGGCGTTGGCGAAGTCGGGCGTCCCCGCCTCGAAGCGCTCGGGCGTGGGCTTCCAGCGGCTCTCGAAGAAATCCACGTTGGAGATCATGCCGCCGCCCCCCTGGTAGGGCGGCATCGCGTCGAGCAGCGCCTGGCGGCCGTAGAGCGCGCCGATGCCCGTGACCGCCGCCATTTTGTGCCCGGAAAAGGCATAGAAGTCGCAGCCCAGCGCGCGGACGTCGACCGGCATGTGGCCGATGGACTGCGCGCCGTCGACCACCGTGACCGCGCCGACCTGGCGGGCGCGGGCGCAGAGATCGGCGGCGGGATTGATCGTGCCCAGCGTGTTGGAGATGTGCGTGAATGCGAAAAGCTTCACCTCCGGCGTGAGCAGGCGGTCGAGCTGGGAGAGATCGAGCAGGCCCTCGTCGCCCGTGACCGGGATATAACGCAGCTTCGCTCCGGTGCGCTGCGCGATGAGCTGCCAGGGCACGAGATTGCTGTGGTGCTCCATCTCGGTGAGCAGGATGACGTCGCCCTTCTTCAGGTTCGCCGCGCCCCAGCTGGCGGCGACGAGGTTGATCGACTCGGTCGTGCCGCGCGTGAAGACGATCTCCTCGGGCGCCGCCGCGTTGACGAACTTCGCCACGCGGGTGCGGGCCCCCTCGTAGGCGTCCGTCGCGCGCATCGACAGCGCATGGAGCCCGCGGTGGACGTTGGCGTTGTCGCGCGCATAGAAGGCGTCGAGCGTGGCGAGGACGCTCCGCGGCTTCTGCGTGGTCGCGGCGTTGTCGAGGTAGACCAGCGGCTTGCCGTGGACCTGCTGCTGCAGGGCGGGAAAGTCGTCGCGGATTTTTTTCCAGTCGGGCATGGGAAAGACGAAGGAAGAAGGAGGAAGGAAGAATCAGGAAAGGAGCAGGACGGGCCAGGCCGATTTCCTGATTCCTCCTTCTTCCTTCCTGATTTTATTCAGTCCGTGTGGCTCTCGGTCGTCGCCGGGGTCGGATCGCCCTTCAGGGCGTTCAGCGCGGCGTGCCAGCCGAGGGTGGCACACTTGATCCGGGCGGGAAAGGCATGGACGCCGGCGAACGCGCCGAGGTCGCTGATCTCCTCGGGCGCGTGCCCGGTGGTGACGATCTCGTGGAATTCCCGGTAAAGCCGGTCGGCGTCGGCGGCCGTCTTGCCCTTGAGCTGCGTGGTCATGAGCGAGGCGCTGGCCTGCGAGATCGCGCAGCCGGAGCCGTCGAAGGAGATCTCGGCGATGCGATCGCCGTCGACGCGCAGATAGACGTCGCACTGGTCGCCGCAGGTCGGATTGTCCCCGTGCGCGACGCGGTTGGCGGTCGGCAGCTTGCCGCGGTTCCGCGGGCGGCGGTTGTGATCGAGGATGACCTGCTGGTAGAGGTCGGAAAGGTCTGACATGGAAGGAAGTCCGCACCGTAACGGAAACTTCCACGGGCGCAAAGCTGCGAATTGTTTTTATGGCGCCGCGCCGGGGCGTCCGGTTATCTCTGCGGGGTGGAAATGCCCCCCGAACGGAATAGCCGCCCGCCTCGACGGCGAGGCCGGCCCTGATCCCGCGTGCTCGCCTTCGTTCATCTCCTGCTGGTCGGCCTGCTGGGCTGGCAGCTGCAGTCGCGGGTGGCGCTGCTGGAGACTTTCCGCGGGCTGACGCGCTCTCTCGCGGCGTTTGGCCTGGCGCTGTTTCTCGCGACCTGGACGGATTTCCTGCTCTACGTCATCGCGGGATGGGGAACGGCCTATCAATGGCTCGCCTGGATCCTGCCGGCGGCCGCGGTGCTGGCGCTCGCGGCCACCCGGAAGCCCGCCGCGAACGACGGACCGGTGTCGGTGGGGCAGGGCGCCTGGCGCGACGGCTGGTTCCTGTTCTTTGCCGGCTTTGTCCTGGTGCGCTTCGTCATCGGGCTGTGGACGGACGCCGGGGGCACGGTGTGGTCGAATTTCAATTTCACGGACACGGCCTTCCATCTTTCGGTGACAAACGCGCTGCTCGAGGCGCCGCGGTTTCCGCCAATGGACCTCGACCTCGCGCCGTTCCCGCTGAAGTACCACTTCCTGTCGGACTTCTGGCTCGCTCACCTCGTTCGACTGGGGCTCGCACCGCTGCGGGCGATCTGGCTGATGAACCTGCTCGGCGCGGCGGTGCTGGTCGGGACGATGTGGGCCGTGCTCGAGCGCTGGCTCCGGCTGCCGTCCCGCTGGATCGCTCTCGGGGGTCTGATCTTCCTCTTCCTGAATCCCGCGCTGCTCAACCTGATCCACTTCCTCGCCTTCAACCCGCCCTTCTTCCGGCCCGAGGACATCTTCGACGGCATCGTGCGGTTTCCCTACTTCAACTTCGAGGACACGCTCTTCAACCTCTTCGAGCCGCAGCGCGGCCTGCTCTTCAGCTTTCCGCTCGCGCTCCTTGTGCTGCACGCGGCGTTCGGGGCGGACGAAAACGGGGGCGAGGACGGATCCCTCCGGCGCTCGCGCCGCTCGACGCTCGAGGCTTTCGCGATCATCTGCCTGCTGCCGTTCTCGCACATCGTGGCGTTCGCCGTGCTCGTGCCCTGCCTCCTGCCGCGGCTCTGGCGGCACCGCGGCTGGTTCTTCGCCCGGTACGCGGTGTGGGTGCCGGTCTTCGCGATCGGCCTGCTGCAGCTGGGATACCTGCTCGCGTACGGCCCGCCGGTGAACCCTCACTATTCCGGCTGGGACGTCGGACCGCAGCTGCCGCTCCAGGAGTTCGCCCGGTTTCCCGCGCTCCTGCGCCGGCCGCTGTTCTGGTTTTTCGTGAACGGGGATTTCCTGTTCTGGGGCCTGCTGTTCCCCGCGCTCGCCCTCCTTCGGGCCGCCTCGTCGCTGGCCCTGCGGGAGTTCCTGCGGCGCTGGTGCTGGTACTTCGCCGTCGTCGGGGGCTTTTTCCTGCTGCTGAATTTCTATCGCTACAGTTTCGCGTGGGGCGACAGCAACAAGTTCATCCTCTTCCTGAATTTCGGCCTCAGCCTGGTGATCACGCTGGGCGCCGCGCAATGGCTCGGCCGGCGCCAGCGGGTGGCCTCGCAGATCCTGTGGGTGGTGCTGTTTGTGCTCAGCGTCGGCCAGCCCGCCTGGGGCCTCGCCCGCGGCCTGCTCGCGCCGCCCTACGGGACGATCATCCTCTTCCCCCCGAGCGCGGTCAGCGCCGCGGCCTGGCTGAAAAGTTCGACGCCGCCCGGCACCCTCGTGCTGACGGCGGCCTACAACGACGTGCATTTCGTCACCGCCCTCGCCGGCCGCCCGGTGCCGGCGGGGATCTACGGCGACTCAAACCCCTACCGCCAGGACGAGCGCGCCGAACTGATCCGGCGGGTCTACGAGGACGGCGACCTCACCGCCCTGCCGCCATTGAAGGTCGCCTACCTGTGCCTCGCCGCGAACGAACGCCGCCGGTACCGCCTCAGCCCGCAATGGACCGCCCGCATGCAGAGCGGCGAGGGTGTCGCCTTCCACGCCGGCGGCGGGCCGGAGGATTTCGAGTCGGTGTATATTTTCGACGTCGGCCGGCTGCTGGCCACGCGATAAGGAGGAAATGATTTCCGCTCCTCCCGTAGCGGGCACGGCGAACGGTCGGCGACCTCAAGAATGCGAAGCGGCTGAGGCCGACTGATGTTCAAGAAAATGCCGGCGGACAAAAGTTCGGTCGGAGCCGCTTTTCAGATATCGCTCAAAAGCGATCGCTCTGCGCTCGTTGGCAAAGCCCAAGTAGCAGACCAGATTCCACGGCTTGTGCCGGCGCGTATGAATCGATCGGCCGGCGTTGTGATCGATAATCCGGGCTTTCAGGTCACGGGTCTGGCCGACGTACCGTTGCGTTCGGGAATGAACGCTTTCCAGCAGGTAGACGTAGTGCATGGGTAGCGCCGAAATATATAACGGCGGGCCCCCGTGTCTTTATTTCAGGAATTTGCTCTCTTCCTCCACTCACAGCCAAAGGTCGGTGGAACGAAAGGTCCTCCTCCGCCAAGCCTACGGCGGACAACCTTCGCGCGGAGGACGATGAACGCAGACTGGCTGGTCCGTTCAGTCTGCGGCTGGCCTGCCAACCGTAGGCTGGGCGAAGGCTGGCGGAGAGGGTGGGATTCGAACCCACGGTACCCTTGCGAGTACACATGCTTTCCAAGCATGCGCATTCGACCACTCTGCCACCTCTCCGGTGTCCGGTTGGCCGTCCGGGGACGGCTTTTCCGTGGGGCCAAGGGGCGAAACAAAGGGTGAAGCCCGGCCGTGGGTCAACGGAAAATCTACTCCGCGGCATCACGGGCGCTGTAGAATCGGAGTGTTACCAAAGATTTCGGAAAAGCATCTTGCGCGACCTTCCGCGGCTGGTACGGTCCGACGGTTTACGACTGAAACTTAACGTCCCGCAAACCATGGTTACCGCGAACACCGAGCTGGCCTACAACAGCAAGATCGAAGGGGAGGTCATCGTCTCGCGGGCCGATGCGGTCATCAACTGGATCCGGACCAGCTCCATCTGGCCGATGCCCATGGGCCTGGCCTGCTGCGCCATCGAGCTGATGGGCGTGGCGGCGAGCCGGTTCGATATCGCGCGCTTCGGCGCCGAGGTCATGCGCTTTTCCCCGCGGCAGTCCGACTGCATGATCGTGGCCGGGACCGTCACCTACAAGATGGCCACGGCCGTCCGCCGGATTTACGACCAGATGGCCGAGCCCAAGTGGGTCATCGCGATGGGCGCCTGCGCCAGCTCGGGTGGCATGTACCGCAGCTACGCGGTGCTGCAGGGCGTGGACCGCATCGTGCCGGTGGACGTCTATATCAGCGGCTGCCCGCCGCGCCCCGAGGCGCTGCTGGACGCCCTGATCAAGCTGCAGACCAAGATCAAACGCGAGCCGTCGGCCAAGCGACTGCTGTCGGCCTGAGCCCTCCGGCCTTTTGCCTTCCGCCGCGATGTCCGCCCCCGCCGACGCCACGACCGCCCTCAAGGCCCGATTTCCCCAGGTGACCGACCGCGCCAGCCTCGATCACCCCGCGGTGAACGTGCCGGCGGCCGACGTACCGGCGGTGCTGAAATATCTGCGCGAGGAGTTCGCCTTCGACCTGCTGGCGGACGTGACGGCCATCGATTGGGCCGAGGGCGTCTCCCCGCGTTTCACGGTGGTTTATCACCTGCTCTCGACCACCGGGCATGCCTACCTGCGCGTCGCGGCGAACTGCGCGAGTGACGCGGCGCCCGAGGTCCCGAGCGTCGTCGACCTCTGGGCGGGCGCGAACTGGCACGAGCGCGAGGTCTACGACATGTTCGGCATCAAGTTCGCCGGGCACCCGGACCTCCGTCGGATCCTCATGTGGGACGAGTACCCGCATTTCCCCCTGCGCAAGGAGTTCCCGCTGGCCGGCATCGAGACGCCGCTGCCCGATCCGGCCGTGGTGGCCGAGACCGGCGCCAAGGCGATCCCGGCGCCGATGATGGGCGGCCCCTTCGTGGCGGCGCCGGGTGAGATCAACCTGACCGAGGCCGAGCCGCGCGCGAAGGACGAGAGCTGGAACGAGCGCCGTTCGAAGCCCGAGTAATCCCGACCGATCCCCGATGGCCACCGACTTTTCATTTCCCGATGCCGGCGCGAAGGCCGCCGCCGCGGCCGCGCCGGCGGAGTTCCAGACGGAGAAGATGTCGCTGTCGATGGGCCCGTCGCACCCGTCCACGCACGGCGTGCTGCGGATCCAGATGGAGCTCGACGGCGAGATCGTGACGAAGGCGGACCCTGTCGTCGGCTACCTCCACCGCGGCGACGAGAAGATCGCGGAGAACATGACTTACAACCAGTTCGTGCCCTACACGGACCGGCTGGATTACCTCGCCCCGCTCGCGAACAACATGGCCTACGCCATCGCGGTCGAGCGCCTGGCGAAGCTCGAGGTGCCGCCCCGCTGCCAGGCGATCCGCGTGATCACGGCGGAGATGGCCCGCATCTCGGCGCACCTCCTCGGGCTGGGCGCGTACGGCATCGATGTCGGCGCGTGGACCGTCTTCCTCTACACCTTCACCGAGCGCGAGAAGCTCTACAAACTCTTCGAGGAGCTGACCGGGGCGCGCTTCACCACCAGCTACACCCGCATCGGCGGCGTGGCGCGCGACGTGCCGGAGGGCTGGACGGGCCGGGTCGACGCGTTCTGCGACCAGTTCCTGCCGATCCTCGAGATGATCCTGAATCTGCTGACACGGAACAAGATCTTCATGGACCGCACCGTCGACGTGGGCGTCATCTCGAAGGAGGATGCGATTGCCTACGGCCTGACCGGCCCGAACCTGCGCGGTTCGGGCGTGCCGCTCGACCTGCGCAAGGACAAGCCGTACAGCGGCTACGACCAGTACGAGTTCGACGTCGCGGTCGGCTCCAAGGGCGACTGCTACGACCGCTATCTCGTGCGCGGCGAGGAAATGCGCCAGTCGGTGCGCATCATCAAGCAGGCCATCGCCAAGTTCCCCGGCGGCCCGTGGTACGCGACGGACGCGAAGCGGATCTTCGCCCCGCCGAAGGACAAGATCCTCACGTCGATGGAGGAGCTCATCCAGAATTTCATGCTCGTCACCGAGGGTCCGCAGATGCCGGCCGGCGAGGTCTACTTCGAGGCCGAGAATCCCAAGGGCGCGCTCGGCTTCTACGTGGTGAGCAAGGGCGGCGGCGTGCCGTGGCGGCTGAAGATCCGCGCCCCCTCGTTCTGCAATCTTTCCATCCTGCCCAAGGTCTGCGTCGGCGCCATGGTCTCCGATGTCGTCTCCATCCTCGGCTCGCTCGACTTCGTCATGGGCGAGTGCGACCGGTGATTTTTGCCGCCTGATGAACCTGAAGCCCGAGACTCTCAAGAGCATCGACGAGGTGATCACGCATTACCCGTCGAAGCGGAGCGCCACGCTGCCCCTGCTGCACCTGATCCAGGAGGACGTCGGCTTCATTCCCGAGGAGGCGATCCCGTGGATTGCGGCGAAGCTCGAGATCCAGCCGATCAACGTCTACGAGGTGGTCACGTTCTACCCGATGTTCCGCCGCCAGCCGATCGGCCGGCGTCACATCAAGGTCTGCCGGACGCTTTCCTGCGCTCTGATGGGCGGCTACAAGACCTGCGCGGCCTTCGAGCGCGAGTTCAACACCCACCGCGGCGAGGTCTCGGCCGACGGCGAGGTGACGATCGACTTCGTCGAGTGCCTCGCCAGCTGCGGCACCGCCCCGGTCGTGCTGATCGACGACGACCTCCACGAGAAGGTCGACCTCGCCAAGGCCAAGCAGCTCAGCGACCAGATCAAAAAGGAAGCCGCCTCGCGGCGCTGATCGGAAATCCGCAACCCGCAATCTGCATTCCGCAATCGCCCATGCCTTCCGAACGCCGCATCATCTTCCAGCACATCGATGAGCCGGGTTACACCAACGACCTCGCGTGCTACCAGCGTCACGGCGGCTACGAGATCCTGAAGAAGGCCGTCCTGCGCAAGCCCGAGGAGCTGATCGACGAGGTGAAGAAGTCCGGCCTGCGCGGCCGCGGCGGCGCCGGGTTTCCCTGCGGCGTGAAGTGGGGCCTGGTCGACCGCAAGAGCGGCAAGCCGATCTACCTCATCGTCAACGCCGACGAGTCCGAGCCCGGCACCTTCAAGGACCGCTACATCATGCACCAGGACCCTCATCAGCTGATCGAGGGCACCATGATCTCCTGCTTCGCGAACAACGTGAAGCAGGCCTACATCTACATCCGCGGCGAGATGCCGCATGGCGCGCGGATCCTGGAGAAGGCCATCGCGGAGGCGAGGGCGGCCAATTTCGTCGGCAAGAACATCCTCGGGACCTCCTACAGCTGCGACATCTTCGTGCACCGCGGCGCCGGCGCCTACATCTGCGGCGAGGAGACGGGCCTGATCGAGTCGCTCGAGGGCAAGCGCGCCAATCCCCGGATCAAGCCGCCGTATTTTCCCGCGGTCCTCGGACTCTACCAGTGCCCGACGATCGTGAACAACGTCGAGACGCTCTGCCATGTGAAGTACATCGCGGAACACGGCGGCGAGGCCTACGCGAGGATCGGCACGCCGGGCAACACGGGCACGCGCATTTTCTGCGTCTCGGGCCACGTGCAGCGGCCGGGCTATTACGAGTTCGAGGCCGGGAAGATCACGATGGGCCAGCTGCTCAACGAGGTCTGCGGCGGCCCGCTGCCCGGGCGCAAGTTCAAGGCCGTCATTCCCGGCGGCTCCTCCGCCAAGATCATGCGCTTCGGCGAGCGCTACAAGGGCAAGCGCAAGGTCGGGGCCGAGATGGTGGACTACGACTGGGGCGTCGAGGACGTCCCGATGGATTTCGATTCGCTCGCGATGATCGGCACGATGGGCGGTTCCGGCGGCGTGATCGTGATGGACGACACCGTGAACATGGTGGAGGCCCTGGCCAACATCAACGCGTTCTACTCCCACGAGAGCTGCGGCCAGTGCACGCCCTGCCGCGAGGGCGCGCTGTGGATGAAGAAGATCACGACGCGCATGGTGCACGGCGCCGCCCGCACCGAGGACGCCGCGCTGCTGAAGAGCGTCGCCGACCAGATCCCCGGCCGCACGATCTGCGCCTTCGGCGAGGCCTGCTCCTGGCCGACCCAGAGCTTCATCGCGAAGTTCGGCGACGAGTTCAAAAACTACGCCGAGACCAAGAAGACCGCGAAGCCCGCCGAGACGGCGCTCATCTGATTTTTCACCACGAAATACACGAAAGACACTAAACCCAGCCTTCAGCCCACAATCACCGCCTTCGAATTCTTTTCGTGTTTTTAGTGTATTTCGTGGTGATCCCTTCTCCTTTTCGATGATCCAGCCCGCCAAACCCGAACTCGTCACCGTCAACATCGACGGCAAGGAGATCGCCGTGCCCAAGGGCACGAACGTGATCGAGGCCGCGCGCCTCGTGGGCGTGGACGTGCCGCATTATTGCTACCATCCGAAGCTGGCGGTGGTCGGCAACTGCCGGATGTGCCTCGTCGAGATGGGCATGCCCGCGGTCGATCCTGCGACCAAGGCGCCGGTGATGGACCCGGCCACGGGCAAGCAGAAGATCAACTGGATCCCCCGCCCGCAGATCGGCTGCGGCACCAACGCGACCCCGGGCCTGCACATCCGGACCACCAGCCCGCTGGTGAAGGACTGCCGCGAGGGCGTGATGGAGTTCCTGCTCATCAACCATCCGCTCGACTGCCCGATCTGCGACCAGGCGGGCGAGTGCAAGCTGCAGGAGCAGGCCACCGGCTACGGCCGCGGCTACTCGCGCTTCATCGAGCAGAAGAACGTGAAGCCCAAGCGCACGCTGCTCGGGCCCCGCGTCATGCTCGACGACGAGCGCTGCGTGCTCTGCTCGCGCTGCATCCGCTTCTCGAAGGACATCGCGAAGGACGACGTCCTCGGCTTCATCGACCGCGGCAGCTACTCCACGCTGACCTGCTACCCGGGCCGGAAACTCGAGCACAATTACTCGCTCAACACCGTGGACATCTGCCCGGTGGGCGCGCTGACCAGCACCGATTTCCGCTTCAAGATGCGGGTCTGGTTCCTCAAGCAGACGAACAGCCTCGATCCCGAGTCCAGCGTCGGCGTCAACACGGTGGTCTGGTCGCGCGAAGGCGTGGTCTACCGCATCACGCCGCGGCGCAACGACGAGGTGAACGACACCTGGATGGCCGACAGCGGCCGCACGCTCTACAAGGAAGTGAAGGCGGACAACCGCCTCACCGCGGTGAAGGTGAACGGGGCCGACAGCGGCTTCGACATCGCCATCAACGCCGCGGCCCAGCTCTTCCAGGCCGGCGGCGTCGCCGTGGTCGGCTCCGGCCGCAGCTCGGTCGAGGAGCAGTTCCTCACCCGGCAGCTCGCCGCCGCGCTCAGGACTTCCGCGCAGCTCGTCAGCCGGGTGGGGGAGGGCGACCGCCTCCTCATCTCCGCCGACCGCAACCCGAATGTCCGCGGCGCGCTGGTCACGGGGCTCGTGTCCGCGTTGCCGGCGGCGAAGCTTTCCGGCCTCGCCGCGCAGATCGAGGCGGGCCAGGTGAAGACGGTGGTCGCCGTCGGCGAGGATCTCACCGCCGCCGGCCTCACGGCCGCGCAGCTGGCGAAGGTGGCCGTCGTCTATCTCGGCACGCACGCCAACGCCACGTCGGCCGCCGCCCGCGTCGTGCTGCCCACCGCGACGATCTTCGAGAAGAACGGCTCGTTCGTGAACCAGCAGTTCCGGCTCCAGAAGTTCCTGAAGGCCGTGCCCGCCGCCGCCGGCACGACGGACGACCTCGTGGTCCTCGCGCGCCTCGTCGGCGCCGCGGGCGGCTCCACGCCGCCGTCCGAGATCAACGCCCTCTGGACCGTCCTCGCCGCCCAGGTTCCCGCGTTCGGCCCGGTCACTTTCGCCAATCTTCCGGAGACCGGTCTGCTTTTGGACCTGACTCCGTGGGCCGGTCTTCCGTTCGCCGAGAACGAGACCCTGCACTACAAGCCGTCCGCGCCGGTGCCGCCCCCCGCGGTGGGCCAGCCGGCCTCGCCGCCGGCGAGCACGCCGAACTGATCGCGCCATGTTCGACTTCTATTCCAGCTGGCCCTTCTGGCTGCAAAACGTGTCCTTTGGCGTGCTGAAGGGTCTGGCCGTCATCGCCGTGCTTTTCCCGCTGTCCGCCGCGTGCTCGATGGCGGAGCGCAAGATCTCCGCCTGGATCCAGGGCCGGCCGGGACCCAACCGCACCATCGTGCCCTGGCTCGCCTGGATTCCCATCATCGCTCCGTTCCTCCAGCGGCTCGGCCTGTTCCAGCTCGCGGCCGACGGCGGCAAGTTCGTCTTCAAGGAGGACCCGGTCCCCGGCCACGTCAACAAGCCCTACTTCATCGCCGCCCCGATCCTCGCGATGATCCCCGCGCTCACGACGGTCACCATCGTGCCCTTCGGCGCCTACGTGAACTCGCTCGGACAACTCGTGCCGCTGGTCCTCGCCAACGTCGATATCGGCCTGCTCGCGGTCTTCGCGATTTCCTCGCTCGGCGTCTATTCCGTGATCCTCGCGGGCTGGGCCTCGAACTCGAAGTATCCCTTCCTCGGCAGCGTCCGCGCCTCGGCCCAGCTGATCTCGTACGAGCTCTCGATGACGCTGTCCGTGCTGCCGGTCTTCCTCTGGGTCAACGCCCCGGGCGGTCACGGCACGCTCAGCCTGTTCGACGTCGTCCAGGCGCAGAGCGGCCGCGGGCTTTTCAGCGGGCTGTGGCTGGGCTTCTGGATGCCCGTCTCCGCGTTCATCTTCCTCGTGGCGCTTTTTGCCGAGACCAACCGCCAGCCGTTCGACATGGCCGAGTCCGAGGCCGACCTCGTCGGCGGCTTCCACACCGAGTACGGCGCGTTCAAATGGTCGCTCTTCTTCGTCGCCGAGTACGCCCACATGATCGTCGGCTCCGGCGTGTTCACGCTGCTCTTCCTCGGCGGCTGGAACCCGCTGCCCTGGGTCCCGCTCACGTCGGTGGTCCACGCGCTGTCCCACTGGATCGCCTGGGCGAATCATCCCGCGTTCATGGGCGTGCTCGGGGTCCTGATCTTCCTCGGCAAGGTCGGGTTCTTCATCTTCCTGTTCATGTGGGTGCGCTGGACGCTCCCGCGTTTCCGCTACGACCAGATCATGAAGCTCGGCTGGCAGAAGCTGCTGCCGCTCGCGATCGGCAACCTCATCTTCTACGCGCTGCTCATCGCGGTGATCGACCGCTAACCTGATCCCCGACCCGCCATGGCCACCGTCACCGTCCAACGCAAGCCGCTCACCTTCGCCGAGCGCACGTACATCCCGCAGATCCTCGGCGGCCTGAAGATCACCTTCCAGCGCATGATCAAGCCGGCGGAGACGCTGGAGTATCCCGAGCAGCGGCCCGAGATCCCGAAGAACTACCGCGGGGTGCCGACGCTGGTGAAGGATCCCAACGGCCGCGAGAAATGCGTCTCCTGCCAGCTCTGCGAGTTCGTCTGTCCCCCCAAGGCCATCCGGATCACGCCCGGCGAGATCCCGCCGGACGCGCCGACCGGCCACGTCGAGAAGGCGCCGCAGGCGTTCGACATCGACATGCTGCGCTGCATCTATTGCGGCCTCTGCCAGGAGGTCTGCCCGGAGGAGGCGATCTTCCTCCAGAACCAGTACTCGATGAACGGCCTCACGCGCGAGGAGATGGTCAACCACAAGGACCGCCTCTACGAGCTCGGCGGCACGCTCCCCGACCAGCACCACAAGTGGGACAAGAAGAAAGCCGCCGAGGAGCACGGCAACGCGGCACACTGATTTTTTGAAGTAGCGAGCATCGAGTAGCGAGTAGCGAGCATACCAAACCATCCCGATTCCAAGCCATCCCACGCCGATCCTGCAGCCTCCGGCTACTCGCTACCCGCTACCCACTACTCGCTACTTTTTCCGGCCCATGTCCGACGCCCTTTTCTATCTCTTCGCCTTCTTCACCGTGGCCTCGGCCATCGGGGTGGTCGCGAACAAGAACGCGGTCAACGCCGCGATGTGCCTGATGCTGTGCCTCGTGGGCGTCGCCAGCCTGTTCGTCCTGCTCGACGCCTACCTCCTCGCCGCGCTGCTCGTGCTGGTCTACGCCGGCGCGGTCGTCGCGCTCTTCCTTTTCATTGTGATGCTGCTCGACATGCAGGGCGGGGTGAAGCGGCCCTTCCGGCTCATGACCGCCGTCGCCAGCGTCGCGGCGCTCGCGCTGATGCTGGTCGGCGTGACCATGCTGAAGAACCGCGGCGAGCTCGGCTCGCTGCCGGCGCCGGTGGATGTCGGCGCCCCGGTCGGCGCGGTGCTCAAGGGCTATGCCGAGCTGCTGTTCACCACCTACCTGCTGCCGGTGCAGATCATCGGCTTCCTGCTCCTGATCGCGATGCTCGGCGTGATCGTGCTGAGCAAGAAGTTCGAGGGCCTGGAGGACATCAAATGAGCACGACCCTGAACGACTACCTCGTCCTCAGCGGGCTGCTCTTCGCGATCGGCTTCTTCGGCGTGCTCCTGCGCAAGAACACCCTCGTCATCTTCATGTGCCTCGAGCTCATGCTCGTGGCCTCCACGCTGGCGCTGGTCGCGTTCTCCCGTTTCAACGGCACGCTCGATGGCGACGTCTTCGTCTTCTTCATCCTCACCGTCGCCGCGGCCGAGGTCGCGGTCGGCCTCGCCATCATCGTGGCCCTCTTCCGTCGCCGGCAGACCATCCAGGTCGAGGAGCTCAACGCGCTGAAGAATTAATTGAAGGAGCGAGCATCGAGTAGCGAGTAGCGAGCATATCAAACCGTCCCAATCCGAAGCAATCCACGCCGAAACCAAGTTCCGTTCTACTCGCTACCCGCTACCCACTACTCGCTACTTTCCGCCGTAATGACTCCCGTCCAGCAAGCCCTCCTTGTCCTCCTGCTGCCGCTCGCCTCGGCCGCGATCATCGCGCTGTTCCTGCGGCGCGCCGGCGCCCTTGCTGCGGTGGTGTCCGTGGCCGCGTGCGCCGGGCTGGCGGCGGTGGCGCTGATGCTGGTGTTTGGCGGCGCGCGCAATTTCCCCGCTTCCTGGGAATGGCTGCGGCTCGGGGATTTCTCGCTCTCGATCGGGATCAAGTTCGACGACCTCGCCGCCCTGATGCTCGCGATCGTCGCGGTGGTCGGCCTCTGCGTGCACGTCTTCTCGCTCGGCTACATGCACGACGACGGCGCGAAGGCCCGCTTCTTCGGCGGCCTGTCGATCTTCATGTTTTCGATGCTCGGCATCGTTTTCGCCGACAATCTTTTCATGATTTTCATCTTCTGGGAGCTGGTCGGTTTCAGCTCCTACCTGCTGATCAACCACTATCATGAAAGGCAGTCCGCGGCGGACGCGGCCAAGAAGGCCTTCATCGTCAACCGGGTTGGCGACTTCGGGTTCCTGCTGGGAATCGTGATGTGTTACTGGCTGAACGGCACGGTCAACCTCACCACGCTGGCTGAGCACCATGTCTTCAGCAGCGCGGTGCCGTTGCTGCTCTTCTGCGGCGCGGTCGGCAAGTCCGCCCAGCTGCCGCTGCAGGTGTGGCTCCCCGACGCGATGGAGGGCCCGACGCCGGTCTCCGCCCTGATCCATGCCGCGACGATGGTCGCCGCCGGTATCTATATGCTCTGCCGCATCGAGCCGCTGATGACACCGTCCGCGCTGACGGTCATCATGTGGACCGGCACCGCCACGGCCCTGTACGCCGCCCTCTGCGCGATCACGCAGCGCGACATCAAGAAGGTCCTGGCTTACTCCACGCTCTCGCAGCTCGGGTACATGGTGGCGGCGTTCGGCCTCGGTTCCCTGACGGTGCGGCACGAAGTGGGCGGGGCGGCGCCCGAGATGGCGGTCGCCGCCGGCGTCGGCGCCGCGATGTTCCATCTCACGACCCATGCCTTCTTCAAGGCCCTGATGTTCCTCGGCTCCGGCTCCGTGATCTACGGCTGCCACCACGAGCAGGACATCTTCAAGATGGGCGGCCTGAAGTCGAAGATGCCGCTGACCTTCGCGACCTTCACCATCGGCGTGCTGGCGATCATCGGCATGCCGTACGTGGCCGCGGGCTTCTTCTCGAAGGACGCGATCCTCCACCTCGCGATGGAGAAGAACACCGCCGTCTTTGCGCTGCTGGCGTTCACCGCCGTGCTTACGTCGTTCTACATGGTTCGGCTCTGGATCCTCGTCTTCCTCGGCGCGCCGCGCAGCGACGAGGCCTCCCACGCGCACGAGGGCGGCCTGTCGATGACGCTCCCGCTGGTGCTGCTCGCCGTGCTTTCGGTCGTCGGCGGTTACACCGCGATCTACGGCCATGTGTTCGACGGCGTCTGGTCGCTGATTCCGCACGCGGAAGGGGTCTCCGTCCTGATCGTCAGCCTGGCGGTGATGACCGCCGGCGCCGGCACGGCGTTTGTCGTCTACCGGCCGGCGGGCTTCGATGCCCTCGAGCAAAAGGCGCCCGGCCTGTTCGGCGCCCTGGTGGCGCTCAAGGAATCCTTCGACCTCGTCTACAATTACTACGTGAAGAAAATCCAGCAGCGCTTCGCCATGCTGCTGAACTTCCTCGAGCAGATCGGGCTCGCGGGGCTCGTCATCCGCGGCGGCTCCGGGCTCGTCGGCCTGCTCGGCCTCGGCGCCCGCGCGCTGCATGTCGGCAACCTGCACGCCTACGTCTACTGGTTCCTGCTCGGCGCGGCGCTCCTCTGGGCGTACGCGGCCGGCGTATTCTGATTTCGCGATGTCCACGCTTCCCCTCGATCCCCTGCTTCTCGCCATCGCGACGCCGCTCGCCGTGGCGGTCGCGATCCTGCTCGGGCTGCCGAAGCGGCACTCGATCAAGCTGGCCTACGTGGGCTTCGCGGTGCCGGCCCTGGTCGGGCTCTGGTGCTGGGCGAACTTCCCCGCGGACCTCGGGGCGAAGTACGCCTTCTTCAGCCGTTATTCGACGGGTCTCGACGGCCTGGGCATCACGCTCGCGCTCGGCCTCAACGGCGTCGCGCTGCCGATGTTCGTGCTCGCGGGCCTCGTCGGCTTCGCCGCCGGCGTGTACGCGATCCAGTCCAACGCCGAGCGCCTGAAGATCTACCTGATGCTGCTGCTCGTCATGCAGGCCGGCCTGATGGGCGTGTTCGCGAGCGTGGACGTCTTCTTCTTCTACTTCTTCCACGAGCTGGCGCTGATCCCGACCTTCATCATGGTCGGCGTCTGGGGCGGCCGCGATCGCGGCTACGCCGCGATGAAGATGACGATCTATCTCACCGCGGGCGCGATGCTGTCCCTGCTGGGCCTCATCGCCATCTACGTGAAGAGCGGCGGCGGCGGACAGACCTTCGACCTGATCATGCTGCGCGAGGCGCTGGCGGCGGATCCCATCGGCGTCGCGACGCAGAAGCACATCTTCGGGCTGCTCCTGTTCGGTTTCGGCATCCTCGTCTCGCTCTGGCCCTTCCACACCTGGGC
This sequence comes from Opitutaceae bacterium, assembly GCA_035549635.1. Classification (GTDB taxonomy): domain Bacteria; phylum Verrucomicrobiota; class Verrucomicrobiia; order Opitutales; family Opitutaceae; genus CAIUWA01. The sequence continues at coordinate 44,116 of DASZQN010000036.1, forward strand.
GCCGCTCGGCTACGGCGCCGCGCCCAGCTCGGCCGCCATGCTGCACGCGGGCGTGCTCAAGAAGTTCGGCCTCTACGGCCTGATCCAGATCGCGCTGCCGCTCCTGCCGGAGGGCGCGAAGGATTGGGCGCGCGTCCTCGCCTGGCTTTCGCTCGGCAACGTGCTCGTCGTCGGCTTCATCGCGATCGCGCAGCGCGATCTCAAGCAGATGCTTGGCTACAGTTCCGTGATGCACATGGGCTACGCCTTCCTCGGCCTGGCCTGCTTCTCGGTCCTCGGTGTCGGCGGCGTGGTGCTGCTGATGGTGGCGCACGGCCTGTCCGTCGCGCTGCTGTTCCTGCTCGCGACGAGCATCCAGCAGCGCACGCACACGCTGGACCTGACGGAGATGGGCGGGCTGGCACAGAAGGCGCCGGTCCTCGCGGCCTTCTTCGTCGCGGCGACGTTCGCCAGCATCGGCCTGCCCGGCCTCGCCAATTTCTGGGGCGAGCTCACGATCTTCGTCGCGCTCTGGCACTTTTCGCCGGGCTTCGCCGCCGCGGCGGTGGCCGGCGTCGTCATCTCGGCGGTCTACGGCCTGCGCTCGGTGGCCGCGGTGTTCTTCGGCCCCCCGACGGAGGCGCTGCAAAAGGTCGCCGCCACCCATCCGCCGGGCGACCTGACCTGGCGCGAGAAGATCCCCGCGCTGGTCCTGCTGGCGGCGCTCCTCTTCGTCGGCTTCTGGCCGCAATCGCTGTCCCGGCCGCTCCAGTCCACCCTGACCGCCTCGTTCCGCATGCTGGACGCCCCGCGTCTCGCCGCCGGCCGCTAACCGTCGCCCGCCATGCCCATCGATTTTCTCCAGCAGGCCGCCGAATCCAACGAATGGCTGGCCATCACGCCCGAGCTGATGCTCGGCCTGACCGCGCTGCTCCTGCTCGTCCTCGAGCTGGTGCTCCCCAAGTCCCGGCACGGGCTCATTCCCGCGGTCGCGATCGTCGTCCAGCTCGTGATCGCGGCCGGGCTCGCGTTGAACTTCAACACCGCCTTCCTCCGGCCCGACACGGTGTTCAACGGCCTCCTCCGGCTTTCCACCGACGGCCAGTTCCTCCGGCTGTTCTTCCTCGCCTGCTCGATCCTCGTCTGCCTGCTCGGCACGGTCAGCCTCGCGAAGCAGCGCATGCCGCGCGTCGAGTTCTACCACCTCGTGCTCGTCATCACCGCGGCCATGATGCTGCTGGCGCAGGCGAACCACTTCGTGCTGCTGTTCGTGGCGCTGGAGACGGTCACGGTCGGGTTCTACATTCTCGTCAGCTATTTCCGCGAGAGCCCGCTCTCGCTCGAAGCCGGGCTGAAGTACCTCGTGATGGGCGCCCTCAGCTCCGCGCTCCTGCTCTTCGGCATCGTCCTGCTCTACGGCGTCGCCGGCAACCGGGCGCTTCCCGCGGGCTCGGCGGACTCGATGAATTTCGACCAGCTGCGCGCCTTCCTCGCGGCGAATCCCCACAACTTCCTCGCCAGCGTCGGCATCGTCCTCGTGCTGGCCGGCGTGGCGTTCAAGATCGGCGCCGTGCCGTTCCAGATCTGGATCCCGGATGTCTACCAGGGCGCGCCCACGCCGGTGACGGCCTTCCTCGCCGTCGCGTCCAAGGCGGCCGGCTTCGCGGTGCTGCTCGTCCTGGCCCAGCGCGCGTTCGCGCCGTACCAGGCGCTGGTCGCGCCCGCGCTCGCGGTCATGGCCGGGGCGACGATCCTCTTCGGCAACCTTGCGGCTTTGACCCAGCACAACGTGAAGCGCCTCATCGGCCTGTCCGGCGTCTCGCACGCCGGCTACCTGATGATCGGCGTGATCGCCGCCTACCGCGAGCCGCTCGCGGTCGGGGCGCTGTGGTTCTACCTCACCGCCTACCTGCTGGCGTCGTTCGCCGTCTTCGGCGTGATGACACATCTCGCCGGCCGCAATGACGCCGACCAGGAGCTCGACCATTACGCCAACCTCGCGCGCGAACAGCCGTTCCTCGCGGCGGTCCTCGCGATCGGGCTGGGCTCGCTCGCCGGCATCCCGCCGCTGGCCGGCTTCATGGGCAAGGTCCTGATCTTCGTGGCGGCCTTCAAGGCCGGCCACTATCCGCTGCTGGCCGTCGCGATCACCGGCGTCGTGATCTCGATCTACTACTACTTCGGCTGGATCAAGGCGGCGTTTTTTCCCGTGGGCAGCCAGCCGGCGCCCGCGGCCGCCGGCACCGGTGCCGCGGCTCCGATCGGCCCGTGGTTCCGCGTCGCCCTGGTCGCGCTCGCGGCCGGTTCGGTGCTTCTCGGCTTCTATCCGGGTGCGTTCGGCCAGTGGGTGCTCGCTCACTGAGTGGAGGACTGAGGCGTGGGGCTTGGGGCGTGAGGCGAAACGGACAGCTTCACGCGGAGGACGCTGAGGGGCGCAGAGAAAAGCCATTTTGATTTCCCCCCTCCGCGTCCCCTGCGTCCTCTGCGTGAAAACTTCCGGAGAGAAATCCGACGGCGATTTGCCGTAAAAAATTGCCAAGCTTCGGCGGGATCTTTGCTCTCTGCCACCCGCGCATGAGAATCACCGGACTCGCCCTCGTCCCGCCGCCGACCGCCGCCGACCTGCCGAAAGTCACCCCGGAGCTCCTCGCGTCGGTCCTTGCGCGCTACTCGCGCAGCAACGAGGGCATCCACAAGATCCTCGAAAAGGTGGACATCGCGAACCCCGACGCGTCCATCGACCGCATCCTGAAGTTCGTCGACTACGGCCACGCGTCGATCGGCGGCCTCACGGGCGGCCTCGCGGTGGCGCTGGACGATGTCTCGATGTGGCTCGCCTATAAAATCTTCGAGATTGCGACGATGGCGGACGGCCAGGAATCGAGCACGCGCTACATCACGATGGACGCCGCGAACCTGCCGGCGCCCGCGGCGCTCGGCATCCCCGACGATCTCGCGCCCCGGTGGACCGCGCTGATGGCGAAGGCCTTCGCCGCGTACCATGCCGAATACGCCCGGCTCGACGCCGTCGCGACCGGGCAGCCCTCGCTCGTGCGCCTGCCGCCGGAGGCCAAGCCCGCGGTGGTCACGCGGCTGCGCAAGAACTACGCCCTGGACCGCGCCCGCTATTTCATCCCCTTTGCCACGCGCACGAACCTCGGGCTGGTGCAGTCCTCCCGGATGTGGGCCACGACGGTGAAGCACCTCGATTCGCTCCCGCATCCCGAGGCGAGGGCGGCGGCGAAGCTGATCCGCGATGAGCTGCTCAAGCAGTCGCCGCGGCTGATGCGGCACAGCTTCGCGGAAAAATCGTTCGAGGCGCAGGCCGCGCAGGAGCTGGCCGCGAGCCTGTCGCTCGGCCTCAAGCGCCTCTCGACGGCGCCGCTCGCCGACGACGTCTGGGTCCGGGCCGACCGCGCCACGCCGCCCTGGTTCGCCGAGGAGCAGCCGGTGGCGGAGGCGCTGCGCCACCGGGCGAACCGCTACGGCCACCAGGGCACCGCGACCCGGCGGATGCGGGTGACCTTTGCCTGGAACAACCTGGCGCTGGCGGAATTGCGCGACCTCAACCGCCATCGCACGGGTCACCGCCACACGCCGCTGATCCAGGCAGGATTCTACCTGCCGCCCGAGATCGCGCCGGCCGGCCACGCGGGGCTGCTGGCGGAGCAGGCGGCGCTTACCCGCGAGCTCATGCAGAGGGGATCGTCGGCGTACGTCTATTCGCTGCTGCTCGGCGCGCAGACACCGTTCGAGCACGGCACGCACGCCGACAAGTTCATCTACGAGGCGGAATTGCGCACCGGCATGGGCGCCCACTTCCGCTATGCCGAGCACCTCAGCGCCGCCCTCCGCGCGTTTTTCGCGCAGGTGCCGGAAGCGCGCGCTTGGGTCGTGGAAGGCACGGCGGAGCCCGAATAAAAAGGGTTGCCGGAAGCCGTTCGCCCGCGTCGAATTAAGGGCGTCCAGCCATGAATTTGCCCCGAGTTCTCGCCCTCCTCGGTCTGCCCGCGGCGCTCGCTTCGCGCGACTGTCCGGGCCCGGTTCCCCGCCCTTGAACGCCGGGAGGATTCACCGATGAGCTCTTTTCGCGTCCTCCAGTTCAACATGCAGTTCGGGCAGGTCTGGGACGACGCCTATCCGGACCGGGCGCCGATCAATCTCGACGAGACGATCACGGAAATCCGCCGGCACAATGCGGACATCATCATGCTGCAGGAGGTCGAGCATGCGATCCCCGGCGGCACCCAGATCGAGCCGCCGCCGCACTACACGCGGTTGAAGGCGGAACTCGCCGGCTACCACGGCTGGTTCAGCTATCCCAAGGCGGATCCGCGCGAGCTGCCCTTCGGCATCGGCCTCGCCATTTTCTCGCGCACGCCCCTCCACGACTGCATGCGGCGGGACGTGCCGTCGCCGCCGGTCGAGTTCGATTTCTTTGGGAAGAAGACCACGCCCACCGACCGGGTGCTGATCGGCGCCAAGACGAAGGTCCTCGGGCATGACCTGCAGCTCTACAACACGCACCTGCTCGCCTTCTTCATGCTGGGATCGAGCAGCTCGACGCATCCGTTCCAGCGCAACCTGGTGGCGGACCAGCTCGTGGCGACTCCCGGTCCGACGATCCTCACGGGCGACTTCAACGTCAGCCACCACAACTCGCTCATCACGCAGTTTGCCGAGCGCGGTTTCGACACGGTCCAGCGCAACGCGGTCACGTGGCGGCGCCGGCCCTTCGTCCTCGACCACGTGTTTTTCAACGCACCGCTGCGCTGCCTCAGTCACCGCGTGCAGGCGACGCCCGCCTCCGACCACCACGTGCTGGTGGCGGATTTCGATTTCCAGCGCAAACCCGGGGAATCGGCCTCGGTCGTGGCGGAACCGCCCGCCGTCCAGCCGCACCACCCGGAGAAGCGGGCGGCCGGCCCCGGGCTCAGGCGCCGGGCGACCGACCGCGCCTGACGCGCTCCTTCTCCTCCTCGCGCTCCTCCTCGAGGCGGGACTTCTCGTCGACGATCTGCCGCTGGATCTTCTCGATCTCCTCGGCCTTCTGCGCGGCGCGGGCCTCGTCGAGCTGCTTCTTCAGGAAGATTTCGCGCTCCGCGAGCCGTCCCTGGTAGACGCGGTCGATCTCCGCGAGCTGGCTTTTCTGGGCGGCGGTGAGGGGCTTCGCCGAGCCGGGATCGGACTTGGCCAGCCGCTCCATCGCGAGTTCGTAGGCGCTTTTCATGGCGAAGGGGTAGCAAAGGAGGGCCGTGCGACCAAGCCCCGATTGCGGGAATCCGGAGTCGTGGCCACAAGAAGGCACGAAATGACACGATAAAAATCCTCAGAGCAGGTTGGATTTTGGTCCACACTCATCTCCGAATTTTTCGTGTCATCTCGTGCCTTTTTGTGGCTAAAAACGCCGATCGGATCGTCGCATGTTCGAGGTGGCCTGCGCTACCTCAGGAGGCAAAGCGCACCCCGGCGATCAGCGCGAGCGCGGCGACCACGAACGGCGGCCAGAACCCGCCAAATTTCCCGCGCCAGCCGCCGGCGTACCCGGCGAACACGACGGCGAGCAGTGTCGCGTAGGTCACCGGGGCGATCCAGCCGGCGCGCCACTCTACCGCCCACCACGCCCCGGGTATCCCCGCGCCGAGGCGGACAAACCGGTCGATCACCGCCAGCACGAGGGCGGCAGCGTGGTTGAACAGGATGCTGGGGACGACTGCTCCGGTGAGTCCCGTGACGATCGAGGCGAAGCCCGCGATGATGACGAGCGAGGCGAGGGGCATCAGGACCAGGTTCATCGCCAGGGCCGCCGGGGTGAACACCTGGAAGAAAGTGGCGCCCGTGATCGCGCTCACGAGCGTGGCGGCCGTCCCGAGCCCGAGCGCGCCGGCGAGCCACCGGCTCCCGCCGGCGACCCAGTGCCGCCACCGCGGCCAGGTGACCGTCGGCAGGTCCCGGAACGGCTTCCCGGCCGCCTCGAGCTTTTCCCCGAGGGGCAGTCCGAAGGCCAGGATTACGGCGACGACCCCGTACGACATCTGGAAGCTCGCGCTGAAAAGAGCCAGCGGGTCCAGGGTGAGCACGAGCAGCGCCGCCAGCGAAAGCGACGCGAGGCCGTTGGCGGGCCGGCGCAGCACCGGCGCGAGCTCGTGGCAGGCGACCAGGAGGAACGCGCGCACCGCGGAGGGGCTTGCCCCGGTGGTGTCCACGTCCAGCCAGAGCACACCCAGGGTGACGAGCGCCACCGCCGGCCGCGGGCAGCGGAGCGCCGCGAGGAGGGCCGCCAGGGCGACCGCCACCACGCCGATGTGCAGCCCGTTGATCGCGAAGAGATGCAGGGTTCCGCTGCGCAGGAAGAGGGCGTCCTGTTCGTCGCTCAGCTCGTGCTTCTGCCCGAGCATCATCGCGCGATAGATCGCGGTCAGATCCGGGCGCTTGCCCGCGATGCCCAGGCCGAGGATCGTTTCGAGCCGCGCGGCCAGCCGCTCGCAGAAGGCGCGATACCGGGTAGGCGGATGCTCCACCGCGAGGAGGCGCCCGCGCGCAAAGCGGAAGTTCACGCCCGCGTCATCGAGATAGCGGTCGAAGCTTCCCGCCACGGAGTCGCGCGGGGCGGGCGCGAGGATTCCGACGGCATCGATCTCGGCCGATCGCATCGGCGCCGGCTGGCCGCGAGGAAGGAGAAGGGAGAAATAAACCCGCTGCCCGGAAAGCTCGCGCCACCGGCTGCCGGCCTTCGTGACGAGGGCGAGTCCCGTTGTCTTCCTGGCGTCCGCCTGGGGAAACACGCGGAAGACCCGCAGCGCCAGCCGCAGCTCGCGCGGCGGAAGCCGGTCCCAGTCCGCCAGGCGTGGCCGGTGGAGCGCGTAACTGGCCCAGCCGGCGAGTGCCAGCGCGCCGGCCAACGCCATCGCCCACGCGAACGGACGGCGCCGGGCGGCGGCCACGGCCAGCAGCGCGAACATCACCGCCCCTGCGAGCAGCCACGGCACCGGCACGGGAGCCGTGACCCGCCCCGCGGCGAGCCCGGCCGCCTCGGGCAGCACCAGCCAGAGCAGGGGGGCGCGATGTCCGAGGCTGCGGCTGGTCATGTCCGTGTAACGGCGTGCCGGTCCCGGATTTTTCACCGCGTCGCGCGCCAGCGTCGGAGCGCATTATTCGCGGCGCGGCCTTTTCATTCGCCGCGGTTCGTGTTTATTGACGCTTTCGATGCCCCCTTCCGACCAGGCCGATCTCTTCGGCGAAACCGCCCCGGCCGGTGCCGGACCGAAGCGACCGGCCTCCGCGCCGGTGGCACTTGGGGATGCGGCGGGCGCCAACCAACCGCTGGCGGCGCGCATGCGGCCGAGAAAATTGAGCGAGGTGGTCGGCCAGGAACATCTGCTCCGGCCCGGCAGCCTGCTGCCGCGGCTGGTGGCGCAGAATCGTTTCGGCTCGCTGCTGTTCTACGGTCCCCCGGGCAGCGGCAAGACGAGCATCGCCGAGGCCATCGCGCGCGAGACGAAGAGCCGCTTCGTCCGGATCAACGCGGTGATGTCCAATGTCGCCGAGCTGCGCGAGATCCTCGCCGCCGCCCGCCGCCTGCCGGAGGCGCGAACGATCCTGTTCATCGACGAATTGCACCGGTTCAACAAATCCCAGCAGGACCTGCTGCTCCCGGATGTCGAGGAGGGCACGGTGCGGCTCATCGGCGCGACGACGCACAACCCGGGATTCTACGTCAACCCGCCGCTGCTCTCGCGCAGTCATCTCTTCCGGCTCGAGCCGCTGCCGCCGGCGGCGATCACCGGGGTCCTGCGGGCGGCCCTCACGGACGTCGAACGCGGCCTCGGCGCGCGCAACGTGGCGGCGGAGGACAAGATCCTCGCGGACCTCGCCGTGCTCTGCGACGGCGACCTGCGCCGCGCGTTGAACGCCCTCGAGGTGCTGGTGCTCGGGCTGCCGGAGCGGGCGACGCTGACGGCCGCCGACCTGGAGGTCTTCGCGCGCGAGCGGCGGATCCGCTACGACGCCGACGAGGACGAGCACTACGACACGATCTCGGCCTTCATCAAGAGCTGCCGCGGGGGCGATCCCGACGCGGCGATGTACTGGCTGGCGAAGATGCTCGCCGGCGGCGAGGACCCGCGCTTCATCGCGCGCCGGCTCGTGATCCTTGCCAGCGAGGATGTCGGACTGGCCGATCCGCAGGCGCTGCCGCTGGCGGTGGCGGCGCACCACGCCTGCGACTTCATCGGGCTGCCCGAGGCCGAGCTGACCCTCGCTCACGCCACGCTCTACATTGCCACGGCGCCGAAGAGCAATTCCGCCACCCTCGCGCTGGGCGAGGCGCACCGGGCCCTGAGGGAGTCGCCGGTGCAGACGATCCCCGCGGCGCTGCGCAGCAAGAGCGGCGAGGCGAACAAGCGGATCGGCCAGGGCCGGGACTACGCCTACTCGCACGAGTTTCCGGAGAATGTCTCCGGCCAGGATTACCTCGAGAAACCGCTCGCGCTCTACACGCCCAGGACGTCGGGCGCCGAGGCGGCCATCGCGGAGCGCCTCGCCCGGTGGCGGAGCCTCAAGGCGCAGCTGACGTCAGGGAAGGGATAGCAAAACCCGGCGCCCGCTCAAGGCGCCGCGGCCGGCGCGGCCGCCGGCTTCGGCACCAGGGTGTACTTCTCCGCGATCTGCTGCAGCTTTTGCTGGAGGGACGCCTGCTTGGTGGTGGCGTAATCCTGGCCGATCTTCGCGCTCTGCTGCATCAGGGAAGGCAGCTTGACCAGGGCCTTCTGGCCGGCGGGAGTCTGGTAGAAGGCCGCGATGGCGGTGAGCTCCTCCTCGGTGAACTCCTGCATGTAGAGCTCGGCGATCCGGGGCTTGATGTCGTCCCATTTTATTTCCTGGTCGAACCACTGCACGATGGCCTCCCGGAACTCCGCGGCGACGTTGTCGGGAATGCCCTTGGCATGAAGCCCCTTGATGAAGGGGTCGAATCCCGCGAGGAAGGCGGTCCGCATCAATTCAGGCCCGCTCGCGATGTCGAGGATCTTGAGGGCGGCGGCGCGGTGCGAGGCCTCGTCGGCGCGGCCGAGCGAGGAGACGGAAAGGCAGAGCAGGAGGGACAGGAGAAGTTTCATGGGGAGCAGAAGGCTGGACGCAGGGGGATCGGGCGGGACGGCGTATTTTTTTCGCAGCCCGTTGCGGGCGCAAGTCCCGACTCGGCGGCTGCAAAGTTCGCGTAAAAGGGCGGCCGAAGCCGGGATGTGGCTTGCGGGCGGGGAGGGGCGAATTATGCTGAAGGCATGAAATTTGGAGCCTTTCTGGCCGTGGCGGGCCTGCTGCTCGAGGCGGTGGCGAGGGCGCAGACGCCCGCGCCACCCATGCCGCAGGCGCCGCAGGGCGGGCCCGACCAGCCGGTGCGGATCGAGATCTCCCCGGCCCCGCAGGACGCCAAGGACACGTCCGCCCCCAAGGCGGCGCCGGCGCCGAAGAAGGACGACGCAAAGTCGGGCGCCACCGCCAAGAAGGCCGCGCCGCCGGCGAAGAAAAAGGAGGATCCGCCGGCGACGATCGACGGCACGACGATCGTCCGCGCCAAGGGCGGCTATCTCGGGCTGCAGGTGGTGAACAGCAATTTCGTGCTCTCGTTCTACGACGACAAAAAGAAGAAGATCGCGCCCGACGTCGCCCGCGCGGGGCTCCGCTGGCCGGTGAAATACCAGCCGGGCCCGGAGCGCACGGTGCTCAACCCGGGCGGGAACGCGCTGACGTCGGGGAAGACGGTGAAACCGCCGCTGAACTTCATGGTCTTCCTCTCCCTTTATGCCGAGGGCAGCGAGGAACCGGTGGAGAGCTACAGCGTCGAGTTCCACCAATAGCTCCCGCAGCTTTCGTTTGCCGGCCGGGCCGCGCGGAGTTTGACTGCGGCGGAGTCAATCCATGGTTTTGCTCAATATCGCGGGCGGCGTCGCCCTGATCCTCTTCGGCATTCGTTTTCTGCGGAAAGGCCTGGAGCGGCTGCTGGGGCACGGCCTGCACTCCTGGCTGGAGCGCATGGCGCAGCGGCCCTGGACCGCGGCGCTGGCCGGCGCGGTGTTCGGCACGATCGCGCCGTCCTCCACCGCGCAGACGCTGCTGACCCTGCAGCTGTTGAACGCCGGCAAGCTCGCCGCCGGGGCGATGCTCGCCTTCCTCCTCGGGGCCAACGTCGGCATCACCGTCACGGTACAGCTGATCGCCTTCCGCTTCTTCGACTACTACGCGCTCTTCCTCGTGGTCGGGCTGGTCTGCTTCCAGTATTTCAAGTCGGAGAACGTCCGCGGCGTCGGGCAGTCGGTCCTCGGGCTGGGGTTCATCTTCCTCGCGATGGAGCTCGCGAGCGGCTCGGGGAGGATCCTGGCGGCCGACGGGGATTTCCAGACGGTGCTCGGGGTGCTCGTGCATCACCGGCTCTGGCTGGTGGTGTTCGCCGCGCTCCTCACGCTGGTCACCCAGAGTTCCACGGCGGCCATCGGCCTCGCGCTGGCGCTGGGCGAAAGCGGCGCACTCTCGCTGCCCGTCCTGCTGCCGGTGGTGCTCGGCGCTAACCTCGGGCTCGGGCTCACGTCGCTGGTGGCGGGCTTCGCGACCTGGGAAGGCCGCCGGCTGGCTGCGGCCAACCTCGTCCTCAAGTGCTCGGCCATCATTGCCGTGCTCGCGCTCTACTCGCTCGTCGAGCCCGCGCTCGCCGCGACCCCGGGCTCGGTGGCCCGGCAGACCGCCAACTTCCACACGGGGTTCAACGTGCTGGTGATGCTGGTCGGGATCTTCCTGGCCGGCCCGCTCGGGCGGCTGATGCAGCGCGCGGTCCGGCCGGGGAGCGACCCGGCGGCCGCCGTCCGGCCGGTGGCCACGCACCTCGATCCGGCGGCGCTGGCGAGTCCGGCCTTCGCGCTCGCGAACGCGACCCGGGAGACGCTGCGCCTCGCCGACGGCGTGAAGAGCATGTTCGAGGGCGCCTGGCGCGCGCTCAACGACCGCAATGCCGCGCTCGCCGCCGAAGTCCAGCGGCACGACGACCGCATCGACGAGCTCAACACCGCGATCAAGCTCTACCTCAGCCGGATTCCGAACGATGCGCTTAATCCGCGCGACAGCCAGCTGCAGTTCGGCCTGCTCAATTTTTCCAGCCAGCTCGAGTCGATCGGGGACATCATCGACAAGAGCATGTGCGGCGCGGTCATCAAGCACGCCCACACCGCCGCGGCGCTGCCGCCGGAGGACCAGGCCGACCTCCAGGCGCTCTACGAGCGGGTCCTCCGCCGCATGGATGCCGCGATCTCCGTGCTCGCGACGCGCGACCGCGCCCTGGCGGAGCAGTTCCTGCAGGAGGGCGACGACCTCAAGAACTGGTGCATCGAGATCCAGAAGCGGCACTACCAGCGGATCGCCCCGGGGGATCCGCGCGCGGTGGAGTCCAGCGCCCATTTCCTCGACCTCGTGAACGTCCTGCGCCGCATCAGCGGCCAGCTGAACACGATCGGCCACACCTTCGTCCTGCAGAAGACGGCCCCGGCGACGGATGCGATGATGGAGTAGGGCCCCTGCGGGGAACGTCCAACGTTCAACGCTCAACATTCAACGTCCAAGGCATGAAGTAACCCAATGGGTTACACCACCCGCTCCAGCGCCTGATCATTGGATGTTGAACGTTGAATGTTGAACGTTTCGGCAGCCGCTGCCGCTCAGAGCCTCTGCATGATCACCGCCACCGAAAGCTTCTCGGTATAAGTCCCCTTAAAGACACCGCGCGTGGGCGTGGCGTCGTGGTAGTCCCGCCCGGTGGCGACCTTCACGTGGCGCTCGCCGGCGACGCAGTTGTTGGTGGGGTCGAGCGGCCACCAGAAGCCGCCGGGCAGGCAGACCTCGACCCAGGCGTGGCTCTCGCTCGCGCCGACGAGCCGCGGCGCGCGGTGGGCCTCGGAGGCCTTGCGCTGGGTTTCGGTCTCGATGTAGCCGGTGACGTAGCGGGACGGGATTTCCGCCGAGCGGAGGACCGCCAGCATCACCTGGGCGAAATCCTGGCAGACGCCCGTGCGCGTCCGCAGCACCGTGCTGACCGGCGTGTCGAGCTGGGTGGTGTCGGGCGCGTAGCGGAAATTCTCCTTGATCCACGCCATGAACCGGAGGAGGGCGGGCCCGATCGTCGCGCCCGGCGGAAAGAACTGGTTGGCGAGATGGTTGACCGCCGCCGACATCTGGACGGCGGGCGAGGGCATGAGGAACTCGAAGAGGGCCAGCTTGTGCTCCCGCCACATCTGCCGGGCCTCGGAGACGCTGATGTCGAGCGTGGCCGGCGGCGGCTCCAGCGGCGTGGTCTCCACCTCGGAGCGGCACTCGAGGATCAGCTCCCGGTGGCGCTGCACGATCGAGAACGTCTCGACGGCGTTGCCGAAGTAGTCGGTGTAGGTGTGGAGATTGCCGGCGGGGGTGGTCACGAGCTGCCGGGAGTCCAGCCGCTGGCGGTCATCGCTCACCGGGGTCAGCCGCGCCTCCATGAACGACTCCGACGCCGTGCCGGCGTAGCGGTAGTGGGTGCGATGGGTAAGCCGGAAGCGCATGCGGGGAGGAAAGGCCAAGCAAAAACCGGACCGGCGGATTGGCAAGGCTGACCCCGGCCGGAATGAAAGGGCGAAAAAGAGGAATTGCACGCGGAGGACGCGGAGAGCGCAGAGCCGGTCAGACTGAGATTCCGGCTCTGCGTTCTCCGCGTCCTCCGCGTGCAACCTCCCACCGTTGACACTGCCGGGACGGTCCGCGATTCTGATCCTTCTTTGCCATGTCCACCGCCTCGGCCCAGCCTCCGTTCGACTCCGTCGAGTCCGCGATCCAGGACATCGCGGCCGGCCGGCTCGTGATCGTGGCCGACGACGAAAGCCGGGAAAACGAGGGCGACCTGATCATGGCGGCGGCGAAGGCCACGCCGGAGACGGTGAACATGATGATCCGCTACGGCAGCGGCATCGTTTGCGTTCCGACGGTCGAGCACCAGCTGCGACGCCTCGGGCTCGGCCCGATGGTCGCGGGCAACCGCGAGTCGCACCGCACCGATTTCACCGTGAGCGTGGACGCCGCCGAAGGCATCACCACGGGCATCAGCGCCTACGACCGCACGCAGACCATCCGGCTGTTGGCGGATCCCGCGGCGCGTCCCGAGCAGCTGGTCCAGCCGGGCCATGTTTTTCCCCTCCGCGCCCGCCCGGGCGGCGTGCTGGAGCGGGCCGGCCACACGGAGGCGGCGGTCGATCTCGCCATCCTCGCCGGCCTGCATCCGAGCGGCGTCCTCTGCGAGCTGGTCAACGACGACGGCACCGTGCAGCGCCTGCCGCAGCTCATCGCCTTCCGGGAGAAATTCGGACTGAAGATGATCTCGATCGCCGCGCTGATCGAATACCGCGCGCAGCGCGACCACCTCGTCGAGTGCGTGACGGTGCGGCCGTTTCCCAGCGAGTTCGGGGAGTTCAGCCTGCATGTCTTCCGCAGCAAGCTCGACCAGCGCCACCACCTCGCGCTCGTCATGGGCACGCCCGGGCCGGAGCCCACGCTCGTCCGCGTGCACAGCGGCAACCCGCTCAGCGACGTGTTTCGCGCGCGGGGGATGGGCGGACACCACGACCTGACCGGCGCGCTCTTGGCGGTGGCCGCGGCCGGGCGCGGCGTCGTGCTCTACATGGAGCCGGCGAACGCCGGCGAGACGCTCGTCCGCCGCCTGACCGCGCAGCCGGGGGAGGCACCGCCGCCGATGAGCTTCCGGGACTACGGCATCGGCGCGCAGATCCTGGCGGCGCTCGGCCTGCGGAAGATCCGGCTGCTCTCCAACAGCACGCGCAAGGTCGTGGGACTGGACGGCTATGGGCTGGAGATCATCGAGCAGGTGCCGGTCTGAATTTTGGATTTCGGATTGCGGATTTCGGATTTGGGCCAATCCATCAACCTTTCATGAGCTTCTCCCCTCCACGAACCCGGGCGGTCGACGGTGCCCTGTTCAAGATCGGCATCGTGGCCGCGCGCTTCAACGAGGAGCTCGTGGACGGCCTGCTGGCCCGCGTGACGACCGGACTGCGGGCGGCGGGCGTGAAGGCGGGGCGGATCGCGCTCGCGCGCGTGCCGGGCTCCCACGAGGTGCCCTGGGCCGCGCAGGCGCTGGCCCGGCGCGGCTGCGACTGCGTCATCGGGCTCGGGGTGCTGATCGGCGGCGACACCTCGCACCACGAACTGGTCGGCCAGAGCGTGTCGCACGCGCTGCAGCGCGTGGCGCTGGACACGAGGACGCCCGTGATCAACGGCGTGATCGTCGCCGACACCCGCGCGCAGGCCGTGGCGCGCTGCCTCGGCCGCATCAACCGCGGCGCGGAATTCGCCCAGGCCGCCCTGGCCATGGCGGCGCTGAAGCGGACGCTTTCCCGATGAGCAAAGCCCTTTTCGCCCAGCGCCGCGACGGCCGCGTGGCGGCGCTGCAATACCTCTATGCCTGGAGCATCAACCCGCCGGCCAACCTGGCGGAGGACCTCCGCGTGTTCTTCGAGAACCTGGAGCAGCCGCGCGAGCACTACGCGTTCGGGGAGGAGCTGATCCACGGCGTGATCGAGCATGCCGCGGACATCGACGCCCGCATCAAGGGCCTGGCGCACAACTGGGAATTCGACCGCATCGCCAAGATCGACCTCGGCATCCTGCGCGTCGCGATGTTCGAGATGATCCACCGCCGCGACATCCCGCCGGTGGTCTCGATCAACGAGGCGATCGACCTCTCCAAGCAGTTTTCCAACGCGGATTCGAAGCGCTTCATCAACGGCATCCTCGACCGCCTCAAGGACCAGCTCGGCCGCGACGCGCGCAAGGCAGAGTGAGACGGGTTAATGTGGAAATCAGGAAAGCGGGGTAATGATCGAACTGGTGCTCGAACCGGCCCCACGCGAAGGCGCGAAGCTCGCGAAGTGCGCCGCATTCCCTAGTGGTTCTCCTTCGCGCTCTTCGCGGCTTCGCGTGAACCCCTCCGAAAAAGACCGCGGGCATCCGGGATGGCCTCATTCTCGATTTTGCGAGTATTCCTCTCACGATTAAACGAGTCGGTCCCGGCCGCGCCACAAGCCCTCCCTCCTGATTTCCAGCTTTCCACATTCCATGTTTGGGTTGCTCAAAAAATTCAAAGCCGGCCTGGCCAAGACGGTTTCCGTCATCGCCGACAAGACCGGCGGGCTGTTTGGCGGACGGAAGATCGATGCCTCGTCGCTCGAGACGCTGGAGGAGGCGCTGTGCACGGCGGACTTCGGCGTCGAGACGACCGCGGAGATCCTGGCGGAGATCAAGGCCGCCTACAAAAAAGAGAAGGAGCTGCGCGGCCAGGACGCCGCGGCGATCGGCGCGGCCGTGTTGAAGCGTGTGCTGGCCGGGGCGGAGGGAAGATTGGACGCCGTAGGCCAGGCCGCTGACCTGGCCCAGCCAGGTCAGCGGC
>DASZQN010000037.1:0-11649 GCA_035549635.1 Opitutaceae bacterium
GTCCCTTGCGGACGCCTGGTTTGCGACCATCGAGCCGGTCGTCCGCAAGGGACGCCCCTATATTTTTGGAAACGGGATTCACTACGCGGCGCGGAAAGTTGTAACCTCGACGCGTACAGCGGTGTAGTGCATGAAACCTCCTGCACTTTTGGCTCTACCCTGGCCCCGTCGAACTTGAACCCGCCCGAAACCGCTTCTCTTCCGCCCCTTTTGCCCGGGGCGCCCGAAGGGCCTTTCATCATCGAGACCGACCGGCTGGGGAAGACCTACGGCAGCCAGCGGGCGCTCGCGGATGTGACGCTGCGCGTGCCGCGGGGCACGATCGGGCTCCTGGGGCCGAACGGGGCGGGGAAAAGCACGTTCATCAAATGCCTGCTGAACCTCACCCCGCCGACGACGGGCACGGCGCGGGTGCTCGGCCGCGATATCCGGGCGAGCCACCGCGCATCGCGGGAGAAGGTCGGCTACAGCCCGGAGCAGGACTGCCATATTCCGGGCATGGCGGGCTGCGAGTATGTCACCTATTGCGGCCAGCTCTCCGGCATGTCCTTCCGCCAGGCGCGACAGCGCGCGCATGAGATTCTCGATTTTGTCGGCATGGGACAGGAGCGCTACCGGCTGGTCGACACCTATTCGACCGGCATGCGGCAGCGCGTGAAGCTCGGGCAGGCGCTGGTGCACGATCCCGAGGTGATCTTCCTCGACGAGCCGACGAACGGCCTCGATCCCTCCGGCCGCGAACACATCCTCCGGCTGATCGGCTCGCTCTGGAAGGAGCTGGGGATCAGCGTCGTGATTTCCTCGCACCTGCTGCCCGACGTCGAGCGGATCTGCGACCGCGTCATCATCATCGGCCACGGCCGCCTGCTGGAGCACGACAGCATCGAGGCGCTGAAGACCCGCCATCGCCGCATCGTCGAGCTGGCGCCGGCGGACGAGGCGGACCGCTTCCTTTCCGTGCTCACCGCCGCCGGCCTGAAGGCCGAGCGCCTCTCGACCGGCCGCTTGCGGGTGGAGTCCGCCTCCGACTCGATCGAATGGATGCTCGAGCTCATGCGAGCCCACCGGCTGCCGCCCGCCGAGGTATTCTCCAACCCCAACGCCCTGCACGAGCTTTTCTTGCAGGCCCTTTCCGCCGACCATGGACGCAAGCCTTGACCTGACCCGCTGGCGCGAGGCCCCGAAAGGGCTGGGCTACCGTCGTTGGACGATCCTTTACACCGGGCTGCGCCAGCTGCTGCGCGTGCGCTTTTTCCCGGCGCTCATCGTGGGCGCCTGGATCGCGGGCCTGCTGGTGGCGGGCGCGGGCTTTCTGTTCACGCAGGCGGTCTCGAGCGGGGGCTGGCTGGAGGAGAACGCCGGGCATTTCGGCCCGCGCTTCGAGTCGCTCGTCACCGCCTTCAGCGGCCTCACGACGCTCTATCCGGATGTCTGCATCGGCGGCCTGTTCACCCTGATCTTCTGGGTTCACTCGTATGTCGGCCTGGGGCTCAGCCTGATCGCACTGACGATCCTGATCCCGCAGCTCATCGCCCGCGACCGCGGGAGCCACGCGCTGGTCATCTACCTTTCGCGTCCGCTGACCTCGACCGACTACCTGCTGGGCAAGCTCGGCGTCATCGCCGGCGTGCTGGTGCTGATGTGGACGGGCCCCCTCCTGTTCGGCTGGCTGGTCAGCATGCTGCTCGCGCCCAACCGCGATTTCATCATCTACGGATTTACGCCGCTGCTGCACGCGCTGCTCTACAACGGCATCGCCCTCGTCGTGCTGGGCGCGATCACCCTGGGCGTCTCGGCGCTGACCCGTTCCGGCCGCGTCACGGTCGCCGTGTGGATCGCCGTCTGGCTGCTGCTCGGGAGCATCGCCAAGATCAAGGAGGCTCCGCCCTGGCTCACGCGCGCGAGCTTCAGCCACGACCTCAGCGAGGTCCGGCAGGAGGTCTTTGCGGTCGACGATGTGCTGCTGAACGCCGCGAAGGAACTGCCGCTGATCGACGAGCAATTCACCAAGAAACTGGAGCGCGGGAGCCAGACCGCGCAGGCCACCGACTTCAACGGCGCGCTCGCCGGGCTGGGCGTCCTCACGGTGGTTTCATCCGCGGCCTTTTTCCGCCGGCTCCGCCCCGAATGATGAACGCGATCGTCCAGGCCGAGAGCGTGAGCCGGTTCTACGGGATGATTCTCGGGCTCAACGACGTCACCTTTTCCATCCGGCCCGGCATCACCGGCGTCGTCGGCCCGAACGGCGCGGGCAAGACCACGCTGTTCCGGCTGCTGACCGGGCAGATCCAGCCGAGCTCGGGGACGCTGCGCGTGTTCGGCGCGTCGCCGTGGAACAACCCGGCGGTCCAGGCGCGCATCGCGTACTGCCCTGAGGGCGAGGCGGTGCCGGACGGCCTGCGGCCGCTCGACTGGCTGACCGGCCTCGGGATGCTCTCGGGCCTTTCCGCGGCGGCGGCGACCGCGCGCGGCCGCGAGGTGCTCGACCAGGTCAAGTTGCTGCCGGAGCACAGGAAGAAGCCGCTGACGGCCCTGTCCAAGGGCATGAAGCAGCGCGTGAAACTCGGCCAGTGCCTGCTGCACCGGCCGGCGCTGGTGATCCTCGACGAGCCGATGAACGGACTCGACCCGATGGGGCGCGAGGATTTTTCCAACGTCCTGCGCGATCTCGCGAAGGATGGCGCGGCCGTGATCGTTTCCAGTCACATCCTGCAGGATCTCGAGGCGCTCTGCAGCGAGTTCCTGCTGCTGCGCTGGGGACGCATTCCGCGCGCGAGCCAGGATGCCGCCTCGCCCGACGCGCGCCGCCGCTGGCCTGAGTCCACGACCTTCCGCTGTGAATCGCCGGTGCGGCTCGCGCGGTATTTCTTCGATCGGGAACTGCTCCGCGGCTGCGAAATCGTCGACGACGACGGGCTCCTGCACGCGCAATGGCGGGAGGCGGCGAACTTCTACGACCATTTCCACCAGCACCTGCTGGACAGCGGCGTCCGCATCTTCGAGGTGCGCAGCACGGCCTCGTTCCTCGAGAAGGCCATCGCGCCGCCGCCCCTGCCATGAATTCAACCGCTTCGGCCTTTCCCGCGGCGCACGTCGCGCCGAATCCCCGGCATGCCCTGGGCGGCATCTGGCGCCTCACGTCCCGCCGTTACCTGGCCCCGACCCAATGGGGGCCGCTGCTGCTCGTGCTCGGGCTGCTCGCCTTGCTCGCCTCCGCGGTGATCCGCGATGGCTCGGCCCGGCAGTATTTTTCCTGGATCTCCGACTTCTACCTGGCGTTTCTCGTTCCGGTCATGGCGTTCCTGGCCAGCGGCGGCACGATTCGCGACGACCTGAAGGCGGGCGCGGCGGATTATCTCCTGACGCGCCCGGTGCGCCGGCCGCTCTACCTGGCTTTCAAGTATCTGGCGCATCTCGCGTGCTTCCAGGCGATCTGCCTGCTGGGGCTCGGCGTCATGGTCGGCGTCGCCGCCTTCCGCCACATCCCGGGAATCGCGCCGACGCTGCCCTGGCTGCTGCTCGGACAGGTGCTGACCGTCACGGTGTTCACCGCCCTCGGTTTCCTTTGCGCGGTGCTCACGGGACGCTTCCTCATCGTCGGCCTGGTTTACGGCGCCGTGGTTGAGGTCGGGGTGGGGAACGTCCCGATCCAGCTCAACCGGATCGCGGTCACCCATCAGGTCAGGACCATGCTCGAGCCTCTGCTGCCCTACGGACCCGCGCATCCCGCCGAGCAGGCCAGCCCGCTGGCCACGACCGGCCTGTTGGTGCTGTTCGCCCTCGTGCTGCTGGCAGTGGCGGCGGCCCGCTTCTCGATGCAGGAGCTGGCGGGCGCGCGGCCGTCCGACACCTGAGGCCGTCGCCGCCGGCGAATAAATCCCCGGCCCGCCTGTAACCCCGGACCCGGATTCCGTGAATAGTTAGATACCATCCCCGTACTCACGTCCCTTTCCCAAACCACCTCCTTCCCATGCACAACTTCTGCCGTCTCGCCCTCCTGCCGCTCCCGGCCCTGCTGCTTTCCGCCGCCCGCGCCGACATCAATCCGGCCCTGGTCGGGGCCGATGCCCAATGGGTCGTCAGCTGCGACCTCAACACGCTGCGCGACACCACCCTCGGCAAGGGCCTGATGGACCTCGCCCGGAAACAGATGAAGCCCGACGCCTCCGGCCAGCCGGCCGGCTTCGCCATCGGGGACGTGCGGATCAACTTCGAGAAACTCTTCGACACGGTCGGAAGCATCACCGCCTACGGCGCGAATTTCTCCCCGGATCCCAAGCTGATCGACGGTGTGCTGGTGATCCAGGGCTCGGACGACCTGCGGAAGATCCTGGAAGCGGCGGCGATCCAGGCGACGATTTCGGTCCCTGAGCAGGTGAAGGAAGTGAAAGACCTGCCTTTCACCGCCTACGAGATCGCCGGCGAGGAGATCGTCGCCTTCCCGCCCGAGCCCGTGATCCTGCTCAGCAAGCTGAAGCCGCGGCTGATCAAGGCGCGCGACGTCGTGCGCGGGGCCGCGCCCTCGCTGGCGAAATCCCCCAACCTGCCGCTCGCCGCGTTCATGGCGCAGGCCGGCCACTCGTTCGCGATGGTGGCCAGCGTGACGCCGCCGGAGAAACTTTTCCCGCAAAACGGCCCGCAGACGCGGATCCTGCAGCTCCTGAGCGCCGGCATGATCGCCACCGGCGAGGAGGATTCCCGCACCGTCACCCACATGCAGCTGGTCGCGAACTCGGACGAGTCGGGCGAGAAACTCGCCAAGATCCTGCAGGGAATGGTGGCCATGATGTCGCTGGCCGAGACCAACGACAAGCAGCTGACGGAATTCATGCAGTCGACCACGGTGGAGAGGAACAATCGCACGATCAGCCTGCGGGCCGCGTATTCGAGCGACCGGCTCCTGCAGATGATCGAGAACACCCGACAGGCGATGAAGCCCGCGATGGCGGCCGCGACCGCGACGAAGGCCGCGGCCCCGGCGCCGCAGCCGGGACGGGTCGTGGCGAACTGGACGGGCGAACGCGCGATCGGCGGCGGCGAGGTCGGCGCCGCGCAGCTGGAGGATCACGCGGTGGAGAAAGTCCATCTCGTCAACGGCGCGACCATTACCCTCACGGTCCGGCGCGACCTCAGCGGCCAGCCCGATCCGACCCAGCGGCCCTCCGACCTGAACAACGCCCCGACCTTCGACTGCGTGGACATCCTGCCGGCTTCCGGCGGCGGCGCCCCGCTGCACTTCGAGGCGGAAAGCATGCGCCTGCAGAATGGCACCCGGGTGCAGTCCGCACCCTACGCCTCACGCGGCCGGCTGGTCGCGATGCGCGGATCGTTCGGCGCGGTGCAGTTCGACTTTCCCGGCGAGGACAGCGATTACCAGCTGCACGTGCGCTACGTGAACCCGCAGGGCAAGGCTACGATGGGGGTGAACGTCAAGGACCCGGAGCCGGCGCCCGCGTCAGCCTCCGATTCGCGATAAGTTACAGGCCGTCCGGTTTCCCGCATGATCGCGCTGCTCTCACCCACCCACGCGGAGGAAGTCCCGCCGCCGGCGGAGACCGCGACGGAGGATGGAGCGCTGGTCCGGGCCACGCTGGACGCCGACCCAACGGCCTTCGAGGAGATCGTCCGCCGGCACAGCCGCCGCGTTTACAATTTCCTCCACCAGTTCACGCGCCATCACCACGACGCCGAGGACCTCACCCAGCAGACTTTCCTCAAGGCGTACCAGAACCTGCACCGCTTCGACCGCAGCCGGCCGCTGATCAACTGGCTCTTCACCATCGCGCGCCGCTCCGCGCTGAACCATTTCCGCGCCGCCAAGAAGTGGGAGGAAATGCCGGAGGATGCGGCCAGCGAGTCGCCTTCGCCTGCCCGCCGGACGGAGTCCTCCGACGAGGCGGAAAACCTCTGGAACCGTGCGCGCGAGGTGTTGTCCCCGCGGGAATACGAGGTGCTCTGGCTGCGCTTCGCCGAGGAACTTTCCACCGAGGAAACCGCCCGCATCGCCGGGCTCACCGTCACCCACGTCAAGGTCCTGGTCCATCGGGCCCGCCAGCAACTGATGAAAGGAGCAATGCCGTCATGAAAGCCGAATCCTCCCCCTCCCGTTTTTATTGCCGTGTGGTCCGCCAGTGGTTCTCGCCCGCCGGGGCGTCCCGCCACGCCGAGTCGTGCGCGGATTGCCGGAGGTATTTCCAGGCCGTGGCGCACTTGGAGTCCGCGCTCCGCCGCGACGCCGTCCGCTTCGCCCCGCCCGCGCCGGCCGGGCTCGAGCAGGGAATCATGCGCACGATCCGCGCGGCCGCGGTCCCGGCGCGTCGGCGCCCCCGC
Source organism: Opitutaceae bacterium (assembly GCA_035549635.1). GTDB lineage: Bacteria > Verrucomicrobiota > Verrucomicrobiia > Opitutales > Opitutaceae > CAIUWA01. The sequence continues at coordinate 6,331 of DASZQN010000037.1, forward strand.
CCGCATCCCGCGTGGATCGCGTCCGGCAGCTTCGTCGGGATCGCGGCGGTCGCGCTGGCGGTGTTTCTCGTCCAGGTTCCGCGGACGGTGAAAACGGACGGCGTGGCCGGGAACCAGCCGTCGTCGCGGTCGGCGGCCACCGGGGATTCCCTCTCGGATCAGCTTTTCAACGCCGTCGTTCCGCCGGCGGGGGACCTCGTCGCCAACAATCCCCTGCAGAACGAGCTCGACTCGGTTTACACCGGCGCCCGCTCGGCCCTCGATTTTCTCGCGCTGAACTTCATGCCAGCGTCCGGCCTCACGCTTTCGCGGGCGGCGTCGTCGACGGGCAAGGGCTGAGCAGGGAGGAACGCGTTGACCTCAACGCGTGATTTGGATCCGCGGCCCGTTTCGCGTCCGATGGCCGACACACCCCGCCCTGCGGGCACCCCTCTTTTTAGAGGGGAGATTTCTGCCGAGCTCCCCTCTAAAAAGAGGGGTGGCGCGAAGCGACGGGGTGTGTCGATCGAGCGTGAGACGCGTCGGCAAAAAGTACGTCATCGCGCATGACTTTCCGTGGCGACGGAGAGCCGGCCGGCGGCATCGTCTTCGCCCGGCGGACCGTCGGGAAGATCCAGCAGGGTCTTCGGCGTGTAGCTGTCGGTCTGGCCCTTCAGGTACCAGCGGTCGTCCTGGCGGGCGATGACGATGTCCACCTTGACGCCGTTGACGGTGACGAAAAAGGAGTGGCGACGCAGCACGACGGCGTGCACGGCTTCGCTCTCCAGCATCTCCCAGCGGCCGGCCGGCAGGATCCCGCCGACGGTCACGATCCGGGTGTGCGGCATGGGACCCAGCTGCTTCTGGGTCCAGAAGATCTCGAGTTTGGTTTCATCCATACACCCCTGTAACGGAGGCCGGAGGCCGAATCTTTCAGCGAAGCAACGTTACGGCCGTGTGAATTCGAGGCGCCCGGGCGAAAGAAGGTTGAACAGGAGGCGTCCCCGGTGCGTCTTCCCCGACGCAGTTAAGTTATTAAGGTTTGCTTGGAATTAGGGTGAAGGGCCGTCCAGGGGTGGACGGCCCTTCTTGTTTTCGCTGATCGCGAAAACAAGGAACGTCCAGCGTCCAACGTCGAACATTCAACGTTCAATTTTGGCGGATCAGGTGGGCGTTGGACGGCGGTGGGGTTTCACCTTATGGCGCGAGGCCTCGGGTGGAATTAGATTAGCCGCGTCATGCCCGAGGCTTCTGCATCCGCCTCCACTCCGCCGCCCGCCCTGCCCGCGGGGGATCCGGTGCGTCCCGCCTTGCCGGCGCCCGGCGCCACGGCGCGGAAGGAGGCGACGCCACCTGCGAAAACGAGAACGGAGGCCGCCGCGCCCGCTGCGACGGACCGGGCGCCGCGGAACAGAAAATCCGTGCTGCCCGTCATCCTCGGCGCGGCCTGCGTGGTTCTCCTCATCGCGGTGCTGGTGCTGCGTTCGAAGCTCGGGGAGCGCGACCGCACCATCACGGAAAACCAGAACCGGGCGAACCAATACGAGGCCGGCACGGCGTTGCTTCAGTCGCAACTCGACGCCGCCAAGGCCAACGCGGCCAAGCTGCAGTCCCAGATCGACGAAAACAAGGCCGCCTCCGCGCAGCTCAAGAGCCAGCTGAACGAAAGCCAGGCCGCCGCGAGCGATCTCCAAGGGCAGCTCGACAAGACCAAGGCCAGTGCCGACACGTTCCAGTCGCAGGCGGAGGACGCGAAAGTCGCCGCCATCCGCCGTCAGGGCGAGGTGGAACTCGCCAAGGCCCAGGCGGCGGTGCTGCAGGCCCAGCTCGACGAGGCCCGGGCGGACAAAGCCAAGCTGCAGAAGCAGCTCGACGACGACCGCGCGAACGCGAACGCCCTCCAGCAGAAACTCGATCAGGCCAACGCCCAGCTCGCGCAGCTGCAGAAACCCGCGGCGAAGAAGAAGTAGGCGGAACGCGTTGGTTGGGTCTGCCGGCGCTTTTCGCGGACGATGGCCGACACACCCCGGGCGCTTCGCGCGAGGCATGAGGCGTGAGGCCTGAGGTGTGAGGCCAGATCCCCTCTAGAAAGAGGGGTGGCGCGAAGCGACGGGGTGTGTCGGGCGCGCCGCAGGATTCAATCGCCGCAAAGCGATGGATCAAAAACGGGCCCGCTCGGATCACCCCGCCACCCCGTGTGCTTTCTCAATAAAACGGCTCCGCCGGCCCGCCGCTGCTGCCGCTCTTCACGGTGCCGTTGACCTTCACCGTGGCGTTGTCGAGGACCACCGGGTCGCCGACGGCGGCGTGGATTTCCACCTGGTCGAAGGTGACGTCCTTGGCGTCCTGGAGAAGGAAGCCGCGGTTTGATTCGATCTTCACGTTCGTGAACGTGACGTCGTGCGCCATCTGCTCGGGCAGCCCGAGGATCCGCCCGGCGAGCGGGGAGCGGACGATTGTCAGGTTCGTCACGTGGATGTCGTGGAAGTTGGGAATCGCCTGGGTCTGGCCGGCGGCGGCCTCGCGCGGACCGACGTCGGTGGGCCCGCCGGCATTGCCATTGTAGAGCATGTTGATGTCGAACGGCCGGCGCACGTTGCGCATCGTGATGTCCGAATAGCGGATGTCGTGCACCTCGCCGCCGTTGCCGCGGTAGGATTTGATCCGCAGGCCGTTGTCCGTGCCGTTGAAGCTGCAGTTGCGCACGATCATGTGGCTCACGCCGGTCCGGGTGCCGCTCCCGATGGAGATGCCGTGGCCGTGGAAACACGTGAGGTTCTCGATCAGGACGTCGCGCGAGCCGCTCTGGACCGCGACGTTGTCGTCGCCGGTGTCGATCTCGCAGTTGCGGATGACGATGCGCGTGCCGCCCGGGTCCATCGCGTCGGAATTGGGCGCGTCGCTCGGCGCGACGACGCGGACGTTCTCGACCGTGATATCCTCGCCGCGTGGCACGAGATGAAACATCGGCGAATCGGTCAACGTGACGCCGTCGACGTGCAGCCGCTTCACCCCCGTGATGCTCACGAGATAGGGGCGGGCGACGATCCGGCGCCCGGCCGGATAGAGGCGCGCGGCCTTGTCGGACCAGATCCAAAAAATCGCGCCCGAGCCATCGATCGTGCCGGTGCCGGTGATGGCGACGTCCTCGAGATTCGCGCCGCTGATCAGCGGCGCGACGCGCGGACCGCCCTGGCCGCGCGCGGCAGGCCTGCCAGGGGTGGCGGCCGCGTCGGTCGGCGGCAGCGGCTCATTGGGATCCGGCAGGCCGTACTCGGCGAATGTCGTCGGCGCCTTGATCACGGCGCCGGCCTCCAGGTGCAGGTCCATGCGGCTCGTCAGCACGAACGGCAGCGTCTTGTACGTTCCGGCCGGGACGATCAGATGCCCGCCACCGGCCTTGGCGATCGCCGCCACGGCCGCCTTGAACGCGTCCGTGTTCATCGTCTTGCGGTCGCCCACGCCGCCGAAGTCCTTGAGATTGAACCGCGCCTCCGGGATCACCGGCAGCGCCGCGACAATGTCGTCACCCGCCGCGCGAACGACGGCGTCCAGACCGAAGACGGCCGCAGCCGTCGCAAGAAAAAGAGTAAGACGATGCATGGGGGTACAAACGGGGGTTGGGGGAAACCCGGAACAGCGACCGGAGCAGCCGGATGATTGTTCCGCCGGCCAAACGTTCAACGCTCAACCTTCAGCGCCTCAGAATCAGGACCGGCTCGTCGGCAGGCATTGGAACTTGAACCTTGAACATTGGACCTTCCGCCTGCTGGGCAGGCGGTGGTGGGCCCGCTGGGATTCGAACCCAGAACCAAAGGATTATGAGTCCTCTGCTCTGACCGTTGAGCTACAGGCCCGTAGTGTGACCTTTTTCGCCCGCGCAGGCGCCAGGAGCAAGGGCGGAGTAAGATTTCGGAATGCGGGTTGCGGATTGGAAATCCGCGCGGACTCTGCGCCTCTGCGTCTCTGTGCGAACCCTCCGGCTTTGGCTCAGTGTTTGTTCGGTTCCAGTCGGAACACTTGGTCTTCGCCGAGGCTGGCGATCAGGACCTCGCCGTTCCGCGGGTCGAGGGTGAAGGCGACGATCGTCGGGGTGGTCGCGATCTGGCGAACGCGCGACGGGTTGACGGCCTTGGAGCCGTCGGGCTCGAGCGCCCAGATCTTGCCGAAGCCGTAGTCGCCGAAGAGGTACTTGCCCTCGAGTTCGGGATAGGCGGCGCCGTGGTACACGAAGCCGCCGGTGATCGAGATGCCGGTGGAGTGGTCGTAGTCCCAGATCGGCTCGATGAATTTCCCGTCGGCCGGCATGTGCGAGGCCGACGGTCCCGCGATCACGCCCTCGCGATAGTCCCAGCCGTAGTTGCCGCCGCGCACGATGAGGTCGATTTCCTCGTGGAGGTGGAGGCCGACGTCGGCGCACCACAGCCAGCCCGTGGCGGGGTCGAACGCCATCCGCCAGGGGTTGCGCAGGCCGACCGCCCAGAACTCGGTGCGCACGGAGGTCGGGATCACGGGCCGCCCGTTGAAGCTGGTCGCGCCGATGAAGGGATTGTCCGGCGGCACGGTGTAGGTGCCGGGATGGACCGCCGGATGCGGGTTCGGCGGCAGGCTGCCCGGCTTCTTGTCGACATCGATCCGGATGATCGCGCCGAAGAAACTCCGGTCGATCCGCTGGTGGCTGATCGTCGGTTCCGCCAGGTGCTCGTCGCCGTCGCCGAGCGAGAGGTAGAGATAACCGTCGGAGCCGAACAGCAGTTCGCCGCCGTCATGGCCGCCCGGCCCGGAGGGCTGGGAGATCATCGGCAACTCGGAGGCCAGATCGGCGACGTCCGGGTTGGACGGTGAAACGTGGAAGCGCGCGAGCCGGTTGGAGCGCTGGCCGTTGGGTGCGTAGGTGGAGAACCAGACGTAGACGAAGCCGTTTTCCGCGAACTTCGGGTGAAACACCATCGAGAGCGGCCCGTGGTCGCGGCGGGAGGCGCGTCCGCGCTGGTTGAGGTCGAGGAAGACCTCGCGCTTGGGATGATCGAGATCTCGGATCACCGAGATCACGCCCTCGCGCTCGACGACGAACGCGCGCTTCGTGTCGCCCGGCGCGAACACCACCTGTACCGGCTGCGGAAACTTCACGCCCCCGAACGCCGGCACCGCGCGGTATGGCGCGGCCTTCAGCTCGACCGGCGTGATCGGCTGCGACGCGCGCGCCGGGGAAGACGGCAGGGAAACGGCGGCGGCCAAGGCGACGAAGAAAAGGGTGGGGCGCATGGGGCAGGGGCGGGGGCGGGGACGGAGGACGGAGGACGGAGGACGGAGGACGGAGGACGGAGGACGGAGGACGGA
>DASZQN010000038.1:0-2736 GCA_035549635.1 Opitutaceae bacterium
CATGCGCTCCTCGGCATAGGCATCGCGCAGCACGGGCGAGACCGCGTTGAGACGGAGGCGCTGCTTCACGACCTGCACCGTCGTGAGATAGGCCGCGGCGATTTCCTCCTCGGTCATGCCCTTGTCGAGCATGTCCTGGAAGGCGCGGAACTGGTCGAGGGGATGAAGTCCGGCGCGCAGCAGGTTCTCGGCGAGGGAGTCGTCCTCGGCGAGGATTGTGGTGTCGGATTTGCGCACGATGCAGGGCACGAGCCCGTCCTTGGGGAAGCGCTTGGCCTTCACCAGGCGCTCGATCGCGCGATAGCGGCGGCCGCCGGCCGGCACCTCGAACATGCCTGTCTCGTTGCCGTCTGCATCGAGAATGGCGCGAACGTTGAGGCCCTGCACGAGGTCCTCGCGCCGATCGATGTCGTGGACCAACTCGTCGAGCTCGGCCTCCGGCCGGGTGCGCCGGACATTGGACTCCGAGAGCACGAGCTTGTTGAAGGGAATGTCGCGCGAGCGCGAGAAGACGATCTTCTTGGCAGCCTTTGCCATGTCGGGATACTCCGCGACGGGCGCCGAGAGCCTCTCTCCCGGCTTCCAACCCGTCACGAAGCGAAGCGCCGCCCTCTTCCTCTGAGGACGGCGCCGCCTCCCGGCGATCCGGAGCGCAGAATCGGAGATGCGCAAACGCTCATCTCCGGTTCCGCGGATTTCAGGAGGGGCCTTACGCGCCATCGCGACGCGGCTGCGCTGCTCGGTAGAGGATGCGCTCGGCCGCCCGGATGCTTCCCGCCTTGCGGGCGGCCTCCGCCCAGACCGAGATCGGGAAGTCGCCAGTGAAGAGAATGTCGCGCTCAATCCCCATGCCAAACGGCAGGACGATCGAGGTCAGTTCCTCGAGCGAGAAGCTGCCCAGTTCGGGACAGCCGAGATCGGCGAGGCCGAAGAGCGTATCGCCGTCCGCGTCCAGCTCGGTCGCGAGCCAGACGCCTTCGCCCAGCGGGTTGAAGAACTTGACGACAGGCACATGGTCGGCGCCACTCTCAAGCCCATTGGCGAGCAGTCGCTCACGCAGGTCGTCGGTCAGGAGGATCATGCTGCCCTCCTGTCGCTCGCGTGTTCGCTGGCCGGTTCGGTTTCGGGGAGGAACGCAAGCAGCCAGTCGGCCGCCTTGCTGGCCTGGGACGCGGCGCGGACGATGGCGCGATTGTCCTCGCGCAGCACCTCCAGCCACAAGCCGATATAGTCGGCGTGGCGCACGGTCGGATTGATACCGAGCGAGGCGCAGCAGAAGGCCGCGTTCATCTCGGCGACCAGTTCCTCGAAGGCGTACTTCTTCGAGCCGAAGGAACCCGACAGGTCGCGGCCGAGACGGGACGCATGGCCCGTCGCGTGGCCGAGCTCATGCAGGGCCGTGCGGTGCCAGTTGACCGTCTCGAAATAGGCCTGAGGCGGCGGCACCTGCACATAGTCCTGCGCCGGCACGTAGAAGGCGCGATCGCCGCCGATGCGGAAGTCGATGCCCGTCGCCTTGATCAGCGCCTCGACGCGCGGCTCGATAAGGCCGGGTTCCGGTGCAGGCGGCGCGACCGCGAGGCCGTCGGGCAGATCCTCGCACTGCGCGACGTTGAACACGGTGAAGCGTTTGAGGAACGGGATGGCCTGCGCTTCCTCGCCGGTTTCCTGCGCACGCTTCTTCTCGTCGTCGGGGATGAAGCGATCGGCGTAGACGACGGTGGTGCCGCGCTCGCCCTTGCGGACATGACCGCCGAGGGACAGCGCCTGGCGGAAGGTCAGCCAGCTTTGCACCGGAAAGCCGTGCTCGATGACCGCGCCCCAGAGGATCAGCACGTTGATCCCGGAATAGGCGCGGCCGGTGGCGGCATTCGCCGGCATGGCGAGCGGCGCCTGCGCCGCAGCCGTGCCCCAGGGCTGGACCCAGGGCACGCGCCCAGCCTCCAGCTCGGCGATGATCTTGTTGGTGATGTCGTCGTAAAGGCTCGCCCGGTCGGCGCCGGCGCGAGCATGGCGGTCGTGTCTGAACATCGCGGTTCTCCGCGACGGGCACCGGAGGCCTCTCCTCCAGCCCTCAACCCGTCACGGCAAACCCGGTCCGCACTCTCGCTCTCTATAGGAGGCGTTGCGGGGCCTCCCCCGCAGCGGGGGCCGGCCGAGACCGTGGCTCGGCCGCAGGGGAAGGCGTTCCTCATTTAGTTTGATGCGGGATATCGTAGCCTGGCTACGATCCAGCCAATGAATTCAAACCTGCCGCGTTTGCAGCTCCGCCGTGGGCTTTCCCAGCCCTGGCCAGCAAGCCCGGTCCATCCCAGTTGCCGAAGGCAGCGATCGGTCGTGGGTGTCGCGCTCGGCTGACGGCCTTCTGGCACTGAATCCGTGAAGCAGGATCAGTAGCAAGGAGGCCTTCTCGCAGCCCGATGTTGAAGATCACTTGAATTACCCGGCCATTGGCCGTACAATATATCAGATTGAGGAGATGGAGGTATTGAGATGGCCGAAGCAATCCGGAAGCCGACTCGTGGTCGGGTTCGCGGTGAGCGTCTTGAGACCCGCGTGACGGCCGAGCAGAAGAAGCTCATCGAGCGTGCCGCGGCACTTCAGGGGCGGACCGTGACCGACTTCGTGCTGACGAGCGTGCAGGACGCCGCCCGACGCGCGATCGAGGAACACAGCCAACTCGCTCTCTCACTGCGTGACAGCGAGGCGTTCGTTGACGCGCTGCTGAACCCGAAG
>DASZQN010000039.1:0-33953 GCA_035549635.1 Opitutaceae bacterium
GGTTCGATGACCGCCAATCCGGGCGTCCGCAAGGAACGCCCCTACATGAAGCCCAAGCCGTCTCGCACAGAGGCACGGAGGCGCAGGGTTAGGAAGGACTGCGTTTTTAACTTTCTGCGGCCTCGCCCTGCGCCTCCGCGCCTCTGTGCGAAATCCGCCTGACCGCAATCGCGCGAGCCGTCCTCAGGCCCGCAGGGACGGCTTCAGCGACTGCACGAGGGCCTGCAGCGTCTTCCTGCCCTCTTCGTCGAGCGGCTGCGCCTTTGCCCCCGTGGCGGCCTTCGCCGACGTGGTGAACGCGCCCGGCGGCGGCTTGCGGGCCGAGTAGGTGCTGAACACGCCGCGGGCGACGAGCACGTACTTCATGCCCTCCGTGCCGTAGCGCAGCATGGTGTTCAGGGCGTCGAGCGTCCGCTGGTGGTTGGCCTTCGCCTCCTCGTGCTTGCCGGCGTGCCAGAGCTCGTAGGTCGTCACGTACATGTCGGCAAAGCCCGCCGCCGGCATGCTGCCCGAGAATCCCGCCTCCATCTCCTCGATCAGCTTGCGGCCGTGTCCGCCGGAGAAGACCTTGATCTCGTCGTGGCTTTTCTCGCGCAGCGGCCCGACCCGCTGCAGCGGATCGCCCGCCTCGTCCTTGACGTAGCGCATCGTCGGGATCGTGCGGTAAAGCTCCAGCAGCAGGTCCACGTCCATGTTGCCGACCGCCTGCACGAACAGCGGGAGTCCCGTCGACTTCCCGATTTCCTGGTAATAGCTCAGCGCCGTCTTCGGATCGGTGTTCTCCGCCGGCGGCAGCGCGATGATGGCGTCGGCGCCCACGCGGTCGGCCTGCTTGATGTAGCGGCGCACCGCCCCGAGATCCGCGCCCTGCACGCCGAGCACGATCGCGGTCTTCGCCTTCCGGCCCGCCTGGCCGACCGCCTCCATGCCCGCCATGCGCTCGGACTCGCTCAAGGTGGTCCACTCGCTCGCGAGCTGCGGCCAGACGAAGCCCTGCACGCCGCCGCGGTCGATGAACTCCACCTGCTTGACCAGTGCGCCGAGGTCGATCTGGTCCGAGGGGGTGAAGGGCGTCTGCGCAATGGGAAAGATCCCGCGCAGGGGCTTGCCGGCCGCCGTGCGTTCCGCCGCCGCGGCGAAGCCGCGGGGCATCAGGCCGAGCGCGAGCGCGCCGGCGCCAAATCGTTGGAGGAAGTCCCGGCGGCTCAGGCCCGGACGGAGGGAAGGCGGCGTTTTCATGGGGCGGATGATCCTCTGTCGGGCCGTGGGGTGAAAAGAGGGCGGCGGCCCGCACCGCCCTCGGGAGCGTGGTCGTCAGCGGGCAGCCGTCGCGTCGGGCTGGGCCACCACAGCCAGGCCATTGCCGAACTGGTTCGCGACGCGGGTCATTTTCCCGTTCACGAAAATCATATCGAGCATCTTCTCGCTGTACATCGGGCGGCCGTATTCGTCCTTCAGCTGGCCGACGATCTTGCGCGTCTTCATGTCGATGACGTCGCCCGATGAGCAGTACGCCAGCTTGCCGTCCAGGCCGACCGTGATCCAGTACGGCCCGGCGGTCGTCTTGATGCTCGCGACCTGCTTCGGCGGCATCTGGGTGTTGTCGAAGACGTGGATGTAGTTGTTGATGCCGTCGCAGAGCCACACTTCCTTCTCGTCATTGGTGAACGCGATGCCGTGGCTCGGGCAGCCGTGCGGGATGCGCGGGCGGGGGTTCTGGTTCCACTTGTCCCGCCACGGAAAGCCCTGGACCTCGACCTTCTGGATGATCTCGCCGGACTTCACGTCCACGATGACGAAGCCGAGGAAATTATTGATGTTCGAGTAGATCAGCGACGCATCGTGGTTCACGACGAACACCCGGACGTTGTCCGGAAACTTGATCGTCCGGGCCAGCGTATGCGTCGTGGTGTCGGCGATTCCCATCACCGGGCCGTTGGGGGACATGAACGCCCACTTCCCGTCCGGGCTGAGGTTGAGGTTGTGCGCGTTCGGGCTCTGCGGGGAGCGGACGGTCGTGATCAGGTCGCCGTTCTTGGGATTCACCACGTACCAGTAGTCCTTGAGGTCCGAGCCGACGTACATGAACGAGGCGTCGCCGGAGATCTGGGGCCGCTCGCAGCATTCGCCATCCAGGACGTTCTCCCAGACTTTCTGCTCGGTGCCCAGGTCCCACGCCGCCAGGCGGCCGCGCGTCGCGAGGTAGATCATCTGCGTCACCGGACTGGCGGTCACGCCCGCCACCTGCTCGGGATACTTCGCCGCCGGGATGTTCCAGGTCGGGATGCGCTTCACGAAGCGGAACTCGTTCGCGATGTCCAAAACCACGATGCCCGAGCCGTTCTGGTCCCACGAGCCCTCGAGCGTGCCGGGCAGCGTCACGTAAAGGAGCTCGCGCTCCGACGGCGGCTTCAGTCCGCCCGTCGTGCGGGCCGCCTGGGACACATAGGGATAAGTCGCGGAATCCACGGCGAGAAGCGCGGAACCCAATCCGGCGGCGCCGGCCAAAACCAAAAACGCGGAGCGGAGTTTTCTGACAAGCATGGTTGAATTCATGGGATGAAACGGGTTCTCAGGGGTGAGACGGGGAGCGGAAAGCGAACAGTGTCCAAGGCCCCTTTGCGGGGGATGTCAACGCCGGGGCGGGGTGAAACCAGGGCGGAAGCAGGACGGCTCGGCCCCGCGGAAGTGACGCCCTTTTCAGGGCGCCGCCTTCGCCACCTCGACCGCGAACGGATAGGTCGGGCCGAACATGTCCGAGCGGAAAACGATGTACTTCTGGTCGGGCGTGAAGCTCACGTTCGGCTCGAGGCGGAAGTTGTGCTTCGCCATGTTGACGAGCTTCTCCGGCTTCAGCACGCCGCCGCCGATCAGGTCGGTGCCCATCGTCTGGTCGTCCGGTACGCGCTGAGGATGCAGCAGCATGATCCACTGGGCGCCGGGACGCCCCGAGCCGTCCCCGCAGAAGGTCTGCCCGTCGGGCGACAGGTTGTAGTGGATGCACCACTCGTTCTGCTCATAGTGGTACCAGACGCGCTTGCCGGTATCGAGATTGTAGCTCGCGATGAAGCCCACCAGGCCTTTCAGCAGGTGCAGGTCGACGTAGATCGTCCGGCCGTCGGGACTCCACCACTCATGGCCCGCCAGCTCGGTCTCCATGATGCGGTTCCGGCCGGGTTCGTCCGGGATCATCATGTTCTGGGAGCCGTCGGTCCGGATGGTCCACATCCGGTCCACCCGCCAGCCCGAGCCCTCGTGGCAGTACATCAGCATCGTCGGGTCGGTCGGGGAGAACTGCAGGTGGTTGAGCCAGTCGTTGTTGGCGAGGATGACCTTCGTCTTCCCCGACTTCAGGTCGACCGTGTACATCTCCATCGGCAGCCGCGCCGCCAGCCGCTGCGCCATCATCTCGGACTTGTCGAGGGCCTGCACGCCGCGGCCGTCGCTGGTGACGAACTTCTTCTCCGCGCCGTTCGCCAGCACGCGCGTACCCGCGGCGATCGTCTCGTCGCAGTTGACCGCGGTGACCGAGCCGCCCTCGGGCAGGTCCGCGAGCTTCTGCGTCGCGCCGGTGTCCAGGTTCGTGGCGTAGAGCGCATTCTCCTCCGGCTTGATGTAGAACACCCGCGGGGTCCGGTGCCCGACGATGATCGTGCGCACGCGGCCCTTGACGATGGGTTTCGTCGCGAAAGTGGCCAGGTCCACGACCCCGATCCCGCCGTCGGCCGTGGTGTAGGCCATCTTCTTCCCGTCCGGCGTGTAGGCGTTGACGTTGAAATAGAAACTGGCCGAGTCCGGCTCATCCGTCAGCCGGATGACGCGGTGCCCCGTGTCCGGATCGATCCAGGACTTCGGCGGCGCCGCAGGCCCCTCGCCAGCCGCAAGTAGCGGCCCGGCGCCGGAAAAAAATGCCAAGGCTCCCAGCAGGAGCGAAACACGCGGAACCAGGGGTGAATTTCCTGTAGTCATGGACGGTGGGGGGTTGGGGGAACAAAGACGGGTCCCGGACGCGGGACACCGCCGGACTCGATCCGGAAGACCGTGAAGCCTGGGGCGCGGCCGTCCGCATGTCCATCCTGCGGACGGCGGACCTTCGCCTTATCGACCCTGGGTCGCCAGCGCACGCTTCACGCTCGCGGCGAGGTCGGCCGCTCGACCCCGGCCCCAGTAGTGCAGGAAGAAGAGGTGCGGCGTGTCGTCGCTCATGTGGGAGTGGATGGCGACGATCGCGATGCCGTCCGCCCGGAGGGATTTGAGCGCCGCCTGGAGTTCGCCGCCGGTCGCCGCAAAATCACCGTCGACCACGGCATTGTCGTCGCTGCCGGCAAAGGCCGCCCAGGTGCTGACGCCCATTTCCTTGGTCGCCGTGCCGCCGTCGCCCATCTTCACCTCGCGGCCGATGGTGAATTTCACCATGCCCGCATTCTGCTGTGCCTGGGCTCCGATAATTTTCTCCAGCGGCGCGGCGGTGACGGCATTCGTCGCCGGCAGACCTTGGGCCGTGAATTGGCGCGCGATCGACGGATGGGCCGCCCGCGTCTGCGCAATCGCATCCCAGACCGCCTTGACGCCAGCCGCCAGGTCCGCCGCCTTGCCGCTGCCCCCGATATGCATGAAATAGACCTTGGGCTCGTCGAAGAAGAAGTGGTTGTGCAGCGCCGTGACCTCCAGCCCGTGGGCGAAGGCCGCGCTCATCGCCGGATTCACCTCGTCCTCGAACAGGACCGTGTCGCCCATCACCATGGCCATCCCGGCCATCCCCATGCCGCCAGCTTTGAAGGCCGCCCAGCTGGTGAGCCCCATGAACGGGGGGATTTTCCAGCCTTCCACCGTGACCGGCACATCCGTGCGGGGAAGGCTCACCTTGAACACGCCCTCGGCATCGTTGCGCGCGCCCTTCACACCGGTGATCGTCTCGATGGCCGCCGGATCGAAGCCGAGTTCGGCCGCCGCGCCATTGGAACCGAAAAAAAGCCCGGCAATGCCGGCCACGCAGAGAAGTCTGACGGGAAGGGTGCGAGTGAGGTGTGACATGGGAATGACACCGTCAACCGGCTCCAGCCGAAGTTCAACCGCCTTCCCCTCGTTTGGGATTACCGGATCGTAATTTCCGCCCCGATCGCGGCTTTGCCCGGCCCCCTTCAGGGCGGAATCGAGGAATGTTTCTCGCCTTGGGCCGGGCGAGCTGAGTAGCTGGGTGGGTCTACTTCCCCATGATCAAACCACTCGGACTCCTCCTCGTCGCAGCTCTCGGCGCCTCGTTCGTCCAGGCCCAGACCCCCACCGCCTCCGCCACCGCGGCGGCGCCTGCCCCCACCCCCGCCCCGGCCGCGCCCGAAGGCCCGCAGTGGGTGGTGACCCCCGCCTTCGTCTCGACTTACATGTTCCGCGGCGTGCGCGTGAACGGCCTCTCGTTCCAGCCGTCGGTCGAACTCGACGTCGGCAACGCCGCCATCGGCGTATGGGCCAGTTTTCCGCTCGCGAACAAGACGCCCGGTGTTTCCGACCCGGAGGTGGATCCCTATGTCAGCTACAAAATCCCGGTGAACGACGCCTTCAACTTCCAGCCAGGATTCTCGCTTTACACCTATCCCAGGGCCAAGACCTCGGCCGGCTCCTACAAGCTCACGTTCGAGCCCTATCTCGCCGCCAACTACACGGTGGGACCGGTGACTCTCACCCCCAAGGTCTACTACGACACCGTCCTGCGGGGCGGGACGTACGAGTTCAACGCCACCTCCGCGGTGCCGCTCAAGGATCTCGGCACGGAGCTCGATCTTACCGGCACCGCCGGCACCTACCTCTGGCAGGACGCCACGAAGGGCAGCTCTCCGCGGACGGAAAACGGCGGCAACTACTGGCTGCTCGGGGTGAGCGTTCCTTACCAGGTCTCCAAACCGGTGAAAGTCTCGATCGGCTATGCCTACACCAAGGGCACCAGCAATTACTTCAGGACCGGTTCCGCCGCGAAGACGGTCAATACGTCCGCCGTGGGTCGCGGCGTGGTGACGCTGAGCAGCACGATCACATTCTGAGTCGCCGCTGGTGAACACTCCGTGGTGGCAAAGGACGGACCTCCGCTACCGGGGCGGTCGGCTGCACCTCGGCGCGCACGATCTCGCGGCGTTCGCGCGCGCCGGCGGCACGCCGGCCTACGCCTACCACGCGCCGCGCGTCTCCGCCAACTTCCGCCGGCTGCGCCGGGCGCTCGCCGGCGCGGTGCGGCGCCCGCGGGTGTTCTACGCGATGAAGTCGAACCGCTTCGTCCCGCTGCTCGGGGTGCTCCGGGCGGCGGGCGCCGGCGTCGACGTCTGTTCGCCCGAGGAACTGCTGCTCGCGCGCCAGTGCGGCTTTCCCGAAAGAGACATCTCGTTCACCGGCACCTCGCTGTCCGAGGATGACGCGCGGGTGCTCGCCCGGCACCCCGGGGTGATCCTCAACTGCGACTCGCTCGCCAGCCTGCGGCGCATCGCCCGCCTCGCGCCCGGCCGCACCGTCGGATTGCGCATCAATCCCGGGCTCGGCCTCGGCTACCGGAGCAACCGCCTCCTGCGCTATGCTGGCGGCGACGTGACGAAGTTCGGCATCTACGCGGAGCAGTTTCCCGCCGCGCTCGCGCTCGCCCGCGATGCCGGGCTCCGGATCAACGGGCTCCATTTCCACACGGGCTGCGGCTATCTCACGCCCCAGCTGCCGGTGCTCGACCGCATCTTCGCGCGCGTCCGCGGCTTCATCCGCCAGGCGCCGCCGCTGGACTACGTCAATCTCGGCGGCGGCCTGGGCATCCCGCTCACGGCGCGCGATGCGCCGCTCGATCTCGCGCGCTGGTCCGCCGTCGTGCGCCGGCACTTCGGCCGCGACCGCTTCACGGTCTGCGTCGAACCGGGCGATTATTTGGTGAAGGACGCCGGCGTGCTGCTGCTCGAGGTGAACACCGTCGAGGAAAAGGCCGGCCGGCACTTCGTCGGCGTGAACGGCGGCTTCAACCTCCACCTCGAGCCCGCGTTCTACGACCTCCCGCTCGAGCCGGTCCCGGTCGTCGCCGCGCCGCCCGCCGCCCGCCGCGTCACGATCGCGGGCAACATCAACGAGGCCCTCGACGTGTTGGCGCGGAACGTGCGTCTGCCGCGGCTGGCCGAGGGCGACGTGCTCGCCTTCCTCAACGCCGGCGGCTACGGGGCGGCGATGAGCTCGCAGCACTGCCTGCGCGGCGCCTTCCGCGAGTATCTCCTTCCGTGATGACCCTTCCCGAGGTTTCCACCCTCTCCGCCCCGATCCTCGCCCGGATCGCGGAGGAGCTGGGTGCCGTCCCGCCCGCGCTCCCGCCGGCGGAGCTCGAGGCGCTGGCCGCCGGCTGCGGCGGCGATGCCGGCCGGCTGAAGCGCTGGCTCAAGCGCCGCCTCGCCGGCGAGCCGGTCCCTTACATCCTCGGCGAACTGGTGTTCCGCGGCCGGCGGTTCCGGATCGACGCGCGCGCCTACATCACCGACCCCGAAAGCTCCTTCCTCGTCGAGGGGGTCGAGGCTGTCGTCGACGCCTTCGGCGCCCGGCACGGCCGCCCGCCGCTCGTGGCGGAAATCGGCAGCGGCTGCGGGAGCCTCGCCATCTCGCTCAAGCTCGAGCGGCCCGCCGCGACCGTCGTCGCCCTCGATCTCGATCCCGCGGCCCTGCGCCTCTCCGTCGAGAACGCCTCCGCCCACCGCGCCGACGTGCGCTTCGTGGAAAGCGATTTGTTCGACGACTGGCCGGAGGCGGCCGCGCCCGACATCATCTTCGCCGACCCGCCGTGGGGCTCCGAGGACACGCTCTACAGCGAGGACCGCGACGGCGCCTACTATCGCGCCATGCCGGCCGCGTCGGCCTTCCCGCTCGGCGGCCTCACCGGCGTGCACGCGCAGATCCTGCGGAGCGTGGCGCAGCGCCAGTGGCCGAGCCACGTCGTCCTGAACGGCGGCGTGCTGTCGCGGGCGCAGCTCGCGGCGGTCGCGATCGGCTCCCGCTGGCACGACATCACCGCCTCGGGTCCCGGCCTCTCGCTCCTGCACTGCCGGATGCGTTGACGCGCCGAGCCTTCCCCCAAACGATTTTTCATCACGAAATACCCGAAAAACACGAATAGCCGGAGCCCGGAGATGGATCACCCACGGAATACACAGAACCCACGGAATACAGGCCGGCCTTTTCCGCGTAGTCCGTGTGTTCCGTGGGCCGAATTCCGGTTTTCGTGTCTTTGGTGTATTTCGTGGTGACCTCCTCCCCCGCTCCATGAACGTCCGCAGCGACGAACTTTCCGAACGCAACAAGAACGCCTGGTCCCGGCTCTACCGCTCCACGCCGAAGCTGGTCTGGGGCAGCCGCCCGGTCGGCTTCCTCGAGCCGTTCCTCGCCGCGGAGCTGGCCGCGGGCCGCAAGTTTTCCCGCGGGCTCGATGCCGCCGGGGGCGAGGGCCGCAACCTGTCCGTGCTGGCGCGGCTCGCCGGCGAGCTGACGCTGTGCGACGCCTCCGCGTCCGGGCTGGAGAAGGTCCCCGCGGACCTCGCGCCCAAGGTGCGCCGCGTGCAATGCGACCTGGGGAAGACGCCCTTCGCGGACGGCGAGTTCGATTTCGTCCTCCTGAGCGACGTCGTGGAGACGCTGCCCGACCCGTTGCCGGCGCTGCGCGAGATCCGCCGCGTCCTCGCGCCCGGCGGCGTGCTGGTCTGCAACATCCCCGGCCCCGAGGACGAGGTCGCGGGGGTCGAGATGACCCGGCTCGCGCCCAACCGCTATCTCTACCACTCGGAATTCTTCTACCAGTTCCTCGAGGAACGCGAGGCCGTCCGCCTGCTCGAGTCCGCCGGCTTCAAGGTCGGCCGGCAGCAGCTGATGCACTGGGAGGAGGAGGCGCATCCGGAGTTCCGCGGCAGCGTGCACCAGCATACCAGCCGGGTTTTCCTGGTCCGGCGGGAACAATAATTCTGTGGAAACGCCAAACTCCAAAAGGCCAAATCCCAGAGAAATCCCAAATGGCAGCTGGGAAAAATGGAGGTTGGCCGAACTTGGAATTTCTTTGGCGTTTGGACCTTTGGCGTTTGGGATTTTGCCATAGAGATGAAGACGCTCCTCACCCGCTGGTTCCGGCTCGAGCCGGGTGAGCTGTCCCGCGTCTTCGCGTTCATGCTGCTCGGCGGCGTGCTGCAGGCCGGCCTGGCCATCGGCCACAGCGCCGCCGACTCGCTCTTCCTCACGCATATCGGCGCGAGCCGGCTGCCGGTCATCTACGTCGCCATGCCGGTGCTCATGTCGCTCTACATCCCGGCCTACACGTTCCTGCTCGGACGCTACGGGGTGAACCGGGTCTTCGACTTCACGCTCGCGCTGCTCGTGCTCGGGGGCCTCGGGTGCTACTTCGCCCTGACCTTCGTCCCGGGGCCCGCGCCGTACTACGGCATCAAGTTCTACGCCTCGCTCTGGTATGTCGGGCTCTACACGCTGTTCTGGAATTTCGTCGACGGCCATTTCGACCTGGGGAAGGCGAAGCGGCTCTTCGGCCTGCTGGCGGCCGGGCCGGCCACCGGCGCGATCTGCGGCGGCGCGCTGGTCGAGCATTTCGCGGAAAGCGTGCCGGTGCCGACCTTCTTCCTGGCCTGGGCGGGCCTCGCGCTCCTCGTGTGGCCGGTCGTGCTGACGATCCGCCGGCGCTGGCGGCCGATCGCGAGCGAGGGCGACGAGCCCGAGGCCCGGCCGAAGGTGCGCGACACGCTGCGCGAGATCGTCGGGTCGCGCTTCGTGACGGTGCTGATCGCGGTGCTGTTCATCACCCTCGTGACCGCGACCATCTGCGAATACCAGTACCTCGGCATCTTCTCCGCGTCCACGGACGAGAAGACGCTGGCCGGGCTCTTCGGCGAGCTCTACGCGGGCGTCAACGTCTTCAACCTCTGCATCGCGCTCTTCGTCTTCAACAAGCTCGTGCTCCGGATCGGCGTGCGCAACGTCGCGCTCATCCAGCCGATCGCCTACCTGGTCGTCTTCGCCCTGCTCCTGATCCACGGCTCCTTCGGGCCCGCCCTGCTCGGCTTCCTCGCCTACCAGGGCATCATGACCTCGATCGACTTCAACAACGTCAACCTGCTCTTCAACGGCCTGCCCGAGGAGAGCCGCAGCCGCGTGCGGACGCTGATCGAGGGCATGTGCGAGCCGCTCGCGACGGCGACCGCCGGCGTGTTCCTGTTCTTCGTGGCGCCGCGGCTGTCGTCGGAAAACCTCTCCGCCATCGGCTTCGGCTGCGCCGTCGTCCTGCTGGCGCTCGTGTTCCTGATGCGCGCCGACTACGTCAAGAGCATGGTCGCCAACGTGCGCCGCAGCTGGCTCGACTTCACCCGCACGCCGGCCGGGCTCGCCGGGCTGGCGGAGGGCGACCTTGTCCTGCTCGAGCAGCGGGTCGACCGCCCGGACGCCGGCGAGCGGCTGACGGCGCTGCGGCTGCTCTGCGTCAACGCCCCGGTGCGCGCGCTCGGCCGCGTCCTTCACTATCTCTCGAACGCCACGCGCCAGGAACGCCCCGCGGCCCAGCCGCTCGTGGCGTCGCTCTTCGCCACCCGCGACCCGCAGGTCCTGCTCCAGTCGATGCAGTGGAGCGAGCGCCACGGGGAGACCGTCGACCCGTACCTTCTCGAGGAGCTCGGCCGCCACCGGCTCGTGCCGGCGGAGATCGCCGCGAACCGGATCGGGGCCGCCGATCCCGGCGAGCGCGCCGCCGCCGCCGCGCTGCTCTGGCGGAGCAGCCGCCTGCCGCACGGCCACGCCGCGCTCCAGACCGTCGACCGGCTGCTCCACGGCGACACCAGCGGCACCGTCGCCGGCATTCACGGCCTGGGCCGCATGGGCGAGGCGCGCTATGTTCCCCACCTGCTGCCGCACCTGCAGAGCCCCGAGCTCGAGGTGCGCCTGGAAACGCTGCGGGCGCTCGGCGAGCTCGCCAACCGCGACTCCACGCGCATCGTGCCGCCGCTGCTGCGGCTGCTCGCCGGGGGCGGCACCCTCGGGGAGCGCGAGCTCGTGCTGGAACTCATCGGCCGCATCGCGGACTCCAATTCGCTGCCGCAGCTCCTCGCGCTCGCCGGCCGCTTCACCCCCCACGAGCGCCGCACGGTCGAGCAGCTCGTCATCCAGTTCGGGCCGCGCGCCGTCCCGTCGCTGATGAGCGTGACCCAGAATCTCGACTCGCCGCTCTTCGCCCGCCTGATCGCGATCCGCACGCTCGGGCAGCTCGCCTTCCCGCAGCTCGAGACGATGGCTCCCGCCCTGATCGACGCCGCCGTGTCCCGCGCCTACATGCTCGCCGGCTGCTCCGCCGCGCTCGAGGACGCGCGCGATCCGGGCCCCGGTCTCGCCACGCTCGCGGTCATCTACCGCCTGCTGCCCCGGCTCACGCTCGAGATGGTGCTCGAGATCCTCAGCGTCACCGGCCGGCTGCCGAGCTACGACTCGATCGTCACCGCCCTCCACTCCGGCAGCGTGCGCGACCGCGGCTACGCGATGGAGAACATCGAGCAGGGCGCCGGCCGGAAGCTGTTCGCCCGGATCGAGCCGCTGCTCGACGACCGCCCGGTGGCGGAGGTCGTGCGCGCCGGCCGTCTCTTCGGCTTCAATCAGCCGACGGACATCGCCTTCGCCGTCGACCGCTCGATCCGGGTGCGCTTCCCCCTGGAGGCCGGCGCGGCGCTGCAGGCGCTGGACGAAACGCGCCCCGGCGCCGCCACCCCCGCCGCCCTGGAGATCCTGCGGCAGAACCCCGCCCCGCTGCTGCGCGAGACGGCCCTCACGCTGCTCGCCCGCATGGAGGGCGCCGGCCGCGAGCAGCTCACCCCCGTGGAACGCATCCAGGCGCTGTCGCGCGGCGGGTTCTTCCGCGCCTGGGGCGTCCGCCAGCTCGAGTTTGTCGGCCGCCAGCTGCGCGAGGTTCCGGGCCGCGCCGGGCGCGCCCTCGCGCCGCAGACGCGGGAGACCGACGGCGTGCACGTGATCGTCCGCGGCACTTTCGCGGTGAACGGCAGGCGGCTGGGCCCGGGCGAGAACTTCGGCGGCGAGTCCCTCTTCGGCCGCGACCCGCGCCGCGTCGAGGTCCGCGCGGAAACCGACGGCCTCGCGCTCTTCGTCCCCGCCGGCGACATCCTCACCTGCGCGCGCATCTATCCCGAGGTCGCGCTCGAACTGCTGCGCCGCAAATTCGCCCCAGCAGCCTAAGTCAATGGAAACTCCAAACGCCAAACTTCCAAATCTCAGGAAGATTCCCAACCGCCGGCGGGAAAATTGGGCGACCGTGCGGTTCGAGATCGTTTTGGCGTTTGGACGTTTGGCGTTTGGGATTTTGCCCCCAGGGATTTTGCCTAGATGAAGCGTCGTTTTCACTTCACCACCCGGGGCTGGTTCCAGCTCACGATGATGCCGGCGCTCATCCTGGTCAGCGCCGTGCTGGGCTGGAGCGTCTATCGCTCGCTCCAGGGCATCATCCTGCGCAGCTTCGAGCAGAAGCTCGGCGCGGTCAGCACGACCGTCGCGGCCTTCATCGACGCGGATGACCACGCGTGGCTGATGGAGCAGCCGCGCATCAGCGGTCTCGCGTTCTCTCCGCAGGGCTACCTTTTCGCGCTCGATTCGTCGCGTGACGTCCTGATGCGCATCAATGCGGCCAACGGCGTCGCCGAGGACCGGGTGGTGAAGGTCCCGGCCGGCCTGCGCGACCTCGCCTACAGCCGGGCGGAGGACCTGCTCGCCGCGCTCGAGCTGCCGTCCGGCAAGCTCTACACGCTCGATCCCGAGACCGGCACGGCCACCTATCGGCTCGATCTCGGGGAAAAGGCCCAGGGCATCGTCGCCGGGCCCAACGGCTACGTGGTCGCCGTCACCGACCGGCTCCTGGAGGTCAAGCTCGCCGCCGGCGCCGCCACGCCGATGAACGACGCCCCGATGCCCAGGCTTCTGGGCGCCGGCTATGACGCGGACCACAAGGTGATTCGGGCGATCAGCGCCAGCCGGCGCTTCATCGCGATCGATCCCTTCACCGGCAAGATCAAGGTCGGCGCCGCCCTCGACGAGAAGGCGGAGCTGCCCGGCGACCTGGCCTACGACCGCCAGCGCCACCTCCTGCTGGGTTCCAACAAGTCGATCCTGCACGTCGACTACGAGAACGGCACGATCGCGCCGGCCCATTACCTTCCCGCCTTCGGCAAGGAGCTCTCGCCGCAGTACCGCGCCTATCTCGGACCGATGCGGCAGATCATGAACGATCTGCAGCTCACCTACCTCTACACGCAGATCGTGCCGGAGAAGACCCGCATCATCTACGGCATCGACGCCACGCAGGGCGACGGCCACTCGGCGCTGCACTCCGAGGACACGATCCCGGAGGAGGAGGTCGAGGGCGTGCAGGAGTTGCTGCGGAGCGGCGCGCTCTACCACAGTCCGGTCACGAAGTGGCAGCAGTGGGGCCTGCTCAAGGGCTCGCTCGCGCCGATCTTCGACCGCACCGGCAAGGTCGTCGCCATGGCCGGCGCCGACGTGGAGGTCTCGCTGATCGAGCAGAAGACCCGCGAGGCGCTCCTCGAGCTCCTGATCGTCGGCGTCCTCTCGGTGCTGGCCGCGACCGGCGTCGCGATCGTCATCACGCGCCACCTGCGCCGTCCGCTCCAGCAGATCAAGACCACCGCGCTCGATGTCGCCGCGGGCAACTACGCGCGGCGCATCACGATCGACTCGCCGACCGAGGCCCGCGAACTGGCGGAGTCGTTCAACCAGATGGCCGGCTCGCTCGAGGCCAACATGCAGGCGCTCCAGTCCTCGATCCAGGACCTGCTGCGCAACCGCAACCGCTACGAGCTCGGCCGCCGGCTGGGCGGGCCCCACGATCTCGCCGCCGCCCTGGGCGGCCTCGAGGGCGTCACGGTGGCGTGGCGCGATTCCGCGGTCGCCGCCCTCTGCGCGACCGGCGCCGTCCGCCACGGCGGGCGCATCGTGATCTGGTTCGCCGAGTCGCCGTCGGACGGGCTCACCGCCGCCCGGGCCCGGGCCGACCTCGCGCTGCGGGTCACGGCCCGGCTGAAGGCGGTCGGTGACGACGACACCGCCGTGCCGGTGCCCGGCCAGACTGCGGCCCCCTTCGCGTTCGCCGCCGGCCGGACCGGGGCGCCGCCGCGGGCCGCGCTGCCCGCCGGCGTCCGCGCCGTCGCGCTCGTCTTCGCCGCCACCCGCACCGTCCGCGTGCTGCAGCCCGAGGGCATCGCCATCGACGAATCCGTCCCCGGACGGATTCGCCTCGCCGCCCCCGAGGTCACGATCGAATTCCGCGACTTCGCGCTCCAGGCCTGACCATGACGCTCGTCGAAAAGATCCTCGTCCTGAAGACCACGCCGCCGTTCGACGGACTGCGGGACAACGAGCTCGCGCTGATCGGCTCGGCCGCCGTGCAGCGGAATTTCACCGCGGGGGAGACGGTTCATCCCGGCGGCGCACCGCTCGGCCGCTTCCATCTCCTCGTGAAGGGCTCGTGGACCAGCCCCGCCGGCCCGCTGCCGCGCACCCTGGGCGTGGCGTCGCTGCTCTACGATCTGCCGGCGCCGGCCGTGACCGCCGGGCCCGGCGGCGCGGAGTGCCTCGTGATCGCGCGCAGCCATTTCCATACGGTCACGGCCGAATGTCCGGAGGTCCTGATCGGCTACCTCACGGGCCAGGCCACCGACGCCCCCGCGCCATGACCCTTCGCCGGCAGATCCTCCTCGGCATCACGCCCGTCTTCGCGGCGCTCGCGCTCGTCGGCAACGGGGTGCGGTACTATCTCGAGCGGAAGGCGACCCTCGACGGCCTGCGCCAGGAGGCGGGAACGTTCGCGATCTCGCTCGCGACCTTCGCCCGCCCGGACGACTGGGCCAGCCTGGAGAACAATCATCCGGACCAGACGCTCTATCCGGCCGCGCTGGACCGGCTGCACCGCTGGAACATGCTCCGCGGCTTCGTCCTCTGGCACGGGCGCACCCATCAGGCGCTGTTCCAGTGGGGCAATGCCGACGAGGTCCCGCCGGCGTCGGGCGCCTTCCTGCAGCAGCTCGGTCCCGACCGCCCCTACGCGGCCTCGGACCTCGTCGCCACGAGCGATGGCACCGACATCGTCTTCGCCTACGCGCTGCTCCGCGACGCCGCCAAGCATCCCCTCGGGATCGTCGGCGTTTCGGTCGACGCCAGCGATTTCACCACGGAACTGGCCGACGTGCGGAGAAATCTCGTCCGGAGCACCTTGCTCGTGACCGCGCTGGGCATGGCGCTCTCGCTCGCCCTGGCCACGCGCCTTTCGTTCGAGCTCCGCCGCCTCACGCGCGCCGCCGCCGGCATCGAGAAGGGCGACTACGTGCCGCCGCCGGCCGGCCTCATCGCGGACATTTCCGACGTGAGCGACACCTTCGGCGTGCTCGACGGCGTGATCGACGAAGTCCGGGCGAAATCGAACCGCGCCTTCGTCGAGAACGAGCAGTTCCGCACCGAGGGCGACCTGTTGCGCGTGTTCCGCGACGAGTTCATGGCGCCGGCCACGATCGCGCGCGCCGACCTCCAGGTCGGCATGGCGGTCACGGGCTCGAGTCCCGCCATCTTCCGCGAACCGTCCCCGCAACCCGGGGTCGGCCGCATCTGCTTCGGCCGCGTCGCGGGAGAAGCCGGACTCGAGACGGCCATCCTTGCCTCCGCGACCGGCCGCGAGATCGAGGACCGCCTGGCTCGCGGCGACGACCCGGCCGCGGCGCTTGTCGCCACAGCGGGGCTCTTTCCGCTGCAAAGCGCCACGATCCTCACCTGGACCGCGGGGGGAGCGGAGGTGCTTCGCTGGGATTTTGCCGCCGGCGAAGTCCGGAGGTCGCAGCCGGCGCTGGCCGCAGGCACCCTCGTCTGCCACGACTTCCCGCCCGCCACCGCCGCGGCGGTCGATCTCTACCTCCGCCGCTTCCCCGGGGAGAAGCCGGCGCAGTGGCTGACGGACATCGTTCAGCTGGCCGGGGACGTCAGCGGCACCGTCCTCGTGCTTTCCCGCACCTGAAGATGTAGGGGCGTCCCTTGCGGACGCCCCTACAGGACGGATCCTCTGAAAATTCTCAGACCAAACGCGCCGCCGGCGCGCCCTCCGCCCGCTTCGCCACGTCGCGCATCGCCTCCCGCAGGCGGTCGAGGCCGAGCGACAGCGTCGCGGCATCGATCACGAGGGGCGGAAGGAATTTCAGCACGTTGCGCTCCGAGCCGCAGGTCTCGATGATCAGGCCCCGCGCGAACGCCTGCCGCGCCACGGCCTGGCACACCGCGGTGTCCTTGAGCTCGAGGCCCCAGATCAGGCCGGTGCCGCGCACCTTCGCAATGACGCCGGGAAATTCCCGCACGAGTTCCTGCAGGGCCGTCACCAGCTGCTGGCCGCGGGCCGCGACCTGCTCGGCCAGCTCCGTCGTCTCCCAATGGCGCAGCGCCTCCGCCGCCGCGACGAACGCGAGGTTGTTGCCCCGGAAGGTCCCGGTGTGCTCGCCCGGCTTCCACTGGTCGTGCTCCGTGCGGATCAGCAGGAGCGACATCGGCAGCCCGTAACCGCTGATCGACTTCGACAGCACCACGAGGTCCGGCTTGAGGCCGGCGGACTCGAAGCTGAAAAACGTCCCGGTGCGGCCGCAGCCCACCTGGATGTCGTCCACGATCAGGAGAATGTCGTGCTCGCGGCAGATCGCCGCGACGTCCTGCAGCCAGCGCCGCGACGCAAGGTTCACCCCGCCCTCCGCCTGCACCGTCTCAAGGATGATGGCTGCCGGCAGGTCCACGCCGCTGCTGCGGTCCGTGACCAGTTTCCGCAGCAGGCCCGCCGTGTCGACGTCCGGCCCGAGATAGCCGTCGTACGGCACGAACGAAACGTCCAGCCGCTGCACCCACGCCTCGTGCCGGTAGTGCGAGTTCGCGGTCGTCGCGAGCGCCCCCGTGCTCAGGCCGTGATAGGCGTTGGTGAACGCGATCACGTTGCGCCGCCCCTTCACGCGCCGCGCCAGCTTCAGCGCCGCCTCCACCGCGTTCGCCCCGGTCGGCCCGGTGAACTGCACTTTGTAGTCGAGGCCGCGCGGCTTGAGGATCACCTGTTCGAAGCGCTCGAGGAACCGCTCCTTCGCCTCCGTCGCCATGTCGAGGCTGTGCGTGACGCCGTCCTCCTGGAGGTAACGGATCAGCGCCTGCTTCATCGCCTCGGGATTGTGCCCGTAGTTCAGGGCGCCCGCGCCGGCGAAGAAATCGATGTACTCCTGCCCCTCGCGGTCGATGAGCGTCGCTCCGCGGGCCTTCTCGAAGAGCACCGGGAACGATCGGATGTACGACCGGACCTCCGATTCGCGGCGCTGGAAGATATTCATCGCGCCCGAGATTGGCGGTTTTTTACGCCCCGTCCAAAGGAATCCGATGAAAAGAACCGGACATTTCCCGGGAAGGGCCCCGTATTCCCGGGTAGAACCCCCAATTTCCCGCTTTTTCGATGCTCTCCCAGACCGTCTCACACGAAGCCACGAAGCGCACGAAGGTCGAGCCTCTGAGTTCGGATTAGAGATGTTGGGATCTTCGTGAGCTTCGTGGCTTCGTGTGAAACCCGCTCGATGTTCGGATGTTTGGACTTTGGCGTCTGGGATTTGGCATTTATCCCCTCACCCCGGGGGTCTAAGAGTGTTGAAAGCTTCCCGCAGCCGCTCCGCATTCGGGGTCAGATGAGGCGGCGACAGCATGAAATTGTGCGCGCCGGCGCCGACGATCTCGCGGTAGGTCCCGCGCGTCGCCTCCGCCCAGGCCCGGCGGCTCACGAAAAGCTCGCCCGCGGCGTCGCGGTGCTCGCCGTCCGCGTCCGCCACCAGGCCCACGATGTCGGCCGCGATCGTGTGGCGGTCGAGCGTGCGCGCCAGGTGATCGAAATAGCGCGCGATCAGCCTCGCCGCCTTCTCGCGCAGCACCGGCGTCGCCACGTGCGCCCGGATGCTTTCGTGGCCGAGGAACGCCTCGGTCACGCGCTCGACCTCCCCCGCCGGCAGCGCGATCGGGCGCAGCACGCGGCCCGAGTCGACCATCACCACCCCGGCGACGCGCGCGCCGCGGCGCTCCAGCTCGGCCGCGACGTGGTACGCGAGGTTCCCGCCCGCCGAGTAGCCGAAAAGCACGTGCGGCCCCGCCGGATCCATGCGCTGGACCAGCGTCGCATAGTCCGCGATGCGCGTCTCCGCCTCGATGAAATTGAAACCGTGCACCGCGTAGGGCCGCAGCTCCGCCGCGACCTGGAGATAACCGAGCGCATCGCCGGTGCCCGGCGGAAACGCGAATACCGGCGGCCCCGCGCCGTCGTTCAGCGTGATCATCGGCTCGTCGATGCCCTCCACCCCGAAGCGGGCCGCGTCCAGCACCGCCCGCGCCTGCTCGCGGATCGTCGTCGCCTTGAACACGGTCGCGAGCGGCAGCTCGACGCCGAGCGCCTGGCGGATGCCGGCGACGAGTTTCGTGACCTTCAGCGAATGCCCGCCCGACGCGAAGAAATTGTCGGTGACGCCCAGCCCGCCCTTGCGCCCGAGCACCTCTTCCCAGAGGGCGAGCAGCGTCCTCTCCGTCTCGCTCGCCGGCGGCACGTGCACGCGCCCGTCCGCGCCGCCGTGCACGGGCGCCGGCAACGCGCGCCGGTCGATCTTGCCGTTCGGGGTCAGCGGGAACGCGTCGAGCCGCACGAAATGCGCCGGCACCATGTACTCCGGCAGCTGCCGCTCCAGGTGCGCGCGCAGGATGTCCGCGGTGAGCCCCGGCGCGCCTGAGAAATAGGCCACGAGCGTCAGCATCCCCTCGCCCAGGTCGCGCGCGAGCACCGCGGCGGCCTTCACGCCCTCGTGCTGCGCGAGCCGCGCCTCGATCTCGGCCGGCTCGATCCGGAAGCCGCGGATCTTCACCTGCTGGTCCTTGCGCCCGAGGTACTCGACCACGCCGTCGTCGCGCCAGCGCCCGAGGTCGCCCGTGCGATAGAGCCGTTCGCCCGCCTGGAAGGGATGCGGCCCGAACTTCGCGCGGGTCAGCGCCTCGTCGTTGAGATACCCGCGCGCCAGGCCGTCGCCCCCGGTGTAGATCTCGCCCGCCACGCCGGGCGGCACCGGCGCGAGCTTCGCGTCGAGGATCTGGACCGTCGTGTTCGCGATCGGCCGGCCGATCGGGATGTCCTGCGGATAGTTCCGCTCGATCACGTGGCAGCACGTGAATGTCGTGTTCTCCGTCGGTCCGTAGCCGTTCACCACCGTGAGCGCCGGATGGGCCGCGCGGATCCGGTTGATGTGCGGCGCCGAGAGCTTTTCGCCGCCCGCCAGCAGCGTCCTCAGGCCCGTGAACAGCGTGAGGTCCGTGTCCGCGAGCTGGTTGCACAGGCTCGAGGTGAGCCAGAGCGTCGTGATGCCGTTGTCCGCGATCAGGCGCTTCATCGCGGCCGCATCGAGCACCGCGCGTTCCGGCGGACGGCACAGCGCCCCGCCGTTGAGCAGCGCGCCCCAGATCTCGAACGTCGAGGCGTCGAACGACAGCGCGCCCGTCATCAGCACGCGGTCCGCCGGCCCGAGGCGCACGTAGTTCGTGTTCAGCACGAGGCGCAGGATCGCGCGATGCTCGACCAGCACGCCCTTCGGCGTGCCGGTGGTGCCGGAGGTGTAGATCGCATAGGCGAGCGCGGTGGGCCCGCCCCGCCCGGGTAGCGCCGCCGGCTCCAACGCCTCGAGCGCCCGTGCGTCATACTGCCATTTGGTCCGCGACCCGCCCCGGGATGGCGGCGCCTTCTTCCGGATGCGCAGGATCGCGTCGTATCCGAAGCGCGAAAGTTCGCTCTCCGCCCGGCCGAGCATCCTCGAGTATTCGATCTCCGCGATCTCCGGCCACTCGGTGCGCAGGTCCTCCAGGAAGGCGCGCGCCACGAACAGGTCCTCCGAGCGGTCCGTCTTCGTGCGGTAGCCTTTGCCCAGGTTCGTGCGCTCGAACTCCAGCAGCTCGCGCTCGAACTGCGCCTTCAGGTCCTGGTCCCAGACGTTGCCGAGGAAGATGATCCCGTCGTCGCCCATCAGCCCGATCGCCTGGCGCAGCACGCCGCGCAGGTAGTTCAGGCCGCTGAAGCACTGCAGCACGCTGTTGATGATCACGACGTCGAAGCCGCGCTCCGTCACGCGCCCGACCTCGTGGGCCGGCAGGTGCTCGAGCCGGATGTTTTCCAGTCCGCGCTTCCTCCGCTCGTCTTCCGACCAGCGCAGGATTTCCGCCGACAGGTCCGTGCCGTGGTAGTACCCCACCAGCGGCGCCAGCCGGAACATCGTCAGGCCCGAGGCGCAGCCGATCTCCAGCACGCGCGACCCGCGTGTCACCCGCGGCGCGAGCTTCTTCCGCGCGTTGTCCCCGTATTCGTCCATCACCTCCCGGCTCAGCCACTCGCCGGTGAAGCTGCTCCGCCAGCCGCCGCCCGAGATGTCGTCGAAGATTTCCTTTCCGACGTAGTCCCACACTTCCTCGCGCATGAACTCGCCGATGCCCTCGGACTCTCCGTGCACGTCGCGGCTGTCGGGACACAGCAGCACCGCGAGGTCCGCACAGTCCCACTGCAGGCGGTTCAGCGCCCGGATGTGCTTGCGCCCGCCGATCAGGAACCGGGCCCGGGCATCGCGCAGCATGAACTGCGTCCGCGCCGCCGGCAGCTCCGGGTCCAGCGGGAGATACGCACCGCCGGCCTGGAGGATCCCGAGCAGCGCGGTCACGAGGTCGAACGCGCCGTCGACCATCACGCCGACGAAACCCTCCCGCGGGAGCCCCCGCTCCGCCAGGAAGCGCGCGATGCGGTTCGCCTGCCGTTCCACCTCCGCGTAGGTGTGCCGGCGCGCGCCGTCGCCCTCGATCACCGCGATCGCATCGGGCGTCGCCGCCGCCCGGGCCGCGAACTGCGCCGGCACCGTGCTGTCGCGCGGATAGTCCGTCGCCGTGCGATTGAACGCCTCGATTCGCGCGCGCAGGGCGTCGACGGACTCGCCCTCCTCCTGCAGGGAAAAATCGCCCAGTTTCATGCGTCGGTTGTTGGCGCCGTCGCCGCCACCAGGCCGGCGAACCGCTTCAATCCCGCGAGCCATTTCCGCACCGTGTCGGCCCGGAAGAGCCCCGTGTCGTATTCCAGGGTGAGCGACAGTTTGCCGTCCTCGTCCGCCACGAACAGCGTGAGATCGAACTTCGAGGTCTTGAACGCGTGCTCGAACGGGCGCACCGCCGTCAGTTCGCCCGGGTCCGGCGCCGCGCCGACCTCGACGTGCACGTCCGCGAAATTCTGGAACGCGTAGACCACGTTCACGAGCGGCTGGCGGTTGTTGGAGCGGGTCGGGTTCACTTTCTGCACCAGCAGGTCGAAGGGATAGTCCTGGTGCTCGAAGGCCTCCTCGCTCGCGGTCACGACCTGCGCGAGCAGTTCGTCGAACTCCGTCGCCTCGCTGACGCGCACGCGCACCGGCACGAGGTTCACGAAAAAGCCGAGCAGGTGCTCGAGGTCGGGATGGTTCCGGTTCGCGATGCTCACGCCCACGCAGGCATCCTCCTGTTTCGTCAGCTGGAAGAGCAGCGCCTCGAAGACCGCGAGGAACACGTTGGCGAGGGTCGTCCGTTTCTCCCGGGCCAGGCGGCGGAGCGCCCGGGTAGTGTTCGCGTCGATCTCCGCCAGTGCCTTGTCGCCCCGGAAATCCCGTTCCTCCCCCGGCGCGAAATCGTAGGGCAGCCGCAGGGCCTCCGGCGCGCCCGCCAGCTGCCGCAGCCAGTAGGTCTCGTCCGGCGCGAAATCCCGCGTCTTCTGCCACACCGCGAAATCCTTGTAGTGAATCCGCAGCGGCGGCAGCGGGTCCGCGGCGCCGCGCCGTTGCGCGGCGTGGAGGGCGAAGAGCTCGCGGTAAAGCACGTTGCCCGACCAGCCGTCGCCCACGATGTGGTGCATGGTGAACAGGAAGACCGTCCGCCCGCCGCCGAGCGCCAGCAGGGTTCCGCGCAGGAGGGGCGGCGCGGCCAGGTCGAACGGCTCCGCCGCCTCGCGGTCCGCGTGCCGGCGGGCCTCCCCTTCCGGGTCCGCCGCGCCCGAGAGGTCCAGGCGGCGCAGCGCGAACGGCACCGCCGGGAGGATTTTCTGCCGCGGTTCGCCGCTCACGACCGTGAACGCGGTCCGCAGGGCCTCGTGCCGCGCGATCAGCGCCCGGAACGCCCGCTCGAGCGCATCGGCCTCGAGCGGCGACTCGACGAGGTAAGCTTCCGGCATGTTGTAGGCCGCCTCGCCGCCGAGGTGGTGCAGCAGCCACAGCCGCTGCTGCGCGTACGAGAGCGGATAGTCGGGCTGCTCCGGTGCGGGCGGGATCGCCGCCGCCGCCCCGGTCCGGCCGCCCGCCGCAACGACGCCGGTGATGAGCCCGGCCAGCCCCGCGATCGTGGGCGCGGCGAAGAATTCGCGCAGGCCCGGGCGCACCCCGAACGCCTGCTGCACGCGCGTGGCGACCTGCATCGCCTTGAGGCTGTGGCCGCCGAGTTCGAAGAAATTGTCGTCGATGCCGATCCGCCCCGCCTGCAGCACCTCGCGCCAGATCGCCGCGAGCTTTTCCTCCGTTGCGTCGCGCGGCGCCCGGAACGCGCCGCCGCGGACGCCCGCCGCGGCATCGGGCGCCGGCAGCGCCCGGCGGTCGACCTTGCCGTTCGGCGACAGCGGCAGGCGCTCGAGCGCCACCCAGTACGCCGGCACCATCGGCTCGGGCAGCTCCGCGAGCACGTGCGCCCGCCACTCCGCCGGGCCGCTCCCGCCGGCCGCCACGACGTAGGCCACGAGTTCGTTCGCTCCCTCGATGGTCCGCGCCACGACCAGCGCCTCGCGCACGGCGGGATGCGTTTTCAGGCGCGCCTCGATTTCACCGGGCTCCACGCGGAAGCCGCGCACCTTCACCTGGCCGTCGCCGCGGCCGAGGAATTCCAGGTTCCCGTCCGCCCGCCAGCGCGCGAGATCGCCGGTGCGATAGAGCCGCCGCCGCCCGCCCGCGAGCTCGACCTCCACGAAGCGCTCCGCCGTCAGCTCCGGCCGGGCGTGATACCCGCGGGCAAGGCCGGCGCCGCCGATGAACAGGTCCCCAACCACGTCCACCGGGCAGGCGCGCCGGCGCTCGTCCAGCACGTAAAGCTGCTGGTTCGCCATCGGCCGGCCGATCGGCGCCGAGCCCTCGGCGGGCGCGGTCCGCTGGGCGCGGTCCGCCTCGAAGAAGCTCGTGTCGATCGTCGCCTCGGTCACGCCGTAGCTGTTCACGATCCGCGTGGTCCCGCCGAAATCCGCCGCCAGCCGCTCGTAGTCGCGCCACGGCAGGGTGTCGGACCCGAGGATCAAAAGCCGCAGGTCCGGCAGCGCGATCCGCCGGGCCCGCGCGTGCTCCATCAGCGGCAGGATCAGTCCCGGGGTGGATTCCAGCAGCGTGATGCGGTGACGCACCAGCAGGTCGCAGAGCGCCGCCGGATCGAGGCGCGTGTCGGCGTCGCACACGACGAGCGTGCCGCCGTTCGTCAGCGCGCGGATGAAATCGCCCGCGAACACGTCGAACGACAGGCTCGCCATCTGCAGCAGCCGTACGTCGCCCGCGTCGAGCCCATAGCCGGCGCGC
This sequence comes from Opitutaceae bacterium, assembly GCA_035549635.1. GTDB lineage: Bacteria > Verrucomicrobiota > Verrucomicrobiia > Opitutales > Opitutaceae > CAIUWA01. The sequence continues at coordinate 23,691 of DASZQN010000039.1, forward strand.
CACGCGACCGCTGCATTCACGAGGGCGCGGTGTTCCACCATCACGCCCTTCGGTTTGCCGGTGGAGCCGGAGGTGTAGATGACATAGGCGAGGTTTTCCGGCGCCAGCGCCACGGAGGGAGCCGTGTCCGCGGCCGCCACGTCCTCGATCACCACGTTTTCCGCCGCCGTCGCCCGGCCCGCGAGCGCGCGCTGCGCCACGACCACCCGCGGTCGCGCATCCGCCGTCATGAACGCCAGCCGCTCCGCCGGGTAGTTCGGATCGAGGGGCAGGTAGGCCGCGCCGGCCTTCAGCACGCCGAGCACGGCGACGACCATCTCGACCGAGCGGTCCACCATGAGGCCCACCAGCGTCTCCGGGCCGGCACCGCGCCGGCGCAGTTCCGCCGCCAGACCGTTCGCCCGCGCGTGCAGCTCGCGGTGGGAAATCGTCTTCCCGCCATGGATGACCGCCGCGCGCTCCGGATTTTTCCGCGCCGACTCGTCGAGCAGGTCGAGCAGGGTCGCTCCCCGCGGCACCGGCGTCGCGGTCGCATTGAAGGTCTCCAGCACGAGCCGCGCCTCCTCCGGCGTCGTCAGGGTGAAGTCCCCGATCTCCGCCTCCGGCCGGGCCGCCATCTGCTCGAGCACGCGCCGCAGCTGGACCGACACGCGCCCGATCTGATCGTCGGGGTAGACGCTGCGATTGTAGCCGAACTTCACCGCCACCGCGGCCGCCGGATCGACCGTGAGGTCGAGATCGTAGTGCGTGCGATCGTGGGCCTCGACGCCCTCGACGCGCCACGCAGACTCTCCGGCTCCGGCGCCGCGATCGACCGGATAGTTTTCGAAGACCAGCAGGTGATCGAACAGGTCGCGCCCGAGCGGCGTCAGGGCCTGCACCTCCGCGATCGGCAGGTGATGGTGCGCCTCGCCCGCGAGCGCCGCCTCCCGCAGCTCGCGCAACAGGGCCGACACGCGGGTCGTCCCCGCGGTGCGCACGCGCACCGGCACGGCGCAGATGAAGGGGCCGACCATCTCCTCGACTCCGGGCAGGTCCACCGGGCGGCCCGACACGATGGCGCCGAACACGACGTCCTCGGTGCGGTTGTGCCGGCCCAGCACCAGGCCCCAGGCCGCCTGCAGAACCGTGTTCAGCGTCACGCCCGTGCGGGCCGCGAGCGCGCGCAGTTCGCCGCTCAGCCCCTCCCCGAGTTCCAGCGTCTGGTCGGCCGCGACGAACGGCGAGCCCGCGTCCGGCCTGGCGCGCCCGGGCAGGTTCGTCGCCGCCTCGAAGCCGGCAAGGTGATCCGCCCAGTATTTCCGCGAAGCCGCCAGGTCCCGGGCGGCCAGCCAGCGGATGTAGTCGCGGAACGGCGCGGGGCTCGCGCCTGTCTTCCCGCCGTACGCCCGCAACAGGTCGCGCTGCACGAGTCCGAGGCTCCAGCCGTCGAGCAGGAGATGGTGGTAGCTCCACACGATCTCGACCGCGTCGTCCGCCGTCCGCCAGAGGCTCACGCGCCACAGCGGATCCCGTTCGAGGTCGAATCCGCGCGCCAGGTCCGCCGCCCGAGCCGCCGCGATCGTGCGCTGCTGCTCCGCCGCCGCCAGGCCGCGCAGGTCCGCCGACGCGATCTCCGCGCGGCGCTCGCGCCAGACCAGCTGCAGTGGCTCGTCGAGGCCGTCGTGCACGAAATTCGTCCGCAGGATCGCATGCTGCCGCCCGACCTGGCGCCACGCCTCCTCCAGCCGCGCCGGCTCGATGCGGCCGCGCAGGCGGTACGCCATCTGCACGAAATAGGCGCGCGACTCCTTTTCGAACAGCGACTGGAACAGCAGTCCGGACTGCATCGGCGACAGCCGGCAGACATCCTCCACGTCCTCCGCCGCCCAGTTCCGCTGGCGCAGCAGCGTTTCATAGGCCGGCAGGGCCGGCGTCCGCGACGTGAAATCCGCCGGCGTCTTCTCGTCGCGCACCCGCGACGTCGTGTGGGCCACGAGGGCCTCGATCTCTGCACGCCAGCTGTCGAGCAACGCCTCCATCGGCGCCGCGGCGTAGCGCCCCCGCCCGAACGTGAGCGAAAGTTCCATCTGCCCCCGCACCACGATCGCGCCGAAATCGAGCTCGTGCACCCGCGCGACGCGCGCGCCGACCGGCGTGCCGCTCGATTCGTCGGCAAATGCGAGCAGGCCGCCGCTCTCTTCGCCGAACTGGCCGAGGTAATTGAAGCTGACCGGCGCCGACAACTCCGCCCCGATCGCCCCTGCCTCCCGGGAGCCGGACGTTCCCAATTCGTCCTTCTTCCTTCCTCCTTCTTGCAGATAGCGCCCGATGCCGTAACCGACGCCTTTCGCCGGCACGGCGCGCAGCATTTCCTTCACCGCCTTGATCTGCGCTCCCAAGTCGTCCCCCACGATCGCGAGCGTCACGGGATACAGGCACGTGAACCATCCCACGGTCCGCTCGATCGCCGGGAGTCCCGTTTCCGGATCGCGCCCATGCCCTTCGAGCGTGACGCGGGTCCGTTCTCCTCCATGCCAGTGTTTCAGGGCCCGGCCGAGCGCCGTGAGCAGCAGATCGTTGATCTCGGTATGGTAGGCCGCGTGGGCCGTCGTGAGCAGCGCCCGCGTCGTCCCCTCCGGCAAGGCGCGGCCCGCTGTCTGCGCCGCCCCGAAGACGTTCCCGGCCGTCGTCTGCGCCGATGGCCAGGCACTGGGTTCGTCCGAGATCCACGTTTCACCGGCATCCTCCCCGCGGGTGTGTGCGGCCTCGGCCCAGCGGCGAATCGACGTCGATCTCACTCCGAGATCGATGTCTTGTCCCTGTGCGTGTTGACGCAGCCCGAGTTCGAGATCCTCGAGCAGGATTCGCCACGACACACCGTCGACGACGAGATGATGGGCGACGAGCAGCAGGCGGTCGCCCGTCGGGATGCGATACAGCACCGCCGCAAACAGCGGGCCGCGCGCGAGGTCGAACCCCGCCTGCACCGCCTCCGTGTCCGCCAGCCGCGCCGCCTCGTCGGGCACCTCGCGCACGGTGAAGCCCGGCGCCGTTTCCGGCGGGAGCACGCGCACGGTGTCGCCCGTGAGCACCGTCCGCAGCGCGTCGTGCTGGCGCCAGAGCGCCGTCACCGCCGCCGCCGCCGCGCCGGCCACGAGGGGCCCACGCGGCCGCAGCAGCACGGCCTGGTTGAAATGATGCCGGTCCTCGCGGTGGTGCGCCAGGAACCAGGCCTGCGCCGGCGTCGGCGGAACCGGCCCGGACAAGGCCTCCTCGCCGGCTGCGGCGGCTTCCGCGCGCCGCAGCTGCGCCGCGAGTTCCGCCACCGTGGGAAATTGAAAGAGATCCCGCACCTCGGCCTGCCAGCCCGCGCGCTTCAGGCGGCTGGCGACCTGGATCGCGCCGATCGAGTCGCCGCCGCTCGCGAAGTAGTTGTCGTTCCGCCCCACCCGGTCGAGCCCGAGCACGCCGCACCAGATCGCAGCGATCTCCCGCTCCGCATCGCCGCGCGGTTCGGCGCTCGCATCCGGCTCCGCCCCGCCGGCCGCCTGCGGCTCCGGCAGCGCCGGGCGATCGACCTTGCCGTTCGCCGTGAGCGGCAGGGCGTCGAGCTTCACGATCGCCGCCGGCACGAGGTAATCCGGCAGGCGCGCCTGCAGGCCCGCGCGCAGGGTTTCCGCGCCCGCTTCGCCGACAACATACGCCACGAGCCGCTTGCGTCCCTGGGTTTCGCGCACGACCACCGCGGCCGCCTTCACGCCGGGTTCCGCGAGGAGCGCCGCCTCGGTTTCGCCGGGTTCGATGCGATAGCCGCGGATTTTTACCTGCTGGTCCAGCCGTCCCAGAAACTCGATGGTGCCGTCCGCCCGCCAGCGCACGCGGTCGCCGGTGCGGTAGAGCCGCCCCGGTCCGAAGGGATTCGGGCCGAACTTTTCCAGCGTCAGCTCCGGCCGCCCCACGTACCCGCGCGCCAGGCCGTCGCCGCCGGCGAACAATTCTCCCGGCACGCCGATCGGCACCGGCTGCAGCGCCGCATCGAGCACGTACACGCGCGTGTTCGCGATCGGCCGGCCGATCGGCACCGAGGGGCCCGCGAGATCCGCTTCCGTGATCGGGTGGCAGCAGGTGAACGTCGTGTTCTCCGTCGGCCCGTAGCCATTGATCAGCCGGCAGCCCCGCAACGCGCGCACAAAACGCGCGACCTGCGGCCCGGGCAGCACGTCGCCGCCGGCCAGCAGCTGCCGCACGCCCCGCAAATCGTCGAGCCGCTCGTCCACCATCGCGGAGAAGAGCCCCGCCGTCAGCCAGAGCGTGGTGACCTTTTCCTCCCGAATCACGCGTCCCAGCGCGTCGAGTGTCGGCGTGCCCGCGGGCATCACGACGAGCCGGCCGCCGTTCAGGAGCGGCCCCCAGATTTCCAGCGTCGACGCATCGAACGCCACCGGTGCGAACTGCAGGAAGACTTGCTCCGCTCCCAAGGAGGCGAAGTCGGTGTTGCGCACGAGGCGGACGACGCCCCGCTGCGTGACCGCGACGCCCTTCGGCCGCCCCGTCGAGCCGGAGGTGTAGCTCACGTAGGCGAGATGCTCCGGCGTGGCCGGCACCCGCGGCGCCGTCGCCGGCTGCTCCGCGATGCGGACGGCGTCGCGATCGACGCAGATCGCGTCAATCTTCATGGCCCCCGTAATTTTGCCCGCGAGCCGTTCCCGCGTGACGACCACCCCCGCGTTCACCTCGGTGAGCATCAACGCCAGCCGCTCCGCCGGATAGTCCGGCTCGAGCGCGACGTAGGCGCCGCCGGCCTTCACGATCGCCACGAGCGCGATGATCAGGTCGGCCGAGCGCTCGAGACAGACTCCGACGCAGACATCCGGGCCGATCCCGTGGGTCACGAGAAGCTGCGCCAGCCGGTTGGCCCGCGCCTCGAGCGCGACATAAGTGAGCGTGGCATCTTCGGCGCGCACCGCCGTCGCGTCCGGCGCGGCCGCCACCTGCCCGGCAAACAGCGCCGCCAGGCTGCGCTCGGGATACGGCCGGGCCGTGGCATTCCAGTCCTGCAGGAGCCGGCGCTGCTCGGCCTCGGGCAGCAGGCGCAGCAGGCGCACCGGCGTCTCCGGTCTGCCCACCGCGTCGCGCAGCAGCTCCACGAAATGGGAGGCCCAGCGTTCGATCGTCTCCGGATCGAACAGCGCGGTCCGATATTCGATTCCGCCCGTGATGCCGCTCGCGCTTTCCTCGCAGGCGACGAGCAGGTCGAACTTCGCCACGCGGGTCTCCGGCTTCAGCAGCTCGAGCGTCGCCCCGGGTGTGGAGAGGGTTTCGCGCGCCGCGCCCTGCACCGAGAACATCGCGGAAAAGAGCGGATTCCGGTTGAGCTGCCGGTCCGGCTGCAGCTCCTGCACCAGGTCCTCGAACGGCACGTCCTGGTGCGCATAGGCGTCGATCGCGGTGCGCTTCACCTGCCGCAGCAGCGTCCGAAAGTCGGGGCGGGCCGAGAAATCCGCCCGCAGCACGAGCGTGTTGACGAAGAATCCGATCAGCGGCTCGGTCTCGCGGCGCGTGCGGTTCGCGACCGGCGCTCCCACGACGATGTCATCCTGGGAGGAGTAACGGTGCAGCAGCGACTGGAACGCGGCGAGCAGCACCATGAACGTCGTCGCGCCCTCCTCGCGCGCCACCCGCCGCACGCCCGCGACGACGTCGTCCGGCAGTGCGAACCCGTGCACCGCGCCCGCCGCATCCGCGCCCGCCGGACGCGGCCGGTCCGCCGGCAATTCCAGCACAGGCAGCCCGGCGAGCTGGCGCCGCCAGTAATCGAGCTGCGCCGCCCGCACGCCCGTCTCGAGCCACGCGCGCTGCCAGGCGGCAAAGTCCGCGTACTGGATCGGCAGTTCGCTCCACCCCGGCGCCCTCCCCTGCAGCCGCGCGGCGTAGGCCTCCCCGAGTTCCCGCACGAACACCTCCATCGACCAGGCATCCGCGACGATGTGGTGCACCGTGAGCGTGACGACGCTTTCGTCCGTTCCGCTCCGGGACACGCCGAGGCGGAGCAGCGGCGCCGTCGCGAGGTCGAACGGCCGGTCCGTTTCCCCGCCCGCCGCCGTCTGGTCCGTCCACCGCACCGGCACTTTCAGCTCCGGCAGCACGCGGGCGGCCGCGCGCCCGTCTTCCGCGGGAAAGACCGTGCGCAGCACTTCGTGGCGCGCGACGACGTCGTTCAGCGCCGCCTCCAGCGCCGCCGCGTCGAGGCGGCCGCGCCAGCGCACCGCGGTGGTGATGTTGTACGCCGCGCCCGCCGGATCGAGCTGCTGGAGAAACCAGAGCCGCTGCTGCGCATGGGAAAGCGGCGGCTTCGTGCCCGGCGGCCTCCGCACCAGCCGCGGTCCCGTCTCCACGCCTTCCTCGGCGAGGAGCAAATCGAGCAGCTCGGCGTCGGCGGGCGTCGGGCTCATGGTTTGGCCGCCGCCGCGCGGCGCTGCGCCAGCAGGCGCTGTTTTTCCTCCGGCGACATCGCCGCCAGCCGGGCGAAGGCAGCCGCAATCTTCTGCACCCGCTCCGCGTTGGCGGGATCGGCGCGCAACGTTTCCGCCAGTCCCGCCACCGAAGCCCGTTCGAAAAATTCCGGGACCGCCACCTCGACCTTGAAGATGTCGCGCACGCGCGCGATCACCTGGATCGCCGACAGCGAGTTGCCGCCGATCTGGAAGAACGGATCGTGCGCCCCCACGCGCGGCAGCCGTAGCACCTCGCGGAAGGTTTCCGCCAGCGCGCGCTCGAGGTCGTCGCGGGGCGCGACCTGCTCGGCCGGGACCAGGGCGGGCGCGGGCAGCGCCCGGCGGTCGACCTTGTCCGCCGTCGTCCGCGGCAGCCGCGGCAGGACCACGAACGCGCCCGGCACCATGTAGTCCGGCAATTTCTCGCGCAGGGCCGCGCCCAGCCTGGCCGCGTCGACGGCGATTTCGTCGGCGGCAACATAGCCGACCAGCAGCGGCTCGCCGGCCACGTCACGGCGCAGCAGCACCGCGGCCTCGCGCACGCCCGGACATTCGAGCAGGACGGCCTCGATTTCACCGAGTTCGATCCGGAAGCCGCGCAGCTTCACCTGCGCATCCGTGCGTCCAAGGAATTCGAGCGCGCCGTCCTCGCGCCAGCGGCAGAGGTCCCCCGTGCGGTACATCCGGGCGTCGGTCGCGAAGGGATCGGCGACGAAGCGCTCCGCCGTCAGCTCCGGACGCGCCCAGTAGCCGCGCGCCAGGCCCGCGCCCGCCACCCAGAGTTCTCCCGGCACGCCGATCGGCAGCAGGCGCCGGCCCGCGTCGAGGACATAGGCGCGCGTGTTCGCGAGCGGCATGCCGATCGGCACGCCGAAGGCGGCGGTCTCGTCCGCCTTGACGAAATGCACCGTGCTGCAGATCGACGCCTCGGTCGGCCCGTAGCCGTTCACGTAGGTCAGGCGCGACGCATAGTGCCGCGCCTCCTCGGCGTCCGCGGCCTCGCCCGCGGTGAACAGCAGGCGGAGCGGCAGCTCAACCCGCCCCAGGCTGCGCACGAACGAGGGCGGCAGCACCGCCACCGTGACGCCCTCCGTCCGCAGCAGGGCCTGGAAGGCTTCCGGATCGGAGCGCGCCGCCGCGGGCGCGATCACGAGCGCGGCGCCGCTGAGCCAGGCGTTCCACGTTTCGAACAGCGATGCGTCGAACGACACGCTCGCGAACTGGAGCATCCGGTCCGCGGGGGAAAGTCCCAGCCGCGGGACCTGGTCCTGGATGGTGTTCACGATCCCGCGGTGCTCGACGAGCACGCCCTTCGGCTGGCCGGTCGATCCCGACGTGTAGATCAGATAAGCGCCGTCTTCCGGCGCGGGTCCGCCGCCCGGCGCAGCGATGGCGGCGGCCGCGTTCTCCGCCGTCGCATCCTCCCAGAGCAGCAGGTTGGCCACGTCAGCGAGCGCCGGCCGCAGCGCCCGCGAGGTGACGACCAGTGCCGCGCCGCTGTCCTGCAGCATCGTGGCCACGCGCGTGCGGGGGAGGCTCGGATCGATCGGCAGATAAATTCCACCGGCCTTCATCACCGCCAGCATGGTCTCCGCCCACGCGAAGCCGCGTTCGAGGGCAGCCGCCACCACGCGTTCCCGCGTCACGCCGCGGGTCCGCAGCCGGTGGGCCAGCCGGTCGGAGCGCGCGTCGAGTTCGGCAAAGGTCAGGGACTCGCCGTCGCTCCGGAGCGCGATCGCATCCGGCCGCGCCCGCGCCTCGCGCCTGAACCAGGCCGTGAGCGTGTCGGGCTTCGGCGCGGAGGGCGGCGGATTGAACCCGGTCAGCAGCCGATGACGCTCCGCCGGGGAAAGCAGCTCGAGGTCGCCCAGCGGGCGTTCCGGCTCGGCGACGATCGCCGCGGCCAGGTTGCGCAGGTGTCCGGCCAGGCGGTCGATCCGCGCGGCGGTGAACAGGTCCGCGCGCCAGGTCAGCGAGCAGGCGAAGCCGTCGGCGCCGCGGGTGAAGTCGAAGCTCAGGTCGCACTTCGCCGGCGAGAACCCGTGGTCGAATTCGGTGAGCCGGAGTCCGCCCACCTGCGCGCGGGGCGGCGCGGGTTCCAGCAGCTGCACCGAAACGTCGAAGAGCGGCGACCGGCTGAAGTCGCGCTCGAGCTTCAGGTCGTCGACCAGCCGGTCGAAGGGATAAGCCTGGTTTTCCAGCGCCTCGAGGCAGGTCGCCCGCACCCGCGCGAGCAATGCGGTGAAGGTGTCGGTGCGCGCGACCGCGTCGCGCAGCACGAGCGTATTGACGAAGAATCCGATCAGCCCCTCCGTCTCGACCCGCTCGCGGCCCGCCACCGGCGATCCGATGCTGATGTCCTCCTGCCCGGTGTGGCGCGCGAGCAGCGTCTTCACCACCGCGACCAGGATCATGAACCCGGTCGCCCCGTGCGCCTGGCCCAGCCGCACCAGCGCCTCCGACAACTCGCGCCCGAGTGCAAACCGGGTCGTGCGTCCGGCGGCGGTCTGCACCGCCGGCCGTGGAAAGTCCGTGGGAAGCGCCAACACCGCCCGGTCGCCGGCCAGCCGCCGCCGCCAGGCCGCCGCCATGCGGCCGCCCTCCGGCCCGCTCAGACGCTGGTTCTGCTCGCGCGCGAAGTCGCGATACTGGATCGCCAGCGGCGGGAAGGGACTCGCACGGCCCGCGACCGCCGCCTCGTAGGAGGCCGTGAGCTCGCGCTGCAGGATATCCGCCGACCACGCATCGCTCACGATATGATGCAGGGTGCTCAGCAGCAGGTGTCGGTCCGGCCCAAGCCTGATCAGCGTGACCCGCCACAGCGGTCCTTTCGCAAGGTCGAAGGGCGTGGCTGCTTCCTGCGCCGCCAGTGCCTGGGCCTCGCCACGCGGGTCCCGCGCTCCGCTCAGGTCGACTTCACCGAGGGAAAAAACTCCCGTCGGTCCGATCAGCTGCCGCGGTTCGCCCGCGACTTCCTTGAACGTGGTGCGCAGCGACTCATGGCGCGCGACCAATGCGTGCAAAGCCTGTCGCAGCGCCGCGACGTCCACCGCTCCATCGAGCTGCAGGGCCGTCGCGATGTTGTAGACCGGGAGGCCCGGCATCATGCGGTCGATGATCCAGAGCCGCCGCTGCGCCGCCGACAGCGGCCATCCTTCCGCGCCCGGGTCCGCCGCGGCGGCCGGCGCCGCAGGGACGGAGGCAACCGCGGCCAGCCCGGCGGCGAATGCCTCCAACGTCGGGCGTCGGAACACATCGGCAATCGTGCAGCCGGCGGCGAAGCGGCTCCGCAGCCGTGCGACCACCTGGGTCGCCTTCAGGCTGTGGCCGCCGAGCTCGAAGAAATTGTCGTTCACCCCGACACGCTCGACCCCGAGCACCTCCGCCCAGGTGGCCGCGACGGTGATTTCCTCCGTCGTGCGTGGCGCCACGAAGGCAACCTCCGGCTCGCGCGTCGCCGCCTCGGGCGCGGGCAGAGCGCGGCGATCGATCTTTCCATTAGGCGTCAGCGGAAACGCCTCGAGCAGCACGATGCCCGCGGGCACCATGTAGTCCGGCACCCGCGTGCGCACGTGCTCGCGCAGCTCCGCGATGCTCGCGGCCCCCGGCTCGCGCAGCACGACGTACGCCGCGAGGCGCTTGTCGCCCGGACGATCCTCGCGGACCAGCACCAGCCCCGACCGCACGGCCGGATGGGAAGCCAGGGCGGCCTCGATCTCGCCGAGCTCGATCCGGAAGCCGCGGATCTTCACCTGGTGGTCCGCGCGGCCGAGGTACTCCAGATCGC
>DASZQN010000040.1:0-27073 GCA_035549635.1 Opitutaceae bacterium
TGAGCGTCAAATCCACTGCCTGTCGCTTGAAGGCCGCGTCATATTTGCGCCGCCGTTGATACTCCTTCGATTTCGGTTCGTTCATGATGCCTCACTTTCACCCGAACCGACCGACTTCCACGCCAGCGCGGTCCGGGTGCTTCCGGCGGCAAGCCTTATGGCTCCTGTCCTCGGAAGCACCCAAACCGCTTACCCGCTACGCGGCTGTCTGTCTCCACCAAATCGAGGCAATCTCATCAGGCGTTGAACGTTCAATGTTGAACGTTGGACGTTGAACGTTGCGCGCACAGCGCGCGGCTACTTCCGCACTCCCTCCGGCGTGAACAGGCTCTTGATGACGAGCGTCTGCGATTCGGTCTTGTCGCCGATCTTGAGGCCGACCTTGACCGGGAGGTTGTCGCCGATGAGGCCGAGCTGCGAATTCATGGGATAGGGCTCGGCCGGCTTGCCCGGCTCGAGCGTCAGGTGGTCGGGCTGGACGGCGAAGTTGCCGAGGTCGGAGTTGACCTCGAGGATGGCGACGTCGAGCGGCTGCTTGGTCTGGTTGGCGAGGCTCAGGCGGAGCGTGACGGGAGGCAGCGGGCTGCCACGAATTTGTAACGCGAGCAGCTTGTTGATGCTCTCGGCGTAATCCTTGTCGGTCGTGTCGGGAAGATCGACCTGCTCGAAGTCATCCTTCGCGTGTCCGCCCTTCATGCCGGCGGGGCCGTTGCGTTCGAAGCCGCGGCTGATGAAGATCGTGGCGACGATCTGTCCGTCGAAGAAGGGGCTTTCGCCTTGCATGGCAACGGGTCGCGGCGCATCGGCGGCGCTGAGCGAGAGGTTGGGCCGGGGGCCGCTGCCGCAGCCGGCGGCACCGAGCAGCAATCCGGACACGAGTACACCGGCGGAGCAACGGGCAAAGAAACGGTCTTGAATCATGGTGGTGGGTGTGGCCCCATAGTCGGATGGAAAGTTGCGATACGGCTAGCATAAACCCTGCAACTACGGGGCTTATTCTGCGTCAGGCCGGACAGCAATGCACCCGCGTGGAAACATCTTCGACGCCCGAGCCGCTGGCCCATCTCGTCCGCCGCGCCCAGAAGGGCGAGGAGTCGGCGCAGCGCGCGCTGATCGTGAGCTATCAGCGGCGGGTGGCGGGCTTCATCTACGCGATCGTCGGGCGCAGCGATTCGATCGAGGATCTGGCGCAGACCGTCTTCATCAAGATGGTGCGCGGACTGGACCGGCTGCACGACACCGCGCAGTTCGAGGCGTGGCTCTTCCGGCTCGCGCGCAACGCGTGCATCGACCATTTGCGGCGGCAGCGCCTGCGGCGGATCTTCACGCCGTTCGCGGCGGAACACACGGACATCCCGGAGCCGCCGGGCGCGGTGGACACGGAGGAGCTGGATGCGCTGCGCCACGCGCTGTCGCGCCTGCGTCCGGCCGACCGGGCGCTGCTGGCGCTGGCGCAGGAGGGGCGCAGCCAGGCCGAGATGGCCAAGATCACCGGCACCAGCGTGGTGGTCATCAAGGCGCGCCTGCACCGCGCGCGGGAACGTTTGCGGGAATACTACCAGCCTCACCATGAAACCTGAATCCGACGCCTGGAAGCAGCTCGAGGAACATGCCGCCGCCCACCTGCGGTCCGGCTTCGCCACGCGCGTGCTGCGCGCGGTGCGTCCCTGTGACGCCGAGGTATGGAGCCGGATGGAGGAGGAGGCCGCCGGCCGTTTGCGCGCGGGTTTCGCCGACCGGGTGCTGCGCGCGGTGCGGTCCGCCATCCCGGCGGAGATCCCTTCCTTCTCCAGCCAGTTCGCGCTGAGCGCGGCGACCCTCGCGATCTGCCTGGCCGCGGTCGTCTACGTGCATGACCGCAACAATCGCCTGGAGAACGAGCGCAATCTAGCGGACTGGGAGCGCCTGGTCGCGGACGCGCAGGACCTCGATTCGAGTCCATGACGCAAAGGGTGCTAGTTGCGGTGCTCACCGTGCTGGTGTTTGCCTCCGGCTTCGCTGCGCGTGTCTGGACGGAGAGCAGCTCGGCCGTCCCGCCGCCGCCCGCATCGCTCGGGAGTGAATTCACCCCGACCGCGCCTCTGGCCGCCCCGCCGGCCTCGGCGGCCAAGCGCCCGCCGGTGGACCGCGCCCAGCTGATCGCCGACATCCAGAAACTCGGCCCGCAGATCACGATGTTCCGCGAGCGGATGGCGGAAATCGACGCCGGCTTCGAGCGTGAGTTCTCCGCGATCCTCAGCGAGGAGCAGCGCCAGCATCGGGCGGAGGCCATCCTGGCTTCCCAGAAGAAGCACGCGGCGGAGCATGACGCGAAGTATCCTCCCGGGATGGCGCACAACGGGCCGATGAGCGACGACGAGATCCTGAGCCGCCAGCGCCTGCCCCTTTACACCATCCTCCAGTGGGTGACCGTTTCCGCCAAGCTCGACAGCATGACGAAGGAGAACAAGCTCGACGCCAGCCAGCAGGCGAAGGCGCGCAGCCTGATCGAGGACCGCCGGACGAAATTCCTGGCGCTGGTCGACGCCGTCACGCCCCCGAGCATCCTCTACAGCCGCCTCGCCCCGGATGTGCAGCGGCTGGCCGAGCCGGACAAGTGAGCGGGGCTTGACCGCCGTGCGCCGCGCCGCGTGAATGGCCGGCATGGTGCCGAGCGTCCTGATCGTCGACGACGAGAAGCATACCCGCGAGGGCCTGCAGCAGGCCCTGGCGGAAAACTACGACGTCTCGGTCGCCGGCAACGCCGATGAGGCGTTCAACCTCATGGAGGCGCAGGAGTTCGACGTCATCCTCACGGACCTCCGCATGCCGGGCAAATCCGGCCTCAAGATCATCGACAAGGCCCTGACGCTGCCGCACAAGCCGGCGGTGCTGCTGATGACGGCCTATGGCAACGTCGAGACCGCGGTGGAGGCGATGAAGCGCGGCGCGGTGGATTTCCTGACGAAGCCGGTGAACATCGAGCGGCTCGAGGTGCTGATCCAGCGGGCGCTCAAGACCAAGACCCTCGAGGTCGAGGTGAAGCAGCTGCACGAGCGGCTCGACGAGAAGTTCAACTTCGAGGGCATCCTCGGGAATTCGCCAAAGCTGAAGGACGTGCTCGACCGGGTGAAGCTCGTGGCGCCCTCGCGGGCGACGGTCCTGATCGAAGGCGAGTCCGGCACCGGCAAGGAGCTGGTGGCGCAGGCGGTGCACCAGTCCAGCCCGCGGGCGCGGGGGCCGTTCATCGCGGTCCACTGCGCGGCGTTGTCGGAGAGCCTGCTCGAGAGCGAGATCTTCGGCCATGAGCGCGGATCGTTCACCGGCGCGATGGAGCGCCGCATCGGGCGCTTCGAGGCCGCGGACGGCGGCACGCTGTTCCTGGACGAGATCGCCGAGATCTCCGCGTCCACCCAGGTGAAGCTGCTGCGCTTCCTCGAGACGAAGACGATCGAGCGGGTGGGAGGCTCGAAGCCGATCGAGCTCGACGTCCGCCTGGTGGCGGCGAGCAACCGCAGCCTCGAGCAGCTGGTGCGCGAGGGAAAATTCCGCGAGGACCTCTTCTTCCGCCTGAACGTCGTGCGGATCACGCTCCCGCCGCTGCGCGAGCGGACCGAGGACATCCCGGTGCTGCTGGCGCACTACATCAAAGTCTTCTCCACGGAGAACGGCGTGCCGCCGCTGACACTGGAGCCGGGCGCGCTCGCCACGCTTCAGGCCTATGCCTGGCCGGGCAACATCCGCGAGCTGCGCAATTTCTGCGAGAACATCGTCGTGCTGCGCCGGGGCGGGAGCCTGAGCGAGTTCGACCTCGACCCGAAATTCCGCGGCGGCGGCGCCGCCGCGGGCGGAACGACCGCGGCGCCGCTCGCGAATCCGCTGTCCGTCGAGGAAAACGAGAAGCGCCTGCTGCGCGAGGCCCTCATCAAGGCCCGCGGCAACCGGACCAAGGCGGCCGCGCTGATGGGCATCAGCCGCCGCACCCTGCACCGGAAGATCGCGGAATGGCCCGAGCTTGATGTGACGGACCGATGAGCCGGCCGAAAACCACGCAGGAGATCGTCCACTGGCTGGAGGAGGGCGAGGGGGCGCGCTGGCTCCTGCTGGGCGCGGTGCTGGCGATCACGCTGCTGGGGTCGTTGCGCGTCGCCTGGACGCAGTTTCACGGCCCGCTGACCGAGGCGACGCTGCTGCAGGCCGACATGGGCCGGCAGCTGGCGTCGGGTGCGGGCTTCACCACGCTCGTGAACTATCCGCAGACCGCCGCGGTGATGGCGCAGCGGGGACATCGTTTCGATCCGCAGCAGCCGTATCCCGAACTGACCCAGGCCCCGCTCTATGCCCTCGTCATCGCGGGCGGGCTGCGCCTGCTGCCCGCCGGCGTGCGGGAGTCGCTCTTCGCGAAGGTGCCCGCGCCGCCCCTCGGCTTCGGGGGCGATTATTTCCTGCTTGGGCTCAACCTGCTGCTGTTCTGGCTGGCGGCGTGGCTGACCTACGATCTCGGGAGGCGGCTGTTTGCTCCGCGCGTCGGCTGGGTGGCGGCGCTGGCGCTGCTGGTCTCGGTCTCGGCGTGGCAGCAGGTCGTGGCGGTGAACGGAGTGTCTTTGCTGATGGTGCTCGCGCTGGCGGCGTTCTGGATCTGGCTGCGCGTCGAGCAGGGTTCCGGGGAAGGGGAGGACGCATTGCCCGCCTGGCTCGCGGGCTTGGGTGTCGTGTGCGGCCTGCTGTTTTTGTCCGAATACTCGGCCGGAGCCCTGGTGCTCGTCGCCCTGGGGTACGCGGGCTGGCGTTTCCATGGCCGGGCGCGGGTCGTGGCGCTGGTGGCGATCGCGGCGGGTTTCCTGGTGATCTCCACTCCGTGGTTGGTGCGGAATCTCCGGCAGGCCGGCCATCCGGTCGCGCTCGCGGCCCAGAACGTCGCGCTGAAGGCCGGTGACCCCACCGCGGAGCCTGCCACCTTCCGCACGCGGCTGGCGACGGATCTGCCGCACGTCGACCTCAACAAGCTCGGCAACAAGGCGCTCACCAGCGTGCAGGACAACGTGAAGTCCCAGCTGTGGTCGGGCGGCGGCCTCTTCCTCACGGCGTTTTTCGTCGCCGGCTGGCTCTACACTTTTCGCGCGCCGGCGGCCAACCGCCTCCGGTGGCTTTTCACGGCGGCGTTCGCCGCCCTCGTGGTTTCCCAGGCGTTCTTCAACTCGGGCGAGACCGAACGGCTGCCGGTGCTCTGGCTTTCGCCGCTGGTGATGATTTTCGGGGCGGCGTTCTTCTTCGTGCTGCTCGAGGCGAGCGCGGGACCGGCGTCCTGGCCGCGGACGACGGCGGCCGTCCTGCTCCTCGCCCAGGCGCTGCCGCTCGTGCGCGACGCCCTCGAGCCGCGCCGGCTCCATTTCTTTTATCCTCCCTACTATCCGACGCTCCTCGCCGGGCTCCGGATCGAAATGGAGCAGCGCGGCGCGATCGGGCGCTTTGGAGTCATGGCCGACGTGCCGGCGGGTGCGGCCTGGTACGGGCGGCAGCGGGTCTGGGCCCAGCCGGCGCGGCTGCGGGATTTCTATGCGATCACCGTCGATCAGCCGATGGGCATCCTGCTGCTGACTCCGCACACCCTGGACCGGCCGTTTTTCTCGGAGCTCGCGCTGCGGGGTCCGTTGCCGGGATCGCTCGCCGAGGTGACGGCGAAGTTTGGCGAATGGGGGCAGATTTATTCGGCCTTCCTCACCGGTAAAGCACCCCCGGAATTTCCCCTGACCGTGCCGCAGAAACTCGCGGACAATTTGTACGTCCTGTTCAATCCCGCCCTGCCGCCGCCTAGGGGAAAGTAGTTGCTCCAGCCAGTGGTTTGCGCCTAGGTTTCGCGCACGTCCATCTCTCGCTTTTGCTTATGAAACTTCCGCGCCTTTTCCTCGTTTCCGGCCTCATCGCCGTCCGTCCGGTTTGGGCGGTATATGCCCCCATTCCCGAGCAGGACCAGGGCAAGGCGTGGGCGGTCACTGCGGCCGCCAACATCACCTACGACAGCAACATCTTCGGCGCGCCGTCGAACACGATCAGCAGCACGGTGTACGATTTTTCGCCGAAGATCGCCTTCCATGCGTCCGTGGCCGCGCAGACGTTCGTGTCGGCCTCCTATGGCCTGAACCTCGATTATTTCACCGACCGTCCCGGCTCGAAGCTGCTGGACAGCCATGCGCTCTCGACGCGGCTGGCCCACGAGTTTTCCCCGACGTCCACGATCGACCTCAGCGACACCTTCAATATCCAGAAGAATCCGGAGTCGGCCCTGAACGGCACCGTCATCAACTCCAACCAGTCGTTCAAGAACAACGAGGCCGACGGCAGCTTCACGACCGACGTGAATGCGAAGGCGAACGTCACGATCAAGGCCCGGTCGGTGTATTACCGGTACGACAACCCCAAGCTGGGCACGAGTCTCGACCGGATCGAGAACCTCTACGGCATTTCCGGCGATTACGCCGTGCTCCCGGAGCTGAAGGCCGTCGGCGAATACCGCTTCCAGACGATCGACTACCGGGATGCGGGCAGCACCAAGGACAAGACCTCGAATTACCTGCTCGGCGGCGCGGACTACGAGGTGGCGAAGAAGCTCACGGCCTCCGGCCGGCTCGGTTTCGAATGGCGCCACCGCGATGGCGAGCGCAACGACACGTCCCCGTACGTCGAGCTGAGCGGCAAGTACGACTACGCGCAGGGCAGCTATTTCACCGCCGGCTACGTCTACACGCTGGAGGAAAGTTCCGATCCCTCGCTCTACACGGACGAGAAGGTGAACCGGCTCTTTTTCAATGTGCAGCACGCGATCACCGGCCTGATCACCGCCTCGGGGTCGATCGACTATGAGCCGTCGCAGCTCCAGGGGCGCCGCGGCCTGCCCAACGTCAGCGAGACGACGACCCGCTTCGGCCTGGGCCTTTCCTATCTGCCGACGAAAAACTGGGTGATTTCCGCCACCTACGACTACGACAACATCTCGTCGGACGACAAGGGGCGCGAGCAGGTGCGCAACCGCGAGAGCCTCGGCGCCAGGTATTCGTTCTGAGCGCGCCCGCGCGCCGTCCGCCGTCGTTCATGGGCCTCTCCCCCGCCAGCAAGGAAAGCGTCTCGCTGGCTGACTTCATGCAGCTCCTGCGGCTGCGGTGGCCGCTGATCGCGCTCATCCTCGGGCTGGTGATCGCCACGACCATGGGCGTCACCGCCTTCCTCCCCAGCTGGTACCTCGCCACGACCAAGATCCGGGTCGAGAAACCCGAGGGCGAGGTGAAGCTTTTCCAGACGCAGGTCTCCAATTACTACGACCCGTACTTCCTTCAGGACCAGTTCAAGATCCTGCAGTCCGAGAAGATCCTCTACCCGGTGATCGAGAATCTCGGGCTCAATGCCAAGCTGGCGGCCTCGCTCGGCTCGACCGCGCCGCTCACCTCGGCGCAGAGCTTCAACTATCTCCTCCGGAAAATGCTGCGCATCGAGTCGCAGCGGAGCTCCTCGCTCATCGAGATCAACGTCTATGCGCAGGACGCCGCCCTCGCCGCGGCGATCGCCAACGAGATCGCGCGGGTTTATTCCGACGACCGCATTTCGCTCGCGACCTCGGAGCAGCGCGAAGGCATGGCGCAGCTCAAGAAGGAACTCGCGGCCCAGGAGGAGTCGGTCGCCCGCCAGCGCGACGTCGTCGAGAAGCTGCGCAAGGACCTGAACATCTCGGGCGTCGACCTCAACGCGCGCTACTCCGACATCGAGATCGAGACGCTGCGGCAGATGCAGAACTCGCTCATCGCGCTCAGCGTCGACGCCATCGGGCGCAAGACCCGCTACGAGCGCTTCAAGGCGATCCCGCCGGCCGACCGCCTCGCGCTGGTCAACTCGGAGCTCATCCAGGACACCAATATCCAGAACCTGCTCCAGGCCTACCTGCTGGCGGACCAGAACGTGACCAAGCTCAAGGCCCGCCTCGGCGAGGCCCATCCCGATCTCGTTTCCGCGGTCGAGAACCGCGCGAAGATCCGGGAGCAGCTCGACGCCATGCTCCGCGGGTACGAGATTTCGCTGGAGAACAGCTACAAGGAGGCGGACGCCCGCGTTGCCGAGCTCAAGAACCAGCTCAGCCAGGCCAAGGTCGACCAGATCCTGTCGGCCCGCGAGCGCATGCGGCCGTTCGAGGATGCCGCGCAGAAGCTCGATGACGAGACCCGGCTCTCCACGACGCTGAAGCTCACGCTCCGCCAGCGCGAAATCGATTTCCAGGTGCCGAAGCGCACGATCGAGATCCTCAACACGGCCGAGGCGGCGCGCACGCCGAGCAAGCCGAGCTGGGCGCTCAATTTCGTCTTCTCCTGCCTCTTCGGCGGCATCCTGGGCGTCGGCGTCGCGGTCCTGCTCGAGTACTTCGACATGAGCTTCCGCAATGTCAGCGACGTCGAGAGCCGGCTGAAGCTCCCGGTCCTCGGCGTGATCCCGTTCACCCGTGATGCCGGCCGCGACCTCGGCGACGACCCGGCGGAGGCGGAGCCGTTCCGGGTGCTGCACACCAACCTCAATCTCGCGCTGCCCCAGGGCAAGGCCGCGAGCTTCGTGATTTTTTCCGCCGGCCCCGGCGAGGGCAAGTCGACCACGCTGCATCACCTCGCGCGCCTGATGGCGGGGGCGGGGGAGCGCGTGCTGCTGATCGACTCGGACGTCCGCCGGCCGACGCAGCATCGCCTCGCCGGCCGCAACCGGGAGCCCGGCCTCGGGGAGCTCCTGCTCGGGAAGCAGAAGCTCGACGACGTCATCCAGCGCGCCATCGCGCCCAACCTCGATTTCATCCCCAGCGGCGCCGCGCCCGGCTTCACGCTGAGCCTCCTTTACGTCAACCGCCTCCGGGAGCTCATTGCCGAGCTCCGCGGCCGCTACGACAAGATCATCTTCGACTCGCCGCCGATCATCGGCGTGAGCGATGCCAGCGTGCTCGCCGGCGCCGTCGACGGAGCCGTGCTGCTCATCCAGCACCGCCGCAACCCCGCCAGCATGGTCCTCCGCGCCCAGCAGATCATCGAGGGCCTCAAGACCCCGCTGCTCGGCGTCGTGCTCAACCAAGTGCCGGCGAACGCGGGCGACGACTACGGCTACTACACGAACAACTATTCGTACTACGGCGAGAGCGGCAGCAGGAAGGGCCGCAAGTCCGCGAAATCCGGCAAGTCCGGCGGCGGTGACTCCGGCCCGGAGGACAAGCTCGAGCTGCGGGAGTGAGGCGACTCGCCTCCGGATCAGCACGGCTGGCGGCGGGAGCGACCACCCGGCGAGTCTCGCGCAGCGACGCCAAGGCGCGAAGGGATGTCTTCGGGATCGGATTTCCAGACTCCGGGCATCTTTCACACCGAGGACACGGAGCACGCGGAGAATGCCGGGCCGATCCGGATTCGAGGCGGATCTCCGTCAAAAATAAGCTGTTGACGGAAGCCGCCTCCGCCCTAGTCCTAAACACCCTGTTTTGCGGGCGTAGCTCAGTTGGTAGAGCACCACCTTGCCAAGGTGGACGTCGAGAGTTCGAGTCTCTTCGCCCGCTCCACTTTCGAAGGCGCCTCGGAGGTCCCGAGGCGCCTTTTTTGCGTCCGGAAACCCGGGCGGCGGAGACGAGGCGATGCCGATTTTCCCGAGACCGGCGCCGGGGTTCGCCGGTGACTGAACCCCCCGCCCTCGCCGGGCGGGAATCAGGCCGCCTTGGCCGCACCTCGGGCTCCTTCGCCTTGCGCCGCGCAGATGCAGGCCCCGAAAATGAAAATGCAGCCGGAGAGATAAATCCAAAGCAGGAAGGCCATGATTCCGCCGAAGGCGCCATAGACCAGATTGAGCGAGGCGAAATGCTGCAGGTAGACGACAAAAAGATCCTCGGCGCTTCGGAGCAGCGCCGTGGCGCACAGCGCTCCCATCCAGACCTCGGAAAAACGGGTCCGGCGCCGGGGGGCCAGCTTGTAGAAGATGGTGAGGCTTCCGAAAACGACGAGAAGAGGGACGAAATAGCCGATCGCGGCCTCCAGCCACCAGCTGGGATGGCCGAGAGGGAAAAAGCGGGCGCGGGCCATCTTGACCGACACCGGCACGGCGATGCCGCAGAGCACGGTGCCGGCGATGAGCCCCAGGAACAGCAGGCTCTTGATGGGGAGGCGCCACCATTGGTGGGCTTCGGCGCCCCACGCCCGGTTGGTGGCGCGAATGAGTGTGCCGAGGAAACGCGTGGCGGTCCAGGCGAGGATCAGGAGCGCCATGAGGCCCGCCGGTCCCCTGGCCTTGACCACGCCGTTGATGGTGTCGAAAACATGGCCCTGGATCTCGGCGCTGCTCGGGACGTAATTCTCGATGTAGCGGACAACATCCTCGCGGGCGCGGTCCCGGGCGATGAAAGCCGAGGCGAGGTTGACGAACAGGACGATGAGCGGAAACAGGGAAAAAAAGGCGTAGTGGGCGAACGCCGCCGCCCATTGCGGTCCGTCGATCCGGGAGAAATGCCTCACCGCGCGCGCAAGGATGGCGCCCGCGGGCCGCAGTTTTCGGGAGTATCCCTGGTGCATTTTCGATGGGTGGGTCTTGCGGGGGGCGAACTGCTCTGGTCGCGGGCCGCATTCGGCTCAAGACGCGAATCGGAGCCTGACAGAAATGTCAGTCGGGCGGTCTTTCCGTCCGGCCTGCGGACGGGAGAATTCATCCATGCCCTTCATCCTGCAAAGGGTTGTGCGCCGGTGCCTGTTGCCGGTGCTGTTTTTCCCGGCGGCCGCCCTGTCGCAGGTCACTGTGACGTGGATCGACGGAGCCGGCAACAGCAACTGGAACAATTCCGCCAACTGGAATTCCGCGACCCCCGGGCCGGGCGACATCGCTCGCTTCAGTTCGGCGACGGTCAAAGACCCGAATGTGAGCTCCAACACATCCGTGGGGGAACTCCTGTTCGCGAACGGTTCGGATGCGAAATCGTTTGCCGGAGGCAAGACCCTCACCGTCAACGGGGTCGGTGGAATCGGGATCGATAACCAGACGGGGTTGGTGCAGACCTTTGCGAACAAGTTCGCGCTGGGCGGCAACCAGACGTGGAAATCCTCGGGAAATGGCGGAGGACTCACTTTCAATGGCACGATCAATCTGGCGGGGAACAATCTGACCCTTTCGCTCGCGGCCAGCGGCTCATCCCTCGCCACGCTGGACGGCAACATCAGCGGCTCAGGCGGCAGCCTGACGATCGATGGCAATGGCACCGTGATTCTCGGCGCGGCGGCGAGCTATACCGGGGCGACGACGATCGATTCCGGAGCAACCCTCCAGATTTCGGGTGGCGGCACCCTCGCGAGTTCGACCGACGTGATCGTGAATGCAGGGGGCGCTTACGATCTGAACGGAACCAGCGACACCGTTTCCACGATTGCCGGAGCCGGGAGCATCAAACTCGGGGGTGGAAAACTCACGACGGGGGGAAACGGATCGACGGTCTTTTCCGGCGTGATTTCCGACGGAGGGATGGGCGGCGCGATCGACAAGCGGGGCAGCGGCACGCTCACGCTTTCCGGGGCCAACACGTTTTCCGGGGGTGTGGCGCTGAATGCGGGGACAATTGCCGTGGGAAGCGACGCCGCCCTCGGGACCGGCACGCTGGATCTCAGCGGCGGCACGCTGTTCATCAGGGGGGATCACACCTTGGCCAACGATCTGGCGATGTCGGGAAGCTCCACCATCGCCGCCAACCCGGGGGTCAGCCTGGTTTTCAGCAGCAACACGATCGCGCCGGCCTCCGGCACCTTGACGCTCGACAACGTCGCGGACGGCGGTACGCACTTTTCCGTCGGCTTTTCCGGCAGCGGCGGCGGGTTCCTCTTCGACCGGGCGATCGCCTTTGACGACAGCGCGACCGATCTGGCCTTCCTCAACACGACGGGGGTCCAGACCTTTTCCGGGATCATTTCCGGCGCCGGCAATCTCGTCCGCAACGGGGCGGGCGGCACCACGATCCTTTCCGGGAACAACAGCTTCACCGGTTCCGTCACCGTGACGGCCGGCACCCTGCAAATCGCGTCGGACCGGGCGCTGGGCGCGACACCGGGAGTGGCGACGCCGGGCCTGCTGGTCTTCAATGGCGGCACCCTGCGGACGACCGCTTCCTTCGCCTTGAACGCCAACCGCGGCCTCACCCTCGATGCGGGCGGCGGCTTCCTGGCGCCCGATTCCGGCACGACCCTCACCTTCGGCGGCATCATCGCGGGGCCGGGCGAACTCACCCAAACGGGCGCCGGGACCCTGCTGCTCACCGGCGGCGCCTCCAATACCTCCACGGGCCTCACGTCGGTGAATGCCGGTACGCTCGCGCTCGACAAGACCGGGGGCGCCACCGCGGTGAACGGCGACCTGCTGATCGGCGATGGCGTCGGCACCGACACCGTGCGGCTCGACGCCGGGAATCAAATCGCCGACACGTCCCGGGTCACGCTGGGGGCTTCCGGGGTTTTCAACGTGAACGGCCAAACCGAGACGATCGGCGGCCTCGACGCCGCGGCCGCGGCCGCCCAGGTGCAGCTTGGCAGCGGTTCCCTCACGATCGACAGCGCGGCTGCCAGCGCCTACGCGGGCACGATCAGCGGAAGCGGCACCTTGGCCAAGGCAGGGTCGGGCACGCTCTCGCTTTCGGGCAACAGCGCGTCGTTCTCGGGCGCGACCGATATCGCGGGCGGCGTCGTGGCGCTGCAAAACGGAGGCGCCCTCGGCACGAGTGCGGTCTCGGTGCTGGCGGGCGCCGCCCTTGAGCTGCAGGGCGGGATCGCCACCGGGGCGGGTTCTCTTCACCTGAGCGGCAGCGGGATCGCGGGAGGAGGCGCGCTGCGCAGCACGGCCGGCGCCAACGCCTGGAACGGCGCCATCACGCTCGATGCGGACGCCCGCATCAACGCCGACGCGGGCACGCTCACCCTGGGCGGCGGAATCGCATCGGCGTCCAACCAAAACCTGACCCTGGGAGGGACGGGGAATATTTCCGTGACCAATGTCATCGCCCTCGGCGCAGGGACCTTGACCAAGGATGGAGCCGGCAT
The DNA here is from genome assembly GCA_035549635.1 of Opitutaceae bacterium. Classification (GTDB taxonomy): domain Bacteria; phylum Verrucomicrobiota; class Verrucomicrobiia; order Opitutales; family Opitutaceae; genus CAIUWA01. The sequence continues at coordinate 13,047 of DASZQN010000040.1, forward strand.
GCTGACCATCAGCAGCAATGTCACGCTCGGCAACGTCGCGCTCAACTCCGGGGTGCTGCAGTTCACCGGCTCCATGCCCTCGATCGCCGGCAGCCTCACCCTCGCCGGCGGCACGCTCCTGCTGACGGGAGACACGAGTCTCACGGTGGGGACCCTCCATATTACCGGCGATACGGTGATCGATTTTGGGAGCGCCAGCGCATCCATCCTGAATGTCTCGACCTTGGTGATCGACAGCGGAGTGAGCGTGACGGTCAACGGATGGGCGTCGCTGGAGGACTATTTCTATTCGCAGAACTTCCCGGGAGTCGTGCCCGGCGAGACGGGGGCGCCGCCGGAAAACCAGGTTACGTTCGCGGGGTATTCCAACACCACCACGGGCTGGCAGTCCTTCGACAACCAAATCCGGCCCATTCCCGAGGCGCCGGGGTACGGATCCCTGCTGCTGCTGGGCGCAGTGGCGTTGATCGGTTACCGGCGCCGGCCGCTTGCGCTGAGCCGCCTCTGGCGCAACATTGCGGGCCTTCTGGCCCGGCTTCCCCGGGTTTGAACGGCGGCACTTTTCAAGATGGAATCCCTGGCTCCTCCCCGTGTGCTCATTGTCGAAGATGAAAGAAAGACCCGCGAGTCCCTGGCGGAGGGACTCCGGCTCGAATCATGGGTGGTAGCCGAGTCCGCGGCCTGCCGCGACGCCATGGGTCATCTGGACCGCGAAGCCTGCGATCTCGTGGTGCTCGACCGCATGCTGCCGGACGGCGACGGCCTCGAGGTCTTGAACCATTTGCGGGAGCGCGGCATCCAGACCCCGGTCCTGGTCCTCACCGCCCGCGGTGAACTCAAGGAACGGGTCGCGGGCCTGGAGGGAGGGGCGGACGATTATCTCGCCAAGCCTTTCGCCTTTGCCGAGCTGGTCGCGCGGTGCCGGGCGTTGCTCCGCCGCCCCGTCCTGAGCATCGGGCAATTGCTGCAGTGCGGCGATTTGCAGCTCGATACCCGGGCGCGGGTGGCGATGCGGGCGGGCGCGGAAATTTCCCTCACGCCGAGGGAGGTGGACATCCTGGAATACCTGTTGCGATATCAGGGGCAGATCGTGACCCGCGAGATGCTGGAGCGGGACGTATGGAAACAGACCCATCGCATGACTTCCCTCGACAATGTTATCGACGTCCAGATGATGCGCCTCCGGCGGAAAGTGGATACGGAGGGCAGCGAACGCCTCATCCACACGCTGCGCGGAGTCGGTTACCGCATGGGAAAAGCCCCGGAATGAAGCATTGGTGGCAGCGGCGCACGCTCCGGTTCCGTCTGGCCATCTGGTATGCGACGGGAGGTGCGGTGCTGCTCGCGTGCTTCAGCTTCACCCTTTACACCTATGTCGCCGGCACCATGGCCCGGCCGCTCGATTACCAACTGCGCCGCGATCTCGCGGAGGTTGAGCGCCGGCTGGCCATCGATCCGGCAGGGCAGGTGGCCTGGGACGGAAAGGCGCTTCCGGGGGATGGCCGGTGGAATCCCGAGGATCCGTGGTTCGAACTCTGGGATGAGCGGGGCCGGCTCGTGGCCAGATGCTGGCCATTTGTGGACGGCGACGCCGAGCGGCTGCCACTGGCTCCGCCCCAGGGACGTGAAACGCTTTCGGTCTTCAGCATCGCGCGCGATCTTCGCCTGCGGGTGCTGTCGGTTCCCTATCGTCCGGGCGGCGGCGGGGCATGGATGCTCCGGGTGCTGTCGGTGCACCAGCCCACCGCGGACGCCCTGGGCGCTCTTCGCTGGATTATCTTCATCGCGCTGCCGGTGGTGGTGACCCTGCTCGTTTTGGGCGGATACGCCATCACGCGGCGCTGGTTGAAGCCTTTGGATCTGATCGTCAGCGGCGCCGAATCGATCCGGGCGGACGATCTCAGCCGCCGCCTGGCCATCCCCCAGGCCCATGACGAACTCGGACGGCTGGCCACGGCCTTCAACCTCACGCTCGAACGGCTCGAGGCCTCCTTCAAGGCGCTGGACCGCTTCGTGGCGGACGCTTCCCACGAGCTGCGCACTCCGCTGACGACGCTGCGAAGCGTGGGGGAGGTGGGCCTGCGGCGGGAACGCACCCCGGCGGAATACCGGGAAATCATCGGCAGCATGCTGGAGGAGGCGCAGCGGCTGCATCTCCTGGTCGAGCGGCTGCTGGAACTCGCCCGCACCGAGGGAGGGGCTCCTCCCGTGATGACGCGCGTTCGTTTGGATGAATATGTCTCCGCCTGCGTCGCGGAGATCGGGATTCTCGCCGAATATCGGGACCAGCGGTTTGAACTCGACGCGGGCGAATGTGCCGCCCTCACGGACCCCGTGATCTTTCGCCAGGCCCTGCAAAACCTCCTCGACAATGCGATCAAGTACAGTCCGGCCGGAAGCGTCATCTCCGTGGGCGTTCGCGGGACAGGAACGAATTGCGAGGTGACGGTGAGCGACCGCGGGCCGGGCATCCCGGCGGAGCGCCGGAGCCGCCTGGCGGAACGCTTTTACCGGCCCGAAAGTTCCAACGGGCGGCCCGGCCGCGGCTTCGGTCTCGGGCTTTCGCTCACCAAGGCTTATGTGCACCTCCTCGGGGGCACCCTCGAATATCTTCCCAGGGAGGGAGGAGGCAGCACGTTCCGGCTGGTGATTCCCCGAGCCTGAAACTCCCCGACGTCCGCGGCGCTGACGCCATGCGCGCCGGCGAGGATTTGGCAAAGTGAGGGCGCGCGCATTTTTTCGGTCGGCGGCGGGAATGCCGCGGGTTTCTCTTCGATTCCTCCTGCCCTTGGATTTGCGAATTCGCGGGAGGTCCTGGCCTCCCGGCTGAATTCGTGCGTTGCGACCCGGGACCGGACGTCACTATGACCGTGGCCGTGAAAGCCTCCGACTTCTATGCCCTGCCGGCGTCCCTCGCCCCGTTCGCGGGACATTTTCCGGCGGAGGCGGCGCCCTGGGAGTGGCTGAAGCGGATTCCGGCGGCGCTCGCGGCGCAGCCGCTGGACCGGCCGGCGGTTTCCCTGCCGCCGGGCCTCCACGTCGAAGGGGCGGTTTTCCTGCATCCGACCGTCAAGCTGCCGTCCGCCGCGACCATCATCGGCCCGGTTTGGATCGGTGCGCGGACCGAGATCCGGCCGGGCGCCTTCATCCGGGGCCATGTCATCGTCGGCGAGGACTGCGTGCTGGGCAACGCTTGCGAGTTCAAGCACTGCCTGCTGATGGACGGCGTGCAGGTGCCGCACTTCAGCTATGTCGGGGACTCCATCCTGGGAAACCGCGCCCACCTCGGCGCCGGCGTGATCTGTTCCAACCTGCGTTTCGACCAGCAGCCGGTCGTGGTGAAGGCGGCGGACGCGACCTACGATACCGGGCTGCGGAAATTCGGCGCGATCGTCGGCGAGCAGGCCGAGGTCGGCTGCAACGCCGTGCTCAATCCCGGCACGCTGCTCGGCCGGCGCGCGGTGGTGATGCCGACGGTCTCCTTCGGCGGCGTGCTGCCGGCGGCCACGATCGCCAAGGCCCGCCAGACGGTGACGCTGCTGCCCAGGCGCGACTGAAAATCGTTCTCGTTCTCGCTCTCATTCTCGTTCTCTAATCCGGATTCTTCGAGAACGAGAACGATCAAGAGAACGAGAACGACTGTCCTCATGCGCACCCTCACTGGCATCACGCCGACCGGCACGGTCCACATCGGCAACTATTTCGGCGCGATGCGCCCCGCGATCGAGGCGCAGGCGCGGGGGGACTGCTTTTACTTCATCGCGGACTACCACTCGATGACCTCGCTGACCGATCCGGCCGAGCGCCGGGCCAACACCCGCGGGGTGGCGCTCGACTGGCTGGCCTGCGGCCTCGATCCGGCCCGCTGCGTGTTCTGGCGGCAGAGCGACGTTCCCGAGGTGACGGAGCTGATGTGGCTGCTCGGCTCGCTGACCCCGATGGGCCTGCTCGAGCGGGCGCACAGCTACAAGGACAAGATCGCGAAGGGCATCGCGCCGAATTTCGGCCTGTTCTCGTACCCGGTGCTGATGGCGGCGGACATCCTCCTCTTCGACACGCAGCGCGTCCCGGTCGGCCGCGACCAGAAGCAGCACGTGGAGATGACCCGGGACATGGCGATCAAGTTCAACCAGACCTACGGCGAGACCTTCGTGGTGCCCGAGTCGGAGATCCGCGACGAGGTTGCGGTCGTGCCCGGGCTCGACGGCCAGAAGATGTCCAAGAGCTACGGCAACACGGTCGAGATCTTCGGCGACGAGAAGGCCATGCGGAAAAAGATCATGGGGATCGTGATGGACAGCCGCACCCCGCAGGAGCCGAAGCCCGACGCCGACCGGAATCTCGCGGTGCAGCTGCTGAAGCTGCTCGCGCCGACCGCGGTCGCCGCCGACTTCGAAGGCCGGCTGCGCGCCGGCGGCCTCGGCTACGGCGATCTCAAGAAGGCGCTGTTCGAGCAATACTGGAACTACTTTGCCGCGGCGCGCGCGCGCCGCGCGGAGCTCGCCGCGGATCCGGGTCACGTGGACCGGGTCCTCGCGGAGGGAGCCGAACGCGCCCGGGCCGTCGCGCGGGATGTCCTGAAGCGCGCCCGCCAGGCGAGCGGCCTGGCCTGATATTTTTCGTCCGGCTTCCCTGAGATTCCTCCCACGGCGATGAAAGACGTCCAATGGACCGGAATCCACGGCAAGGAGCGCCTGGAATTCAAGGACAACGCCGAGCTGGAGAAATACTACGAGGACAAGTACGGCCACGGCGGCTACGAGGGCGGCGGCTGCGTCATCCACGGCATCCCTCTCAGCAAGCTCTTCCACGAGGCGCGCTACCGGACGGCGCTGGGCTTCCTGCAGCCGGAGCCGGGTGACGTGGTCCTCGATGCGGGCTGCGGCGACGGCGGCCTCTCGATCCAGATCGCGCCGCGGTGCCGAACGGTCCACGCGATCGACATCGCCGGCAACGCGCTCAGGCCGGAGCACCAGGCCATCCCAAACCTGAAGTTCCAGAAGATGAACGTCGAGGCGCTGACTTTCCCCGACGGATTCTTCGACCGCATCGTGTCGGTGGAGACCCTCGAGCACGTTCTTTCGCCGGAGAAGGCCATCGCGGAGTTTCACCGCGTGCTCAAGCCCGGCGGCCGGCTCGTCCTCACTTATCCCACGGTCAACCGCACCTCGATGCAGCGTCTGCAGCGCCGCCTGGGGATCGGCTGGAACCTGGAAATCTCCGAGCACCTGACGGAGTGGAGCTACCGCGAGGTCGTCGCGAAGGTGCGGGCGGGCGGTTTCGAGGTCCTGGCGGCGGAGGGCATCGCCTTCGACTTCGGCCTGTTCAGCTGGCCCAAGTACCGCTCGCGCCTCTTCGCGCGCTTCATCACGTCGCTGTCGCTCTCGATCCGCCGCTTTCCGGGCAACTCGAGCTTCGTGTCCGTTTCTTTCCGCCGAAAGCCGTGACGCCCCGGTGGGGAAATCCCAAATCCCGAGTTTCAAATCCCAAAGAGCGAGCTCTCGGATCCTTGAACTAACGCGTCGAGCCGGGGCGGTCCGAGAGAACCGCTCTCCTTCTGAGATTTGAAATCTGGACTTTGAGATTTCCAGCCGGGCCCTCAGACGATCGTGGCTGCCGGCGGCTCGATCCTTGCAATCGCTCCCATGATGCGTTCCGACGCCCGCTGGTAGCGGTCCTTACCCGTGCCGGGATCGTAGGCGGACGCCGGCAGGGGCGGGCCGAACACGACCGACACCGGTGTGCCGGGCCGGAGCCCGCCGCTGCGGCCGAAGGCCTCGAACGAGCCGAAGATGCGGGCCGGGACCACCGGCACCTGCGTCCGGCAGGCGATCAGGCCGACTCCGGGCTTGGCCGTCTGCAGGCGGCCGTCGGTCGAACGCGTGCCCTCGGGAAAAAGGATCAGGGCCCGGCCTTCGCCCAATGCGCGCAGCACGCGTTTGATCGCGGTCACGTCGGTGCCGCCGTCGCGGTCGACCGGGATGGTGCCCACCGCGTCGAGCCACCACGACGCGAGGCCGGGCTTCCAGAGCGTCTTGCGCGCGAAGAAGCACAGCTGGCGTGACACCTGGCTGCCGACGATCGGCGGGTCCAGCAGGCTGGCATGGTTGGATGCGATCAGGAAGGCGCCGTCCTTCGGCAGGTTCTCCAGTCCCGCGACTTCGCCGCGGAAGAACATGTCGTAGACGACCACCGACAGGTAGTGGAAGAACCCGTAGACCGGCGTCATCGCGCCCTGGGTATAGCGGCGGCTCATGCGGCGTCGATGCGGGCGGCGATCGGCGCGGCCATCCGCTCGACGACCTGCTCGAGCGTGAGGTGCGTGGTGTCGATCGAGGTCGCGCCCGGCGGGCAGGTGAGGGGGGAAACCTTCCGCGACGAATCGAGCCGGTCGCGCTCGCCGATGGAATCCTGCCGTCCCTCGCCGGCGCGGCGCCGCGCCCGTTCGGCGAGGTCGGCGTGCAGGAAGAAGCGGAAGTCCGCCTGCGGAAAAACCACCGAGCCGATGTCCCGGCCCTCCATCACGACGCCGCGGAATTGTCGCGCGCGCGCGACGTCCGCCAGTCCCCGCTGGTAGGAGAGCAGCGCGGCGCGCAGCTCGGGAATCGCGGCGAAGTGCGAGACGTGGTCGTTGACCGCGCGGCTGCGGATCTCGTCCTCGTCGAGGCGTCCGCCGATTTCCAGCCGGGCGGAACGGCCGTCCAGGCGCGTTCCCAGCTGCAGTTTGCCGAGGGCGGCCTGCACCGCGCCGGGGTCGCCGGCCGCGACGCCCTGCCGCAGCAGCTCGGCGGTGACCGCGCGGTAGTACGAGCCGGTGTCCACGTGGAGCAGGTTGAACCGCTCGCTGAGGATCCGGGCCGAGGTCGACTTGCCGGAGGCCGCGCCGCCGTCGATCGCGACGATGATGAAGGGAGAGCCAGCCATTAGGATGCCAACGATTTTTGCCGCAGGTCCTCCAGCAATCCAAAAAAGCCGGGGAACGTTTTGGCGCAGCACGCCGGATCCTTGATCGTCAGCCAGGGACGTCCGTCCCGCCGGAGATCGTGGCAGCCGAGGATGCCGAAGCTCATCGCGAACCGATGATCGCCGTAGGTCTCGATCGTCTGCCCCGGCTGCAGCGGCCGCGGTGTGATGGTCAGGGCGTCCGCCTCCTCCGCGACCTCCTGGCCCAGCTTCCGCAGCTCGCGCGCCATCCCGGCGACGCGGTCGGTCTCCTGCTTCCGGGTGTGCGCGATGCCGGTGATGCGCGTGGGGCCGTCCAGCAGCGGCGCCACCGCGGCGAGGGTCAGGAAGGTGTCGGAAAATTCGCTGAAATCCTGGGTGACTCCGCGGCGGGGCGCGCCGGCGACGAACGACGCCTCAAGCCCCGGGTTGTTCCCGCGCTCCGCGACGGACAGCCCGGCGCGGCGCATCACGTCGGCGAACGCCGTGTCGCCCTGCAGGCCCTGGCCCGGGGCCTTCAGCCCGGGCAACGCAAGCTTTCCGCCGACCACGAAGGGAAGGGCGAGGAAGTAGCTGGCCGCGGTGGCGTCGGCCTCGATCGCATGCACGCCGCCCTTTGTGCCGTGTGGCGGGGCCGGCGGGACGAAAAAGACGCCGCCTTTCCGTCGCTCCACCGCGGGCAGGCCGAATTCCTCCATCAGCCGCGCCGTCATCTGCACGAACGGCCAGCGCACGCCGCCCACCGGCTGGATCTCGACGGCGGATTGCGCCAGCGGCGCGACCATGAAAAGCGCCGACAGCATCTGGCTGCTCTCGCTGGCGTCGATCTTCACTGCGCCGCCCAGCAGCCCGCGGGCGTGGATCTCGAGGGGGAAAAAGCCCTCTTCCCCGGTGCAGCGGAGGTCGGCGCCGAGCCCGCGCAGCGCCTCGATCAGGGCTTTCATCGGGCGCTTCCGCATCTGCGGCACCCCGTCCAGGCGATAGACGCCGCGCGGCGCGGCGGCGCACAGCGCGGTGAGGAAGCGGGCGGCGGTGCCGGCGAGGCCGACGAAAATTTCCACCGGGGCCTGGCGGCTGAACCCGGCGGACTGGCCAGAGACGGTGAGGACGTTCCCCGCGCCGTCAGCCGCGACGGTGAAGCCGAGCTGGCGCAGCGCCTCGGCCATCAGTTGCGTGTCCTCACTGAACAGCGCGCCGGTCAGCGTCGCCGGCTCGCGGGCCAGCGCGGCGAGCAGAAGCGCGCGGTTGGTGAGGCTTTTCGAGCCGGGCAGGATCGCCTCGCCGCGCACGGGACACGTGAAGGGCGCGATGGGCAGGAGGTCGGGGAGCGCGGGCGTCACGGCAGCGGACGGAACTGGTCCCGGTAGGCCTTGCCGCGCTCGAGGCGGGCGACGACCTCGAGATAGTCACGGTTGGAGAGCGCGGCGTGGAAGGCCTGCAGTTCGTCCTGGTAGTTCCGCAGCGCGCGCAGGACTTCGTCGCGGTTCTGCTCGAGGATGGTGCGCCAGAGCTGGGGGTCGCTGGCGGCGATGCGCGTCGTGTCGCGCAAGCCTCCGCCGGCCTGATTGCGCCAGGCAGGATCGCGGCGGGCGAGGAAGGCGCAGAGCGTCGACGCCAGCACCTGCGGCAGGTGGCTGATGTGCGCGACGATCTCGTCGTGCAGGTCGGGCGCGACCGTCACCACCTCGGCGCCGAGGTCGCGCCAGAAGCGCACCGCGGTCTCCAGCGCGGCGGGCGCGGTCTTCTCCAGCGGCGTGACGAAGCACGGACGGCGCTCGAAGAGCCCCGCGCTCGAGTGTTCCCAGCCGGTTTTTTCGGAGCCGGCCATGGGGTGCGCGCCGACGAAGTGTCCGCGCCCGGCCAGCGCCGCGTGACCGAGGCGGGAGATCTCGGCCTTCACGCTGCCGACGTCCGTCACCACCGCCTGCGGGGAAAGATGCGGTGCCACCTGCTGCACGAGGGGGACGATGCGGTCGACCGGGGCGGCCACGACCACGATGCCGGTTTCCCGCACGGCTTCCTCCGGGGTGTCGGCCACGGCATCGCACCAGGGCTGCTCCCGCAGCTTCAGGCGGACTTCCGGGCGCCGCGCCCAGATCACGATGCGCGACGCGATCCCGCGTTCGCGGGCGGCGCGGGCGACGGACCCGCCAAGCAGGCCCGGGGCGAGGATCGTGAGTTGCGTGGCCACGGTTCCGTCAAAAACGCAAAAAGCGCCGATACTGTCGAGCCGCTTGCGTGGGGATTGGGTCCCGATTGGTCGCGACCGGGCTCATCGTTCTCCTTTCGGAGGTCTCGCGCAGAGACACGGAGACGCAGAGAAGAGAACCGGCAGCTCTGGTCTTCCACCTCTGCGCCTCCGCGCCTCCGCGCCTCTGCGCGAGACTTCCGGGTTTGGCGGATCGGTCAGGAACCCAGCTTCACGATCAGGTCGTATTCGGCCTTCGTGAGCGGCATGACGGAGAGGCGGCCCTGGCGGACCAGCATGATGTTGGCGAGGGCGGGCTCGGCCTTGATCCGGGCAAGGGGCACGGGGTGGGCGAGGGCTTTGCCGGCCTTGAGCTCGACCGCCACCCAGCCGGGCTCGTCCGCAGTCTCGTCGGGGAAGGCGGGCTTGGTCACCTCGGACGTGCCGATCACGGCCTTCGGCTCGCCGCTGGCGTAGAAGAGCACGCTGTCGCCCCGGCGCATGCCCTTCAGATGGATGCGGGCGGCGTAATTCCGGACCCCCGTCCATGCCGTCCGTCCGTCTTTCACGAAATTTTCCCACGAATAAGCCTCGGGTTCGGACTTAACCAACCAGTATTGCGTTGTCATAGGTGCGGCAGGTGCTTCATTGGCAGTCAAATGCAGCCCGACCCCGCTGAGAAGGAAAAAGGCCTCCGCGCCCAGCGGCTGCTGTATTTTGTGATGGCGGTCTTCGTGCTGGTGCCACTTGTCCTCCTTTTCTTGGTCCGTTCGCGCTGAACCTTCCGGTGGCCGCCCATGGATAAAACCCTGCTTTCGATCCGCCTTGCCTTCGTGACGCTCTGTGCCGCGGCCGGCTGGCTCGTGTCCCTGACCCTCCTCGCGGGCGACCGCAACCGGGTGGGAGCGATCATGGTGGGCTTCTTCATCGGCGCGCTGGTCGTGCTGGTGGACATGATGCTGAAGGGCTTTTCCCTCCGCGGCCTGTCGGCGCTCACCTTCGGCATCGGCGTGGGGCTGTTCATCGCCTACATGGTCGGAGAGTCGCCCCTGCTCGAGCAGCGCAGCGTCGAGGGCGGGGACGGCCTGGATCCGCGCACGGTCTATATGGTCCGGATCGGCCTGTTCGTCATCTGCCCGTATCTCGCGGCGGTGATCGCGCTGCGGGGGAAGGACGAGTTCAACCTCATCATCCCGTACGTGCGCTTCGTGCCGCACGAGGTGGATGTGCCGCTGGTCGTGGTGGACACGAGCGTGCTGATCGACGGGCGCGTGGCGCGCCTCTGCGAGACCGGCTTCATGAGCGCCGCGCTGATCATCCCGCGCTTCGTGCTCGACGAGCTGCAGTCCGTCGCCGACTCCAGCGATCCGCACCGCCAGGCGCGGGGTCGCCGGGGACTCGAGATCCTCGGCGAGCTTCGCAAGATCAAGAACATCGACATCCGCATCACCGACAGCGAGGTGGCCAAGAGCCAGCACGTCGATGCCAAGCTGGTGTTCCTCGCGCAGTCGATGCGCGCGAAGCTCCTCACGACCGACTACAATCTCGCGAAGCTTGCCGAATTCCACGGCGTTCCCTGGCTCAACCTCAACCAGCTGGCCAAGGCCCTGCGCCCCGAGCTGCTGCTGGGCGAGACGCTTGAGGTGGACCTCGTCAAGCCGGGCAAGGAGGAGACCCAGGCGGTCGGTTTTCTGGAGGACGGCTCCATGGTCGTGGTGAATTCCGCCCGGGCCTACATCGGCAAGCGGGTGAGCGCCGAGATCATGAGCGTGCTGCCCAGCGCCGGGGGGAAGATGGTTTTCGCCCGGATGCTGAGCCCGGTGGAGTAGCCGGTGCCCCGCCGGCTGGCGCTGCCGGAAGATTGATGTTTACTTGCGGGCGGCGATTTCCCAATACCTCGCCTTCCCCCATGGGCCAGTAGCTCAGTTGATAGAGCGCGTCGTTCGCAACGACGAGGTCGTCGGTTTGATCCCGATCTGGTCCACCACTTTCCCCGTCAGGGTTGCGGCCAAGGCAGTGGCCACGAAAAGGCACGAAAAATTCGAACGGGAATCTCGAATCTCCCGTGCGCCTATAGGCGCAATGGAGATATTTTCGCAGCCCCGGTGCCTTCGTGCCTTTTTGTGGCTAAAACGTGTTTTGATTCGCCCGCTTGGTGTCCTTCGCCCTGAGTACGGGGACCCCGTTACCCCGATGAAATTGTGGCTCCTCGCCCTGCTGATTCCCCTGCCGGCCTTTGCGGCGACCGCTTATGATCTCGTGTACGTCGGCACCTATACCGACCGCGAATTGCTCGTGCCTTCCCGCGGCAATGCCCCGGGCGAGCGCAGCAAGGGCATCTACGCCTTCCGCTTCGATCCCGACACCGGCCGGCTGACCTCGCTCGGCTTGGCGGCAGAGACGCCGAATCCGACCTATGTGACGTTCTCCCAATCCGGCCGTGTGCTTTACGCGGCAAACGAGATCTACAAGTTCCAGGGAGAGGAAACCGGCACGGTCAGCGCGTTCGCGATCGACCCGGCGACGGGCAGGCTGACGTTGCTCAACCAGACGGTCAGCCGCGGCACCGGTCCCTGCCATCTCAGCGTCGATCACACCGGCAACAATCTCCTCGTGGCGAATTTCGGCAGCGGCAGCGCGGCGGTGCTCCCGCTCAACGCGGACGGCACGTTGCGCCCGGCCTCGGCCGTCGTCCAGGACACCGGCACCGGCCCCAATCCACGGCAGGCCGGCCCGCATACGCATTCGTTCAATGTCAGCCCCGACAACCGCCTCGCGATCGCCGCGGAATTCGGCAGCGACCGGCTGATGCTGTACCGCTTCGACGCCGCGGCGGGCTCGCTCCGGCCGGCGGAGCCTCCCTTCGTCGCGATGGCGCCGGCCTCGGCCCCGCGGCATTTCACCTTCCATCCCAACGGCAAGGTCGCCTACGCGGTGAACGAGATCGACAACACGGTCACGGCCCTCACCTACGACGCGGCGGCCGGGACGCTCCGCGTGCTGCAGACGCTCTCGACGCTCCCGTCCGACTTCAAGGCGATGAACACCGCCGCCGAGGTGCTGGTGCATCCGTCGGGGAAGTTCCTCTACGCGTCGAATCGCGGCCTCCACAGCATCGCGGTCTTCGCGATCGACGAGGCCGGCCGGCTGCGGCTGCTGGCGAACGTGCCCTCGGGCGGCCGCACGCCCCGCGGGTTCAGCCTCGATCCCACCGGGCACTGGCTGATCGCGGCCAACCAGGACACGCACAACCTCGCGGTCTTCGCCATCGATCCGGCCACCGGCCTTCCGGCGCCGACGGGGCAGAGTCTCGAGGTACGCACGCCCACCGGCGTGAAATTCCTGCCGGTGGCGAACTGAGCGGGCCGGGAGTTAAAGTCCGCCGGAGCAAATCTTTGGCGGGAAGGCTGGTTACGGCCGTGAAAAATCTGCGGCCGGATTGCGCTTGGCCCCGGGATTGCTATTGATGCCCCGGACCGCGGGGCGAAAATTCCTCCTGCGTCCCGCAGCACGCACACGCACAGCCATGAAAAAGAAAACCAAGACCAGCAAAGCGCCCGCCCCGGCGAAACCAGCCGCCAAGTCCACCAGGACGACCGCCGCGCCCGCCGTGAAGAAGTCGGCGCCGAAAGCCGTCGTGACCGCCATCTCCGCGCAGGTCAACGTGGGTTTTGGCAACACGCTCTATATCCGCGGCGTCGGTCCCGGCCTCAGCTGGGACAAGGGCGTGGCGATGAATTGCGTCGCCGACGACCGGTGGTCCGTCACCGTCGCCGACGCGGCCAACCCGATCGTCTGCAAGTTTCTCATCAACGACCTGATCTGGTGCGCCGGCGACGACTTCGTCATCGCCCCCGGCACGAAGATGGCGATCTCGCCGGTCTTCTGATTTTTGCCGGAAGCCTTTTCACGCCGAGGACGCAGAGGACGCAAAGTCCAGGCCGCTATTCGGCGGCGGCTTCCCCGCGTTTCCCCGCGTTCTCCGCGGGATCCTCGGTCTGGGGGTTACTCGTCGGGGCTGATCGCCATGAGCCGCGCGCTGAGGCGCGCGATGGCTTCGTCGCGGTCGCCGGCGATCTCCGCCGCCGGGACATACTCGCAGCGCACCTGCACCCGCGAAAACGGACGCGGCAGGTAGAAGCGGTCCCAGCTCCGCAGCCGCCAGGCCGAGGGAAAGCGTCCGCCGATCAGCAGCAGCGGCGCCTGCGTGCGCCGCGCCACGATCAGCCCGCCGGGCTTCAGCTCGTAGCACGGACCCCGCGGTCCGTCGGGCGTGATGCCGATGTCGTGGCCCGCCCGCAGCGCGTCGACCAGCGCCATCGCCGCCTCGCGGCCGAAGCGGTGGCTCGATCCGCGCACGGTGCGGATGCCGATGATCGACAGGAACGCGTGCAGCCAGGCGCCGTCGCGGCTCGCGCTGACGAGCGCATGGATCGGCCGGTCGGAGCGGTAGCGGCGAAAGATCTCCGCGACGAGAAAGAGCCGGTTGTGCCAGAGCACGACGGCCATGGGCTGGTCGCGCCGGACGATGTTGCGCCGGTCCTCCTCGGACAGCTCGAACCGCAGCGAACGCCCCCAGAGCTGGAGGAGGAACGCGAGCGGCCAGAGCACCGCCCGCCGCCAGCCGCTGATATCGTGGATCTCGAGGGAGCCCGCGGATGGCGGCGTGGATTCGGCGGCGGAACTGTCGGAGGGGGGATTCAGCGTGGCCGGTTGTCGCCCAAACCAGTCCCTGCGCCAAGCGAAAGATTGGCAGAGACGGCCCAGGCCGCGCTGGATCTCTACGCGACTTGGAAGAAAAGCCACTGATCGGATGGTCGGGGGCATCGGTGATGCCTCGAGCCACGAACCGGTTTCACGCAGAGAACGCAGAGGACGCGGAGAATTCCTCCGGGTC
>DASZQN010000041.1:0-13032 GCA_035549635.1 Opitutaceae bacterium
GTGACGGCGGAAGCCCTCGCCCGCCGCGTCGCCCAGGTGCTCGACCACGGGTACGGCTACATCACTTTCAACACGAATGACTGCGCCGAGGACACCACCCTGCGGATGCCCGACGGTAGCTTCGCGTTCCGTACCACGCGCTTCTATCCGGCCTACCCCGGCTACGACTGGGGCATCATCGGCGGCTGGGTCTGGGGCACGATGCGCGTGGTCGACTACCTGCAGAACGATCCGCTTGTCGACGAAACCAAGATCATCATCACCGGCACCTCCCGCATCGGGAAGGCCGCGATGATCTCCGGCGCGTTCGACGACCGCATCGCCCTGGTGGCGCCCGGCGCAAGCTCCGGGCTCGGCACCCCGGCCTACCGTTTCAGCGGCGGCGCCACGACGAGCCAGCCCAGCCGCGGCGGCAAGGAGGGCCTGACGCTGATGGTGCGGAAATATGGCAACCAGTTCTCCCCGCATCTCCACCAGTTCTGGGGCCAGCCCGACAAGCTCCCCTACGACGCCCACTGGTTCCCCGCGCTCACCGCGCCCCGCCCCTTCATCATGCTCGAGGGCACGCACGACCAGAACGTCGTTCACAACGGCATCAAGCAGACCTGGCTCGCCGCGCAGTCCGCCTACGCGCTCTTCAACGCGACCGACCGCCTCGGCGTCTACTGGTCGGACCGCCCGCACGGCTTTGGCGACACCGACTGGGACGGCCTGCTCGCGTTCGCCGACAAGCATCTGCTCGGCAAGCATGTCTCGCGCGCCTTCGACCTCTTCCCCGCCGACACCGACAGCACCGCCAACGACTGACCTCACAAATCCTTCCATGCCCCTCTCCCCGTTTTCCACCCTGCGTCCGCTGCTTCTCACCGCGCTCGCCGCCGCGGTCGCCGCCGCCGGCCGCGTCCCGGCCGCCGACACCGGCAGCCCGGCGTTCTACAATGTCCGCACCTTCGGAGCGACCGGCGACGGCACCACGAAGGATACGACGGCCTTCCAGAAGGCCCTCGACACCTGCGCCGTCAACGGCGGCGGCGAGGTGGTCGTCCCCGCCGGGAAATACCTGATCGGCAGCATCCAGATCGGCTACCGCACGACCCTCCGACTCGAAAAGGACTCCGTTCTCAACGGCAGCCCGGATCTCGACGACTACCCGCTGATCGACATCCGCTGGGAGGGACGCTGGCAGCCGGGCCACCGCTCGCTGATCTACGCCGCCAACGTCGACCACATCGGGATCGTCGGCTCCGGCCTCATCGAGGGGAATCCCACGACCGCCGCGAGCAACCGCCAGCCCCGCGGCACGCTCGTGCTCGAGCCGATCAACTGCACCGATGTCCATTGGGAGGGCATCTCCATCCGCCAGACCGGAAACAACTGGGCGACGCATCCCACGTACTGCACCGACGTCGTCATCAAGAACGTCACCATCTACGGCGGCCGCGACGGCATCGACATCGACTCGTGCAAGGGCGTCCGCGTCGAGGGCTGCGACATCAACACCGGCGACGACTCGATCAGCATCAAGTCGGGCCGGGGCATGGACGGCGCCCGGATCGGAAAACCGACGGAGGACGTCCTGATCACGAACTGCACGATGGTCGGACGCCGCTTCGCCTGCATCGGCATCGGCAGCGAGATCTCCGCCGGGGTCCGCCACATCCGCATCGAGCATTGCAAGTTCACGGCCAATTCCGACGCGATCTACCTCAAGACCCGGATCGGCCGGGCCGGCGTGAACGAGGACATCTCCGCCGACGACATCGACATCCTCGGTGGCGGGTTCCTGCGCATCAACCTGACGCGCGGCGGCAACACCAACACCGCCGACGACCCGGTCGAGGGACTCATCGGCTATCCGTCGGCGAAGAATCTCCGCTTCTCCAACATCCGGCTGAACAAGGCCGCGGCCATCGCGACGGTCACCGAGGTCGCGCCCGAAAAGCCCGTCGAGGGTCTCACCCTCACGAATATCTCCGGCACCGCCGCCAAGGGCATCTCGCTGCTCCATGTGCGCGGCGCGGTGCTCAGCGGCATCACTGTCGAAGGCCTGGGCGGCCCGCTCCTGGCCACGGAGGATGTCACCGGCACCGGCCTGCAGGGAGCGGTTCCGCTCCCGCCGCCGCCGCCCGTCAAATAAAACACGGCCGGGCCCCTTGTGCGGCGAATTCCGGGCGGGCGGCAACTCCGCTCGCCGCCGGGCAGCCCGGCCATTCACGTCCCAGGAGCCGCCCGGCGCGGACGGAGTCCGCGCCCCGCCGGCCCCGATCAATCCAAGAGGCTCCAGTCCAGTTGCATGAAACCCCCGGCGTGCCGGCGCGTCCCTATTGCAGGCCTCCCCTTGCCTGCATGAAACCAGCCCTGCTGCCCGCCTCCGCCCTCCTGGCATCCGCTTTCCTGTGCGCCGGCGCGGCCCAACCGCCGGCGCCGGCTGCCGCTGACCTCCCCGAACTCTCCGTGGTCGCGCCGCCGCAGGCGCCGAAAACCGAAATCAAGAGCGGCGGGTGGGTGTTCTCGCTGATCCCGCGCTCGATGCAGAAAAACCCCAAGGTGGAGATGACCGTCATCACGGAAATGACCGATGACGGAAAGAGGCTCCCGGCCGTCACACCGGCCCACCCGGCCTATTATCTCGGCCAGTCAGGCGGCTTCCATTCGATCGGCGACGGCCCCTCGGACGCCAAGGCGCCCCCGCCCGACGCCCTCAGCGACATGCTGAAAAAGGCCCTCGCCGCCAACGGTTATCTCACCGCCCAGCCGCCGGCCCAGCCGCCCAGCGTGCTGATCGTATACATCTGGGGAGCGCATTACGCCCTTCATCCGGAGGAGGATGATTCGATTTCCCCCGAAGCCGTGATGCGCAACATCCTCGACCGCGCCTCGCTCGTCGGCGGCGCGAAGTTCGCGCAGGAGCTGCAGAAGCTTTTCGAGCAGAAGGCCGACATGATCCAGGCCAACACGCCCCCGCCGGTGCCGGACGATCCGAGCGGGCTGGTGAAGCCCATCAACCCGATCCTTGACCAGGACGCGATCGACGCCGCGGATCCGATCCGGCTGTTCGCGCAGCAGAGCCCGAAGAACGCCTTCATCATCGATCAAGCCTTCGACGACGTGTACTACGTCGTCGCCTCCGCCTACGACTATCAGGCGATCGGCCAGCATCAGCGAAAACTCCTCTGGCGGACCCGCATGACCGTTGACTCCAAGGGCGTCGCCATGCTCGACACGATCCCGACGCTGATCGATACCGCCGCGCCCTATTTCGGACGCGAGATGGACGAGCCCGAGACGCTGATGAAGCACGCGCTGAAGGAGGGCAAGGTGGAGGTCGGGACGCCGACGGTGGTGGAGCCGGGGAAGAAGTAGGCGCAGGAGCAGGGCAAAACAGGCGATGTGGAAATCAGGAAAGTGGGAATGCAAGGTGTCCTGCTCTTTCGTGTATTCCCCAGGCCAACGAGCCCAGTCCCCGTTTCCTGATTTCCACATTCGCCCGTCGCCGGATTTCAAACGGCTGCACCCCCGGATTTTCGTGTCCTCCGGCGGCGCTTCGCGGTAGCACCTGGGGCAACCCCACCCCGACATGAAACGATTCCTGCTCTGCTCGATCCTCGCGGCCGGTCCGCTCGTTCACGCCCAATCCGCCGCGCCGGCCGCAAAGGCCGGAAATCTCGCGGCTCCTGCCGCCCTGCTGGCTTCCGGCGTCTATGATTGGACGAAAATGACCGTCACGCCCACGGCGACCGGCGAGCGGCGGGCGGTTTTCGACGCGCCGACTTCGACGGTGGACCGGGTCCACTGCCACATCACGACGCTCAACCCGGGCAAGAGCTTCAGCGATCCCGTCCTCCACCTGCAGGAGGAAATCATCATCGTCAAGGAAGGCACCGTGGAAGCCAGCGTCGACGGCCGGCTTCTCACCGCCGGCCCCGGCTCCATCTTCTACCTGGCCGCGCACGCCGTCACCCGGATGCGCAACGTCGGCGACGTCCCCGCGACTTACTTTGTCGTGTCGTACTACACGCCGCTGACCCCGAAGAAATAGTACCCGTTGCCGTTGTAGACCAGGTCGCCGGCCTGGTCGGCCACCGCACCGAGGTGGCCTGCAACCTGGTCTTCGGCAAACCGAGGGATGGCTCCGGACCCCGTTCACGTTTCGCGCCTCCGCGCCTTCACGTCTTCGCGCCTTCGCGTGAAATCCGGATCCGAAAGTCTAAAAACCCGCGAACCACCCGGGCTCGGCATGGTCTGTCGCGCCATTCCCTTGTTGCTCAACATGCACCCGACCCTTTTTCACCGCCTGACGCTGCCGCTCCTCGGCGGCCTGCTGCTCGCGGCCGGCGTTCCTCTGGTTCATGCCGGCGGGCCGCCGAACGACGTGTTCCAGCCGCTGAACAGCCCCGCCAGCACCGATCACTTTCCCGGCAAATTCGTGTGGGCCGACCTCTTCACCACCGATCCGGCGGCGGCGACCAAGTTCTACAGCGGCCTCTTTGGCTGGACCGCCAACAAGATCGAGCAGAACGGGCAGTCCTATACCGTCTTCAGCAACGGCTCGCGGCCCGTCGCCGGGCTGGCGCCGCGCTCCTCGAAGACCAGGCATTCCTCGCGCTGGATCGGCTACATCGCCGTGCGCGATGTCGATGCCACGCTCGCCCTCGTGACGAAGTCCGGCGGCCAGGTGCGCGCCCGCGCCCTCGATTTCCCCGACCGCGGCCGGCAGGCGATCGTGTCCGATCCCGAGGATTGCACGCTGGGACTCCTGCAGTCCTCGTCGGGCGACCCGGCGGATCTCGCCCCCCAGGCCGGCGATTGGAACTGGTTTGAACTCTACGTGAAGAATCCCAAGACGACGGCGGCGTTTTACGGCAAGGCCTTCGGTTACGATGTCGCGCCCGACACGCGCACGGAGCGGAAGGATGACTTTCTCCTCCTGAACGGCCAGGTCGCCCGCGGCGGCGTCGCACCGCTGCCGGAGAGCGACGACGGCCGCGCCGACTGGCTCGGGGTCGTGCGCATCGAAAACATGGACGAGGCGATCGCGCGCGTGCGCCGGCTCGGCGGCGAGGTGCTCGTCGCGCCCCGGGAGGCGGCCTACGAGAGCCGTTTCGCCATCATCGCCGATTCCACCGGCGGCACCATCGGCCTCGTGGAGTACGTGGACAACGCCAAATCCAAGCGCCCATGAAATCCGTTCGGAAAATCCTGCCCTCCCTCCTCCTCCTTGCCGGGCTCGCATCCGGTCTGGGCGGCTGCGTGTCGGACGGCTATGT
The DNA here is from genome assembly GCA_035549635.1 of Opitutaceae bacterium. Taxonomy (GTDB): domain Bacteria; phylum Verrucomicrobiota; class Verrucomicrobiia; order Opitutales; family Opitutaceae; genus CAIUWA01. Next base: position 5,268 of record DASZQN010000041.1, read on the forward strand.
CGCCACCGGGGTGTACTACGGCCCGCGCTACCACGACCCGTGGTTCCACGAGGGCCCCTGGATCGAGGGCCGGCGCGGCTACTACGAACGCGGCCACTACCGCGGCGGCGGCGATGTCTACATCAGTCCGCCGCGCCCGCCGGGACTTCCCGCTCCGCCGCGGCTGCCGGTGCCCTGAGGTAAAGCACTCAGGCGAGGCGGGATTTTTTTATCCGTCCCGCCGGAAATAGTGATAGCTGAGCGGTCGGTGATCGCTACGCTTTCGGAACGCATGTTTCCCCGGCTGACCTCCACCGTCGAGCGGCTCGACGCCGTGTATCGCGGCGAGCCGTATTTCGTGGGGATCAAGGCGCGGTTCCTGGCCGCCTTCGACGTGCTGCTGCTCGTCTTCGTGCCGCTGAACCTGATCAAGCTGTTCTGGGTGCAGCCGCCCGACGTGCCCACGCGGCTTTTGCTGAACGGCTTCATCTTCGCCGCGGCGCTGCTCTCGCTGGGCTGGACACTGCGGGGCCGGCTGGCGCTGGCCGGCAGCGGGCTGGCGGTCGGGCTGATCGTGCCGACGCACGTCGTCGTGCTCCTGGCCGGCGTCTACGTGCAGCCGCTGAGCGTGGCGTTCCAGTTCTTCGCCTACGATCTCGTGTTCCTGCTCCTCGCGATGGTCTTCGCCTCGCGCCGCGTCGCCCTCGCGATGCTGGTGGCGATCGTCGCCAGCCACGTCACTTTCTACCGGATCGCGCTGCACAAGGCTCCCATCGCCGGCACGCTGGAGTTCGCGGCCGCGACCCAGCTGCGCGACGGCCTGCTGGCGATCGGTTTCGTGTTCTGCCTCGGCATCATCCTCATCCAGTTCATCGAAAAGGCCTATCGCCGCAGCGAGGAGTCGCTCCGCGAGACGCGGCGGCTGAACGAGAACCTCGAGCGCCTCGTCTCCGAACGCACCCGCGACCTGGAGCAGGCGATCCGCCGCGCGAACGAGGCGTCGCGCGCGAAGAGCGAGTTCCTCGCGAACATGAGCCACGAGATCCGCACGCCGCTCAACGGCATCATCGCCTCCACGGACCTCCTCTCGCGCCGCCCGGACCTCACGCCCGTCGCCGCGGAGCACATCCGCCTCATCTCCGATTCCGGCGACCTCCTGCTCCGGCTGCTCGGCGACATCCTCGACTTCTCGAAGATCGAGGCGGGCCAGCTCGGGCTGGAGCGCCATCCGTTCGAGCTGGCCGCGATGGTGGCGGACGCGGCCGGGCTGGTCGCGACGAAGGCCGCGCTCGGCGGCGTCCAGCTCGACTTCACCCTGGCTCCCGGCCTGCCGAAATATCTCGAGGGCGACAGCTACCGCCTGCGCCAGATCCTGCTCAACCTCCTGTCAAACGCCGTGAAGTTCACGCCCGCGGGCGGCCAGGTCCGGCTGTCCGTCGGCCCTTCCGGGACGGCGGGCGGAGCCGCGCTGATCCGCTTCGAGATCCGCGACACCGGCATCGGCATCGAGCCGGACGCGCTCGAGCGGATCTTCGAGCGGTTTACCCAGGCCGACTCCTCGACCACGCGGCGCTACGGCGGGTCGGGCCTCGGCCTCGCCATCAGCTCGCGTCTGGTCGGCCTGATGGGCGGCCGGCTCGAGGTCGAGAGCCAGCCCGGCGCGGGTTCGACCTTCCACTTCACCCTGCCCCTGCCGGCGCGGGAGACAGGGCCCGGCCAGGCGGCGGCGCCGGATCATTGGCCGGACCGCCTCGACCTGGACGTGCTGCTGGTCGAGGACAACGCGGTGAACCAGAAAATCATCGGCGCCCAGCTCACGCAGATCGGCTGCCGTTTCACCCTCGCGGCGGACGGCGAGGAGGCCCTCGCCGCACTCCAGCGGGGTCCGCTGCCGGACGCCGTCCTCATGGACTGCCACATGCCGAAGCTGGATGGATGGGAGACCACCCGCATCATCCGGAGCTGGAGCCGCGAGGTCGATGGTCCCCGGCAGAAGGCGGCGCTGGTTCCCATCATCGCGCTGACCGCCGCCGCCATGCCGGAGGAGCGCGCCCGCTGCGTCGAGGCGGGGATGAACGGCTTTCTTTCCAAGCCGCTCAAGCTGGATGACCTCCACCGCGCGCTCGCGGGGATCGGCTGATTCTTCCAGACCGGACGACGGCCTCGCGGTCGCGTCTCCAATCCAATCGCGCTACATCGCGCAGGCCAGGCCGGAGGCGAGCCGGAAGGCGCCGCGGATTTCCTCCACGTCGATCGATGCCGGATTGGCCTGGGAAGCGGCCTCCAAGCGGAGCCAGGCCCGGGCGTGAAGCTCGCTCGCGAAACGCCGGCGCACGGGGCTGCCGTTGAGCGACATCTCCGCCTCCCAGCACAGCGTGCTGCCATCGGGCCGGGTCATCTCATACAGCCGGCAGCCGCGCAGCCCGGTCGGCAGGCGCCGACTCCCCGGCTGGAACGGGGAGCGGCTGTCAGTCGTCTTGGTCGCAGTGGGAAACGGCGTGGCGGAAGCAAAGGGGCTGCGGCTGGAGCGGGAAGCGGCGGAAGAACGGCTGTTCATGGCGGAAAGAGGAAGGCAGGACACAAGAAAAGCGGATGAGAGGAAAAACCACCGCGGGAGATCGGGACGACCCGGCGGGGAAGGTTCCTTTTTATCCGAAAACGGCCGCGGCCAACATGGGGTGATGACCTTCCGCGACAACGAACCGACACACCCCGCCCTGTCGGGCACCCCTCTTTCTAGAGGGGAGTCCGATCGTCTGAGCTCCCCTCTAAGAAGAGGGGTGCCCAACGGGCGGGGTGTGTCTCCGCCAACGGCTACGCCAGCCGCAGCGGAAATTCCCTCGCCAGCTCCACCGGCCGCCGCTCCTTGATCGAGCGCTTGAGCGCGGCCTCGGCCTGCAGCTCCCTCAAGCCATCGATGCCCGGGACCGGCGGCGGCCGCCGCGTGCGCAGCGAATCCAGGTAGGCCCCGAGCGCCTTGCGGAAGGACTCGTCGTAGTTCGCCCATCGCGAGTTGTCGCGGACGAACGACACCGTCTCGTGCAGCTGGCGCTTCCCGTCGAGGATCTCCAGCGTTCCGTCGAGATCGCGCAGGTGCAGGCGCCCCTGCTCGAAGGTGAAGGTGAGCTCGTAGAGGGGATGCTGCCATTTCATGCCGGCCGTGCCGACGATCGTGCCCGCCGCGCCATCGTCGGTGACGAATGCCGCCGTCACGTCCCGCGCGGTCCCGACGCGGTCGCCGGTGCGCTCGACGGGACCGGACAGCGCGGTGATTTCCCTCAGGCCGCCGGCGAAGTGATGGATGAGATCGATGACATGGCTCCAGCAGGCGTAGTGCACCTGCGCCGTCACGCCGATCACCCGGCCGAACTTCCGGCTCCGCGCGATCTCCTTCGCCGCCAGGCTCTGCTCGAAAAAACGATAGTTGAAGACCATCGCCGTCTCGCATTTGCGCCGGGCCGCGAGCGCCAGCAGGTCCCGCCCCTTGAAGAAGTCGCCCTCCTCCACCCGCGCCTGGCCGTGCACCGCCACCAGCGGCTTCTCGAAAAAGACCCGGGGCACGCCCGCCGCGATCAGCCCGGCCCCCACCTCATGGCGGCAGGTCTCGGCCGTCAGCACCAGCGCCGCCGTCGGCTTCCAGGCCGCCATGGCCGCCAGCGTCGGAAACGCCTCGCCGCCGAACACGCGCGCCGCCGCTTTCGCCTTCGCCGCGGTCCGGTTCCAGCAGGCGATCGCGACATCCGGCTGCGCCGCGAGGAACGGCAGGTAGTTCCGCTGCGCCACGCCACCGGTGCCGATGACCGCGATGCGCAGCGGCCGGGAACGAGAGGAGGATTTTTTCGTCATGGGAAAATTTTCCGATCCGGTTTCGCGCAGAGACGCAGAGGCGCAAAGATCTGCCGGTTCCTGATTCTTGGAGGAAGTCTTCTCCGCGCCTCTGCGTCTCTGCGCGAGATGCTGCCGACCGCTTAGCTCGTCGGGAACGGATTCCGCTCCTTGAACTGGGCCTGGTGCCAGTAGGGGTAGATCCGCTCCTTCGCGCTGGCGGCGTCGAGGACCGCGACCTGCGCCGGCGTCAGCTTCCAGTCGGCCGCGGCCAGGTTCTGCCGGAGCTGGGCCTCGTCGCGGGCGCCGATGATGACCGTCGCCACGCTCGGGCGCTGCAGCACCCAGTTGATCGCGACCTGCGCCACGCTCCGACCGGTCTCCTGCGCGACGGCGTCGAGGGCGTCGACCACGCGGAAGACGTATTCGTCCTCCGCCGGCGGCGCGATGCGGACCGTGCCGGGATCGTTGAGGCGGCTGACCTTCGGCAGGGACTGGTCGCGGCGGACCTTGCCGCCGAGCCGGCCCATGCCGAGCGGGCTCCACACCACCGCGCCGACCTTCTGGTCGAGCGCCAGCGGCATCAGCTCCCATTCGTACTCGCGGCCGATGAGCGAATAGTACGCCTGGTGCGCGATATAGCGGGCGAAGCCGTGCTTCTCGGAAATCGCGAGCGACTTCATCAGGTGCCAGCCGGAGAAGTTCGAGCAGCCGATGTAACGGATCTTGCCGGCGCGGACGAGCTCGTCGAGCGCGCCCAGCGCCTCCTCGATCGGGGTCATCGCATCGAAGCCGTGCAGCTGATAGAGGTCGATCGTCTCGACGCCGAGGCGGCGCAGGCTCGACTCGCACGCCGCGACGAGGTGCTTGCGCGAGGAGCCGACGTCGTCGGGTCCCGGCCCGCTGCGGAACGTGCTCTTGGTCGAGATCAGCACGCGGTTGCGCCGGCCCTTGATCGCCGCGCCGAGGATCGTCTCCGCCGCGCCGTCGGAATAGACGTCGGCGGAATCGAACAGGTTCAGCCCCGCCTCCAGGCAGAGGTCGACGAGGCGCGTGGCCGCCTTCGCGTCGGTGTTGCCCCATTCCGTGAAGCCGCGCCCGCCGCCGAACGTGGCGGTGCCGAGGCTGAGAACGGGGACCTTGAAGTCGGAGCCGCCGAGTTTTCTGGTTTCCATAAATCTTTCCCGGCTCAGCCGCTCCTGCCGTCGACCGCGTAGCGCCCCGGCCCGGCGACGAGGATCGCGACGAAGCCCGCGAGGTAGACGAAGGCGATCTCGCCGCTCATCGCGCCGGTGAGCGCAAGCTTGTGCACCAGCAGGAAGGCCACGCCGAGATTGACGACCAGCACCGCCGCCGCGAAGCGCGCGGCCAGGCCGATCGCGACGAGGGCCGCGCACACGAGCTCGGCAAACGTGGAGAGGCCCAGGCTCAGCCGCGACCCGATCCCGAGCGGATCGAAGAACCCGGAGGCCATCGAGGAGAAGCCGGTCAATTTCGGCCAGCCGTGCACGATCACCATCGTCAGCCCGAGCCAGAGGCGCAGCACCAGCAGCGCGAGGTTGGCCGAGGTCGGAAGGAAACTGAGCGTGAGGAGTTTTTTCATCGGGGTTGGGGTAACGCCGGAAGTGGAACCAAACCCCGGCCTTTCTCCAACTCATTATTCCCGGCCGCTTCGCGGTCGGAGATCAGGATTTCGCGCAGAGACGCAGAGACACGGAGGACGGAAGAAATTCAGAGACCTTTTGGTTTCCGGATCGATCTCTGCGCCTCTGCGTCTCTGCGCGAAACCTTTCCCCCTCATTCCCCTCGCGCCGCTTCCAGCTCCTCCCAGCGCGCGAAGGCGCGGGCGTGCTCCTGCTCCACGGCGTCGAGCCGGGTCTTCACCTCGGCGAACTGCTTCGCCTCCTTCCGATAGAACTCGGGGTCGGCCAGTTTCGCGGCGAGCTGCGCCTGCTCCTTTTCGAGCGCCTCGATCCGCGCCGGCAGGGTCTCGAGCTCCTTCCGCTCCTTGTTCGTGAGTTTTTTCGCCTTGTTCGCGGACAGCGCCGAGGCCGGGGCGCCGATCTGCCGGTCGGCGTCCTTCCGCGGCCGGGAAGCCGCGACGACCGCTGCGGCCTCGCGCTTCGCCTTTTCCCGCTGCCAGTCGGCATAGCCGCCGACATAGTCGCCGATCACGCCGCCGCCCTCGAAGACGAGCGTGCTCGTGACGACGTTGTCGAGAAATTCACGGTCGTGGCTCACCAGCAGCAGCGTGCCCTGGTACTCGACGAGCAGGTCCTCGAGCAGGTCGAGCGTCTCGGCGTCGAGATCGTTCGTCGGCTCGTCCATCACCAGCACGTTGGCCGGCTTGGTGAAGAGCCGCGCGAGCAGCAGGCGGTTGCGCTCGCCGCCGGAAAGCACCCGCGCCGGGGTGCGCGCGCGGTCGGGCGCGAAGAGGAAGTCCTGCAGGTAGCTGATGACGTGGCGCGAGCGCCCGTCGATCGTCACGGTGGTGTTCCCGTTCGCGATGTTGTCGGCGACGGTCTTGTCGTCGTCCAGCTGCCCGCGCATCTGGTCGAAATAGACGACCTCGAGGTTGGTGCCGTGCTTCAGCGTTCCGCCGGTCGGCGCCAGCTGGCCGAGCAGCAGCTTGATCAGCGTGGTCTTGCCCGCGCCGTTGGGGCCGATGAGGCCGATCTTGTCGCCGCGGATGATCGTGGTCGTGAGGTCGCGCACGAGCGGGCGGCCGTCCGGCCAGGCGAAGGCGACGTTCTCCGCCTCGATCACCTTCACGCCGGAGCGCTCGGCCTCGGCCAGCTTGAGCGTGACGTTGCCGGTGCGGTCGCGGCGGGCGCGGCGCTCGGCCCGCATCTGCATCAGCTGGTTGATGCGGGCGGTGGCGCGGGAGCGCTGGGCCTTCACCCCGCGGCGGATCCACTCCTCCTCCTGCGCCAGCTTCTTGTCGAAGAGGGCCTGCTGCCGTTCCTCGGCCTCGCGCACCTCCTGCTTGCGGACGAGGTAGGTGTCGTAGTCGCACGCCCAGCTCGCCAGCCGGCCGCGGTCGAGCTCCACGATGCGCGTGGCCAGCCGCCGGAGGAACGCCCGGTCGTGGGTGACGAAGAACAGCGGGAGCTTCTCGGCGAGGAGGAATTCCTCGAGCCAGAGGATCGACTCGACGTCCAGATGGTTGGTGGGTTCGTCGAGCAGCAGCAGGTCCGGCTGCCCGGCGAGCGCGCGCGCCAGCAGCACGCGGCGCTTCAGCCCGCCGGAGAGCGCGGTGAATTCCGCCGCGGCCGGCAGCTGCAGGCGCTCGAGCAGGTTCTCCACGCGCACGTCGCGCTCCCAGTCCTCCTCGTGCTCCCGCGGCGGACGCAGGCCGGCAAAGACGATGTCGTGCACGGAGCCGCGGACATCCACCGGCACCTCCTGGGTGAGCCGGGTGTAGACCGCACCCGCCGGCCGCGAGATGTCGCCGGTGTCCGGCTTCAGTTCGCCGACGATGACCCGCATCAGGGTGGACTTCCCCGCGCCGTTGCGCCCGACCAGGCAGACGCGCTCGCCCGGATCGACCTGGAAATTCACTTTTTCCAGGACCGGGGGTCCACCGAAGCTGAGGCTGACGTCGAGGAGATTGAGCAGGGCCATTTGGTCAGACGTTCAACGTCCAACGTCCAACATTCAACGTCCAACCTTCAACCTGAGATTGCCTCGATTTGGTGGAGACAGACAGCCGCGTAGCGGGTAAGCGGTTTGGGTGCTTCCGAGGACAGGAGCAATAAGGCTTGCCGGAGGACGCACCCGGACCGCGCTGGCGTGGAAGTCGGTCGGTTCGGGTGAAAGTGAGGCATCATGAACGAACCGAAATCGAAGGAGTATCAACGGCGGCGCAAATATGACGCGGCCTTCAAGCGACAGGCAGTGGATTTGACGCTCAACGGAGGCCGGTCGGTGGCCCAGGTGGCGCAGGACCTTGGGATCCGCC
>DASZQN010000042.1:0-168426 GCA_035549635.1 Opitutaceae bacterium
AGGCCCTGGACTTCGCGAGCTTTGCGGCTTCGCGTGACCCACTCCGAGGAATTGGCCGTCCGGGTCTGGATTATTTCTTTACGAACTTCTTCACCGCGTTGCCCTTCGTCTCGGCGACGTAGATCGCGCCGTTCTTGTCCACGGACAGCATGTGCGGTCCGGTCAGGCCGCCGAAATGGTCGATCACCTTCTGGGTCTTCGTGTCGATGATCGTGAGGTCGTCCTTTCCCTCCGTGCCGTCGACCGAGTAGAGGATGTCGTCCTTCGCCATGAACAGGCCGTAGGGCGTGCCGGCGTTCGTGATCACCCCGAGATAGCCGCCGTCCTGGTCGTAGATCTCGACGCGCTTGTTGCCGCGGTTGGCCACGTACAGGCGGCCCTTGGAATCGATCACGATGGAGTGGGGCGTGTTCAGCTGGCCGGGGCCCGAGCCCTTCGTGCCCCAGAACTTGATGAATTTCCCGTCGGCCGAAAACTTGACGACGCGGGTGTTGCTGCTCTCGCCGTCCGAGACGAAGATCTCGCCCTTGGGCCCGAACGCGACGTCGCTCGGCCCGTTCAGCGCGTCGGTGGAGTTGTTGTCGCCCGCCACGCCCTTCTTGCCGAGCGTGAGCAGGAGCTTGCCCTCGGGGCTGTACTTCAGGACCTGGTGCCAGCCGCGGTCGGTGACCCAGACATTGTCCTGCGCGTCCACCCGCAGGCCGTGCGCCGACGGGTACGTGCCCTCGCCCCACGTGCGCAGCAGCTTGCCGCTGGGATCGAAGGCCATGACGCGCGCCGGGGCGCCGCGCTGGAAAACGTAGACGGTGCCGCGGGAGTCGACGTCCACCGCCGTCATCATCGCCCCGCTCGCGTTGGCGGGCATCTGCGGCCAGTTTTCCACCTGCCGGTAGGCGGACGTGTCGGCGGCGCCGAGGCGGGCGCCGCCGGCGATCAGGGCCGCGGAGGCGGCGAACAGCCGGAACGTGCCGGCGAGCGGGGAGGATCCGAGGGAGAATGGCATGGGGTTTGTTCTTTGGGGTGGCGAAACGCGTCAAGGCCCGACGGTCGGGGCGCGAGAAAGTTTCTGCGGTCGGGGCTCAGGGCTTGGCGGCGCGGGCCCGCACTTCCTCGTCGAGCTTGCGGCCGACGATGCGGTGCACGGCCGTGGAGGGATGCCCGTGGTGATAGAAATAGTAGGTGGCCGGGTCGCCGACCGGCGTCGGGTCCTGGTCGGAGATCGAGCGGCCGGCGCATGGATCGGTGGTGTTGGTGAGGCCGTAGCTCGCGGCGTGATCCATCACCTCGTCGAAGTCCGGGCCCCAGTGGTTGATCCAGACATCGAGGCCGGGCTGCGTGTGCAGCTCCTCGGCCAGCTGGACGAAGGCGGGATTGAGCCGCTGCGCCACGGCGGTGTAGGTCGAGACCCGCGTCGGCAGCAGCGCGACGGTGAAGTGCCGGCCGCCGAGGCCCCGCAGGATTTCGATTTCCTGCCGCAGGTTTCCGATCGTGACCTCCGTCGTCAGCATCCGGTCGTTGAGGCCGCCCGCGATGAAGAACAGCGTCGTCGCAGGATCGAACTGGATCTCGCCGGATTTCACGCGCGCCGCGAAGTCGCGCACCTGGTTCATCATGCCATACCCGAGCAGCGCTTCCTTCCTTTTCTGTCCTTCGCCTTCCCCGGTCTGGGCGCCGCTGACCGCGAAATCGAGGCTCTTCGCTGCCGCCTTCGGCGCCTTGGCGTGCGTGAACTCGAGGCCGAGATCCCACGCGAGGTAGGCGACGGCCGTCGGCCCGTCGGAGTCGACGTAGCCCGCGCCGAAATCCGAATAGCTGTCGCCGAAAACATAGAGCCGGTTGATCGGCGAGGGCGCTGATGCAGCGGCGGTGAGCGCGCCGACGGCGGCGAGGAAGACCAGGAGGCAGAGCAATTTTTTGGACACAGACATGAAGGCTTGATGATTCCGACGGCGATTTCTGGCGAGGCCGGAGTGGGGTGAATTTATGATGGGCGATTTATGATTTACGATTTTCCGGTTGCGGTGAAAAGGGGCCGTGGCGCGGGAGCGGCTCCACAATCTGAAATCGCAATTCATAGATCGTAAATTCTGCACGGATCGGGAATTCCCCCCGGGTCTAAAGGCTTTACCTCGAACGCAGGCGGACGGTTAATCCTTCCGTTTCCGTGGCCCGCCGCTCGCCGGGGCGGCAAACCGGCTGAAATTCTTCGCCTTGTCTCCGCGCACCAAGAGAAACCGGACCCTGCTGCTCTCCCGCACCGCCCTCCTGGTGCTCTGCTACGCGCTGCCGCTCGGAGGGCTGGCGCTGTTTTTCGTGATGACCGGGCTGCGCAGCCGGATCGCCCTCGCGGAACGGGAGCGTTACGGCGTGCGCTACATCCGCGAGCTGGTCGAGATCCACGATCACGCCGTGCAGGAAATCTCGGGCTGGCGTCCCGACCGGGCCTCCGACGACCTGGAGGCGGAGCTGACCCGCCTCGAGGAACTGGAGAAGGAACTGGCGCCCCAGCTTTTTCCCCTCGCCGCGGCCCAGGGCCAGCGCGGCAGCGGGCGGATCGCCGAGCAGCTGCACGCGATCTGGGACGAAGCCCGGCAGGAGCCCGCGCTGGACGCCGGGCGCCGGGAGGAACTGACGCGGCTGGTCGGCGAGCTGGACGCGCTCATCGCCAACACCAGCGACGCCGCGGGCCTCACGCTCAGCCCCGATCTCGAGACGGAATACGTGACCGACCTGGCGGCGTTCGCCCTCCCGGCGCACCTGGAGCGCCTGCTGCAGATGCACGAGCAGCTGGGCAGCCTCGACCCGGCCGCCGGCCCCGCGGCCCGGAGCCAGGTTTCCGGGGTCTTCTTCCGGCAGCTGGAAAAGGACACGCCGCGCCTCGCCCGCAGCGTCCAGCTCGCGCTCGAGGGCGACGCGCATTCGACCGACGTGTCGGCCAGGTTCCAGCGGGAATACCCGCAGGCCGCGTCGGCCTTTCTCGATTCGATGCGCCGGCTTTCCGCCGCGCTGGATCCCCGGACGCAGGGAAGCTCCGGCTTCGCCGGCGGGGACGAAACGCTGCGCTCGGCCTATGCGGCGACGATGGAATTCTGGCGGGTGTCAGCCACCCAGCTCGACCTGCTGCTGGTCGGCCAGATCGAGCACGCGCGTCGGCAGGAGGCGATCGCGGTCGGGCTGGCGGCCGTCGTGATCCTCACCCTCGTGCCGCTGACGTGGCTCTATTTCCGCCGCTACATCCGGCCGCTGATCCAGGACCTGATCGACGAGGTGCACGAGGCGGCGCAGGAGGCGGTGAAGGCCAAGAACCAGTTCCTCGCGATGATGAGCCATGAAATCCGCACCCCGATGAACGGCGTCGTGGGTTTCTCCCACCTGCTGGCGGACACGAAGCTCGACGAGCAGCAGCGCGATTTCGTCCGGACGATCACCGCGTCCGGCGAATCGCTGCTCACGGTCATCAACGACATTCTCGACTACACCAAGCTGGAGGCCGACCGGGTGGAGCTGGAGTCGCGGCCGGTGCTGCTGCGCGACCTGATCGAGGACGTGCTCGACCTCCTCAGCACCACGGCGGGCGCGAAGAAGATCGAGCTCATCTCCTGGATCGAGCCCGATGTGCCGGAGGCGATCCTGACCGATCCCACCCGGCTGCGGCAGGTGCTCCTCAACCTTGCGGGCAATGCGGTAAAATTCACCGCCGAGGGCCACGTCGAGCTGACGGTATCGCGCCAGCCTGGGCCGGAGCCCGCGCGGATCGTCTTCCACGTGCGGGACACCGGCATCGGCATCCCGGCCAACCGCCTGGACCGGCTGTTCAAGCCCTTTTCGCAGGTCGACTCCTCGACGACGCGCACGCACGGCGGCACGGGCCTTGGGCTGGTCATCTCCCAGCGCCTCGTGACGGCGATGGGCGGCGAGATCAAGGTGGAGAGCGAGCCTGGCCGCGGGACGGATTTTTATTTCTCCCTGCCGGCACATCTCCCTGATCCGCAGGAGGCGGCCCAGCTCCAGCGGCCGGTCCCGGACGAGGAAATCGCGCGGGTGCTGCGGGACTGCCGCATCCTGGTGGTCGACGACTACGAGGCGAACCGCAGCCTGTTCCTCCGCATGCTGGAGCCGCACGGCGCGGTGGTGGTCGCGGTGGAGTCCGCCGACCGCGCGATGCGCCTGCTGGCGACCCAGGCGTTCGAGCTCGGGATCATCGACTACCGCATGCCGGTCATGGACGGCGTGGCCCTCGCCGAAAAGATCGCGGGGAAATTTCCACCGCGGCGCCTCATCCTGGTGTCGTCCGTCTATCTCACGCCGGGCGAAACGCCGCCGGGGCTGTTTGCGGCGATCATCGTCAAGCCGATCCGGAATCGGAAATTCCTCCTGGCGGTCACGCGGACCCTGGAGGGCGAGCGCGCCGAGTCGGCGCGATCCACGGGGGCGCCCTCGGCGGCTCCGGCGGCTCCCCCGCTGGGCCAGAGCCATCCCCTGCGGATCCTCGCGGTCGACGACAATCCCGTGAACCTGAAGGTGATTTCAATGACCCTCGCGGCGCTGGGCTACACGCCGGCGGTCGCGGACGGCGGGGCCAGGGCGCTGGAGCGCCTCCGGGCTGAGCCGTTCGATTTGGTGCTGATGGATGTCCAGATGCCTGAGATCGACGGCCATGAAGCCACGCGCCGCCTGCGCGCGGGCGAGGCGGGGCCGCTCAACCGGCATGCGCGCGTGCTGGCGCTGACGGCGGGTGTGACGGCGGAGGAACGCGAGGCCTGCCGCGCCGCGGGCATGGATGATTTTGCCGCGAAGCCGGTGTCCCGCGCCGTGCTGGTGGAAAAACTCACCGCGGCGGCCGGCGCCGAGAAAACGCAATAGTGACGGGAGACTGTAGGGGGACTTTACCCCCGATTGAATTCTCGGTCGTTCAAATCGATCCGGTCTCGCACAGAGGCACAGAGCACACGGAGAAAACCCGAAGACGGGCTTTCAATCCGATCTCTGCGATCTCTGTGCCTCTGTGCGAAACCGGATCGTTTGTTCAATCCCGCTTCGCCTCGAAATGTCCGAAGCGCAGTGCCAGCGTGGGAAGCACGAGCAGGTTCAACACGGCGGACGTCGCCAGGCCGCCGAGGATCACCACGGCCATCGGGCCTTCGATCTCCTGGCCGGCCTCGCCGCTGCCAAGGGCGAGGGGAAAGAGGCCGAGCGCGGTGACGGACGCCGTCATGAGGATCGGGACCAGCCGCTCGGACGCGCCGCGGATCGCGGTGGCCGCGCCCCAGGGTTGTCCTTCGCTCCGCACGAGGTGCTCGTAGTGGGAAACGAGCATGATGGCGTTGCGCGTGGTGATGCCGAACAGGGTGACGAATCCGATCAGCGCGCCCATCGTGAGCGTGCTGGCGCCGGCGTGGCCGAGCAGGCTGTTGAAATAGATCGCCAGGACGCCGCCCGTGAGCGCGAGCGGCAGGTTGATGAGGACCAGCAGCAGGTTCCGCCAGTGGCCGAGCACCACCGACAGCAGGAGCAGGATGCCCACGGCGGCGATGGCGCTGTGCAGGAGGAGTTCGCGTGTCGCGGCCTGCTGCGTCTCCGCGGCGCCGGCGAATTCCAGGTACATGCCCGCGGGCAGGGTCACCTTCTTCGCGAGCGTGTCGCGCGCCTCGGCGACGAACGACTGCACATCGCGCCCGGTGGGCTGGCAGGTGATCGTCTGCCGGCGTCGCGCGCCCTCGTGCAGGATGGAGAAGCGTCCGTTCGTGAGATAGACGTCCGCCACCTCGCGGAGCGGCACGCGCACGCCGGTGAGGCTGGTCAGCGCCAGCGAGCCGACGTCCTCGGGATCGCGGTGACTGGCCGGATCGAGCGTCACGGCGATGTCGGACACCTGCTCGCCGCGGTAGACCTGGGCGACGACCTCGCCCTCGTAGGCGGTCTGGATCGTCTCGAGCACGTCGACGGGCCGCAGCCCGAGATCGGTCACCCGGTCCGGGCGCAGCCGGATCGAGAGGCGTGGCGCGCCCGGCGGGGCCTTCAGCTGGACGTCGGCGGCGCCGGGCACGGTCCCGAGGGCGGCGGCGATCTCGGCCGCCTTGGTGTCGAGCGCATCGAGATCCTCGCCGAAGAGATTGACGACCACCGGCGCGGTTTCGCCGCCGATGCTCTCGCCGATGCGGTCGCCCAGGAAAGTCAGCACCTCGGACTGGATGCCGGGCGTGTTGTCGAGCACGGCGCGGATCTCGTCCTCGACCTGCGCCTGCACGCGTCCGGGCAGGTCGGGCTTCAGCTCGACGTGGAACTCGCTCTGCTGCGGCCCCCAGGTGTCCTCGCCCTGCTCGGCGCGGCCGACCTGCTGCTCGACGGTGGCGATGTTCGGGTTCTTGAGCAGCTCCGCGGAAATGTGGCGCCCGATGCGCAGCGTCTCGGCGAGCGAGGCGCCCGGCGCGGTGGAGACGCCGAGCACGAAGTGACCCTCGCGGAAATCCGGCAGGAACTCGCCGCCGAGGAACGGCAGGCGGGACAGCGCGAGCAGGCAGATGAGCGCGACCGTGCCGATGACGACCACCGCGTGGCCCGAGACCCAGCCGAGCAGGTGCTCGTAGCCGCGGCGCAACGCGGCCTGCAGGCGCGGGGGCGCCGATTCCTTCGCACCGCGGGGGAAGAGCAGCAGCGTGAGCGCCGGCGTGACAGTGAGCGCGACGCAGAGCGAGGTGCCGATCGCGAGGAGATAGGTGCGGGCGAGCGGGGCGAAGAAGCTCCCCTGCAGCCCGGTGAGAGTCAGCACCGGCACGAAGACGAGGGCGACGATGCAGGTCGCGTAGACGATGGCGTGCCGGACCTCGAGCGACGCGTCCAGGATTACGTCCAGCGCCGGGCGCGGCGCCGCGGAGAGACGGTTCTCCCGCAGGCGGCGCAGGATGTTTTCCACGTCGATGATCGCGTCGTCCACCACCTCGCCGAGGGCGATGGCGAGGCCGCCGAGCGTGATCGTGTTCAGCGTGACCCCGAGGCGGTCGAGCACGACGATGGCGCCGAGCAGGGAAAGCGGGATGGCCAGCAGCGAGATGACCGCGGTGCGGAAGTGGCCGAGGAAGAGGAACAGCACCACCGCCACGAGCGCGGCGCCCAGCCAGAGGGACTGGCCGATGTGGCGCAGCGACGCCTCGATGAACGTCGCCGGCCGGTGCAGGCGGGGATAAAAAGTGATGCCCTCGCGCACGAACACGGGCTTCAGCTCCTCGAGCGCGCCTTCGAGCGCCCGGGTGACGTCCATCGTGTTCGCGCCGTACTGGCTCGACATCGTCATCAGCACGCCGGGTTTCCCCATGACCAGGGCATCGCCGAATTTCGGCTCGGCGCCCTCGGTCACCGCGGCGATGTCACGCAGGCGGACGGGGATGCCGCCGGGGCTCACCGCGACCACGATCTGCCCGAGCGCCTCGATCGTGAGCATCTGGCCTTCCGACTGGAGCACCACTCTCTGGTTGGGCGTCTCGATGAAACCGGCGCCGCGCACGCCGCTGGCCTGGCGGGCGGCCGCGAGCACATCGGTGAGCGCGAGGTTGTGGGCGACCAGCTGGTCCGGATGAACCTGCACCTGCCATTGCCGGACCTCGCCGCCGAAAATATTGCAGTGGGCCACGCCGGGGACGGCCAGGAGCCGCGGCTGCAGCGTCCATTGGGCGAAGGTCCGCAGCTCCATCGGGGAAAGCTTGTCGCTGGTCAGGCCGATCTTGAGCAGGTCCATCGTGGCGGACACGAGCGGGCCCATCTTCGGCGCCTTCACGCCGAAGGGCAGGGCGCCGGCGGTCTCGCCGAGCTTCTCGGCGAGCAGCTGGCGCGCCTCGAGGATCCTGGTGCCCTCCTTGAAGACGATGGTGATGACCGAAAGCCCCTGGATCGACTCGGAGCGCATGCTCTCCTGACTGCCGAGCCCGTTGATCGCGGTCTCGACCGGCCGGGTGACGAGGGTTTCCACCTGCTCCGGCGAGAGCCCGGGCGCCTCGGTCTGCACGGTCACCTCCGGCGGCACGAAATCCGGGAAGACATCGAGCTTCGCGTGCGCGGCCACGTAGAAGCCGTAGGCCAGCAGCATCGCCGCGAGCGTCACGACGACGCCCCGGAACCGGAGCGAGAAATGGACGATGGCCTGCAGCATGGCGTCAGTCTTCCTCGCCGCCGGCCGAGCCGAGGATTTCCGTGGCGAGCAGCTGCTGGGCGCCGGTGACGACGACCTGGTCGTTTTCCTTCACCCCGTCGTTCACGACGATGCCCGAGGAAAGTCCCGGCCCGAGCGTGACGAGGCGGCGCTCATAGCCGCCCTCCTTGGTCTGGACATAGACGAAGACGCCACCCTCGTGGCGCACGAAGGCGCCGCGCGGAAGCAGGAGATGTTTTTCCTTCCCGCCCGGAAGCACGAGCCCGGCGGCGAGCAGGGTGCCGGGCGGAAGCGGGTGATCCTTCCAGAGCGCGAGGTAACCGGCGCCCTGCGCCTGGGCGTCGGCGGCGGGCGCGGACCCAAGCAGCTCGACGTCGTGGCGGGCGGCCTCGCCCGTGATCGGGCCCACCCAGGCGCCGGCGGGCGCGGCCGGCGCCGTCTCGCCCGACGCGAGATCGATGCGCACGAGGGCGGCCTCGCCCGAGCCGAGCAGGCGCAGGACGTCGTCGAGGTCGGAGCGGGTCGCCAGCGGACGGCCCCAGGCGAAGAGCAGCCGGGTCTGGGCGGCGGCGAGCTGCGCCGTGTCGCGGGCCGCGGCGGCCTGCGCCTGCTCGACGGCCTGCTGCGAGGCGTTCTCGCCCTGGTCGTGCAGCTGTTTCTGCCGGGCGAAATCCCGGCTGGACGCGTCGGCCGCGGCCTGCGCGGTCCGGAGGTCGGCGACGAGGCCGGCGAGGGGCGCGGGATCGAGCACCCGTCCGTAGCCGCGGATCTCGGGCGAAATCTCGATGCTCTCCGGTGCGGCGAAGGTGAGGCCGATCGCGTCCAGCTGCTTGGTGATCGAGGCGCTGTCCGTCGTGATCGCCGGGCCGGCCGGCTTTTCCGGCTCGGGCGCGGCGGCGGGATGCGAGAGGACCAGCCACGTCGCGGCGGCGCCGAGCGCGAGACCGATGAGCAGGGGGAGGATTTTTTTCATGGCGGGGACGAAGTGACGCGGGCCCGGCTGGCGGTCAGGAGGGTTTCGAGACGGGGAAACGGAACCTGCAGCGCATCCTCGAGCTGGCCGGCGGCGGCCGCGGCCTGGGACTCGGCGTCGGCCAGCGCGACCCGGGAGGTGGCGAGATCGAGTTCGACCGTCCGGACCTCGAGCTGGCTGGCGGCGCCGGCGGCGAGGCGGGCCCGCAGCGAGGCCTGCTGGCGCTGGAGCTCCTCCTGCACGCGGTTGAGCGCGACGATGCGGTCCGCGGCCGCGGCCTGGCCGGCGGCTGCGGCGTCGATCTCCGCGATGGCGCCGGCCTGGGCGGCGAGGACGTTCGCGGCGGCTTCCTGGCGTTTCGCCACGGCCTCGGCGATCGGGCCTTCGTTGCGGTTGAACACCGGCAGGTCGAGCGTGACGCCGAGCGACCATTTGTCGGCGCCCTGGTCCCATTGGTAGCCGGGCCCGAGGTGCAGGTCGGGATACTGGCGGGACAGCTCGAGGGAGAGGGTGGCCTCCGCCGCCTCGTAGCGCGCGAGGGCGGCGCGGACGTCGGAGCGGGTCTGCAGGGCGATGCGGCGGGCGGCCTTGAAAGTCGAATCCTCGAGCGGCGCCGACGGGGGGGTCGCGACGAAGTCCAGATCCCTCACCGCCTCGGCGCTGATTCCCAGCGCCTGCGCGACATGCTGGCGGGCGACAGGCAGCTGCTGCCGGGCCTCGGCGACCTGGCTCTCGGCCTGGGCGAGCGCGACGCGGGTGGACGACAACTCGGCCGTGGAAATCGCGCCGCCGGCCAGGCGCTGGTCCATGAGCTCGAGCACGCGCCACTGGATCTCGGACTGGGCCGCCAGCGCCGCCTGCCGGGCCTGCGCCGCGGCGAGCTCCGCCAGCGCCTGCCGCAGATCCCGACGCACCTTCCAGGCGGCGCCGACGGCGTCCTGCCGCGCCGCCTCGGCGCTCTGTTTCCCCACGGCCTCGAGCTGGTCCCTCTTGTGCGAGGTATCGATGAGGAAGTCGGCCGCGATCGCGGGAAACCACGGCGAGAGGCCCGCAGCGGGATTGGTATTGTAGCCGGGCGTGAGCGCGAGAGTCGGGTTTGGATAAGCGGCGGCCGTGGTCACCGCCGCCCGGGCCGCCTGCCACTGCGCGCGCGCGACCTCGAGCGAGGGATGATAATAGAACGCCACCCACGCGAGACTCTCGAAGTCCCAGGAGGTCCGCGGCCAGGCCGCGGCGGCCGCGGGGACGTTTTCCGCGAGAAAGCGCCGCAGGCCTTCATCCTGCAGCGTGCGCGCCGTGAGCGCGCCGGCGGTGGCCTCCGGCGTCAGCGGCTCGGGCGGGATGTGCTGCAGCGTGCAGCCGCCCAGGAGCGCGGCGGCGAGCAGGAGCGCAGGGACGGCGGGGAAGGGAGCGGACATCGGACGAAGCGCGGGCGGGAAGCCGGCGTCCGAAGTCTCGGGCCGTCGCGCCGGAAGGTCGAACGTCTTCAATGGGCCCGCTTACTTGTCGGTTCCATAGACGAGGACCTTGAAGCTGCCGGGCACCATCTGCGGACGGCCGCGGGCGCCGCCGGCCGCCGGCTGCGCGGCGGCGAGGTACTTGGCGGAGGCGAGGTAGATCCGGTGCGTCGCGGGATCGAGCGTCATGGTGCGGGCGCCCTTCTCGGTGGTGAGCGTCTGCACGACGGTGAGCTTGTCCGCGCCGTCCTCGTGCGCGATCGTGACCGTGCCGCTGCCGCCGCAGGAGCTGAAGGCGAGCTGGGTGCCCGGGTCGAAGGAGCAGGCGTCGACGCCGGCGCCGATCGGGACCGAGGCGACGATCTTGCCGCTCGTGTAGTCCATCATCGCCATCGTGTTGCTGTCGCCGCAGCCGAGGAAGATCCGCTTGTGCGCCAGGTCGATCGCGAGGCCCGAGGCCGCGGCGTTGGGCGCGATCGGCCAGTGGTTCACCACCGTGTGGGACTTGGTGTCGATCACGACGATCTCGTTCTTGTCCTCGATGTTGTCGAACACGCGATTGATGGACGGGTCCGCCATCGCGGTCTCCGGCTTGCCCCCGAGTTCGATGGTCGCGACCACCTTGCCCGAGTCGGCGGCGAGCACCGTCGAGTTGTGGCTGCGGCCGTTGAACGTGTAGATTTCGTTCTGGCCTGGCTCCCAGAAGATCCAGTCGGGATTCTGGCCGACGTCGACCTTGGACAGGGTCTTCAGCGTCGCCAGGTCGACGACGTTGACCTTGTTTTCGCGGCCGTTGCTCGAGAAGCCGCGGCCGAGCTTGGGCACCACCGCGAAGCCATGCACGCCCGGGGTGTCGTCGACCTGGCCGACGACCTTGTCGGTCTGCGTGTCGACGACCGCGACGACGTTCCCGTGGCTGAGATAGAGGCGGTGCGACGCCGAATCCATCGTGAGATAGTCCCAGCCGCCGTCGCCGCCGACGGGGATCTCCTTGATGAAATGATACGGTCCGTCCGCCGCGACGGCGGGAACGAGGGCGGGGCCGAGCAGGCCGAGAAAAACGGGAGCGAGGAGACGAAGGGCAGGGTTCATGGAGTGGAGGACGATGGTGGTGGGAGCGAGGGGAAGACGGAAATTAGGCCCGACGCGTTTCAGGGACGTCAACGCCCGCAAAATTACGATTTTGTCACGAGGAGGAACGCCTTGCGGCCATCTTCGATCGCTAGAGTTTGGAACCATGAAAAAATTCGCTCTCCTCCTGTTGGTTGCGCTCGGCCTGGTCCTCGTGGCCGCGGCCAAGGAAAAGGATTCGGCCCCCAAGGGCACGATTCACCCCGCCCGGAAAACGAAGCCCGCGGACCTGCCGGCGCTCGCGAAGATCTCCTTCGTGCAGGCGTTGAACAACGCGGCGGCGGCGCAGCCGGGATCCGTCCTCAAGGCCGAGCTGGAAGTGGAGGACGGCTGCCTGATGTATTCGTTCGAGATCGTGGGAGCCAACCACAAGATCACGGAGATCGAGATCGATGCCGGCGACGGTTCGGTGCTGGGCCGGGAGGACGCGGAAAACGACAAGGACTGAGGCCATCCGATTCACCCCTCCATCATGCCCGCCCGATTCCTCCCTGGACTGAGAACCTTCCTCACGGGAACGCTGCTGCTCACCGGTCCCGCCCTGCTGGCCCAGGCGGGAGGAGAGGCGACCGTCACCGGCACCGTGCTCGACCCGGCCGGCGCGCGGCCGGTGCCGTATGTTGCGGTCACGCTGGAAAGGACACCCGGCGGCGAGGCGGTGCAGAGTGCCGCGACGAACGACAAGGGCGAGTTTTCGTTCGAGCACGTTCCCTTCGGACAGTTCCAGGTGGGCTACGCGCCGGTCGGCGCGGACCGCCAGCACACCGCGGCGTTCGCGCTCGACGCGGGGCATCGGACGCAGGCGCTCGGAAAACTGCTGCTGACCGCCGAGCCGGTGGTGAAGATGCAGAGCGTGGAAGTCGCCAGCAGCCGGTCGACGTTCTACAATTCGATCGACCGCAAGGTCTATGACGTCGGCCGCGACCTGCAGAGCACGACCGGCTCCGCGAGCAACCTGCTGCAGAACGTGCCGTCGGTCGACGTCGACATCGAGGGCAACGTCAGCCTCCGCGGCGACAGCAACGTCCTCATCCTGATCGACGGCAAGACGTCGACCCTGATGGGCGCGAACCGCGCGGCGGTGCTGGAGCAGATGCCCGCCGACTCCATCGACCGGATCGAGGTCATCACCAACCCCTCGGCGAAGTACAAGCCCGACGGCACCGCCGGCATCATCAACATCACGCTGAAGAAGAAGCGCGAGCCCGGCTATTCCGGCTCCCTGCGGGTGAGCGTCGGCAACGACCGCCGGTACAACGCGGGGCTGACCGCGAACTACAATCCCGGGAAGTACAATGTCTTCGGCAGCTACAATATCCGCCAGGACGACCGCGTGCGCACCGGCGACGAACGCCGCAGCCATCTCGATCCCGCGAGCAACACCTTCCTCGGCACCACGCAGCACACCTACGAGCGCTCGCGGCCCCTCTCCCACATCGCGCAGGCGGGCGTCGACTACACGCCCAGCGACAAGGACAAGCTCGGCGCCTCGTTCAGCTACAACCACCGCAGCTTTTTCCGCACCGGCGACCAGACGAACCGCACGCTCGACGCCACCGGGGCGGTGAACGGCTCCTACGACCGGCTGCGCACCGATCCCGAGTACCAGCAGGACGTCGAGCTCAAGGGCAACTACCAGCACACCTTCGGCGAGGACCACGAGCTGAACATCGACGTGAAGCACGGCGTCAGCGTGGAGCAGGAGAACAACCACTACGCCAATGTCTACCAGCTGCCCGTCGCGCCGACCTCGTACGACACCACGCGCATCACCCCGCACGAGCACGACACCGAGCTGTCCGCGGAATACACGCGGCCGCTCCCGAAGGACGTGCGGCTGGAGAGCGGCTATTCCTTCGAGGACGACAAGCTCGACATCGACCACTATGGCGCGTCGTTCGACCCGGTGAGCAACAGCTGGATCACGGATCCCGTCGTCACCAACCGGTTCGTCTACGAGTCGGCGATCCACGCGTTCTACGGCACGTACGGCCGGCCCTTCGGCGCGTTCGGCGTGCTGGCCGGCCTCCGCGTGGAGGAGACGACGATCAACACCAACCAGGCCACGGCCGGGCTCCGCGACCGGAACCAATACGCGCGCGCCTATCCCAGCCTGCACCTCAAGTACGACCTCAGCGACGTCCACGAGCTCCAGCTGAACTACAGCCACCGCATCCACCGGCCCGAGGGCGACGATCTCAATCCGTATCCCGAGTACCAGGATCCGTTCAACCTCCGCGCGGGCAACCCGCACCTGGTCCCGGAGGAGATCCACTCGATCGAGGCGGGCTACCAGTACAAGAAGGGCGCGACGAACTACCTCGCGACGGTCTACTACCGCTACCAGTACCACGGCTTCACGGACGTCACGCGCTACGTCAACAGCACCACGCTGCTGACGACGAAGGAGAACCTGGCCAACAGCACCTCCGGCGGCCTGGAGGCCACCGCCACGACCGAGCTGGGGGGCAAGCTCTCCCTCAACACGAGCGCCAACGTCTATTACAACGTGATCGACGCGAGCAACCTGGGCTTCGGCGGCAACCGCTCGACCTACGCCTGGACCGCGAAGCTGAACGCCAGCTACCACGCGACCAAGACCGACCTGATCCAGTTCAACACGAACTACAGCGCCCGCCGCCTGACCGCGCAGGGGTACCGCCTGCCGAACTTCGTCGCGAACATCGGGTTCAAGCACGACCTCGCCGACAAGAAGACCTCCCTGCTGTTCACGCTGTCCGACATCTTCGACTCGATGCACGAGCGCACCCTGATCGACACGCCGATCCTGCACGACGAGATCACCCGCCGGCGCAGCGCGCGGGTGGCGTACATCGGGGTCATCTACAATTTCGGGAAGGGCGGAAAGAAGAAGGGGAAGGACGACACGCTGCCGTTCGACAACGGCAACTGATCCGTCGCGCCGCTTTCCCGTTTGCTCCCGGGGCACCTGCGGCCGACACTCGGCGCCATTTCCGATTCATGCGCATCCTGGTCGTAGAAGACGAACGCAAGATCGCGACCTTCATCCGCAAGGCCCTGGTGGAGTCGGGCTTCAACCCGCTCGTCTGCGGCAACGGCGATGACGCGCTCGCGCTCACGTCGAGCGAGCGCTTCGACGCGATCGTGCTCGATGTGATGCTGCCCGGCCGCGACGGCCTGAGCGTGCTGCGGCAGCTGCGCGCGCAGCACAACACCGTGCCCGTCATCCTGCTGACCGCCCGCGGCGGACTGACCGAGCGGATCGAGGGCCTCAATCTCGGCGCCGACGACTATCTCTCCAAGCCGTTCTCGATGGAGGAGCTGATTGCGCGCCTGCGGGCGGTGCGCCGCCGGCTGACCGGGGACGGCCTCAGCGTGCAGCAGTACGAGGACCTCATGCTCAACCTGATCACCCACGAGGTCAGCCGCGCCGGCCGCAAGCTCGAGCTGACCGCGCGCGAGTACGCGCTGCTCGAGTATCTCCTGCGCTCGCCGGGCCGGGTCTTCACCCGCACCCAGCTCTGCGAGCAGGTCTGGGACTACCACTTCGACCCGGGCACCAACGTCGTGGACGTCTGCGTGCAGCGCCTGCGGCGCAAGATCGACGACGGCCAGGCGGTGAAGCTCATCCACACCGTCCGCGGCGTGGGATACACCCTCAAGGCCAGCGCGTGAAGACCTGGTCCCTCCGCTGGCGCATCACGCTGTGGTCGGTGCTCATCACCGCCCTCGCGCTCGGCACGTTCGGGGCGGTGGTCGCGTACGAGCTGTATTCCGAGCAGGTCGAGGTGGTCGACGTCCGCCTGGAGACGGACGCGCGCTTCGCCTTCGCGCGGCGGACGGAGACGGGTGGCCGCACCCTGGACTGGGTGACCTCCCTGCGCGCCTCCGACGTCTCGCTTCGCGGCTTTGCCGTGGACGGCGGCGACCCCGCGGCCCCGGCGCAGGTGCAGCCGGAGGACCTCCGGCCCTTCCTGGCGCGCTGGCCGCCGCCGCGGAAGCATTTTTCCCGGCACGTCGGCGAGCAGCATCTGCGCTTCGGCGTCTTTGCGGCGGACGGCGTCACGCTGGTGCTCGCCGCCTCGCTCGAGGACGCGGAGGAGAGCGTGGGCGACCTGCTCAGCGCCTACCTGATCGCGCTGCCGACGGTGCTGCTCATCGTCGCCGGCGGCAGCTGGTGGATCGCGCAGCGCGCGCTGCGCCCGGTCGCCACGATCACGGCCGCGGCCGCGCAGATCACGGCCGAGCGGCTCGACGCCCGTCTGCCGGCCCCGCGGGTGGCGGACGAGATCGGGCGGCTGACCGAGGTGCTCAACGGCATGTTCGACCGCCTGCAGCGCAGCTTCGAGCAGGCGAACCGGTTCACGGCCGACGCGGCGCATGAGCTGCGGACGCCGCTGACGATCATGCGCGGGCAGATCGAGGAGGCGCTCCGGTCCGGCGGCTTCAGCCCCGAGCAGCAGCGGCTTCTTGCCGGCCTGCTGGAGGAGAACATGGGGCTGCAGCAGATCTCGGACAATCTCCTGCTGCTGGCGAAGTTCGACACGGGCAGGAATCCGGTGGCGCCGAAGCTCGTGGATCTCAGCGCGCTGCTGGCCGACGTGCGGGAGGACGCGGACATGCTCGCCGCCGCCCGGCATCTCCAGGTGGCCGCGGCGATCGCGCCGGGGCTGCAGGTGCGCGGCGACGCGGTCATGCTGCGGCGGGTGGCGCTCAACCTCGTGGACAACGCGGTGAAGTTCAACCGCGAGGGCGGGGAACTCCGGCTTTCGCTGCAGCCGGAGGGCGCGGACGCGGTCTTCGCGGTCGCCAACACGGGGCCCGGGATTCCCGAGAGCCGGCGCGGCACGCTGTTCCAGCGCTTCTATCGCGCCGACATCGGCCGCAACAGCGAGACCGGCGGCAGCGGCCTGGGCCTCAGCCTCTGCCGGGAGATCGCCGTCGCGCACGGCGGCAGCATCGAGCTCGGCCGCGCGACGGCGGACCTGACGGAGTTTGTCGTGCGCCTTCCGCTGGCGCCGGCCAGTGCCGGCTAGAGCGGCGGGTTGAAAACGTTTTCCCGATTTGTGGCCACAAAAAGGCCCGAAGTGACCGGGGTTGCGGCGGGGTCTCCATTGCGCCTATAGGCGCGCGGGAGATTTGGGCAGAAACCTTGGAATTTTTGAGCCTTTTCGTGGCCAAAAATCCGGAAAGTTCGACCACGGTCGGTTGATTCATTCCCCGGCAAAAGAAAAGCCCTCCGAGGCGGACCTCGGAGGGCGTTGGGCTGACAGGTTACCGGACAGAATTCTCAGAACTCCACGGCGAGCGTGAAGAAGTAGTTCCGGTCGGGCAGGACGTTGAACGCATCCTTGGCGTAGGCGTTGGCTGCGCTGGCATCGACGCTGTCCAGCACCTGGACCTTCCGGTCGAAGACATTGCTGACCTGCAGGCGGGCCTTCACGCTGCGGATGAAGCCCTGCTTGAACTTCCAGCCGTAGCCGATGGAGAAGTCGCCCAGCCAGTAGCCCGAGGTCTCGACCGTGCGCGAGGCGCCGGCGCCGGCCACGTCGGGGTTGGCCACGGTGTCGTAGACCGTCCAGCCGCCGACGTACTTTTCCGTCAGCGAGCTGAAGAACCCGCTGCGGCTGTAGACGAAGCCGAGCGCCGCCGTGCTCTTCGCCACGGTGGGGACGGTCATCTTCGAACCCTTGAAGGTGGCGTCGTTGAGGGAGCCGTTGGCGTAGAAGCTCACGCCCTTCCCGAGGAAGTACGTGGCCTCGCCCTCGACGCCGCTGTAGTAGGCGCCCTTCGCGATGCCGTAGTAGAGCGGGTCGCCGGTCGGGTCGGTCGGGCCGCTGTAGGCGTAGTTCTTGAAGTCGACGTAGTAGACGTCGGCGTCGGCGTTGAACCGGTCCTGCTTGTAGACCGTGCCGAGCTGGTAGTTCGTCGAGATCTCGGGCTTGATGTTGATGCTCGGGAGGTTCGCGTTGTCCACGTAGAACGAATTCGCCTCGCTCGGCGCCTGGAAGCCGCGGGCGACCTGCGCGTAGGCGGCCCACGACTTGTCGAACGTGTAATGCAGCGCGAAGGCCGGCGTGTACTCGCGATCGGTGCGCGACGCGACCAGCGCCTCGCGGCCCGAGGTCTGGTTGACGGTGGCGTTCATGTCGCGGGTGAAGCTCATGTACTTCACGCCCGCGTTGAGGCTCAGCGCGTCCGTCGCCCGCCACTCGTACTCCGCGAACGGCTGCCACGTCGTGTTCCGGTCCACGAGCAGGTACTTGTAATCGTAGCCCACCGCGCCCGGCAGCGTGAGCGGGTTGCCGCCGGGAGCCGCGGCCTTGTAGAGCGCGGTCGAGGTCAGGTCGATCGTGTCCGCGCCGGTCGTGTCGTAGTTCACGCCGTAGGTGTAGCGATGGTTCGTGGTGCTGTCCCACCATACGCCCGCCTTGAAGGTGCCCATCTGGCTTTCATTCGAGAGCACGAAGCTGTTCCCGTAGGTGCGGTACTCGTTCTGCTTGACCGAGCCGAGCATCTGGCCGGCCGCCGCGCCGGAGCCGACCTTGGGCTTCTCGTGGCTCTGGTTGTTGTACGAGTAGGTGTAGACCTTGTCCTCGATCTTCCAGCCGGCGGGCAGCCGGGTGTCGAGGCCGATGTCCTCGAAGTCCGCCTTCTTCTTCTGGTAGTTGTAGCGGCGGTTGAGCAGGTCGAGATGGTTGGCGGCGTTGTTGTCCTTCAGGCCGAAGTTGCGGCCGAACTGGTCGATCTGCTGCTGCGTCACCGTGCCCGGGTTGCCGAAGCTGATCGTGTTCACGCTGCTCAGGAGGCTGATCGTGGTGTTCTGGCCGACGGGCTGCAGGTACTTGAAGTAGTAGGTGTCGCGCTGCATATCGGAGTTCGTCCGGTAGCCGTCCGTCGTCATGCGCTGATAGCTGGCGATGGCGGAGGAGCCGTTGAGGCCGGCGAGCAGGCCGGTGTTCGCCTCGAAGTGCCCGAGCTTCGTGTCCCAGCTGCCATAGCTGAGCGTGGGCACGAACGACATCGTGGTGCGGGGATCCTTGGAGTAGAGCGCCATCGTGCCGCCGAAGGTGGCGTTGCCGATCGTGCTCGCGGTGCCGGGACCGCGGTCCACCACGACCTGGCCGATGAGCTTCGCCGGGAAGTAGCTGGTGGTGTGGTGGGTGAACGTGTTGTAGTCGCCGAACGGGATGCCGTCGAAGGTCACGTTGTAGCCGCCGTCATCGATCCCGCGGATGGTCGTGTGCTTGGCCTCGCTCAGGCCGGGGCCGTTCGTCTCGACGTTCGCCACGCTCGGCGCGATGCTCGCGATCGTCGCGTAGTCGGCGGTCGCGGCCACGTTGTTCGCGATGTAGTCGATGCTGATGACGGACTGCGGCTCGGTCGCGCCGAGGTTGCCGTCGGTCGGAGCCGCCGTGATGGCCGAGGCGCGCGGCTCGGAGACCTCGAATTCCTCGAGGCGCACGGTGTCCTTCGTGCGGTCGTTTTCCCTGGGATTACTGGGTGCGTCCGATGCCCGGAGGAACGGACCGAAGGCGGCCGCGCTGAAGGCGGCGAGGGAGGCGAGATGCCGGAGATGGTGTAGTCTGGGTAGTTTCACGCCGCCCAAGCTATGGCCGGACGGTGACGATCCTGCGGCGGCCGCGTTACAAAACGGTCAGCAGCAGATTACACGGACGTAATTCCAGCCCGGCCGCCGCCGGATCACCTCCTGATTTGGACTGGGGCGGGGTAATCGTTCTCGTTCTCTTCCTCGTTCCCGGCCCTTCTCGGAGAGGGAACGAGAACGAGAAGGAGGACGAGGAACGAGAACGATTGTCCTGGAATGGCCGGCGACAGGGAACCCGCCCCGATGCACCGCCGCTTGCATCCCGCGGAGGCTTGCGGTGAGCTGGTGGAATGCAGCAAGACGCCCGCTTCGGCCTCGGCACCGATGAAGTCAAACGCCGCCACATCCTGCCCAAGGCGATGGTGGTGGGACTCGTCGCCGGACTGATCGGCGCGGCCTTTCGCGTCGCGCTGGCGGCCGTGGAGGTAAGCCGGGTGTCGTTCCTCACCCGGCTCGCGCCGGGCGGCAGGATTCCCGTCGCGATCGCCCTGGGCGCGGCGGGCGGGGCCCTCGGCCTCTGGCTGGTGCGCCGCTTCGCGCCGGATGCGGCCGGCAGCGGGATCCCGCAGCTGAAGGGCTTCGTGCTCGGCGAGCGCGGTCTCGAATGGCGGCGGCTCCTGCCGGTGAAGTTTTTCGCCGGGCTCGCCGGCATCGGTGGCGGGCTGGCCCTCGGCCGCGAGGGGCCCACGATCCAGATGGGCGGCGCCACGGGCCTGATGGTCTCGGAGTGGTTCCGGGTGAAGCCGGGCGAGGGCGAGCGCAAGGCGCTCATCGCCGCCGGCGCCGGGGCCGGGCTCGCGGCGGCCTTCAACGCGCCGCTGGCCGGCGTCGTCTTCGTGCTGGAGGAGCTCGCCGGCAGCTTCACGCCGGTGGTCTTCGTGGCGGCCTTCCTGGCATCGGTCATGGCCGACGTCGTCGGGCGCGTGCTGACGGGTGAGATGCCGGTGTTCGCGCTGCGCGACATGCCGGTTCCGGGCGTCCGGGCGCTGCCGGCGGCGCTTCTGCTCGGGCTGCTGTGCGGGCTGGGCGGCGTGCTGTTCAACCGCTGCCTGCTGAAGAGCCTCGACCTCTACGCGCGCCTGCGCTGGCCGGCGTGGTGCGTGGGCGCCCTGGCCGGCGCGATCGCGGGACTGGCGAGCGGCCTCTATCCGGGGGTGGCGGGCGGCGGCGGCCTGCTCGCGGAGCGCGCGCTCATGGGCGAAATCGCGCTGCACTGGCTTCCGCTGCTGCTGCTCGTGCGGTTCCTCCTGACGATGACCAGCTATGGCACGGGCGCGGCCGGCGGCATCTTTGCGCCGCTGCTCGTGCTCGGCGCACTCGGCGGACTGGCGTTCGGACGCGTGCTGCATGTCGCGCAGCCGGAGGCCTTCGCCGTGATCGGCATGGGCGGGCTGCTGACCGCGATCGTGCGGGCCCCGCTGACCGGCATCGTGCTGATGATCGAGCTGACGGGGAAATACGACTTCATGCTCCCGCTGCTCGCGTGCTGCCTCGTCGCCTATGGCGTGGCCGAGGGGCTGAGGGACACGCCGATCTACGAGGCGCTCCGGGAGCGGGCGAAACGCGCCGGCTGACGACCGGCGCCGGTGCTTCGACCCACTTCAATCGGTTTCACGCAGAGGACGCAGGGAACGCAGAGAAAACGGCGGGCCGACGCTGCGTCCTTTGCGTCCTCTGCGTGAACTCGATTGGGAGCATGCTTTTTGTTCAGGATTTGGGCGACTGACAGCGCAGCATGCGGGCGGCGAAATCGCGGAGATAGTCCTCGCGCCAGCGGCTGACGGTTTTTGCGCCCTGCTGCCGGGCGTCGGTCCAGCGCGGATCGGGGTCGTCGGTCCACCAATTCGGATAGCGGGCGGAGGGAGAACGCGCGAGTTCGGGGGCGGGATCCCGCGAGGTGAAGCCGCCCGTCTGCCCGTTGAGGCCCGGATGATCGCTCGCGATCTTGTACGACCACGTCTTGGCCAGTTTGGGCGAGAAAACAAAGTGCCATTCGCCGCGGTCGCCGGCGTAGCCGGGAAATTCCTGGCCGTCGACCTGCAGCTTCGCCTTCGCCTCCTTCGGCGCGGACCCGGCGGGGCGATAGATCAGGTCGACGATCGCATAGGTCTCGACGACGTCGGCGGCCGTGGGCGGGTGCTCGAAGGTGACGCGCGGACGTTCCCAGGCGCGCACGAAATGCCCGCCCCACGAATCAGCGGCCGGATTTTCCGGCGTGGCGCCGAACAGGTACGCGAGCGACGGGCTGTCGCCCATCTTGAGCTGGGGGGCAATCGTGGCGAAGTAGTCGCCGAGGGCGCCGCGGCCCTTGATGTGCGCGTCGACGAAGGTCCGGTTGCCGAGATCGCCCTCCTGGTTGCCGCCGGCAAACCAGCCGGCGTAGGTCGAGTTGGCCTCGATCATCCACAGGTCGCGGTGCTCCCGCGCGATGTAGTCGTAGGCCGTCGCCGACCATTTCTTGTTCGGGCCGCCGATGAAATAGACGCGCAGCTTCTGCTTGATCGCCGGATCGTCGTGCAGCGCCTGGGCGAGGTCGTCGATGCCACCCCAGACCAGCAGCCAGAGCGGCCGCGGGTCGTCCCGGTGCGCGCAGCGGATGATCCAGTCGGAGCCCGCCGTGCGCTCGCCCCAGCCCGGCAGGAACTGGGGGTTGGTGCCGCCTTGCTTGCTCATGGCGCGCAGGCGCTCCGGCGTGGGATAGGCGTCGGAATAGGTGCGGAGGTTGGGATAGTCCTTCGCATAGACCTCGATGATCTTGAGGATGTACTGGAGCCGGTTCGGGTTTGTGCCGTACGGCGAGGCGATCATGCCTTCGAGGTCGATCCGGTCGGAATAGACCAGCAGATGGACGAGCGACTGGAAGTCGTCGAAATCCGTGCCGCCGATGTCCGTCGACACGACGACCCGGGGCTTCGCTGGGGCCGGCGCGGCCCACGTCGCCGCGGACGCGAGGGCGGCGAGGAGAAAAAAGAGGGGCTTTTTCATGGGACGGCGGTGCAGCTGCCGCAACGTTGAGGTGACGGAACTTTTCTCCGCCAAAATTCCCCCGCCCGCAAACCTGCAATCGCGCCCGCCGCCGATGGGCGCCTCACGGGCATCGAGCGGCACCGCGGACTTTCCCCTCGGCGCTAATTTCCTATGCAGGGACATGGGGTTGGTCTAGGGAATGGCACGCGGCGTGTACCCAGAACTACCCTCATGAGCGCTTTCGCGGAATTGCCTTCAGCGCGCCGGCTGCCGTCGGCGATCGTCCTTGGATTGCTCTGTTTCCTTCCCGCCCTCCGGGCGCAGGAAGCGCCGCTCCCCTGGGAGCAGCGCCTGCAGCTGCGCCAGGCCCCGCCGCCCCCGCCCCCGCCCGCGCAATTCCTGCAGATCTGCGCGCTGTGCCACGGCAACGACGCCCGGGGCACGGATCGCGCGGTCGGCCTCGTGAATTCGCCCGACCTGCGCTCGCTGGGCACGGCCGCCATCGCGGACATCATCCGGAAGGGCAAAGGCCAGATGCCTCCGTTTTCCCTGCCGGCGGCGGACATCCAGACCCTCGCCACCTACGTGCGGGCCCTCAACAGCACCGCGCTGGCCCTGATGCCGGGCGACCCCAAGGCGGGCGAGGCGATCTTTTTCGGCAGCGGCCGGTGCTCGACCTGTCACCTCGCGGAGAGTCGCGGCAGTTCGCTCGGCCCGGATCTTTCCGACGTGGCGGAAAAGCTGACGGCGGAGGAACTGGTCCTGGCGCTGCTAACACCCGGCGCCCGCATCACGCCCGGCTATGAGTCGGTGACGGTCACCCTGAACGACGGCCGGAAGCTGCAGGGGTTCGCGCGGGCACGCGGCGATCACGACCTCGTGCTGCAGACGGACGACGGCCGCCTGCACGTGATGCTCGACACGGAATACCAGTCGGTCACGACGGACCCGAAGGCGACGATGCCGGCCTTCGCGGGCACCGCGAACGAGCGGCGCGACCTGCTGGCCTTCCTCAGCCGCCTGGAGGGTGTGGGCTCGGGTCCGCTGAAGTCGCCGCAGCCTCCCGTCTCCACGGCGGAAACCGACGCCATCGTGCATCCGAAGCCCGGCGACTGGCCGACCTACAACGGGGTCGTCGGGGGAAATCGCCACAGCAGCCTCGACCAGGTCAATCTCACCAATGTCGGCAAACTCCAGCAGCAGTGGCTCTATCCGATTCCCTTCGGCAGCCTGGAGACGACGCCGCTCGTGATCGACGGCGTGATGTACGTGACGGGCAACAACCAGGTCTATGCCCTCAGTGGAAAAAGCGGCCGCGAGATCTGGCGCTACCAGCGGCCGAAAAGTCCGTCCTCGATGATCCCCGGGGACGCCGCGATCGGCGTCAACCGCGGGGCGGCGGTGCTGGGCGACCGCATCTTCTACGCCACCGACAACGCGCACCTCCTCGCGCTGGACCGCCTGACGGGCGCGCTGTTGTGGGACGTGACCACGCCGCCGGCGGATGCGCCGGGACATTACGGGTCCACGGCCGCGCCGCTCGTTGCGAACGGCCTCGTGGTCACGGGCGTCAGCGGCGGGGACAACGGCATCCGCGGATTCGTCGCGGCCTACAACCCGACGAACGGCGAGCTGGTCTGGCGGCTCTGGACGATTCCGCAACCCGGCCAGCCCGGTCCCGGCGCCGAAACCTGGCGCGGCAAGGCGCTGGAAGAGGGCGGGGGAGCGACCTGGCTCACCGGCGCCTATGACGCGGAGGCCAACGTGATCTACTGGGCGGTGGGCAACCCGCACCCGGACACCAACGGCGACGACCGCGGCGGGGCCAATCTCTTCACCAACTGCGACCTCGCGATCGATGCGAAGACGGGCCGGATGCTGTGGCATTACCAGTTCACGCCGCACGACGTGCACGACTGGGATGCAAACCAGCCGATCGTCCTCGCCGACGCGAAGTGGCAGGGCCAGGACCGCAAGCTCCTCCTGCACGCCAACCGCAACGGCTTCCTCTATGTCCTCGACCGCGTCACGGGGACACCGCTGCTCGCCAGCCGGATGGTGGACAAGCTGACCTGGGCGACCGGCATCGACCCGAAGAACTGGACGCCGCAGCTCCTGCCGAACAACGAGACCACGGAAGCGGGCGTGACCACGGCGCCGGCGGTGCGGGGCGCGACGAACTGGTATTCCACCGCGTACAACCCCGCGACCGGGCTTTATTATGTGATGACGGTCGAGGACTACACCGTCTATCGCAAGGCGAACGAGGGCGGGTTCGGCAGCTATTCCAATCCGGCGGATCCGCCGAAAAAACTGCTGCGGGCCTTCGACATCCAGACGGGCAAGGTCGCCTGGCAGATCGATTTCAACGGGCCGGCCCAGACCAATTACTCCGGCGTGCTTTCCACCGCCGGCGGACTGGTTTTCTTCGGCGAAAGCAGCGGCGGAATCGCCGCCGCCGATGCGCGCACCGGCCGGCGCCTCTGGCACTTCGAGGCGAACCACCCGATCAAGGCGTCGCCGATGACCTACGCCATCGACGGCCGGCAGTACGTCGCGATCGCGACCGGCGGGACGATTTTGTCGTTCGCGCTGCCGGAGAGTCCGTAGAAGACGAACCACACACCCCGCCCTTCGGGCACCCCTCTTTCTAGAGGGGAGCCTGCAGCACCGAGCTCCCCTCTAGAAAGAGGGGTGGCGCGAAGCGACGGGGTGTGTCGGTTCGCGCCGCCGAAGTTTTCGTTCAGCCCACGCCGATCACCTCGAGCTCCACGCCCCAGCCCGGACGGCGCGGCGGGTGCATGTAGAGGCCTTCCGGCCCCTTGGTGACCTCGTAGTTCTCGTCGAAGAGATCGTAGACTTCCTTGGGGCCGCCGGGCGCGGGCATGAACAGTTCGACCCATGGGCCGTTGACGTGCGACAGCGACCAGTGCGACGCGCCGTTGAGTCCGCCGGCATGCGGGATCACGGGAATGTCGTAGGTCTCCGCCAGCGCCCCGATGCGGCGCAGCTCGGTCATGCCGCCGCACCAGGTGACGTCGGGCTGCCAGATCGCCGCGGCCTCCGCCGCCAGCATGCGGCGGAATCCGTAGCGGCCGTAGGTGTGCTCGCCCGACACCAGGAGCGTGGACTGGATTTGTTTCCGCAGGCGCCCGGCGCCCTCGAAATCGTAGGGCGGAAGGACTTCCTCGAGCCACTTCACGCGATAGGGCTCGAGGAGCTTCGCCATCTCGATCGTATATTGCTCGTTCCACGACATCCAGCAGTCGCACATGACGTCGCCGTCGGGCCCGACGGCCTTGCGCGCCTTGGCCACCAGCTCGACATTGCCGCGCTTCCCCTCCTCGCCGCTGGGCGGCCCGAACGGCATCGCGAGCTTGAGCCGCTTGAAGCCGTGCTCCACGTGCTGCTCGATGTCATTGCCCGTGCAGTAAATCGGAACGCGCGGTTTGGTCTCGCCGCCGAGCAATTCGTAGAGCGGGGCGTCGAGCGCCTTTCCGACGATGTCCCACAGCGCGTTGTCGAAGCCGCTGATGGCGTTCATCGTGACGCCCTCCTGCCCGTAGGATTCGGTCGCGCGCCAGTTGATGTCCCAGTTGCGCTCCAGGTCGAACGGATCCCGCCCGATCATGAGCTTCTTGAAGTGGCCCATCACGATCGGGCCGCCGCCGAGCCCGCCCTCGCCGTAGCCCTTGATGCCCTTGTCGGTCGTCACCTCGACCATGAAGGTATCGACGGCGCTCGGCGCAAACAGGCTGCGCGTGGGCTTGTATTCCGGATAGATGTTCAGCGGGGCGGAGACCTCCACATTCGTCGTCGACCATGAGCCCGGGGCGGGGGTGTAGTCGGGATACGGCTTTTTCGGCCGCGTCTTGACGATGCGGATGTCGGTGATCTTCAGCTTCGATTTTTCGTCAGCCCACGCGAGCTGGGGCAGGCCGGCGAAAGCCGCCGCGGCGGTGGCATAACCGGCGTTCTTCAAAAATTGCCGTCGTTTCATGTTCATTTTGGGATGGGGGTTGGGCCGGACCGCCACGAGCGGGCTGGCGATGAGCGCGGCGGGTTCGGCGGGGGTGATCGCTCCGGGGTCGCGCATGCTCATCTTCGCGCAGGCGAAGCGTCAAGTGCTTCGGCGCTTAGCGCCGAGGCATGAGGTGTGGGGGTATGAGCTCCCCTCTAGCAAGAGGGGTGGCGCGAAGCGACGGGGTGTGTCGCTCCCGGGTAGAGCAAAAGTCGCGGAGCAGGGACCCTAGACCCGGAGCGAGCCGCGGAATCCCCGGCCGCTGTAGTACGACTGCACGCCGTTGTGGTAGATGAAGACCCGCCCGAAGCGCCGGTCTCCGTAGAGACCCCCGCCGAGTTTTCTCATCTCCGCGGGCGCCAGCACCCAGCTCGACGACTTGGTGTCGAAGTTTCCGAGCTTCTGCAGCTCGCGGTACTCTTCCTCGGTCAGGAGCGAGATGCCCATCGCCGCGGCCAGGTCCACGGCGCTGCCCTTCGGCTTGAATTCCTTCCGGGCGTCCAGCGCCTCCCGGTCGTAGCAGAGGCTGGTGCGGCCTTTCGGGCTTTCCGGCGAGCAGTCGAAGAAGACGTACTCGCCCGTCTTGTCGTCGAGGCCGACCACGTCCGGCTCACCCCCGGTGGATTCCATCTCGCCGAGCGACCACAGTTTCCCCGGGGCCGCCTCCAGCCGCGCCTTCACCTTGGCCCAAGCGAGTCCCGCATGGCGCGGCATGTTTTTTTCAAAGCGGGACTGCAGGGTGCCGAGCAGCTTTTCGCGCTGCTCGGCCGACAGCGCTTTTTGGGCCTTGGGGCTTTTCATGAGGCCAACGTGAGTGGGTGCGCGTTGACTGAAAAGCCTGAAGGGACCGGAAGGTGGCACGGGATCGCGGAAGGATTGCTATCCGCCGAAACGAAAATTAATCAGGAGGCCCCCATGGCGCCCTCATCCCGTCCCTCCGCGAAGACCGAGGAGTTTTCCTTCCCACTGTTTGTCGTGACGGTGTGCGTCACCTTGGCAGTGCTGCTGGCGGCCCTGTGGCTGCTGGCGCCGGGCGTCTGGAGCGCGCAATTCCTGGCGCCGGCCTGGCGGGCCGCCGTGGTCTTCGCCGTGATCAACCTGGTGACCTGCTTCGTGGAATACTTCTTCCATCGTTACGTGCTGCACACGTCCGGGATCCCGTTTCTCAGCTACCTGTACAAACAGCACACGCTGCATCACGCGCTCACGCGCATCGGCCGCCGGCCGGACCGCAGCGGCCGGGGGATTCTCGTCATCGAGAACAAATTCCCGATCATCGAGGAGGAGCAGGGCGAGGCCTCGTTCTTTCCCTGGTATTCCCTCGCGATCTTCGCCGTCCTGCTCTCCCCGCTGCTCGCGCTGCTGCAGTGGCTGTTCCCGGCCTTCCCGTGGTTCTTCGCCGGATTTCCCGCGCTCGCGCTGGCGCTGGCGCTTTACGAGGTGCTCCACGCGATCAATCACTGGCCCTTCGAGAAATGGGAGCCGCTGATCACGCATCGCCTCTGGGGGCGATTCTGGATGCCGGCGTATGCGTTTCACCTGCGGCATCACGCGGTCATCGACTGCAACGAATCCATTTCGGGATTCTTCGGGCTGCCGATCGGCGACTGGAGTTTTGGCACGTGCGTGATTCCGCAGACGGTGTATGCGGACGGGGAGGAATGGACGCCCGACAAGTTTCGCCGCCCGCGGCCGCGCTGGCTCATCCGGCAGCTCGATGCCTGGGCGGAGCGGGCCGTGCAGCGCCGACGGTTGTCGGCCGCCGCGGCGGAAGCGCCGGCGGCCGCCCGCGCGGCTCCGGTCCCGCGCCGGTCGTACACCCGCGGGGAGGAGATCGCCAACTGGGTGACGCATGGCGTCGGCCTGGTGGCGAGCCTCGTGGGCCTCACGCTGCTGATCGTCTACTCGAGCCTGCGCGGGAGCGCATGGCATGTCGCGAGTTTCACGGTGTTCGGCCTGACGCTCCTGATCCTCTACACGGTCTCGACCCTCTATCACGCCCAGCGCGGCGAGCGGGGCCGGCTGTTTTTCCGGAGGCTCGACCACGCGGCGATTTTCCTGCTCATCGCCGGCACCTACACGCCCTTTCTGCTCACGCACCTGCGCGGGCCGTGGGGCTGGACGCTGTTCGGCGTGATCTGGGGCCTGTGCGGGGCCGGCGCGCTTTTCCAGCTCTTCTTGAGCGAGCGCTACCGGCACACCTCGACGATGGCCTATGTCTTCGTCGGCTGGCTCGTCGTGATCGCCATCGGCCCGATGATTGCGCACGTGCCCCATGGGGGACTGTGGCTGCTCCTGGCGGGCGGGTTGAGCTACACCCTCGGGGTCATGTTCTACCGGTGGCACCGGCTGCGCTATCACCATGCCGTGTGGCATGCCTTCGTGCTGGGCGGCAGCACCTGCCACTATCTGGCCGTGCTGCTGTTCCTCCTGCCGCAGTCGGCCGTGGCGCGGTAATCCGCGCTGATTTCGTCACCAGCGGGTGGCCCGGCCACCGTTTGCCGATGGGGACGTCGCCAGCGGGATGAAGGGTCGCGTTTGCGCGGGAGCGGCGGAGGAGGGTGGGATGAAAACCAGGCCGGCCGGACACCTGATGCTGGCGAAGTCACCCCGGGTGATGCAGCCGAAGCCCGCGGCCGCGGCCGGGCTGGCGCGGTCGCGTGGCTTTCTCGTGCACACGCTCCGCCTGCGGGTGCGTCGGCGGGCGGCCTAGAGGGCCCGCGAACCGCCCGCGGGAATATTCCTTTTGCGGAGGAATTGCTCGAGCGCGGCGAGGTCGGCGGCCTCGGTCTGGCCGAGTTCGTAATTGGCGGCCTGGGCGCGCGCGACGAACGCGTTCAGCCAGTCCAGCAGGATTTCGCGGCGGGGGAGCCACGCGGTGTCCGCGGCGAGAATGTCGGACCGGAGGGTGCCCGCATGGGCGAGGTGTTCGTGTTTTTGCATGGTGGGTGGTTCGAACGCGCCCCCATGGATGGTCATCGAACTCCGCGAGCCTCTGCTCTTTCGCCGCGATGTCGATGACCATCGGGGAAATCCGGACGAAACGACCTCGCCCGGCCGGGAGACCGGCGGCGACGCTAAACCGGACTATTTCACGGGAAAGGACGATCGGCCCTTGCCTTCCGGCGGGAACGCGCGACGGTGGCCTCACGTAATAGCGTTAGATGACAGTGGTTGGTGAGTCCTCAGGTGAGCTTCCGGTTCAGTGACGATTCGAAACCCCATTCCGGGGAACGCGCTGGCAGAAGACGAGGCATACGAAACTCATCACCATGAATTCCAAACTCTATGTTGGAAACCTGTCGTTCAAAACCACCGAAGCCGAGCTGCGCGACGTCTTCGGCCAATTCGGTTCCGTCACCGATGTCTACATCGCGAACGACCGCATGACCGGCCGCCCGCGCGGCTTCGCGTTCGTCACACTGGGCACGGCCGACGAGGCCAAGGCCGCGGCCGACAAGCTGAACGGCACCGATCTCGATGGCCGCCAGCTCACGGTCAACGAAGCGAAGCCCAGGGAGGAAATGAGCGGCAGCCGCGGTCGCGGTTTTGGCGGCAGCTGATCCTTTTCGATTCCACAGCGAACCAGGGCGGGGCACTCGGTGCTTCGCCTTTTTTGCGGCCGGATTTTCCCGCCCGCCGACGATGACGGCGGAAACCGCCGGCGGGGACGGAGGCGATCACGGACCTGCCGGAGGTTAAAAATTGGAAATGGGGCGGAATGGCGTAGGCTCTTTCCATTCGGTGCGTCATGTCCCTTCCCGCCTACGTCTTCCTGGCGACCAGCTCGCTTTTTGTGATCGTCGATCCGCTCGCCGCGGTGCCGGCGTTCCTCGCCATGACTCCGGACAACACGCCGGCGGAGCGGATCCGCATGGCCCGGCTGGCGGCGGTGGTGATGGCGGGCGTCCTGTTCGCCTTCGCCTTTGCCGGCCAGTGGATCTTCCGGATCCTCGGGATCACCCCGGCCGCGTTCGAGATCGCCGCGAGCATCGTCCTGCTGCTCGTCGCGCTCGACATGCTCCGCGCCCAGAGGTCCCGCGTCGTCGAGACCCGCGAGGAAACCGCGGCCGGCATGGCGAAGCTGGATATCGCGGTCACGCCGCTGGCCGTCCCGATGCTCTCCGGACCGGGCGCGATCTCCACGGTCATTCTCCTGCAAAGCCAGGCGCAGGATCTGGCGCAGCATGTCGCGCTGTGCGTCTGCATTGTCGCCGTGGCGACGGTGACGTACCTGATCCTGCGGCTCGCCGCGCGCGGCACCCGCTGGCTCGGGCCGATCGGGCTGAACATCGCGATCCGGATCATGGGACTCCTCCTCGCGGCGGTGGCCGTGCAGTTCATGATCAACGGCCTCGTGGCGATTCGGGCGGACTGGCTGGCGCATCCCACGGGCTAGCCGGATGCGGCCAGCGGCAATCGCGCGGGACGGGAAAGGGCGAACCCGATCGCGCGCCGCGCCGCCGCACCCGAGCCGTTCGCTTTGCCGTGCCCGAAATGGTCGGCCCTGGCCGACCAAGATAAATCCAAGCGGATGGCCCCGCAGTGACTTGCACCGGAGCGCGATCCCGCAAGGCGATGGAAGTCGCGTTTGGGTCGGGGGATTTCTAAAATGACCTACTCGCCGAGAACACCGGCCCATTCCGACCCCCTTGCCCATGAGAGAAGACTACCTGCAGAATGCCCTGAAGATCATCGACGATCCCAATATCCTGGTGAACGTCGTGTCACGCCGCGTGAAGCAACTCAAGCGGGGTCATCGTCCGCTCATCGAATCGCTGGAAAAACTTTTGCCCGAGGATGTGGCTCTGCGTGAGATCGCCGAAGGCAAGCTCACCTACGAACTGGGTGCGGCGGAGGAGCCGGCCGACGGCAGTCACGCGGCGCGTCGGGTTTCGTCCCGGCCGTCGGCGCTTTACACGGTGTGAGCAGCGGGCGGGGATACCGGCCGGGACTGCCGCTCCGATCGCGCCTGCGCCGAATGCATCTCGGTTCCACTGCGCGATGCGGGGCAGACTGCCCGGCACCCCGCCAGGCTGGCTGGCGGGGCCGGGCGTGACGCTCAGCGCGCCGACTTGTTGCGCTTCGCCTGGCGCTTTTGCTTGGCGGTTTGGCGCGGCGCCTTCCTGGTCTGTTTCTTCGAGTTTTGGGTTTTAGCCATGGTATTTTTTCCTGGTTGATCTGGTCGAGAAGGCGGAATGCCTCGGTGCGAAGTTGCAGCGGCCGGAAATTCACCGGCGATGCAGCCTTCGATCTGGACGTGTGCCAATTATGCCGCGGCCCCGTGGTCACGGCGATCTATTTCGCTCCGACCGGAAGGCGGAAGCGGGCCGCCCGCGACCGCATCATTTGCTGCGCGCGAGTCTCAGGTCCGCAGCGCTCCAACGGATCGATAGGTGTTCAGGAGCACGCCGGTGGGCGTGGCCTTGGTGCTGACGAACGCGAGTTCGCGCGCATCAACCGTGTCGGAGAGCAGGCGTTTGCCCCGGCCCAGCAGGACAGGATAGACGATCAGCACCACCTCGTCGGCCAGTCCCTGCCCGAGCAGCACAGGCGTCAGGGTCGAACTTCCCCAGACGATCAGGTCGGGGCCGTCCTTTGACTTGAGATCGCGAGCGCCCGCGGCGATGTCCGGGCCCAAGGCCTTGGCCGGTCCCCATCCGAGGCTGTCCGGCCGGTGGGTGGCGACGTATTTGGTGGCGGAGTTCAGCCGCTCTGCCATCGGGCTGTTCCTGGCCTTCGGCCAGAATTCGGACCAGAGATCGTAGGTACGGCGGCCCAGGAGCAAATCAAAGCTCGCGCCGTAAGCCTCGAGGAGGAGCGCCATCCCCGCCGGAGTTCGATACGGTGTCGTCCAGGCGCCATGCGCGTAGCCGTCGTCGTGCTCGATCACGCCGTCCAGCGAGATGTGTTCGAAGATTCGGAGTTTTCTCATTTTCAGTTTTTTCAGGCCTTGCGGTCTTACGGCGATCCTTTCCCGACCTGAGCGGCAAGCAGCGCCCCCAGTTGAACATGGGCCTCGGGAAAGGCGTAGCCGCGGATCAGCTTTTGAAACGCTGTCCACGATTTCTCATCGAACCATGGCCGCAATGCCGCGGCATTCGTTTCCATGAAATCCGCGGCGCCGGCGTCAAAATCGGCGAGCAGCTTGAGCAGGCGGTCGACGGCGGCGCGGGTCTGGGCCGGATCGATGGCGGCGGCTGGAACCGGAGCGGACGGGGCCGGCATGGCCCCGAGTGATTTCCGCAGTTGCTCCAGCAACGGATCGAGCGCCTTCGCCGTTGCGGCGAGGCCGGCGCGAACCGCCTCCGGGGGGCTGCGCTCGCGGATCAGTTTCTCGACGGCCCCCGCCGCGGCTTGGACCGATTGCGCGCCGAGATTGCCGGCCACGCCCTTGAGCGTGTGCGCCAGCCGCTCCGCCGTCGCGGCATCGCCCTTTTCGAACGCGGCGGAAATCTGCGTCGCCCCGGGGTTTTCCATGAACTGGCGGAGCAATTTCAGGTAGAGTTTCTCGTTGCCGGCGACGCGCCTGAGTCCGCCGGCCGTGTCGAGCCCGGCGATCGCCGGCAATGTCGCAGGGGATGATGCCGCGGCCGCGGGCTTGGCAGCCGGAGGAGATCCTTTGTGCAGCCGCGCCAGAGTATCGAACAGCACGGTGGGCTCGATGGGCTTGGAAAGATGGCCGTTCATGCCTTCGGCGAGACAGGCCTCGCGTTCCTCGGTCGTGGCATGCGCCGTCATCGCGATGATCGGCAGCGGATCGAAGCGTTTGTCCGCCCGGAGGCGCGCCGTCGCCTGATGGCCGTCCATTTCCGGCATCTGCAGGTCCATCAGCACGACGTCGAACGATTCGGCAGGCATCGCCCGCATCAGGCGTTCGATCGCTTCACGCCCGTTGTTCGCCACCGTCACGCTCGCGCCCACGCCCTCGATCAGTTCCACCGCGATCTGCTGGTTGATCTCGTTGTCCTCGACGAGCAGGACGCGCATCCCATCCAGGCGCACGCCCTCGCTCTTGGCGGCAAAAACGACGGCCTGCTGCTCGTTCTCGTCGACGAACACGTTGATCAGCGCATCGACGACCATCGACTTCGTCACGGGCTTCACGAGAAAGCCGTCAAGTCCAAGCCGTTCCGCCTCGTCCCGGACTTCCTCGCGGCCGAACGCGGTGACCATGACCACCGCCGGGCGATGCCGGAGCGTGGGATCGTCCTTGATCGCGCGCGCCGCCTCGAGGCCATCCATCCCCGGCATCCGCCAGTCCATGAAGACAACCTGGTAGGGCGTGTCGGCGTCGTGCTGGCGGATGGCCGAGATGGCCTCGGGACCCGACCCGACGGAGTCCGCCTGCAGCACCACGCCGTCCACCAGGTCATTCATGATCTCCCGGGCCGCGCCATTGTCGTCGACGATCAGCGCGCGCAGCCTGGTCAGCTTCTCGGGAATCACCCGGCGCTCGGCCGATTGGTCCCCGAGTCCGAGCCAGGCCGTGAACGTGAAGGTGGAGCCGGCGCCGGGGGCGGTCTGCACCGAGATTTGCCCCCCCATCAGCTCGACGAGCCGCCGGCAGATGGTCAGGCCGAGGCCGGTGCCGCCATGTTTGCGCGTGGTGGACATGTCGGCCTGGACGAAGGGCTGGAAGAGCCGCTCCATCTGCGCGGTCGTCATGCCCATGCCTGTGTCGCGCACGGCAAATTTCAACTGGCACTTCTCGCCCACGCGCTCCACCAGCTCGACCGTCAGGTGGATTTCACCGCGTTCGGTGAACTTCACCGCATTGTTGACCAGGTTGGTGAGAATCTGCCCGAGGCGCAGGGGGTCGCCGCGAAGCTGGCCGGAAATGCCGGGCTCCACCCGGGCGAGGAACTCCAGGCCCTTTTCGTGGGCCCGCTGGGCCGTGAGCGTGGTCACGGACGTGATCACGTCATCGAGGCGGAAGGCGGTGGTTTCGAGATCGAGCCGGCCGGCTTCGATCTTCGAGAAATCCAGGATGTCGTTGATCAACGCGAGCAGCGAGGTCCCGGCATTGTGCACCTTGCTCACGTAGTCCCGCTGCTTGGCGTTGAGCGGGGTCTTCAGCGCCAGGTACGACAGCCCGATGATGGCGTTCATGGGGGTGCGGATTTCGTGGCTCATGTTCGCCAGGAACATGGATTTCATCTGGGTGGCTTCCTCCGCCTTGGCCCGGGCGGCCCGCAGCTCCTCCGCGATGTTTTTCTGCCCGGTGATGTCCACCAGCAGCCCGATCAACCCGCCCGGCGTGCCGTCGGCGAGCCTGAAGCCGTCCACCGAGTAGAGGGTGATATGAGTCCGGCCGTCGGCGTAGAGGATCGGCAGCTCATAGCTGCGCCGGCCGGCCTCCCGGATGACCGCCATGTCTTCGGCATGGAATTTCCGCCGGGCTTCCTCCGGCAGGTAATCCAGATCCAGCACGGTCTTGCCGTTCAGGAATTCGGCGGTGGTGCTGAATTCCCGCTCGTAGGCCTGGTTGCAGCCCGCAAACCGGCCCGCCGCGTCCTTGAAGAACATGGGGTAGGGAATCGTGTCGAGCAGCGCGCGGCCGAACGTGACGCGAAAGGCGAGTTCCCGCTCGGCCTGCTTGGCCTCGGTGATGTCCTGGTTGACGCCGAATATCTCCTTCGGCCGGCCGTCGGCGTCGCGGAGCACGTGTCCGGCCGACTGGACCCAGATCACGCGGCCGTCCACCGGGCGCTTGAAGGCATACGTCGCCCGGTAGTGCTGGCTCCGGCCGTCCATCATGGCGTTGAACGCGGCGAACGCGTGCTCCGCGGCGGCCGGATCCCCGAGCGTGACCTGCCTGGACCAGCTCTCGAGGCGATAGCGATGGTTCGGGGCGGGCTCGAGACCCATGAGCCGCACATCCCGCTCCGAGGAATAATACCACTCGGGCTCGTCGAACGACATGCGCCAATAGCCCGTTGTGGTCAGGTCCAGCGCCGTGTCGGACAGGAGATTGATCCGGCGGAGATCCTCGGCTTGCTGCCCGAGCTGGCGGGACTGCGCGTGCGTCTGCGCCGCGCCCTGTTTCAGGATCTCGACGGAGCGCGCGAGGCTGCCGGTCTCGTCCCGGGCCCGGGTGTGGGGAACGGCCCGGTCATAATCGCCCGCCGCGATCGCCTGGACCGAGGATTCCAGCGATTTGATCGGAGTGACGATGCGTCGGAAGGTGAGCAGGCCCAGGCCGGCGGTCACCAACAACGCCAGCCCGCCCGCAATCCAGAGGCGCGTGCGCACGGCCGCGGTGACCGCGACCATGTCCGAGCCCGAGTTCTCCGCCATCGTCTCGTTGTAGTGGATCCACTCTTCGGAAGCCGCGCGCAGCCGCTCGGCCACGTCGCGCATGCGTCCATGCAGCCGGGCATAGGCCTCGACCGTCTGCCCGCGATCCGCTTCGGCCATCGCCTCCCTCGCCCCGGCGATCCACTCCATGACAAGCTGGCGGAAGTTCTCGAACAGTTGCCGGTCCTGCGGCCCGACGGCCAGCGCGCGGGCGTAGTACTCGAACAACCGCTCCATCTCCG
The DNA here is from genome assembly GCA_035549635.1 of Opitutaceae bacterium. Lineage (GTDB taxonomy): Bacteria > Verrucomicrobiota > Verrucomicrobiia > Opitutales > Opitutaceae > CAIUWA01. The sequence goes on from DASZQN010000042.1 coordinate 35,826, forward strand.
CGTCGGTCAGCCGGAAATGCGCGATCACCGCATTCCGCTGGGCCGGATCGGTGTAATTGATGTAGTCCCGGGCGTCGACCCGCAATTCGCCATAGGCCCGCGTCACGCTCCCGATGATCGCCAGCGACGGCACCTGCACGTAGGCCATGTCCTGGCCACGCTGGTCGATCGTGGCGAGCTGGAGATGGACGAAGACCGCCAGTCCGGCCAGCACGAGGAGCGGCACGGCCAGCAGGAGAGCGAGGCGTTGGGCGATCTTCATGGGGCGGGTGGGCTGGCCCAGGCGGCGCCGGCCACGCTGAAGGTCCTGCAGGAGTGCAGCAAACGGATTCTCGATCCGCCGAATTCCCGTGACGCCCAGTTGGGCTCTTGCTTTCCTCGGCCGGGCCCGCGCTCCCGCCATGACCTCCGCCTCTGTTCGCCGTCCCTGTATTCTGCTGGTCGACGATACGCCCGCGAACATCCAGATCCTGGTCGGACTGCTGCAGGCGGACTACGATCTGAAAGTCGCGACGCGCGGGGCGCAGGCGTTGCAGATCTGCGAAAAAAATCCGCAGATCGATCTGATCCTGCTGGACGTGATGATGCCGGAGATGGACGGCTATGAAGTATGCCGGCAACTCCGCGCCAACGAGAGCACGCGGGAGATGCCGGTGATCTTTCTCACGGCAAAAACCGAAGTGGACGACGTCGTGCGAGGTTTCGAGCTGGGCGCGAGCGACTACGTCACCAAGCCGTTCCAGCCACCCGAGCTGTCCGCGCGGGTGCGCACCCATCTGCTGGTGCGCCGGCAGCAGCGCGAGATCGCGGAAAAGAATGCCGAGCTGAAGGAAGTCCTGCAGATCGTCTCCCACGACGTGGCGAACCACTTCGCCGTGGTCAGCATGAGCATCGAGCTGTTGCAGGCCAACCCGTCGTTCCCGCTGGATAAAATCCTGCCGCGGATTGCCGCCGCGGGCCGCAACGGGACGGCGCTGACCACCCTGGTGCGCGACCTGCGGCGGGCCGAGGACAAGGGCCTGTTGGTGCAGGCCGTGTCGCTGCGGGCCGCGATCGACGAAACCCTGCTGCTGGCGGAAACCCGCCTGCACGACAAGCAGCTGACGGTGAACCGGGACATCCCCGACCTGCAGGTCATCGCGGAGCTGACCGCCTTTACGAATTCGGTCCTGGGCAACATCCTTTCAAACGCGATCAAGTTTTCCCATCCGGGAAGCGCGGTCGACATTGTCGCGACGGTGGAGGACGGCATGGCCTGCATCCGGCTCCGGGATCACGGCGTCGGCATGCCGCCGGAGGTGCTCAACCGGGTCTTCGACGTGAGCAAGAGTCACAGCCGCAAAGGCACGGCGGGGGAGTCGGGCACCGGCTTCGGGATGCCGGTGATGCGAAAATTTGTGACCCTGTTCGGCGGGACCGTCGCGGTGACCAGCCGCGAGAAAGCCACCCATCCCGACGACCACGGCACGGAGTTTGCCATCCGGCTCAAGCTCGCCCCGTAAGTGGCTGCGTCCGGCCGGGCCGCCAAAGGCGGCTTTGCGAATCGCGCGCCGACGCATACCACTTACCGCGATGAAAAAGATCGGTTTCCTGTCCTTTGGCCATTGGACGCCTTCCTCCCAATCACAGACGCGGTCGGCCGCCGATGTGCTCCTGCAGTCGATCGACCTCGCGGTTGAGGCGGAGCGGCTCGGGATGGATGGCGCCTACTTCCGGGTCCATCATTTCGCCCGGCAGTTGTCCTCGCCGTTTCCGCTGCTCGCCGCCGTCGGCGCCAGGACCAAAAGAATCGAGATCGGAACCGCCGTCATCGACATGCGGTACGAGAACCCGCACTACATGGCCGAGGACGCCGGCGCCGCCGATCTCATCGCCGGCTCCCGCCTGCAGCTGGGCATCAGTCGCGGATCGCCCGAGCAGGTCATCGACGGATGGCGCTACTTTGGCCAGCGATTGAACGACGGGGAGGACGACGCAGCCATGGGCCGGCGTCATGCCGAGACCTTGCTCGAGCTGCTTGGCGGGAAGGGGTTCGCGAAGCCCAACCCGCGCCCGATGTTTCCCAACCCTCCCGGGCTCCTGCGGCTCGAGCCCTTTTCCGCAGGTCTGCGGGAACGCATCTGGTGGGGCTCGGCGACCAATGCGACCGCCGTCTGGGCCGCGAAACTCGGGATGAATCTCCAGAGCTCGACGCTCAAGTTCGACGAGTCCGGCGAGCCTTTGCACGTCCAGCAGGCCGCCCAGATCCGCGCCTATCGGAAGGCGTGGACGGAGGCCGGCCACACGCGCGTTCCGCGCGTTTCGGTAAGCCGGAGCATCTTTCCGATCATGAACGAGCAGGATCGCGCGTACTTCGGAACCGACGAGGAGCAGACGGACCAGATCGGCTTTCTCGATGCCACCACGCGGGCGGTCTTCGGGCGGGGCTACGCGGCCGAGCCGGACGTTCTCATCGAACAGTTGCGGAAGGACGAAGCCATCGCGGAAGCGGACACGGTCCTGCTCACGATCCCAAATCAACTGGGCGTGGCCTACAACGCCCACGTCATGGAAGCGATCATCGGGCACGTCGCCCCGGGGCTCGGCTGGCGCTGAGTCGAAGGGCGAATCCGACGGAGCCGGAGGGGGACGGGGATCGACGGCCGCAAGTGAGCGTGGGCCAGGGCGGCCTCGCCGATGAGCCGTCCGGTCGTGCTTTGAGCGCTAGCCGATGGCGAGCACGTCCTGCAACCGTGCGGCGATCTTCGCCGCGTTCGGCCGGATGCGAACCACCCGCGGGTTCCACGCCAGCATGGCCTCCCGGTTCAATTCCTGGAGCAGCGGATCGGAAACCCGGTGCGCGACATCGTTCGGCAGCTCACGAATGGCCAGCTCCGGGACGATCGCCCAGAAGCGGCCGGAACGCAGCGCGGCCATGGTCTGGGGAAAGGACTGGCAGGCGAGGGCAGGCGTCAGAACCACGTCGAGCGTCTTGGCGATCTCGCGCAGGCCGGTCGCAAACTGACCATCCGTCGTCTGTGTCGCGAGCGGGAGCGTGGCGAGGGCGTGCCGCAGGGAGATCTTCTTCTGCTTCGCCAGGCTGTCGGGCACGAGGGCCACATACCGCACGATGCCGAGGGACACGGATTTCAGTCCCGGCGCCATCGCGTTCTTCCGGATGATGCCAAAGTCCAGCCGGCAGTCCGTGAGCTGCTGCACGATTTCATTCGTCCGCAGGTTCGAGGTCGCAAAATGGACGGAGGGAAAGCCGTCGAGAATCTTTCCGAGCCGGGGGATCACCAGCCACTGGATCAGGCTGTCGCCGGCCCCGATCGTGAAGGCCACGCTGTGGGCCTTGCACTCCGCCCGGAAATCCTCGAGCGAGCGCAACTGCTCGCGGGCCAGCTCGGCCAGCCGCTCGCCCTGCGCCGTCAGCTTCAGGATTTTCCCGCGGCGCTGCGCCACCTCGCAGCCGAAGAATTCGGAAAGCTCGCGCAGCTGCCGGCTGTACTGGCTCTGCCGGACCGAATCGCCGGGGACCGCCTGCGCGATGCTGCCGGCGTCGCGCACCTCGATCAGGACCTTGAGCCGATCCAGCGAAAGGCCGCGTTCGGAAAAGAGGGAATCGAACATGACTGGAAAGTCAGGCTTGCTGCCGAAACGGGCCTGGCAAGCCCGCAACGCTTCGGGTAGTCTCGTGGCGGTCACCAATCGACCTTCGACCGATCACGAAAAAAACTTCGAGCCCACCCTTGAATTTCCTTCTTCGCCGGCCGTTGTAACCCATCACACCTTCCACCGTCTCCCGATTCTCCTCTCCCATGAACTCCGCCCGATTCCCACAACTCTCCGCCCTCCGGTTGACCGGATGGCAGTCGTGGTGCGCGGAAACTCATCCGCGAGCGGCGACAACGGGGATGCTTGGTAAACGAGGTCTCAATCGACCCGAGGATACGAAGCTCCCAGGAAGTGGTGTCACTTAGCGCCGAGGCGGTTTTCCGCCTCACGCGAGGCCCACTTCCGCCCGGAAGTGGGTTTTTTTATGCCCTGATGGGCCGCTTCCGGGAACGAGCCAGAACTCTTTTCCATATTCCATAAGCGGCTTCATCGCTGAGCCCAGCCAATCAGCCCAACGTCCGCACAAAATCCTGCGGCCGTCCAATCCGCCGGACCTGGTCTGGCGAGAGGGACGACGGTGTGTGTTCTTTTTTGCAAAAGCGCAGGACCGTTTGAGTACGGTCCTGCACCCAACGCGCGGTGCGCCCCAGGGCGTTGAACGGCGATGCCGGCCGCGCGTTTTCATTTTCCGCCTTGTCGTCTAACAGCTCAGGATCCCGGCCTTTCAAGCCGCGGGATGCGGGTGCGACTCCCGTCAGGGCGGCCATTTTCTTAAGAAAGCGCCGGTTCTCGATCCGAGGCCGGAGCCCGCTTTGCCCTCTCGGATCCAAGTGAAGCCAGCCGGCGGCCGAAGCCCGGCAGGGGCCGAGTTTATCATGCGTTCGTGGCGTAGGAGTAACGTACCGGTATGCCAATCCGGAGTCGGGAGTGCGAGTCTCCCCGAGCGCACCAATTGGAGCTGTGGTGTTCAATAGTCAGCACGGCGGACTTTTAATCCGCACGGTGCGGGTGCAACTCCCGCCGGCTCCACCAATCTTTCATCCGCGGTCATTGAGGACGGACCTGGGAGAAGTCTTCCCCGGCCGAGTGACCTGAGCCGCGGTTTCCTTTTCAATCACGACGTGCCCGAGCAGCCAAGGGACCGGCCGGCAAAGCCGAGGATCGCGGGTGCGAGTCCCGCCGTCGTGTCCAGGCTTCGGGGCCGTGGTGACAATAGCAGCACGCCGCACTCGCAATGCGGAGGAGACGGAGCGTAACCGTCCCGCTCCAGACTTCGCCTGTCCGCGAGCCCGCTGCGGCCGGCAAGCCATCAGGCCCGAGATGTCCGAGCGGACGGGTTGGTCTCCAAAACCGACCGGGAGGGTGCGAGTCCCTCAGGGCCTGCCAAATTTTCGGGGAATGTGGTGTAGACAGTCTGCACGGCTCGCTGAAGACGAACAGGTGTTGGTGCGATTCCAACCGTTCCCACCATGGCAGGAAGCGGAGAGTCCGCCGCCGGTCTCATAAGCCGGCTCTTTTCCGTGCAACTCGGAATCCTGCTCCCACTTTTTTTGGAGCGTAGCCTGGAAGTCAGGCACTCGGCTTGGGACCGAGATCACGCGTGTGCGAATCACGTCGCTCCGACCAAGCTTTCGTTGCGAACCAGGTGTGTGGCTCAGTCAGCGGAGCACCGGCCCGTGAAGCCGGGGAAGCGGGTGCAACTCCCGCCCACCTGACCATGCTCCGCCGAGCGCAGCGAGGGCGGAGCATGGTCGTCCGGGGCTGCGCCCGGCGCCGCCGCAGTTGCTCGTGGAGATGAAGGAGTCGAATCAACCCTCTGTCGAAGGGAAGTCAGTCGGTGCAAGTCCGATCACGAGCGCCATTTTTTCGAGATGTCGCCTAGCAGCCATGGCAGCTGGCCTACACCCAGCCCAACGGGGGTGCGAGTCCCTCCACCTCGACCAACTTTCGCTCGCCGAGCTCAGGCTCGGCGAGCCATTGCCGGGTAGCTCAACCGTAGAGCGGCCGTTTGTTAAACGGCGAGATGTAGGTGCGAATCCTACCCCGGCAGCCATTTCGATGCGCTGCGCTTGCTCAAGGCCCGACATGCAGGCATCGCCCGGTGCGACACCGGGGCCGACGACCCATTCGCGCCGCTCCGTTCGGGGAGCGTGCGTGCAACGGCCGAAGCTCCTTGGAGCAAGGCCTCAAAGACAGAAAGGACAACGCCATGATCGCTGTTGCCCTCGTGGTCGCGTGGATCGCGGTTGCCGGTCTCGTGCTGATTGCACGGGCCGACTACGGCCGCCGTCCGCCGACCGGCTAAAGACAGAAAACAACACCGGCCCGGAGGGCGCGCCTCCGGGCCGGTTCAATTTCCACGCCAGGGTGTGGTGCCAAGGAGTCGGCGACTCCCCTCGGAAGGGAGATCATGCAGGTGCAAGTCCTGTCACCCTGACCAATTTCGTTGCGGTGTCGTCCAACCAGCAGGACCGCGGGCTTTGAATCCGCGGATGGAGGTGCAATTCCTCCCGCCGCAGCCAGGGCGGCGGCGATGCCGCGGCTCCCTCCTTTTTGGGTCGCAAGCTTTAATAGTGAAGCCGCCGGTTCTTACCCGGCAGAACTCGGAGCATTACCGAGGCGGCCCACCAGTTTGGCTCGGTGGCGCAGCAGCCAGCGCAGCTCCCTCATAAGGAGACGGTCGCGGGTGCGAATCCCGCCCGAGCCCCTCTCTTTTCGAAGCGTGGCAGAGCAGCAAATGCAGCGCGCTGTAAACGCGACGCCCTCACGGGCTACGAAGGTGCGAGTCCTTCCGCTTCGACCAGCCTTCGCCGTGCGCAGCGATCACGCAGGATTGGTGAAGGAGGACGATTTGCCCGCAATCGAGCGGGCTGCGGCTGGCAGGCCATTTTTTCATGCGGACTTGGTGGAACGGGAGACACGTCGGCCCGAGGAGCCAATGGGCGCAAGCCCGTGAGGGTGCGATTCCCTCTATCCGCCCCAATTTATTCGGCGAGTGGTGGAGCGTATACACACGAGTCTCAGAAACTCGCGGGCGAAAGCCCATGCAGGTGCAAATCCTGTCTTGCCGACCAATTCACCGTGGCCACGTCGAACAAGAGTAGTTCGCCAGCCTCTCAAGCTGGACATCGGAGCGCGATTCTCCGCGTGGCTGCCATTTTCCCAGGCAGTGAGATCAGGGTTACTTCGCTTATCCGCGCGTCGATGTCGGTTCGAATCCGATCCTCTCCGGCATCACGGGGAGGTAGCTCAATGGCAGAGCAACGTCAGACACCTTGTTCGGTTTTCTCCTGGGATTCTCTTTCGGGCAGTGAAGATGAGGCTACTTCGCTCCAAGGCGCATCGCCGCCGCTTCCCCGTTCCCTCCGGCGAGATGGGATGCGAAAACGAGCGCCTGCCCGATGCACTGCATCGGACAGGAAGGGCTCCAGGGGATCCTCGTCTGTTTTCTCTCGAAACTTTTTCTGGGTAGTGAGGGCGAAGTTACTTCGCTGTTAACGAAACCATGCCGTGGCGCGAGCCACGGCGCACTTCGCCCGTTTTCTCCCAGATTCCATCTGGCCCGCCGGCGCCCGGGGTTTCACCCCGGCCCCGGCGGGCCGCATCTTGGCGGTGGTTGTTCTGCAACCATCGCTGCTTCGGAGGCAGTGAGTGCGCGGTTCCTTCGGTAGACGCGCTCGTCGCAGGACGAGAGATGCAGGTTCAAACCCTGCTCGGGCCGGCGACGGCCCGATGGCGGAATTCATTCTGCGCACGACGTCCTCCTCCGATTCCCTTCGAGGGCAGTGAGGGCGCGGTTCCTTCCGGTAGGGCACGCAAGTGCGGTGGTTCGAATCCACACCACCCGCCTTCGGTTTCCTCCCTCGTCTCAATTTGCGGGCAGTGAGTTCGCAGTTACTTCCAACTGAAAGGTCGGCGGTTCAATCCCGCCGGCGCCTCGGCGCTTAGCTCAGTGGTAGAGCGTTCAGCGGCCGCAAGGCCGTCTCTGCGAACGTGGTTCTCCCGCATTTACCACCGCATCCCGGCGTCCCGGGTCAACCTGCCGCGGGCAAATCGCCCGCGGCTTCAGCCAAGAAAAGGAGGCCGTCATGGCCAAATTCAGCATCCTCCGTCCGCTGTCGCGCGGCAAGTCCGCGCCCAACACGGTCAATTTTGAAGGCGGTCGCGCGTTCGCGCAGACCGCGAAGCTCGAGCTCGTCTCGGTCTTGCTCACCACGTTTCTCGAGGACGAGTTCTACCGCACGGAAAAGCAGACCACGGAGAAGATCCGCGAGCTGGTCACCAAGGTCGGCGATCCGCGTTTCGTGGCGAAGGCCGCACTCTACGCGCGCAACACGTTTGGCCTGCGCTCAGTGAGCCACCTCGTCGCCGGCGAACTCGCCAAGTCCGTCAAGGGCGCCCGCTGGACCAAGGGCTTTTATGCCCGGGTCGTGCGCCGTCCGGACGACGTCATGGAGACGCTCGGCTACTACCTCGCCGTCCACGGTCGTCCCGTGCCGAACTCCCTGAAGAAGGGCCTCGGCGCGGCGCTGGCCCGCTTCGACGAGCACCAGGTGGCGAAGTATCGGCGCGACCATGGCGCCTTCAAGCTGGTGGACGCGGTCAACCTCGTCCGCCCGAAGGCCACGCCCGCGCTCTCCAAGCTGGTCCGGGGCGAGCTCGCTTCCGCGGAAACGTGGGAGACGAAGCTCACCCAGGCCGGCGCCGGCAGGACGGCCGATCAGGTCGCCGCCGCGAAGTCGCAGGCCTGGGGCGAGCTCGTGCGCGAGCGCAAGCTCGGCTACCTCGCGCTGCTCCGCAACGTGCGCAACATCCTGACGCAGGCGCCGGAGCTGGTCGAGGAGCTGCGCCGGCAGCTCGCCGACGAGCACGCGGTCCGCCGTTCGCTCGTGTTTCCGTTCCAGTTCCTGTCCGCGGTCGAGGTGCTGAAGCAGGGCAACCTGCCCGGCGCCTTCCGTGTAATGGAGGCGCTGAACGCCGCGGTCGACCACTCGCTCGCCAACGTGCCGAAGTTCGAGGGCAGCACGCTCGTCGCGCTCGACTCGTCGGGCTCGATGGCCGGCCGCCCGCAGGCCATCGGTTCGCTGTTCGCGGCGACGCTGGTCAAGGCCACGGGCGCGGACCTGATGCTCTTCAGCGATGACGCACGTTACGTGTCGCTGAACCGCCACGACACGACGCTCACGGCGGCGCAGGGCATCCCGTTCATCTCGGGCTGCACGAACTTCAATGCGATCTTCCAGCGCGCGAACCGCGCCTACGATCGCATCGTGATCCTGTCGGACATGCAGGGCTGGGTCGGTGGCGGCGCACCGGTGCAGCCGTTCGCGGCCTACCAGCGTCGCCATCGCGTCGCGCCGCGCATCTACAGCTTCGACCTGAAGGGCCATGGCACGCTCCAGTTCCCGCAGGAGCGCGTCCACTGCCTTGCCGGTTGGAGCGATCGGGTGTTCGAGATCATGCAGAAGCTCGACCGCGATCCGGAGGCGCTGGTGCGCGAGGTCGAGTCGGTGCCCCTCGAGGACTGACGTCGCATCGAGAGAGTCATCTGCCGGAGTCCCCGCGAGCCGGGGACTCCGTTTTCCCCTTCATCGTCCAACAGACAGGACGCGAGCCCGCGAAGCTCGAGATCGAGGTGCAAGTCCTCGTGGAGGGACCACTTTTTTCCTCGCGTGGTGAAATCACGATCATGCGGCGCTTCGAACGCCGGGTTGCGGGTGGGAATCCCGCCGCGAGGTCCACCGACTCCGCGTGGCCGAGAAGCCCAGGCCTCCGCCTTCTAAGCGGATCGACGCAGGTGCAAATCCTGCCGCGGAGACTTTTGGAGGCGCCGGAGCTCGTTGCAGCGGACCGGTCTTGGGCAGGGAAGGGGGGACAGGACTTCTCGCCGTCGCCAATACTGGCTCGTAGCTCAAAAGCAGAGCGCTCGCCCGATAAGCGAGGGACGACGGAGCATTACCGTCCGGGCCAACCACCTTCTCCGGAGGGCTGATTTCGGGAGCCGGAAGCCGCGGTGCTAACGCGGACGGCGATCGGTCGCTGAGGGGCGGGACCTCAGCCCTCCGCCATTGCCGGGTCGTCCAACGAGCAGGACGGCGGTCCCTGAAACCGCAGATGCATGTGCGACTCATGCCCCGGCAGCCATTTCACTCTCTGCAAGCATAGGCAGCGATGCGGCGGTTTCGTAAACCGCGGAGGCCGGCGCAAGCCCGGCGCGGAGATCAGCCTTCGCCGAGCGCAGCGAGGACGAAGGCTGCCCGCCGCAGCCTTGGCGGAGGAGGGCTTGTCTGTCCGCGACTAGGCTTCGGCCAGCGGGCCAGCTTTTGGCGGATTGCAAAAAAGAACACACACCGACGTTGGGCGAGCTGTGCCCCGCGCGAGCCATTTCGTTTTCAAACCCTTTCTCCCATGAACACCGACGTTCTCGACAAGCCCATCGTCCTCTCGCTCAACCGCGCGTGGCAGGTCATCGGCCATCGCACGGTCAAGCAGGCGCTCATCGCCCTCAACGGCGGCTCGGCCGGCCTGCCGCCGGCGCTGGGCGTGGACATCGCCTACCCGAAGCTCGAGGACGGTTCCTGGAACTTCGACCGGCCGCTCTACCTCAACCCGCTCGCCTGGGACGAGTGGGTGAAGCTGCCGGTGCGCGATTTCGATTTCTCGATCTCGACGCCCAGGCTCCACCTCCGCGTGCCGACGGTCATCGTGTCGACGCAGTTCAACCGCATGCCGCTGCGCGTTCCGCGCGTGACGCGCACCGCGATCTTCGAGCGCGACCGGGGCGTCTGCCAGTATACGGGCGAATACGTCGGCAAGAGCGGCGGCAACCTCGACCACGTCGTCCCGCGCGATCGCGGCGGCCGCGATTCGTTCGAGAACCTGGTCTGGTCGAAGAAGGAGATCAACTCCCTCAAGGCCAACCGCCTCCCGCACGAGGCCGGCCTGCGCCTCATGCGCAAGCCGGCCGCGCCGAAGCCGCTGCCGGTCGCAGCCACCATCCGCGAAACGCGCCATCCCGACTGGCGCCACTTCCTGCACCTGTGAGCCACGGCAGCGCGGCGCGTGACCGCCGCGCTGCCAGTGGCCCCATCCTTCCCGTGACCCTCCTCCCGCCACAGTCCATGCCGCATTCGCTCGCCGAGACGATCGGTGTTGTCGACGCGGTGCTGGGCGCATTCGACCGCCGCCTGCCGGCCTGCGTGTCCCGCGATGACCTCGCGAGCGCGGGCAAGCTGGCGCTGGTGGAGGCCCTCCTGCGTTTCGACGGCCCGCCGGGCGAAACCAGGGCGTATTGCTATGTGCGCGTCCGCGGAGCGATCCTCGACGAGCTCCGCCGGCTCGACCCGCTGTCCCGCCACACCCGCGCGCGCATCACGCTGGTCCGTCGGGCGGCCGCTGCGCTCGAACGCCAGCTCGGCCGGGCGCCGGCGCCGAACGAGATCGCCGCGGTTACCGGTCTTTCCGTCGCTGCGATCTCCCAGCTCGACCGCCTCGCCGCCTCCGCCCACCTCTGCTCCGCGGACGAGACGAACGGCGAAGGTGAAGAGCTCCACGCGCTGGTGGACCACGCTGCCGCCTGCCCGGCGCGCGCGGCCGAGATGGTCGACACCTATGCCTCGCTGCACGCCGTGCTCGACCAGCTGCCCGGGAACCACGCCCGCGTGCTGCGCCGCTACTATCTCGAGGACGCGACGCTCGACGAGATCAGCACGGAACTCGGCGTCTCAAAGGAGCGGGTCCGCCAGATCCGCGAGGCCGCCGAGAAGAAGCTGCGCGAGGACTTCCTGGTCCTGGCGCTCTGGCAATCCGTCCTGAGCCGCGACTGACCGCCCGTCACCCACCCACCGTCAACCCACTCGATGAACATCGCTCGATTCCCGCGGCGCACCCTCCGGCCGCTCCGTCTTTTCCGCATCCGGTCCAGCTTCCGTGCCTGCCATGAAACCACTTTCCTCCTCCCCCGCCGCACCGCCGCAGTCGGTCCACCACTTCGACGAATTGCTCGGCGTCACCCTGCCGCCGCCTGCGCTCGAGCGCGGGCTGCTGCATAGCCGCGAACTTTCGTTCGCCTGGCACATCGACCGCATCGCCGAAAAACTCGGGGACCAATGCTGGTTCAGCCACTACTATCGCGACCATCGCGATCCCGGCCCGGATAACACGAAGATGCGCGCCTACGCCATCGCCGGCTTCTGGCCGTCGGGCGGCTTCATCGAGCTGCGTCTCCATGGCGCCAACCCGCTCGACGATCATCCCCGCGGCCTCCTCGTCGTCTACGCCGAGAGCGCGCCGCGCGCGGAGGCGCTCATGGCGGAGTTCCTCGCGCACTACCGCCACGACACGGCCGCCGCGGCGCCCGAGGCGCGCATCGGCATGCTCAACTATTCCTGCGACAGCCTGACCGTGGAGCGCATTCCGGTCACCGCCGCGCAAATCGTCCCTCGCGCCCAGGTCGATCTCTATTACGGCACCGGCGCCACGGCGTGGGTCGACACGTGGATCGCCACGCTCAATGCCCGCCGCTACGGCCTCACCGTCCTCACCGGCGCGCCCGGGACCGGCAAGACCACCCTGCTGCGCTCACTCGCGCAATGGCTCGCCGCCACCCACATCTTTTACTTCATGCCCGCCGCGCGCTTCACCTCCGTGGAATCCGGCGAGATCGTCACGTTCTGGGCCGGCGAGAACCGCAATTCCAGGCTCCGGAAGATCCTCATCCTCGAGGACGCCGAGAGCGTGCTCCTCCGGCGGGGCAACGACAACCGCGAGAAGGTCGCCACGCTCCTCAACCTCACCGATGGCATGCTCGGCGATGCGCTGGGCCTGCACGTTGTCTGCACGCTCAACAGCGACCTCGGGGACCTGGATCCCGCGCTGCTTCGTCCCGGCCGGCTGGTGGCCCATCGCGATTTCGATCTGCTCGACAACGAGGAGGCCCGCCGCCTCGCCCAGGCGCTCAATCTGCCCGCGCCGGTCGGGGATCGCGTCTCGCTGGCCGAAGTGTTCAATCCGGACCCATTCGGGCCCGCGGCCTCCCGTTCGTCGGCCCGCCGCGCCATGGGCTTCCACACCGCTCCGCCGCGAACCTGACCCGCCAATCATGTCACCCGCGCCCTTCGCGCTATTTGCGCCGGCCGGAAAATGCTACGCTTCCTCCCCACATGAACATGGAAATCAAGGCCCGCGATCTGATCGCCGCCGGCTGGCACGAAGGCCGCCGCCTGGGGGCGGCGCTGCGCCGGGCCCGCGACCTCGAGTCGACGGGCCTGGCGCGGGCGGATGTCCTGACGGCGCTCGAGGCGGAATTTCCCAAGCAGCTCCCGGTGATTCTGCCGCGCCCTGAACCGGCTTCGCTGGTCGAGGCCATCGAGGCCGAGACCCCCGAGGAAGCCACCAACCTCGCCCTGGCGCGCCAGCGCATGCTCGAGCTGCTGCACGTCCCGGTCGTGAAGCGCGGCGTCATCATGCCGGACGCCTGTCCGTCGGGTGCCGGCCGCGCGACCATCCCGGTCGGCGGCGGCATCGAAGTCGAGAATGCGATCATCCCGGGCGCGCACTCGGCGGACATCTGCTGCTCGATGTTCGCCACCTTCTTTCCCGCCAACCACCCGGTCGGCGAGATGATGGACCACCTCCAGAAGACGACGCACTTTGGCGCCGGCGGCCGCCCGCGCGGCGCCCAATGGACGTCGGCCGTTCTCGAGCAGCCGGTCTGGGACAACCCGTTCCTCTCGGGCCTGCGTTCCCGCGCCCAGGATTTCCTCGGGACGCAGGGTGACGGCAATCACTTCGCGTACATCGGCCGCATCCAGTTCACGGAAGCGCAGCGCACCGCCATCGAGGCGGCCGGCTACGGGGAACTCTCCGACGCGATCGTGCGTCGCGACGGCACCTTCAACGTCCTCGTGACGCACCACGGTTCGCGCGGCCTTGGCGCCGATCTCTACAAGCGCGGCCAGGTGGCCGCGCGCAAGTGGTGCGACGAGAACGCCAGGGACATTCCGGATTCCGCCGTCTGGCTGCCGGGCGATTCGCCCGAGGGCCGGGACTATTGGGACGCCCTGCAATACGTCGCCCGCTGGACGCGCGAGAACCACGCGTTGATCCACGAGGCGGTGCTGCGCCGGCTGGGCCAGCGGGCCCTCGTGCAGATCGGCAACGAGCACAACTTCGTGTGGAAGCGCGGCGACTCGTTCTTCCACGGCAAGGGAGCGACGCCGGCCTGGCGGGACGAGAACGGCCGTCCGCTCCTCGGCCTGATCCCCCTCAACATGGCGCGGGAAATCCTGCTCGTGCTCGGAGGCAACAACGACCGGTTCCTCTCCTTCGCTCCGCACGGCGCAGGCCGCAATCTTTCGCGCACCGCCATGCTTGCGCCCTACAAGGATGCCGAGGGCGAAATCGATCCCGCGCGCGTGCAGCAGGTGCTCGCCGAGACGACCGCCGGCCTCGACATCCGCTGGTTCGGCGGCGCGCCGGACCTTTCCGAATCGCCCCTGGCCTACAAGGACGCGACGAAGGTGAAGGCCCAGATCGCGCGTTTCGGCCTGGGGACGGTCGTGGGTGAGATTCAGCCCCAGGGCAGCATCATGGCCGGGGAAGCGCCCGAGCCGCCGTGGGTCCGCAAGCGCCGCGAAAAGCGCGCGGACCACAAGGCCGTGCGCCGCGAGGGCACCGCCGAGCTCGACCAGATCTGAAGCCCGCGGGTTGTCGCAACCCGCGGGCTGTTTCCGACCCGAGCGGAATCACGGATTGGGCGATCCGTCATGCCGGAGCTGGCCGAGCGCTTCCCGGGCGAATCTTCCGCGGAAAGGACCGACTTCGCTAAAGCCACGTCGTGACGGCCTTCGCCCCATGCTGGCCAGAGATTATAGCTCTTCCCTCTCTTGCCTGGCCCGCCAAGCCGTAGCCTCCCAACTGGGAGGCGAAGGCTGGCGTCCCCACGGGGATTCGAACCGTGAAAACGTCGATAACACAACTGGTTCGTTAACCGAGTATTTGTGTTGTTATGAGTGAGTTAGAACAACGAAGAAGATACAATTAGTGATAACGAAATCAAACCAGAAATAAGGTTTTGTCCCAATCTCATCCCAATATTTCTTCGGCTTACCCCTCCCCACGGGGTATGAAGTCCCCGGGTGCTCGATACGGCGAAAAAGCGGCGGGTGCCGAAGCACCCGCCGCCCGGATTGCACGCTGTTAAGCGCGAATGCCTTTGGGTCGCACCGTCTGGTTCATGGCCTCCGTCTTCGCGGCGTTGATGAACGCCCGTTCACGGTTGGCCTCGGGCACGTTGCGGAGCCGTTCCTCGATCTTGGCTTTGACCTCGGGGTGCTCCTCCACCCATGCCCTGATCTCCTCGTTGCGGCCGTTCGAGTATTCGGCCTTCTGCATCTTGCCGAGCATCAGCTTTCGGATCAGATCATCTTTGCTGAGTCCGTTGTAATACTCGACCAGCTTCGGATTTTCCCCGATGAACTTATCCAGCTTGGCGTCGATCTCCGGGTTTCTCCGCAGCGCGGGTTCCTGCGCCTTTTTATCGGCGACTGCTTGTTTTAACGATGGCATAATGCCTCCTGTTTTTCCCCAGCCATTTGATGAGCAAGGCGGCTGGTCGCCAGCGGCACTTGACCTTGTTTGAGCGAGGATCGCCCAAAGTTAGAGACAGTCTTCATCGAATTCGCCGCTCGCTGGCGGTTTTATG
This sequence comes from Opitutaceae bacterium, assembly GCA_035549635.1. Taxonomy (GTDB): domain Bacteria; phylum Verrucomicrobiota; class Verrucomicrobiia; order Opitutales; family Opitutaceae; genus CAIUWA01. Next base: position 51,127 of record DASZQN010000042.1, read on the forward strand.
GTTTTCCGTTTGATGTCGAGGACCGCCCGCTCAAATTCGCGCTGAATTTCACCCGAAGTGCCGCAAGCAACCCAAAGGCGAATCAGCGCAGCCACGCCGGGACTGCTACCGTAGGACTCCAGGAGTTTCCGGTCTGCCTTCTCGAAATTCGCCGTGAGATGCGGCGGCAATACGAGTGGCAAGCCTTCGAGCGTGGGTGATTCCTTCGTTTCCATGTCACTTTCCTCCGTCTGGAGCCGGTGGGGATTGTTTGGCGCGCATTTCCGCCATGTCCTTCGTTAACTTGGCCAGTTGAGCCGACAGCGCCTCGTTCTGTTCGATTAACGAGGCCATGAGTTGATTCTGCTCGGCGATTTTTTGCTCCAGCTCCGCTGGCAGCGGATTAGGCGTCTTCGCCGGATCGGCAACCGCGAGCACCGGGCCGAGAGGAACGACTGTCGGTGCGTTCGGATTGAGGTTCCAGTTCGACCCCGCTTCGCGGCGATAAACCGTGTGCGCCTCGTGCATGACATTGGGATCATCGGGATCGACGAGACGACCCACCGGGTAGGCTTTCAGCGATTCGCTGACACGAACCTTCTCAGTGTTGTTTTGATCCAGTTCCGTGCCGGCGACGGGCGCCGGGGCCGGTTGCATCGGCGGAGGCGGAGGAGCCTTTGCCGTCTGTTTGGTGAGGGTCTCGCACCCCGCCAGCGCGAGCGCCGGCACTAACAACAGTATTTTAATTTTCATTTCCCTTCCTCCAAATTTCTTCGTTGCTGCGGTTGCCCCGCGTGCCCTCCGCCTGGTCGATCGTTTGAGTCACGTAGAGATAGAATTGCTTTCCCGCCGGCACCCGCACGAAGAAGCCATCGCGGGCAATCGCCTCCTGAATTTGCCTCGCATACACGTTGAGCACGTCGGCTGTGCCTTGCAGAGCCGCGTTGCGCCCCGTGCCCGTCGCAATCTGCGCCACACCGAATACGGTGCTCTGGGTCTGCAATTGTTGAAACCCGCTCGCCACTCCGGCGAGAAACGTGGACGCGAAAAGTTTCACCTCCTGCAAATTGTCCGAGCGAAGGAGATCGCCAACGAGGCCCGCTGAACCATCCCGGAGGCCGAATTCTCCCGAGGTCTCATCCTTTTCACGATCCAACGCGATGCCGGTCGTAACCAGCTCCGTGCCGTTCAGGTCGGTGCTATCACGCCAGACTATGACCCATTTGCCGGAGGCCGCGATCCGCTCGCGTGAGCGGTCGAGTGACGCCCGCCCATGCACCTCGGCACCCGCAGGGATGATAAGCCGCCCGTTGTGCCAGACATCCTCAGTGACAAGGCCGATGACGGGTGTGTCGAGTTTCGAGGACTCCAATGTGATCACGGTCTGGCATGGGATCAGCCGGCCAAACGGGGCATAAGTTTTCGACAGTTCCGGTGCGTCCAACGACTTCTTGCCCACAGTAAAAAGCGAAATGGGCAGCACCTTTGGTTTTGGCACGCTGGCGACTGTCTTGCCACGCGCGGCCAACGGTCGCGAGGGCTCCGCGCCCGTGGCGTCCGCTGGAGCGTCCGCCAAATTCTCTTCTGCCGCTGGCATAGCTGCGGGCGCTGCCGGTTTGAACGGCGCGGCGATGCGGGTGAACGACGCCACCGCGCCGCCGGGCTCCGTGGCCTCAACTTTCGTCATTTGTCCCGTCTGCGCCTTGGCCCGCGCGTTGCTCTGATAAAGGAGCAGTCCGCCCACGGTCACGAAACCGAGGAAAAGGGCCAGGTTGCCCATTGGCGATTTGAGGAATGTCGCGGCGCGCATGGTCACTCCGGGGTGATGAGTTTCGCGTCGCGCTCGACTCGCGTGACGATGATGTTGAAGCCGTTTTTGACGCTCAGGTTCGCACGACTTCCAGAGGGACTACCGGTGATCGCAAAAAAGGCCGTCGTCACAGCCTTCGGCGGAACGATGCCGGAGGCATCAACGATGGACGGATAATAAACGTTCTGGCCCACGCGGGCGGCCAGCCGCTGCGGCTGGTAGTAAATTGGCGCGTCGCTCTTGTTTTCAAATCGCAGTTTGAAAACGAGCGTGTCTTCCGGGTCGAAACGGAAGACCTCTTCGACCGCTACCTGAAAATCCCGGTAGTAACAGACGTTTCCCGGTTCCGCGTGTTCGATTTGCTGCAAAGCCTCGGGGTATTGCATTTCGATCAGGCGAAAGCCCTTCGCGCGATCCAATAGCCCGAGCAGCACCTCGGAATTGACCCGCTTTTGCAGCGTATGACCGCGACCGGCGAAGTCGTCTTCGTAAAACGTGACCGAACCATAGGGCTCCGCGCCTTCCTGAAACCGGATGACGAACGTCCGGTTGCGCCACACGACGTTCACCGCACCCTTCGCACCAGGAGCCATTGCCCGCACGCTGAAAAAATACTGGCCCGGCGTGTAAGCGAGGAGCACGGGGGCCGGCGTCTCGGGGCTGCTCGACACATTCGCGCCCTCGATGGCGGAAATCGCCGAGGGAAACATCAATGTCGTGGGCACTTCGCGTCCGATGCCGATTTCGTAAACGGTGCGCTCGTCCAACGGGAACTGCTTAATCACGTTGGTTTGAAGCGGACGCGGATCGGCGAAAGCCGCGCACACCAGCAGCGGGAGGAACACCGCCGCTAATTGAGAGTGTAGTCGTAGCTCCATACGCCGAGCGGATAACGTTTATTTGCGAGCATGTCGGGATTCCTCACGAGCGTGAGGTTGAGCGTGAATTTCGGAGACTCCGCGAAAGTCTGGCCGGAAAAAACACCCGTGCGGATCAACTGGCCTTCCACCTTGGCGATTACCTGATTCTCGCGGGTCCGCAGAATGTCGATTTTGAAGACCTCCGGTTTTTGATGAATGTTTTTCACCTCAAATTCCGCGTGCGATTTCTCGCGGTCGGCCTGCGTCTTTTGGAACGCATTGGTGAGGTAGAGCCGTTGCAGAAGCTCCGGGTAGTCGAAACCCTTCGGGTTGCGCTCAAAAAGCGCCTGAGTCGCCAGCAGCGCCATCGCTTCGTGAAGGTCTTTCGCGTCCTCGAAACCGAGTAGCGGGGAAACCGAAAACGTGCCGGCACCGTCCAGCACCACGACACGTTCCCTCATGCGATAGGCGCTGATGATGAGATACGGCTGGATTACGCAGAAGGCCAAAGCAACGCACGCCACGATAAACCAGAGGCGCGCGGCAAATGCGTTGTCCGCAAAAAGACGCACTGGCGAAAACCCCTCGCGTTGCGCTGCCGGCAGCCGCCGGGTTTGATCGACGGGTGTCTCACGTAATGCGGTCGCTGTAGCTTCGTCTGCCATGACTCCCTTTCCTCAGATGCCGGCCCGAGGTTCCATGCCCATCGGTGGCGGGCTCGGCGGCGCTGACGGTTGCGAAGCGGCCGGCGCGGCAAGGGGCGCGGACCGTCCGCGTCCCAACCGGTCGCCAAGACCATAAATTGCCCGAGAGCTTGTCCCAACAATAGTGGCGAAATTGCCCGATGAGCCTGTGAATGCCTGACCCTGCGCAAACAACGCCTGCATCACGATAGGCGTCGAAATCATCCCGACGATAATCATGATCGTCGCCAAGATGCCGCCCATGAACGTGAGCAGCGGCGAATACAGCGCGTCACCGACCGTCGTCGGGTTGGCTCCCACCGCACTGCGAAAATCATTCCAGACGGCCAGTGCGACCAGATTGGTCAGCGCAAAGCCGACCGGCCACGCCAAGATTGCCAGCACTTGTTGAAAGAAGCGCACGGCGATACCGCCGAATCCCGGCACCAGAATCAACGCCAGCATGAACGGCGTGAGCAAGTAGAGCAGCCACCGCAGGACGTATTGCAGAATCAGCATGGGCACCGTGATAAGCGTGCCGATGTAGATAAAGATGTTCGCGAGCGCCTGAGAAACAGCCTGGTAGATCGACTCGTTGATGTGCCGCCATGACCATTCTTTGCCCTCGGGATTGCTCGTTGTGGACTCGCGAATCGTATTCGCCGCCGAGGTCGGATGCTCGTTGTAACCCGGATCAACGTAGTTGGCGACCGTCATGAAAACTCCCTCCACTTTGGGGAACCACACATCCATGTAGGCTATGGCGGCCACGATGATGATTGCTTTCACAAATGGCCGCAAAAACGCGGTTCCAGTCATTCGCTCTGAACTCATCGCGAAAACAAAGCCCGCGACCATGATTGCAAAAGCGATAAAGCGAAAGATGACCACAAGGGCAGTCATCTTGGCTTCGAGCGTTGGCAGGTAGATTTCCATATCAGGGTTTCGCAGGCGGCGTTGCCGCTGCCGCGTCAGCTTTCTTTTGCGCGTCAATAATCTCCTGTGCCTGTCGCTGAACGTCCGCTTTATGCTGCGCCTCTTCCTCCGGCGTGCGCTGCCGAAAAGCTTTTTCCGTCATGCCGGTAATCGCCTTGTTCGCCTTTTCGGCATCAAACCGAGCTTTCTCCTCAAGTTCGAGGCGCTGGCGCTCCTTCGCGTCGCGCTCCTCCTTGGACGGGCCGCAGCCTGTAAAAGCGCAAGCCAGGACGATGAAGAAAACGAAGCTGGATAGTTTATTTTTCATCAGGTGGATTCTGTCTTACGCGGATGGTTTTCATGTAGGCGCTGACGCGCTGGTTCGCCAAATAGTCGTCCTTAGCCGCGGACTCCGCCGCAGCTAGGCGCTCCTCTTCGATTCGCGAATCGTTCGCCATCTTCTGGAGCACCACCGCATCCACTTCGCGACGGCGTGTCGTCTCGACCTGGGCGAGCTGCCCGTTGAGCGCCGCCAGCTTGGCCGAAATCTTTTGCGTCTCCGCCTCAGTGGGCGCGGCCTTCAAGTCTTCGAGCGTGAGGGCGATTTCCTCCTGTAGCTCAGTTTCGCGCGCCTTTGTGTCTGCGGTGACTTGATCCGTATTCGCCTGCGTCGCGTCGAGCACCGCGTAACGGCGAAACGTCAGCGGGTCGCGCTGCACTTCGTTGCCGTCGAGATCGACGCTGGCAATGGCCCGATAGCTGCCGCTCGACGTGTGCTTGAGGGAGTCGAGGCTATCGACCATCCCCAAGATCGCATTTTTCGCCTGACCGTATTCCCGAACGAGATCCTTTGCCCCGAGCACGTTCAGCGTCAGCTTGCCGCCGGCCTCGACCGGATTCCCGGTCCACTGGCGAATGTCACCCTGTATGCTGATTTGCTGGTTGAGCTGGTCGATTTGGGTTTTGAGGTGAGCGATGCTCTCGACCCACTTCGCAATGTTCGCGGCTTGCGCGACCTGATTGTTCGCCAAGTTGGCGACATCGGTCACCGGTATCTGCGCCCGGACGCGCCCGGCCATTGCCAGAGCGAGGAGAAGTAAGAGAATAGTTTTCATTGATCGAGACGGAGATATTCGACGTGAGCCTTTTGGATGACCCCGTTGATGTTCGTTTCCGGGATTACGACCGGCACGAGGCGCGGACGTTCGTCTTCCGCTGGCAGCGATTTTTGCTGGTTCTGCATGATCCAGTATTGCTGTTTCACGGCCTGATTCATCGCGCGGTCATACCCGGCCTTTTCCGCCTTCTGCTCCGCACTTTTATATTCCGACTGCGCGACCTTCGACACGACGTAGCCTGCGGCGGCACCGGCTGCCGCCGTGCCCGCGTTTCCATCCGAAAGTTTGTAGCCCAGGACGCCGCCGGCACCGGCCAAGCCCACGTCGGACGCCGCGCCACCGGCCGCCGTGCCGCATCCCGCAAGCACGAGCGGCAGCAAGAGCATGAGAACAATTTCACACCGCCACTTTTTCATGGGACACCTCTTTTGCGGGTTGAACGTTGCGCACCGTGCCGCAGAGAGGCGGATCGGTGACGGGACTGAAAAAGCAGATGCTCGAAAACTTCCGGCCTCCCGGCTGTTGCTCCGGCATCGGATAATTTTGGATCGAGGCGCAGACTGACTCCGGCAGGCCGATGGCCTTTGCGATCTCATCAACGTCCCCCCGGTCGAACTGACGCATGAGGAAAAATTGTTTGCTGTTGCCGATGACCGCCGGGCGGATGCGCGTGTCCTTGAACTTGCTGTATTGCTGCACAATCGAGGCCGTCCAGCAGTTGAACTTGCGCAACTGCGCATAGGATTCGGCCACGATTTTTTCACCGCCCGGCACGTCGAGAAACCGCGCCAGCTCCTCGTAGACAACCCGCTTCCAGAGCGCCCGAGGGAGGCTGATGATGTGCTGGCGCGCGAATCCGGTAACGAGCAGACCGGCGGCGGTCTTTAGCTCCGTTGCCTGCTCTGGAATGTAGCCGAGCTCAAAGTGCGCGATGCGGCCTGTGAGGGAAACATTGGTGGGGCCATCGAAAAGACGGCCGTAGTGACCATGCGCCGTCCACGCTGACAGCAACGTCGCGAGGTGGTCGATTTCCTCTTTCTTGTGCTCCGGGAACCGGGAGAACTGCATCAGCTCGACGAGGCTGGCGTGAACCGGGAAATCGTCCCGGCCATAATGGGCATGGGCTATCGCCATCACGGCGCGCTCGGTCTGCGGTTGCTTGAGAAACTTTGTGATTTCCGCCTCGGTAACGCCGGCAATGAATTGCTGCGCCTCGTCATCGTTCGCGTTCTGGCGGTCGCGCAGCTCCGCGAACGCTTCCAGCTCCGTTGCGCCAATGCCCATCTTCTCGTGCTTCCAGCGATGCGTTGCGCAGGCCATCCGCTCAATCTGCGGCATCAGTTCGCGGTGCCGTTTGGCCCACTCTTCAAAGGTGTCCTCGTAAAGCTGGTTGATATATTGGGCGAGCAACGCCTGTCGAATTTGCTGGGCCTCGGCATCCGGTGCCTCACCGATCATCCGCGCGACGAGTGCCACCGCCGTTGCGAGTTGGAGTTGGCCAAGCGGCAGACCGCCGGAGTCAAAATAGTTGATCGTCAGGTCTCCATCGGGATGGAGGATGATGGGCCGTTCGCCCACCGCTCGCGTGAACGCTTCATAGGACAGACCCTCCTCGATGATGACGGTGTAATGGTAATAGCCGGCGGTCTGCTCGAGGAAATCCCGCATGTGAACGGATTTCCCCGCGCCGGTCGCCCCAATCAGAACCGTGTGCTGCGGAGTCGGGGGCGTGCCGAGAAAGGTGCGCAAGCCGACCAGATTGTTTTGCGACCCGTCATAGATAGCTTCCGCTTCGTCAAGATGCCCCGTGAACGTCGCCGAGAAGGGGAGCATGTCCGCCAAATAGCCGTCCTCGGCGTAAAGACTGCGGTGTCTGTAGTCGGAACCCGTCCAGCCTGGCCACGAGGCAAAAAAGAGCTTCTTCGCCGTCGAGGGCAACGCACACTCGTAATACTGTGCGCCGCCCATCGTGTTGATCGCATTTTTTATCGCGGCGCACTTCGCGCTCAACGCGGCCTCGTTCTCGTCCCAAACGCGAATGATGTAGGTCGCGGCGAACGCATTGATGAAACCTGTCGAAAGGGATTCGATTTTCCGCTCCTTTTTCCCGATCGCCACAAGGAGCGAGTGCCGTTCGCTGTCCTCGTATTCGCCGCGCAACCGCTCGATGGCCTTTTCCTCTTTCTCCACTTCGCGCTTCGCGGGCAGCGGCTCGATGTTGACCGTGATCTGATAGTCGAGAAACGGCAGGCCGGTCAGCCGATGAATGATGCCGGGATACGTCCGGCTGGGCCAGCGCTTGAGGGTGTAAAGCGTGTGATAGTGCCCATCGAGGTAGAATCCAATTTTCGGCAGGCTTACGCCGTCCGAGTTCCAACAATTCTCTTGGAGCGACAGCGCCGGGTTGAACTGCGTTTCAAAATCCAAATCGAAACGGTCGGCGAGCGACGGGTTCAGGAATTTCTTGCAGTAAACGAAATGCTCCGCGTCACCCATCGGCGTCACCGTCGTATCTGCCCCGAAGATCGTCCGCAGTGTTCCCGTGAGTTCGTCAAACTGGCCCCGGAGCTGCCCGAGAAGTTTTTCATAGTAGCTCGCCAGTTCCTCGCGAGTTTTGAGATTTCCCGAATAGCTCGTGATCTCCGTCGTCACGAAGAGCACGAGATGTTCGCGCCGCAGTTCGCGGCGGTGCATTTTATCCCAATAGCGTTGGAATCGTTCCGCACGGGCACGCTTGAGATGCGGGTGCGTTACGCGCTCCGTCTCCCGAAAATACCGCGTCAGCTCCTTCTTGTAGTCGCTGTTGCACGTCCATTGGAGCTGCGCCCGCATCCCCGCTGACACGGTGGCGAGCAGGCTGCGAATCTTATCCTGGTAACCGTTGAGGTGCGCCACGCTCCCGCCGCGCAGGTCGGGCGGTTGCAGCACGTAGCCTTTGGCGGCGATGCCGCCTTTTTCCAGCGAGCCGAAGAGAATCAGCCCCTCTGCGAAGTGCCCGTTAGGTGCGCCTTTCATGGCTTTGCGGGGAAGACGGCTGCGTTCGGACGACGAACGACCAGCCCTCTCCATTGAATTTTTGATCGAACCAATCCTCCGCATATCCCTCCGGTTTGTTATGCCGCAGAAGCAGCACCCACGCGAGCGGGCCAAGCAAAAAGGGCAGCGCGACCACCAGAGCGGCCATCCGGCCGACGCCAAGCAGCACGTTCAGCAGCAGGTAGAGACCGAGCGCGACGACGAAGGCCACGAGCACGTAGATGAAATCGTTGCCCTCCAAACCGAACGCGCGACCTTTGCTGTCGTTCGCGCTGTTCGTGTCCGTGATGCGCAGCTCGCTCATGTTAGAACGTTGGCACCAAGGCTCCGTCGCTCATGCCGAAGATCGCGAAGAGCGCGCCCATGATGGCGGCGGCACCGGCAATGATGATACCGGACACGATCCCCATCTTGCCGTCGGCATCACCTTTCGACATGCGGTCGGCCCCGCCCCAGATTTTGATGACGCCCCAGAGAAAGCCACCGAGGAACAAGACCCCAAGCCCGCCTTGAAATCCGGTTTTGAGAGAGGTCGGAATTTGCGCGAGTGGCACCGCCGGCAGCGCCCACGCTTGACTATTCAACAGGTGGAATAAGATCGGCCCACCGACGATTCGTGCGAAGTTTCGCAGATTGGTTTTCATGTGGATTACGCCGAAGAGATCGGACGGTTAAGAGGGCGCGCTTTGCTCACGCAAGAAATGCGACCCTGAACTGCCACTGTTTTACCCGAATCAGGCTGCGGGAATCTTGGACGATTCCGGGATTTTTAAGGACAAATCCACGTCCACCGCGGCCTTCATCGCCGATTTGGGCGGGAAGCCGAAAAACTTCCGACAGTGCCGGTCAAGGTGGCTTTGATCGTAAAAGCCCACTTCACAAGCGGCCTCCGCCACGCGAAAATCGCCGGTGCGCAGAAGATCGAGCGCTTTTTCAACGCGACACTTGAGCAGAAATTGCAGCGGCGAAGAGCCTGTAGTATTTTTCACGAGCCTGGCGAAATGATCGACGCTCAATGCTGCGTCCCGAGCCAGATCCGCCACGGTGATCGCATCGCGCATGTGAGCGTGGATATAAGCGACCATGCGTCGCAGCGTGCCGCCGGGCAGTTTCTGGAGGGAGGGCGCGCCGTCGTGAGTGCCGCGAAAATGCTGTTCGAGCGTCCGTGAGGCGAGGGCCGTGCCGATGCCTTCCACAAAGCTGGCAGGTTGGATTGCGGAAGTGCGGCACAGATCGCGAAACATTCCGCCGATGGACCAGAGGCACGCATCCAACCGGGTGAGGACCTGAAAATCATCGACCACGACGGTGCGAAATGCGCCATTCACATGCTCCCTGAGCAATCGTTCCTCGATATAGACGGCTACGACATCCGCCTCGTTTTTCCATTCACATTCGTGCGGCAAATTCGGCGGGATCAGGCAAAATTGATGCGGCCCCACGGACTGCTTTCCGCTGCGCCGTCCTTTGCCCCGCCACGCGATTTCAGCGCTCGCGTCGTCAAAGGTGAGGAATAACTCGGCTTGCCGGTGATGATGCTCCGGCCAGCGGGTCGGTTTCAGTCGCGCATAATAAACACTGACCTTCTCACTTTGGCAGAGCCACGGGCCGTAGGGCTGTTCTGTCGGAGGGAATCGTTGGTCGTCTCGATTCTTTGGTTCCGATTCTTTCGGTAGAACTGTTCCCGCGACGCTCATGGTGAGCCATGAATTTCAAGGCAGTAGCCTGCTTAAACTCACAAGAATTTGTGAGCTGCAAGTCACTGACATGAGCGCTGGCTAGATGTTCGTCGGGCTTTGAAACTTTTCCGTCACACTCGATCTTGCCGTCCGTAATCAAACAGCGGAAGCGATTGGATGAAGCACGAGTCGATCGTTTCTCTCATCCACCACGAACCGACCGCAGCCCGAACCGTTTGCAAGCATTCCCTCCGCAATGGCGTCTTGCAAATGGCGTTCGACGACGGCGCGCATCGGTCGAGCACCTAGTGTCTTGTGGAACCCCCGTCGGATTAGAAATTCCACGACTGCGCCTGTTGTTTCCAGCGTGAATCCAAGCTCACGCAACCGAGTTCGTTCACGGTCAATCATCAGTTCACAAATCTCCCGCTGCGTGTCGAAGCCAAGCCGCGCAAAAACGAGTTTCTCAGTAATGCGACCGACGAGTTCTGGTCTGAGTTGCTGGCCGATGCGGGAGAGCACCGTGCGCTCCACGGTCGCCATCGGTGCGGAGGTCATGCGCATTACCTCCGATGATCCAATGTTGCTGGTAAAAACCGTATAAAACCGGGAGAGATTTTTTCGTTCGCCGGTGGCAAAGGTGATGCTCGCGTCATCGAGCATCTGGAGAAATAGATCTAGCACGAGCGGGTGGGCCTTCTCGATTTCGTCGAAAAGCAGCGTGCCTTCTGTCGTTCCATTCAACGCCCGCCCAAGAAGCCCGGTTTCATCGGCATCCTGTCCGATCAGCTTTTCGACCGACGATTGGTTCTGATACTCTGACATGTCGAAACGGATGGGCTTCCTACCGTCGAAAAGGTAACCCGTAAAAACATTGGCGAGCTCGGTTTTGCCAACCCCGGTGGGGCCTACGAACAGGAACGATCCCTTCGGTCTTCCGGGATGCGCCAGGCCGAGTTCGCCTCGCGTCAAAACCGACGCGGCGCGCTCCATGACGTGAGGCTGACCGCGAATGTGCGCGTCGAGGTGCCGGCGCAGGCCGCGCAGCTTCGTCGCCGGCAAAGGCGGAGATGAACTCAATGCGGTGGTTTCCTCGATGAACATGGCTCAAGATGCCTCGCGATACCACGTCGGCACCTGACCATTGGTGCCGAGCGCCGGGATTGTTACTTTGCGGAAACCAAAATCGCAGTGCTGCACGACCGCCTGAAATTTCTTCAAACGGCGCAGCTCGTGGGGCTCGAGATAGTATTTGTCCTCCTCCGTAAAGGACGTGGTTCGTTTACCACCGGTGTAACCATACGTCCGGCGTCTGGATTTCCGCTTACCTAACGTGTCGGCAGCGATCTTTGCTGAGTCCTCGTCAGCCGCGCAGAATGTAATTCGGTTTGCCAGGTTCGCGATAAAGACCCGCGCCTTGCGCTCATCACCCATCGGCGGAATGAGCGAGGCGTAGGATTGGGTTGCGGCAACGACCGTCGCGCGCGCTTCCCGGAGCACGTCCACCACGTTGTAATCGCTCATTCCATCATCGCTCGCCGTAACAATTTTCTGCGCTTCGTCCGCCCAGAGAATGACAAGATTGTCGCGTATGCGTTCAGGCGTTGGTTTGTCGAACCGCCGCAACGCATGGGCGTAAAATGTCAGCTTGAGCAGTGTGTTGATGTAACGGCGTTCCACCGGGAAACGCTGCGGGATGGAGACACAGATGATCTTGCCCTGGTCGATGTCATCGAAACTGAAGGTCGATTCCTTCGGGCAAAATATTTCGGCAATGTCCGGCTCAGTGAAATGCTTCAGGTAGTTCGCAATCGTTGTCTTTACCCCGCCCAATTGCTCCGCTGGCTGCGTTAGAAAACTCCCTTGGAAATGATCCACCAGCAGCCGGGCCTCGCGGGTGTCCTTCTTGGCGACCATCGCCATGATTTCTTTGAGCAGGCCGTCCGACGAGAGGAAATCATAGGTGCTCTCCAATGTCACCGGTAGTTCGGCGCAGTGGAGTGCCTTGAATGCGAATTCCATCTGCACCTGCGCCTGCATTTTGAAAAAACTTTGTTCGCTGCGCTGTCCAAGCGCGGCGGCCACGTCGCAGACAATCTTGGCCTTGGCCGACCAAGGCAGGTGCGGATTGTCCAAAAAATTGAACCGGTGCGCCGGCTTCCAGTCACCGCCGGCGTTTTCAGGTCGCACCTGAAGGAGGATAAGATCGGACGTGCGGCCCAGATGTCCGAGCATGGGCGTGAGCGTCTCCCAATAGAGTCCCTTGTCATCGACGCAGACGCCGCCCCATGTCGGACAGTTTTTAGAGACCTGCCAGAGCATCGTGTTGATCGCGCCTGCCGTCTTGCCCGTGCCGACCTGACCGGTGATGAGCCAGCCACGGCAGAAGCTGAACGCATCCCAGGTGAAGCCGCCCAGCCGGAGGATGATCGGCGCACTCGTGCGTCGTCCCATCGCGCAGCGAAGCTGCCAAAGGGACAGCAAACCGAGGGCGTAGGCGACGGGCCGGGTGCTTCCCGCGTGCGTCCAGAAGGCGAAGGCAGCCCAGGCACTGCCCGCTGAGAGTAGGAGATTGGCCAGCATAGCAACGAGCGACAGGGCCGGTCTGTCGTTGGTGAACCGGCCTTGTCTCAGCATACCTACCAGCCCCCGGTGCTTTCTTGGACAAACCCGGCTTTTTTCAGGACGTTCGCGCGGGGTCCTAGTTAGTGACCGTGATGCCCAAAACCTCCGCTGGCCAGGTGCAGCACTAGAAATGACGCCAGTATCACCCCGATAACGGCGAGGAGTATCTTGAGTCCAGCGCCCGTCATTTCGGATTTAGGGAGCGGCGGCACGCTTCGCGACTTCGGTAGTTCACGGCGGCCATAGCGGGTCAGGCCCCACGGTTTGAATACCGACAGTGTCGTGATCGAGAGCAGCAGCAGCAGACCACCAGCGGAATGAACCAAGAGTTGCATTCCCGCCTCGCGGAGGTCGGTTGTGGGTAGTGGTATCTCGGCAGCCAAGCGGGCTGCGCGACCCATTAGTGGTATCTTCGCTATCAGAACGGCGGTGGAAAAAATGGTCAGCAAGAGTTTCGTCAGGACCCAAAAATGTCGGACTAAGCCCCATTCTGTGCCCACTGCCTGGACGAGTCCGGTCACAAGCGCGGTGAGACTCAGCGGAACGATAACAAATCGGCCGATAAGGTTCATCGTAAGATATGCCCCGCGCACGGTCTCGACATCGCGACTGGTCAAGCCGGCGATGCTAAGAACCAGAAAAGCAGCCACTGCGCCGAGCCAGCCGACCGAGGAGGCAATATGCGCCGTGAGACCGATCTTGCGTAAGCGGGGCGTCATGGCCGGGTCAGGTATCGGAATTGCGTATCTTCGATGAAGCGGCTCATATCGTCCACGATGCTTCGCAACGCTTGTCGCCCCGGTCAACAAACTCGCGTGCGCGAATGTTCTATAACGGACAAAATGCGTGATTTGTCCAAAAACTAGCCGGAGTTCGCCCATGTCCAGAGCCAAACCAGACCGCCGGATCGCACGCACTCAACAATCGCTGCACCGGTCGCTGAACACGCTTATTCTGGAGAAGGGATACGAGGCCACTACCATCAAAGACATCGTCTCGCGTGCGAACGTCGGCCGCTCGACATTTTACGCGCATCACGGCAGCAAGGAGGGCTTACTGCTAAGTGGGTTTCAGCACCTGCACGCCGCGTTGTTGACCCAGCAAAACGAGACGCTTGCCGCTTCGGTTGGAGCAAACGCGCCCATGCTCGCTTTCAGCCGCGTGTTCTTTGAGCACGTGCATGAGTATCGGGATGTTTTCTTGGCTCTCATTAAGAATCCGACCGGCCCAACCGTAACGCGGAAGATCAAGCGGATGCTCGCCGATGTTGTTCGCCAAGATTTGCGAAACACCAAGCCAGAGAAATGCACCGATAAAGTTCCGCGCGATGCCGTGGTGCAATTTACCGTGGATGCCTTGTTTTCCATTTTACTCTGGTGGCTTGAGCACAATCCAAAGCTGTCGCCGGCCGAAGCGGACGCGATTTTCCGCAGACTCGCACTGCCTGGGCTTGCCGCCGTCGGATCAATCTAATCCGACATATGGGGCTGCTGGCTATAGGCGCGCCCGCCGCAAACGGAGCGCATTGCTGATGACGGATACCGATGAGAGTGACATCGCAGCTCCTGCGATCATCGGACTCAGCAACAACCCAAAAAATGGGTAGAGAATCCCCGCCGCGATGGGGACCCCGAGCGCATTGTAAACGAACGCGAAAAAGAGATTCTGGCGGATGTTGCGCATCGTCGCCCGGGAGAGCCGGATCGCCTTCGCGATACCGCGCAGGTCGCCTTTGATCAGGGTAATCCCTGCGCTTTCCATCGCGACATCCGTGCCAGTGCCCATCGCAATGCCAACATCGGCGGCGGCGAGTGCAGGCGCATCGTTTACGCCGTCGCCAGCCATGGCCACCACTTGGCCGCCTTCCTTGAGCGTATTGACCTTCTTGATCTTGTCGGCGGGTTCGACCTCCGCCTCGAATTGATCGAGGCCCAGTTTCCGAGCCACAGCTTCGGCGGTGCGCCGATTATCGCCGGTGGCCATCACGAGCTTCACACCGAGTTCATGCAGCATCGCTATGGCTTCGGGAGTGGATTCCTTGATCGGATCGGCGACCGCGAGCAGGCCCGCTGCCTTCCCGTCCATCGCCACAAACAGCACGGTCTTTCCGTCGATTTGAAGCGCCGTAGCCCGTTCCTGAAGAGCAGCGTCCACCACGATGCCCTCGGTTTCGAGAAACTTGGATTTACCGACGAGCGCTTTCTTACCATTCACCGTTCCAATAACGCCTCCTGCCGTGATTGAGCGAAAATCGCTGACCTCGTGCAGCCCGACTTTCTTTTCTTCGGCCCCCCGCACAATGGCCGCAGCCAGGGGATGTTCCGATGAGCGTTCAAGCGAAGCGGCTAATTGCAGCAGCGCGACTTCATCCAAGCCGGCGACCGGCAAAACATCGGTGAGCCGTGGCCTTCCTTCCGTGAGCGTGCCGGTCTTGTCCACCACGAGGTAGGTTACTTTGCCAAGGTGTTCGAGCGCCTCGGCGTTCTTGACGAGGACGCCGGCCTGCGCACCGCGACCGACACCAACCATGATCGCCATAGGGGTGGCCAGACCCAGCGCACATGGGCAGGCGATGATAAGCACCGCCACCGCGTTCACGATGGCGTAGGCCAATCGGGGCTCAGGACCAAAGAAATACCAGATCAGAAACGTCAGCACCGCGATACCCGCAACCACAGGCACAAAAATGCCAGCGACCCTATCGGCCAGCCCTTGGATCGGGGCACGGCTGCGCTGCGCGTCGGCGACCATCTGCACGATACGCGCGAGCAGCGAATCTGCGCCGACCTTATCGGCGCGAAGGATGAATCCACCCGTGCTGTTGACCGTGCCACCGGTCACACGGTCGCCGGCCATTTTCTCCACGGGCAGCGATTCGCCCGTAAGCATGGATTCATCGACGGATGAGGAGCCTTCCTCGATGACGCCATCCACCGGGATCTTCCCACCAGGGCGCACGCGCAGCCGGTCGCCGGTTTTGACCTCTGACAGCCCGACCTCGACGTCACCCGTATCCGTCACGCGGATGGCCGTGGGTGGAGCCAAATTTAGAAGCGCCTTGATCGCACTGGAGGTGCGTGCCCTTGCCCGGAGTTCAAGCACCTGACCGAGCAGCACCAGCACGACAATGACGGCGGCGGCCTCGAAATAAACGTCTACCACGCCTTCGTGCATCCGCATGGCTGGCGGAAACACGCCGGGCAGGAAGAACGCGACCGTGCTGTAAATCCACGCCGAGCCCACCCCAAGCGCAATCAGCGTGAACATATTCCAATGTCCGTTGCGAAACGACCGCGCTCCGCGAACGAAAAACGGCCAACCGGCCCACAAGACCACGGGCGTCGAAAGCAGAAATTGAACCCACCGGCTGACGGTCCCGTTGGCAACATGGGCGAACGCCGGCACGAGATGCGCCATCGCGAGAACAAAGACCGGCAGAGCCAAGCCGCCGCCGATCCAGAACCGGCGCGTCATGTCTCGCAGCTCAGAATTCTCCTCTTCGGTATCCTCGGCAGTCGCGACCTTTGGTTCGAGTGCCATCCCGCAAATGGGGCAGGCCCCGGGGTGATCCTGCTCAATCTGCGGGTGCATCGGGCAGGTGTAGATCGCCTTGCCCGCGGCCGGAGCGACCCATCCATGGTTCCGCTCCAACGCCATGCCGCACTTCGGACAATCGCCCGGTTTATCGCTTACTACGCCATCGCACATTGGGCAAAAATACTTCGCCTGTGAAGACGGCTTCACCGCTGGATGCTCTGCCCCATGGCCCTCATGGCCATGATTGGTGCAAGAACTATCGTCGGGTGGATGATGCTTCATACTGAGGCTGGCGGAGCTAACCGGTTTCTCTTAGACCGCTGTCAATCGCTTTGGTCACTTGATGCTCCCACAACCAAGCATCGCCTTCCCAAAGTATGGATTGGCGATTTCCTTCGAGGTTTGAATCCAGTCGCCCTCGTTGTTCGGCACCATCGGGCAATGCGCGACGTAGTAGCCCGGTTTGCCTTCGGCGACATGGACGGCTCGCTTGCTGAAGGATTTGAAGACCTCGCGGGCGTCTTTTAACGACTCGGCGGCGGCAAATTTCCGGGCGTCCTGCACGTATCCCGGCGGGGCATCGACTCCGTTCTCGTGGTGGATCACAGGCATGGCGGCGACAACCGCGGCGGCCTTCTTGGCGGCGACCAGATCGTCCGCGGCCAAGGCCGCTCGCACTAATTCATATTGGGCGAGAAACTGCTTCTGGTCATTGTCGAGCGGAGCGTTCTTGTCGTGGGCGTGCGCGGCGGAGGCGAGCAGTGCTGAGAGGCCGAGCGCGAGCAGGATGCGGGTCATTTTCATGGGTGAGAAATCAACTGGTTTTGATGGCACGGGAGGAGGTGTGAGTCTGGATGATTTTCCATTCACCGTTTAGCTTCTTCAAAACCGAAGTGGTGGCCGCTCTCTTTTCGATCACTTTGCCGCCCTCCTTCAGCACGATGCGGTAGATATAGGACTCTGTGGTCAGGGCCAAAGGTAGTTCAAGGCGAACCTCCACCACGTAGTCGCGATAGGAGAACTCCTTGAATTCTGCCAGCTCCGGGCCGATGTGGTGTTCGAGATAATGGGCGTAGGTGCCCTCGACGCCGCCAGACTCGAAAACGGCGGAGTCGGCAGTGAAGAGGTCTTTGGCCTTGGCGGCATCAAGCGTGGTGAGGGCGAGATTATAGGCGGCGAGCACGGCCTTTACCGCGTTTTGGTCGGAACTGTCCGCCGCTCGCAACGAGCCGGCAGTCAGGATGAGCCATGCTAAGATGAGGCGCTTCATCGCATCGTTAGCTCTTCTTCGAAACGAGCGTCATGCCGCATTTGGAGCATTTGTCGCCAGCTTTGTTAGAGGTGACTTCAGGGTGCATCGGACACACATAGGTCATCGCCATGCCATCGTGATTGTGTTCCTCTGCCACCAGTTTGGCCGAAGCGGCGTTCAGGCCGAAGCCTGCGAATCTGCTCCGCCCGTCGATTTGCACCTGGACGTAGAACTTGAAGAAGCCCGCCATCGCCGGCTGAAGGTGAAAGCTCAAGTCAGGGCCGCCGCGCTCTGAATCCATTTCCGGCTCCTTGCCCATCGGATGGACATGAAGCACGCCGCTCAAATCAGCGGTAAAGCCCACTCCATGCGCGAAGGCAGCCATGATGGGTTCGAGATTGGTGGCGGAGGTGCCATCGGGCTTGGTGACATGCACCGAGACCAGCGATGCCTCACCGGCAGTGAGCGGCTCGTCGGTGGGGATTTTCAGATCGTAACGGTAACCGTCCACGGTGGCAGTCAGATTAAGCGAGGTGTCGAGCGGAAGCGCTGCTCCAGCGACGGTAACCGTCGTCTTCGCATATTCCTGCTTCCCGGTGGCTTTCGGCAGCAAATCGGCAAACACGGTGTAGTTGCCACCCAATTTTGGACTGAAGGTGAACGACCATTCACCGGGAGCGGTTTCGACCGGATGCTCGTGCGTGTAACTCGTCAAGCTGGCGTCCACGATCAACAGGTGGACGAGTTTAGTGTGAGCCAACTCAAGATCGGCAGAAGTCACTGGTTTGCCGTCCTTGGTGGCAAGTTTCACGACCACCGGCACACTCGTTCCCGCCTCGGGAGCCTTCACCGGCAGGAACGTCACCTGCGCGGTGGGTTCACTCGGTGCGCCACTATGCATGTGCGCGTAATCTTCCTGCTTCATGGCCATCGGGTTGGCGGCGGCAACTTCGGGCGGGTATTGGGCCGCCAGAACCTTGAGCAGTCCGTCGATGGCCTTGAGCTGTTTCTCAACCCCGGCCTGGTTGCCTTCGTCGGCGGCATCATGTGCTCCATCGAGCGCCTTCGCCAAGTTGGTCACGGCACCTTGCACACGCTTCAGCTTATCGGCGGGAAGGTCCTTTGACCCTTCGCGCAGCTTGATGAGAGCGGCGGTGAGTTGCTCGGCGGTCTCATGCACCGGCTTCAGATTTTTCGCCGCAATCTGCGTCGCGAGTTCCTCACGCAGGCCGTTGATGGCGCCCCATGCCTCGGCGGCATTGGCAGTTTTCATCGCGCCCATATCATGGGCGGGCATCTTTTTCTCCTGCGCGTGTAAGGCCGGGGCGGGCGCAAGGAGAAAGGCAGTGCTCGCGAGAAACGCGAACGCAAGAACGGGACGGATCGGGATGTGCATGGAAGGAATGAGTAAAATGAAACCCGGCCGTGCGGATCGACGCCGGCCGGGCAGATGGACTTACATTTTGGCCGCAGGGTATTGGGCCGATACGATCTTTAGGAGCGACTCGACTGTGCCGAGTTGCTTCTCCGTGCCGGCCTGATTGTTGTCATCGGCGGCGTCGTGCAACGCGTCGAGTGCCTTGGCCAGATTCTTAACCGCACCATCGACGCGCTTGAGCTTATCGGCCGGCAAATCCTTTGAGAGCGCCGGCAGGGCATTCAGCACGTCGGTCAGTTGCTCGGCGGTTTCGTGCACGCTTTTGAGCTCCTTGGCCTTCACCTGGGCAACAATTTTGGTGTGGAGACTGTTAACCTGCTCCAAGGCGGCGGCAGACGTGGCGGGCTTGGCCATGTCGGCATGTTCCATTTTCTCATCAGCCGCGCGCAGGAGCGGGCTGCTGATGAGGAGCGAAGCACCGGCGACAAGCGCCAGCACGAGATGACTTTTGCGATTTTGTGTTTTCATGTTTGCGGAGGGAAAATCAACTGGCGGCGTCAAGCGGATCGACCTTGGCGCGCGCGAGATATTTTTCGGAAGCTTTGCGACCGAATTTGAAGAACACGGCGGGGGTAACCGCCATGTCGAGGAAGGTGGAACTGACCAGACCGCCGAGGATGACCACGGCCACCGGGTAAAGAATTTCCTTGCCGGGCTGGTCGGCCGCGAGAACGAGCGGGATGAGGGCCAGACCGGCGGTGAGTGCTGTCATGGTCACGGGCACGAGCCGTTCCAGCGAACCACGGACGATCATGTGTTCATCGAACTTCTCGCCCTCGTGCTCCATCAAATGGAGGTAGTGCGAGATCATCATGATCGTGTTGCGCGAGGCGATGCCCGCCAGCGTGATAAGGCCAACCAAGGTCGCGATGGACACCTTGCCGACCATGAAATAGGTCAGGACCAGCGCTCCGATGAATGCCAGCGGGATGTTCAGCAGGATTTGCCCGACGATCATCCCTGAGCGGAAATGCGAATAGAGAACGAGGAACACCATGCCGAAGGTGAAAATGGCCAGCAAGGCGATGATCCGCGTCGCCTCCTGCTGGCTCTGGAATTGCCCCTCGTAACTGACGAAGTAACCGGTTTCGAGGTGAAGCTTTTCGCCGAGTGTTTTTTGAATCTCGGTCACCACGGCACCAAGGTCGCGGCCCGAGACGTTCGCCGAAACCGCGATGCG
This sequence comes from Opitutaceae bacterium, assembly GCA_035549635.1. Classification (GTDB taxonomy): domain Bacteria; phylum Verrucomicrobiota; class Verrucomicrobiia; order Opitutales; family Opitutaceae; genus CAIUWA01. Next base: position 71,239 of record DASZQN010000042.1, read on the forward strand.
CCGCTGGACATCCTCGTGGTTGATCAGATTCGGGCCTTTGCTCTCCCGCACGTCGGCCACGAGATAGAGCGGCACTTTACCGCCGACCGGCGTATCGATCAAAATTTCCCGAATAACCGCAACGTTGGCGCGGGACGGTTCGTTCAATCGCACGACCAGATCATAGGTGCGCTGGCCTTCGAGAATGTCGCCAACCACACGCCCATCCAGAGTCGTTTCGAGCAGTTCGTTGAGCTGCCCCGTCTGTAATCCGTAGGCGGCGGCCTTTTCGCGATTCACCTGTATTTTCACCTGGTCGATCAACACCTGCTTTTCGGTCTGAAGATCAACGAGCCCGGGGACGCCTTTTAGGAGGCCCTGGGTTTCAGCTGCATAGAGCCTCAGTTTGTCGAGGTCGGGGCCAAAGATTTTGACGGCAATCTGTGCGCTGACGCCCGAGAGCAAGTGGTCAAGCCGGTGCGAAATCGGCTGGCCAACGTTCAGGACGATACCGGGAATCTGACCGAGCTTCGCGCGGATTTCAGCAAGGATCACTTCTCGACCCCGCGCGGATTTCTTGAAATCTACGTCGATCTCAGTCGAATGTACGCCCTCCGCGTGCTCGTCTAATTCAGCGCGCCCAGTGCGGCGGCCCGTGGAAATCACTTCTGGCACCGACAGCAACAGGGTTTCCGCGATGGTTCCAATTCGATCCGACTCCGCCAGCGAGGTGCCTGGCGCCGATACGACATTGATGGTGGAGGTGCCCTCGTTGAAGTCCGGGAGGAACAGCTTGCCCATGCTCGGGTAGAGCGCAAACGCTCCGGCCACGAGCAGGAAGGCGAGCGTCATTACGATCCACGGATGCCGCATGGCGGGCCGGAGCAGCAGGCGTTCATCGAGCCACTTCAGGCCACGCACGAGCCAGCCGTCCTTTTCATCGTCCATGCGCTTCATCTTCGGCAGAAGATATGACGAGAGCGCCGGAATGACGGTCAGTGAGACAATGAAAGACGCCAGCATCGCCACAATCGTGGCCACTCCGATTGGGGCAAAAAGCCGCCCCTCGATGCCGCCGAGTGCAAAGAGCGGAATGAAAACGAGAATGATGACCAGTGTCGCGTAGAGGATAGAATTTCTCACCTCCGAGGAGGCGTCTGCAATCACGCGCAGGAACGGACGTGGCTGGGCGGTGTGGCGGTTTTCGCGTAGCCGCCGGTAAACGTTTTCCACACCAACAATGGCATCATCGACGACCATGCCGATGGCCACTGCGAGGCCGCCGAGAGTCATCGTGTTGATGCTGATGTCGGCGAATTTGAAATAGAGTCCGGTCACCACGAACGAGAGCGGGATGGCCGTGAGCGTGATCGCCGTTGTGCGGAAATTCAGAAGGAAGAGGAAAAGCACGATGACCACAATGATGGCCCCGTCGCGGATGGCTTCTTCGACGTTCTGAATGGCGGCCTCAATAAAATTTGCCTGCTTGAACAGCACATAAACCTTCACGTCGGGCGGCAGCGTTTTGCCGATTTCAACCAACGCGGCTTCGACTTTGCGAGTGAGGCCGACGGTATCGACCCCAGGCTGCTTCTGAACGGAGACAATCACGGCCGGCTTGGCATTCACCCCGGCATCCCCGCGCATCACTTGCCTCCCAAACTGGACATCGGCCACATCGCGCAGGCGCACGGGAATCCCATGCCGCATCGCAACCAGCGAGTTCGCGATGTCATCGAGCGAGGTGGTCCGCCCAAGGTTGCGAATGAGCGCTTCCCGATTGGCGGTTTCTAGGAAGCCGCCGGAGGTGTTGCTTTGCGCTTTGGCTGCGGCAGTCGTGACTTCCTCCAGTGTCACTCCGTAGGCAGCAAGTTTCTCCGGTGAAGGCAGCACCTGATACTGCTTCACACCACCACCAATCGGAATCACCTGCGAGACGCCGGGAATCGCCAGCAGGCGTTGGCGGACGTTCCAGTCCGCTAGCGAGCGAATGTCCATCGGTGCCGTCACACCGGTGTCGCTCTTCAAACCAATAAGCATGATTTCACCCATGATGGAGCTGATTGGCCCCATGGTCGGTGTTACGCCGCGCGGGAGCTTGTCCGCCGCGAGTTGCAGCCGCTCCTGCACCAGTTGCCGGGCGCGGTAGATGTCCGTCCCCCAATCAAATTCAACGAAGAGCACCGAGAGGCCGACGCCTGCGCTGGACCGCACCCGCTTCACGCCTGGCGCGCCGTTGAGCGATGTTTCCATCGGCAGGTTGACCAGCGTCTCCACTTCTTCCGGCGCGAGGCCGGCGGCCTCAGTCAGGATGTTGACCGTGGGTCGGTTCAGGTCGGGAAATACATCAACCGGCAGTTGGAGAATGGTATAGCCGCCGTAAATCAACAACAGCACGCTCGCGACCAGCACGAAGAGCCGGTTGCGCAGGGAGAATTCTATGAGCCGGTTAAGCATGACGGGGATTCGCTTAGTGGCTCGTCACGGCCGTCGCCGGTTTGGCCGCATCGGCCTTGTCATGGGCATCCGCCGCAGGCGCCTTGGCGGCCGGCGGGACATATTGGAGCTGGTAGTTGCCAAGGGTCACAACCCCGGCACCTGGGAGCACCCCCTCTACAATTTCCATGTAGCGATCATCGCGCTGGCCTACGACGACAGGTGTGCGCACGAAGGTCAGCGGGTCCTTGTCGTCCTGCACGAAAACGAAATAATTGCCTGCCTCGCCCAGGACGGCGGAAAGCGGCACGGCGACAACTGAGTCTGCTTCTGCTGTCACGATGTTAAGGATCGCGCGCATGTTCGGCAGCAGATGCAAATCGGGATTCGCCATGCGGACGCGCACGCCGAGGGTGCGCGTCTCCGGATCAAGCTGGGCAGTGTGGCCTTCCACAGTGCCCTCGAATAGCTGCTCGGGATAAGCCTCAGCGCGCACCCGCACTTTTTGACCGGCTTCCACCTGAGCGATCTGACCCTCGTAAATGCGAGCGATCACGTAGAGAGACGAGAGATCAACGATCTTGAGCAGTTGGGTGTCCGGCTCGACGTTATCTCCCGTGAAGATGTGGCGCTCTAGAACTGTGCCACTGATGCTGGCCTTGAATTCAACGTGCGGCGGCGGATCGCCGATTTGGCGGCTCTCGATCTCGAACAGGAAGTCGCCTTGGGAAACCTTGTCGCCTTCTTTCACTGCTAGCCGCGTGACCCGGCCGGAAATGCGGCTCGCCAGTGCGGCAACACGAGCAGGGTCGATTTCGACATGACCCAGCGCGGAAAGCGTCTTCTCAATGGTTCTCAAATCAGCGGTTTCCACCTTGAGTCCAAGATTTTTTGCCGCTTCGGCCGTGAGCTTGACCGGTCCGGTGAGCGGCCCGTTGTTGTCATCACCGGGAGCCTTATCGTGGCCAGCATGGGCAAAGAGATTCGCAGCAGGCTGCGCCAATAATACGAAGGCCCCAAGGAGAAGGATAAAGCGTTTCATGGATGAGAAGAGAGGAGGTTGACGATGACGTGCGATGGCCTGACCTGGGCTCAGGGTTGCTCGGCCGGAGTGGTCGTCGCCAATCGCGGGCTGCGTCCGGTGGCAGTTTGCAGTTCCGCCAGAGCCGTCGCGTAAGCGGCGCTCGCGGCAAGCGCACCGGACTCAAGCGCGAGACGTTGCTGTTGGCCTTGGATCACTTGAAAGAGTGGCACCTGCCCCTGCTGATACGCGGCCACCAGCGTGCGCTCCGACTCTTCGCCCAGCGGCAGCACTGCCGCGCGGTAGCCATCGAGGATCTTCTGGGCTTGCGCGACCCGCTGACGGGCGGAGGCCACCTCGGAAGCGACCTTGAATTCGAGCGCCTCGGCTTCGCGCTGGGCACGGGTGCGCTCCGCGCGCAGTTCGCGCAGGCGTCCTTGGTTCTTATTTCGGAACGGCAGGGGAATAGACATTTTCACGCCGAGCAAATGATCGGGATCGCCGAAGGTCTGACGGTCGTAGCCATAAGTCGCGCCCACTGTGAGATCACCCTTGGCCTCAACTTGCGCGAGCCGCTGGTCGGCTACGACCTGCTCTATGGCCAGGGCGGCCACCCGCAGATCAGGACGGTTCCAGGTCGGCTTGTCGCCGTCCGCAGTCGCTTTCAACGCGCTCGTCAACGTCTCCAAATCACCTGCCGTCGCGATGTCTTCCTCGGGTGCGAGCCCGAGCAAGGGTTTCAGGTCTTGCAGTCGATTTTCGCGTTCGGCCGCCAGACCGGCGCGCTCCTGTTCGAGCTTCGCCTGTTCTAGTGCGGCAGCATTGACTTCGACTACGGAAATTTCGCCAACCTTGGCCTTAGAGCGGGCAAGTTCGACAAACCGGGAGTTAACCTTGATCAAACGCTCCCGGAGCGCGACCTCTTCGTCAATGGCGAGCAGTTCAACGTAGAGCTTGGTGACCTCGCCAACCAGCAGACGCCGCCGATCATCCAGTGCGGCAGTGGCGGCTCCGATTCCGACGCGTGCGACGGCTTGCGCTTCGCGCAGGCGGTTACCGAGAGGGATCGCTTGGGTTATGCCCAAGTCGAATTTGCGCGCACCATTGTTGCCGGTAAGCAGGTCCGTCTGGGCACCGGCTTCGAGCGAAGGATTGGGCCGCAAACCGGCCTGCTCGACGCGCCCACGGGCGGCCTCGGCACCCAATGCGGAAGCGGCAAGTTCGCGGTTCTGCGCCAACGCCCGTTGAACGGCAGCGTCGAGCGAAAGCGGCTCCCCCGCTTTCACCGCAATGGCCAATACCGGCAGGATGGAAATGTAAAATAAGACAATACGGCGGGACATGGAGGTGTGGCATCTAAAACGCCGTAGCCATGGCCCAACCCTCAAAAAACGTTCAACAATCACCGCCGATTCCACCGTCACGCTAGGCAGCCGGATTGGCCTGCCCAGTAAAGATTGAGGGATGCGGCCCCTTGGTTACGTTTAATGACCAACTATCCATGAACTCCGATCCACTCGACGACTTGCTGGGAGCCTACTCCAAACAGTCAACGCCGACGCCGCCCGACCGCTTTACGACCGGGGTTTGGCAGGAAATCGAACTCCGCCGCAATCAGTCGTTCTGGCGCCGGCTGTTGCCCGCCTTGAACTGGCATGAACTGTTCCGTGAGCCGCGTGTGGCTCTTCCGGCGTTCGCACTGGCCGTGCTCATCGGCCTACTGCCGGCCGCAACGCTGCGATCCTATGGCGAGGTGCGGCTTGCCCGCGAATCGCTACATTTTGAAGTTTTTTCGACCAACCTCCCGGCCACTGCGCTTTGGGCCGGCCCTCATAACGTCCGTAAAACGCCATGAAACACCTCGCCGGTTTCTTCATCGCCGTCATCGCCGTCGCAGCATTGTCGTCCTTTTGCACCATGCGCTGGATCGAGGCGCGTCACGCGGCGACCATCGATCCGCACGAGTGGTTGCACTCCGAACTCAAGATTTCCACGGAACAACATCAGGCGCTGGAACCCCTTGAAGCAAAGTTCGCCGAGCGAAACCGCGTGCTGAGGGAGCAGATGCGCGCGGCCAACCACGAACTGGCGGTAGCTATCGGTAAAGGCCAGGCCAACTCACCCGAAATCACCGCCGCCGTCGGAAAAATCCACCTTCACATGGGTGAACTCCAGAACGCTTCCATCGACCACATTTTTGAGATGCGGGCGAAGCTCACGCCTGAGCAGGGTGCGACCCTGCTGCGGCTTGCTCAGCAAGCGCTCGATGACTCGCCCTGATCCGTGCCGTGGACCCTGACTTGCCCCTGCTTGAGCGGCTCGTCGCTGGCGAAGATTTAGCACTCAACGAGCTGATTCAACGCCACCGCGACGCCCTTTTTTCTTTCGCCTTTCGCTATCTGCGGGACGAGTCGGCGGCGAATGACGTGGTGCAAGAATGCTTCGTCCGGCTGTATTTCAAGGCAGTTTCTTTCAAGCCGCATTCGACCGTAAAGACATGGCTCTACACCATCGCATCCAATCTCTGCCGGGATCGATTACGCTGGCTCGGCAGACGGGGGAACAACGTCTCACTCGACGCCCCATCCCCGCACGGTGACGGCGAAACCCGACCGGAGCAGGCGGATACGTCTCCACTGCCATCGGAAACAACTGCCCAGGCGGACAGGTTTTCCACGCTACAACAAGCCATCGACCAGCTGCCACCTAAGCTCAAGCTCGCCGTGGTTTTGTGCTCGTTGGAGGGTAAAACACATCAGGAAGCGGCTGATATTCTCGGCATAACTCCCAAGACGGTCGAATTGCGGGTTTATCACGCTAAAGCGAAACTGCGTGAGCTCCTCGCCGACAGCTTAGCCAAGGAGTGAGCAGCTACCGGCCCCGCATCCAACGAACTCAGGGCGTCACCTTCATGTTAAACGCGGTCGGATGCCCCGAATTTGCCGAAACTTCATGCCCGAGAAACAACACCGGACCGCGACCGAGCAGAGAGGAGCTTCTTGGTTACGAAGCCGAAGATGCTTAGTATGCCTGCCAATACGACGATTGCGACACCGGGATTCACCACGTGTGGTGTGATGAGGATAAAATCCCCTCCACAATAAGAACATTTTCCGGGAACGGCTGAATGCACATAAGAATGCATCGGGCAGGTATAAAACGGAGAACTGTCATCTCTGGCGGGAGGCTTCCTTGCCGCGGGGGAAGAAGTAGCCGTTTGCGCATGTAAGAATGCGGCTCCGACTGTAATTGTCAGAACCGCGGCAATGGTGATGATGAATCTTGGTGTGTGCATGTTTTCGCTTTTGAGCTACGGGTTAAAAGGTTTCGGTCGTATGATCTCCGGCTATGGGCTGTGCTAGGTGGGGTTTGTCTTTCCGATGCTGCCTAGCGTTGGCGAAGGCAAAAGCGAGTGGCGCGAGCACGGTCAGTTGCAGAACTGGCAGCGCGCCAACGCCCAGCCCGGGGATCAGCGGCATTAACTCGCTGTAAGTGCTGCGCCCGTATCTCAACGCCAGCCGTTCCGCCACCACGGAAAAAACGAACCCAAGCGCCGCCAGAAATGCGTAAGTTTTCACACTGCCCGGCCAGGGCCACCGCTTGTTTTCGGTCCAAACGACGCCAATCCAATATCCGAACAAGATCATGCCGACATCGCCGCAAGCGGCCACGAGGTCTCGCCCAACGATCCGCGCCCAAGACAGGTGGGCCAAATTGCGAAAGGCGGGTGTCTGCGCCAATTCCCAGTGCCAGCACATCACAAACGCAGCCACGAGCGCAGTCCCGAGATACCCGATCGCATCCGCCTCACCAAGGGATCGTGAACTTGGTGCAGGGGTGTCCATGATGGGCAGACAGTTACTGCGCCACGTTTACCGTGAAACTGACCGACCCCTGACCATGAGGACCGTCGTAGTGCAACTGGGCGGTCCAATCGCCGGCCATGTCGGGCTTGATTTCAGCGCGATACCGCCCTGGTCCACCCGCGGGGCTGATCGTGCTGCCAGAGTGCATGACCATGTTTTGCATGTTCATATCGAGGTCGAATTTTACGGTGCCCACATCCACCGGCGCGCCGTTTGTGTCGAGGAATTCGATTGTGACCTCGTTCATCGCGAACCTGAGACCACCTTGAGGATGGTAGAAATTCACCGTGAGGCCGTTGGCCGTGCGCGTCGCAAACGGGGTGCCCAACGAATTGGCCGACATCGCCCGTGAGTCAGTTCGCTGATGCTGCCAAAGAACATAGCCTCCAGCAGCCACACCGAAGAGAACGACGAGTCCGATCCACGGCAATCGCCGCCGCCGCGGGGCAACTGCGTCTAACGGAGCCGCGAGTGGCAACGCATCGGTAGCGTCAGGCTCCGGCAGATGCCGCCTGCGCCAGAGAATATAGATCGTGGGATAGAGCAGCAGCTCGAGGACGGCCGATGTGACGACGCCGCCGATCATTGGCGCAGCAATCCGCTTCATCACATCCGCCCCAGCCTGGGTGACAGGAGACCACATGATCGGCAAAAGGCCGAAGAGAATGGCGCACACCGTCATGATTTTGGGTCGGATGCGTTGCACGGCACCCTCGATTACGGCGGCGCGCAGATCGGCAGGCGTCCGCAGCCGGCCCTCGGCGGCGAATTTGTCCCAAGCGTGGTCGAGATAAAGCAGCATGACGACGCCTGTCTCAGCATCGAGTCCGGCGAGCGCAATAAGACCGACCCAGACGGCCACGCTCATGTTGTAGTCCAAAATGTAGAGGAACCAAAACGCGCCCACGAGGGAGAACGGCACTGCGAGCAGCACGATCACAGTGCGCGCCACTGACCGCGTGTTCAGGTAAATCAGGAGAAAGATAATCAGGAGCGTGAACGGGATGACGACCGCGAGGCGTTGCTCCGCGCTCTTCAGATACTCGAATTGCCCAGCCCACTGGATGTAGTAGCCGGGCGGAAATTTTACCTGTTCCTGCACGCGTTTCGCGGCGGCATCGACGTAGCCCTGGATGTCATCCGTCGTAACGTCCACGAACACAAACCCCACGAGCTGGCCGTTTTCGTTACGGATAGAAGGCGGGCCGGTGCGAAAGCCGATGTCGGCCAACACGGAAATCGGCACTTGGGCGCCGGTCGGTGTGGGCACAAGCACGCGCTTGAGCGCGTCGAGATCCTCGCGGAAATCCCGCGCGTAGCGCACGCTGATCGGATAGCGCTCACGGCCCTCGACGGTGGTCGCGATGGTTTTACCGCCGATGGCTGTCTCGATGATGTCGTTCACGTCGCCCGAGGTGAGGCCGTAGCGGGCTGCCGCTTCGCGTTTGACGGTGAAATCGAGGAAGTAGCCGCCCGTTGTCCGCTCTGCGAAAACGCTGCGCGTATTGGGGAAATCGGTCAGCGCCTTCTCAATCTGGACGCCAACATCCTGAATGACTCCAAGATCGGGGCCGAAAACCTTCACCCCGAGCACCGAGCGGAACCCGGTCGTCAGCATTTCCGTGCGCGTCTGGATCGGCATCCAGAAGATATTGGCCATGCCCGGCGTCTTCAGCTTAACATTCATCTCCGCGATGATTTTGTCCCACGTCATGCCGGTGCGCCATTTTTCGTGCGGCTTGAGCAGGACCACGGTCTCAAACATTGAGAGCGGTGCGGGATCGGTGGGTGTCTCGGATTGACCGGCCTTGCCGAAGACGCGTTCGACCTCGGGGATTTCATGCAGCAACCGGTCTTGAAGCTGGAGAATGCGCGTCGCCTCGTTGATCGACATGCCAGGCACCGCTGTTGGCATGAAGAGGATCGTCCCCTCATTGAGCGGCGGCATGAATTCCGTGCCTAGCTTCCGGTAGGGATAAATGGTTGCGGCGAGGATAAGAGCCGCGGTGATGAGCGTCAGCCAGCGGAACCGCAGGACAAAATGCACGAACGGCTGGTAGGCCCAGATCAGGAAACGGTTTACCGGGTTTTTGGTTTCCGGCGTGATCTTGCCGCGAATGAGCAACGTCATCAGCACCGGCACCAGCGTGACGCCGAGCAACGCGGCGAAAAACATCGCGAAGGTCTTGGTGAAGGCCAGCGGCTTGAAGAGCCGGCCCTCCTGCCCTGTGAGCGAGAAGACCGGGACAAAGCTTACCGTGATGACGAGCAGCGAGAAAAACAGCGGACGCCCCACGCTCTTCGCCGCCGCGACGATAACTTCGGCGCGTTCGCGGCCATCGGGATCACGGCCGTGTTTCTCACGGAAGTGCTCAAGGTATTTGTGCGCGTTCTCTACCATGATGATCGCTGCGTCCACCATCGCACCGATGGCTATGGCAATGCCGCCGAGCGACATGATGTTTGAGGTGAGCCCGAGCCAGTGCATCGGGAGAAACGATAGGATGATTGCGACAGGCAGCGTAATGATCGCCACCAGCGCCGAGCGCACATGCCAGAGGAAGACGAGGCAGACGAGCGCGACCACAATGCTCTCCTCGATCAATTTTTCGCGGAGCGTGTCGATGGACGCATGGATCAATTCGCTCCGGTCGTAAGTAGGCACGATCTTCACGCCGGGCGGCAGCGAGGGTTCGATCTCCTTTAGCTTCTTCTTGATGCCGTCGATGACCGTAAGCGCGTTTTCGCCATAGCGCATGACGACGATGCCGCCGACCACTTCCCCTTTGCCGTCGAGTTCGGCCACCCCGCGCCGGAGATCGCCGCCGACGTGGACGGTGCCAACATTTTTCACATAGACCGGCGTGCCATTGACGACCTTGAGCGGGATCGTTTCCAAGTCGGCGAGACTCTTGATGTAGCCACGACCCCGCACGTAATACTCCGTCGAGGAAACCTCGAAAATCTTTCCGCCCACGTCGTTATTCGACATGCGGATTTTCGCGACCACATCGGCCAGCGGGATTCCGTAGGCGACGAGTTTATTGGGATCAAGATCGACCTGGTATTGCTTCACGAAGCCTCCCACTGGCGCGACTTCGGCCACCCCTTTGACGGATTCGAGGGCGTAGCGCAGATGCCAGTCCTGAAAACTACGCAGTTGGGATAGGTCGTTTTTCCCGGTCTCGTCCACTAGGGCGTATTCGTAAACCCAGCCGACCCCGGTTGCGTCCGGGCCGATGACAGGATTGACGCCTTCGGGGAGCGAACCACGAACGGAGTTAAGGTATTCGATGACGCGGGAGCGCGCCCAATAAATGTCCGTGCCGTCCTCGAAGATGACGTAAACAAAAGACTTTCCGAACATCGACTCGCCACGGACGAATTTCACCTTGGGCGCGGCGATAAAGCGCGTGGAGATGGGATAAGTGATTTGGTCTTCCACCAAATCGGGGGAACGGCCCTCCCAATCGGTGTAAACGATCACCTGCACATCGCTGAGATCGGGAATTGCGTCCAGCGGCGTGTGCTGAAGTGACCAGAGGCCACCGGCCAGGGCGAACAGCAGCAGGATGAAAACGAGGAAGCGGTTGCGGGCGCTGACCTCAATGACCCGCTCGATAAACGTCGGGGCGGCGGCTGGAGGAGTCTCGTTCATGGGCGCATTACCAGGATTTCAGCGCGCCCTGCACCTTCGACTCGGCGTCGATCAGGAAGTTGGCGCTCGATACAACGCGTTCGTCTTCCTTGAGGCCGGACGTAACCGAATAAACGTCACCGAACTTGCCGCCAAGTTCGATGAAGCGCGGCTCCAGTTTACCGCCACCCTTGTCCACAAAGACGATGTTGTGCTTGCCCGTAGGAAGCACGGCGTTGATCGGCACGGTCAGAGCTTCGCCGCGATCCAACGTCAGTTCGACATCCACATACATATCGGGACGCAACTTCAGGTCAGGATTTTCGACATCAATCCGCACGCGGCCGGTGCGTTTCATTTCGTTCAGAAACGGATCGACGAGCGCGATCTTGCCCGCGATTTTTTCGCCGGGCAGCGATGATGACGTGATGGACACCGCCATGCCGGGTTTAATCTGCGGCAGCTCCTCCTGGTAGAATTCGGCCCACACCCACACGGCCGTCAGATCGGCGACATCGACGAGATGGTCGCCGGTCATCACGCGCCGGCCCTGATCGACGCCGATTGTTTCGACGATGCCCCGAAACGGCGAAGCAAGCTGAAGATTCGCCACCGCCGCACGCGATTCACCAAGCGCGTCGATTTGCGCTTCGCCAATGTTCCACTGGCTGAGGCGTTGGCGGGCCGAAGCGAGCAGACGCTCGGCATTTTCCTTCGTCGCCACCGAACCGTTCTTCTCCGCCTGATCGCGCATCCGCAATAGATCGAGAAATTCGTTCTGCGTCGCCATGAGGTCGGGGCTGTAGATGTCCATCAACACCTGCCCTTTTTCCACCATTTCACCCGGCGCGAACACTTTCAGGTTTTGAATGTAACCATCGACGCGAGTGACGTAGTCCCAATGCCGCTGCTTATCCACAGCCACTGTTCCGACGGCCCGAATGGTTGATTGAAGCGGCCCGCGGACCACCTTCGCGTAGGTGACGCCGATTAGCTGCTGGCGGTCTAGCGGGATGCTGAACTCGCTTGGCTGATCGGGGTTCATAGCAGGTGCAGTCATGGCATCGCCCGACATGCTCGCCATGCCGGTGGGCGCGCCCGACTCGGGGTGCTCGTGGCCCTTCTTCATGACTGCGGTAAGGTCCATTGAACAAATCGGACATTTGGCTTTCGGATCGTGCGACTTCACCGACGGGTGCATTGAACACGTGTAGTAGTCCACGCCGTCATCGGGTGCGGCCATCTTGTCGGCCTTGGAGCACGCGGACAGAAAGCCCATTGCGACGGCGCTGAACCCAACAGCGAAAAACAGGAAAAGCGGTTTTAGTTTCATTTGGATTCTCGAGGCATGTTCATGGGTTTGTCGGCCGGTTCCGCGCGGTAAAATGCGGAGAAATCTGCGATGCCCGTCAGCAGCGTAAGTTCAGCGGTCACACGCGACTGCTCGGCAAGTGCTTGGGCCAGCATCAGCCGGTGATCGACCAGCATCCGGCGGGCATCTAGCACGTCTTGAAACAGGCCGAGCGAGTTCGCCCACGCGTTGCTCGCGCTGGAGAGAGTCTGTTCCGTCAGCGGAATCAGCTCGTCCCGATAGAGCAGTGCCTGACGGCGCGCGGCATCGAGCTCGACAATGAAATGATGCGTCTCCTCCCGGATCGTCAACTTGTAGTCCGCTGCGTCGTGCTCGCTCGCGCGCACCTTGGCACGGTCGCGTGCGTAGTCGCTGGCGTAACGGCGGTCGTTGAGCCACGGCAGCGTGAAGTTCACCGTGACCATGCCTTCGCGAAAACCCGCGTCGCCGGTGTAGCTGCGTCCCTGCACGCCGACGCCGATTTCCGGCCGGCGTTGCTCGCGGGTCACGCGCGACATCGCCTCTGCCTGCGCGGCCTCCTGTTGGATGACTTTCAGTTTGGGCTCGGCCTGCAAGGCAGCGTTCACCAGCTCATCACTGTAGGGCAGCGAAGCCTGCACCATCGGCAAGGTGACGACGGGCCAAGCAGCGTGAAGGTCGCGATTCAAGAAGCGGTTCACTTCCACCTGCTGATGCTCCCGCTCAAGCTTGAGCGTCTTGAGGTGATCGAGCGTCTTGGCCCGCTCCGTTTGAATCTTCAGCCATTCCACCTGGCTCGCCTTGCCGACCCGGTAGCGGTGATCTACTGCCGCCAGCGTCGCTTCCAGCCAGCCGAGGTCTTGTTCCGTCAACTCGATGGTGCTGTCGTCGAGCGCAAGACCGGCGAGGGCGACCTGCAAATCTCTCCGCAGCTTCGCCGTCTCGAAAGCCACCGTCAGCTTCTCTTTCGAGGCATCGGCGGCGGCGGCTTCCCGCGCCAGCTTCGGGCGGTCAAAGAGTGGCAGTTTCTGCTCCACCCCGTAGATCAGGTTGCCTTCCTCGGATGACTTGAAGCCACGCGAGGTGGGCAGCGAAAGCCCAACGATGAACATCGGGTCTTCCCAAGTGCGCACGCCATCGACCGCCGAGGCTGCGGCATCGGCACGCGCCCCCGCCGCCGCAATGGCCGGGTTGTGCTCGCGCGCTTCGACCAGAAGCTTGTCCACGAAGACAGGCGTCACCTCGACCGTCGGTTGGGGCACGGCCGAAGGCGCAACCTCAGCTCGCGCCGCGATCACGAGTGAACTCAGGAGCAGGCAGCTCGTGGATAAACGTTTGAACATGGTGGCAGGAAACGTGGAATGCTGGACGAGCACGCGACCGGCCACTTACTTCATTTTCTTCGGACTGCCACAGGTCAGCATCGCTTTGCCGAAATACGGGTTCTGCGTTTTGCCCGTCGCCTGGACCCAATCGGAATCAGCCATCGGGCAATACATCACGACCAAATCCTTTTGCCCAGCCGCGAGCGGTTCGACGGCCACGCTCAAGGCTCTGAACGCGCCGCGAGCGGCCTCGATTTTAGATGTCTTGGCGAGGGCGTCGGCCTTGGCCGCGATGTCCTTATTGTCGCTCATCCCCGCGTGCTCTGCGAGAATCGAGGCGGCGACTTTGGCTGCGGCGAGGTCGTCCGCCGCCAGCGCGGTCGAAACTTTGACGTAGGCTGATAATATTTCCGGCTTCATATCGCTTTTCATGTCCATCGCGTCGGCTGCCGCGAGGCGGGCCGCGCCGAGAAGAAAGCTGATCAAAAGCAGGGAACGGGAGAGCAGTGTCATAGGAGGAACAGGCTAATGGTTATGGTTGCGAACGGGTAATACGCCGATTCGCGGAGAAACCCTCGGGGTTTCTCAAAAAAATGCCGCCAATGACTCCCGCAGGAGCGTCCGAGCCCGATAGAGCCGGGTCTCAACAGCCTTAGCCGAGCACCCGACGACCTCCGCAGCCTCGGCGAGCGACAGGTCTTCGTATTCGCAGAGCAGAACCGCTGTTTTCAGCGGTTCGGGCAGTGCCTCCACCGCGGAGCGCACCGTTTGCGCGGTTTCAGCCCGTAGCAGGTCCGAATCGGGCGCGGCCCCGGAAGTATCCACGGAGCGATCGCTCGCCGCCGCGAGCCCGGCCTCATCAAGGGGCACGGACGGACGGACCTTGCGACGGCGGATGCCATCACGGCAGAGATTGAGCGCGATGGAGAAAAGCCAGGTCGAAAACTTCGCTCCGGGACGGAATTTTGCCCGATGTGTATAAACCCGGACGAACGTCTCTTGAGCCAGGTCGAGCGCGTCCGCCTCGTTATTCAGGGAACGATAGATAAAACGGCGCAGCGGTATTTGCCACCGGTCCATCAACGTGGTGAGGGCACGGTCATCGCCTCCTTGCAGGCGTGCCATCAGTTCGCTATCATCGGGAGATGTGTCGGAATCCGTCACCGGGAGGCAGCGAACATCCCCGCCGGGTCGCCTTCGATGAGCTGCATCTTGATCATTTCGAGATAGCGCGGGCCTTGTCCCGGTGACATGCACGCCGCCACGTCATAGGCATATTTGAGCATCGAGGCGTGGCATTCACTTTGGATACGTGCCTGCTCCGCGATAAGGGTGCCGGCCTCGGCGGACCAACTGGTCTGGTTCTTGAGCAAGTCGGCGAGCTGGCGATGGGCCGCCATATAGCGCGAGCAATGATCGGCGCATATCGGGCTATAGGCGTGGTGCAAGGCCAGCACCTTGTCGTATTGCGCAGGCGTGAGGGCGAATTCCTGCTTGAGCCATGCCAGCTCGGCGTCGGTGCCGTCGGGTGTCACAACGACCACCGAGGCCATCGCACGGTGATAGCAAACGTAGTAGGAGACCACCGCGACCGCGACGACGAGGCCGAGCAGGACGAAGAATTTCTTCATCGAGACGGACGCGACAGGGTCGCGGTCATTGCCATCGGATCAATCGACGCAAGGTAGTGTCGGGCCGAATCCAGCCGGTATTGCTCGCGCATGTGATCGGCGCGCATGTTCGCGGCCGTGATGCTGAGTGTCGCCGTCACCACGAGGAGCGCCGAGGCGTAAACGGGTTTGGGCAATTGCACGAAAAGCCACTCGCGCAGCGTTGCCCAAACACCGGCCGCAGTGCGCTCCTCCTGGGCCGAGATTCGCTGCCAGACGGCAGCATTGAAACCGGGAGCCGGCGGCGGCGAGACCTGCCACGCGCCGAGCACTTCCCGTAGCTTTGGATCTTGGTCTTTGTTCATGGTATCAGAGAGTTGCCTCTCGCCCGACCAAGTTCGTCGGCCGGGCAAAAGGTGATTCACGGCAGATTAGCCTTTCTTGGCATTAGCGCACGCCTGCTGGCAGCGCCAGTCGTTCTTCATCATCTCGGGCGTGCAGGCCACCGACCGGTATTGTGGGCCTTTGGAGAAGCCGGGATTTGGCACCAGCATCCGCGCGCAGGTCAGACTCGGAGGAGGGGCCGGCGTTTCCTGGACAGGCATTGAGGCAGCGGGCTTGGCCGCGGGACGGTTCCAGAATTGAGGGCCGGGGCCGGCTACGGCCGCTGCACTGAATGCGCCACCGAGGACGGCGACGAGGATGAATTTTATGAGGGTTTTCATGGTAATATCGGGGTTAAGGACAGGGGCTGTCTTGTGGTAATACGCCGTTGCGGAAGAAATCCCTTGGATTATCTGCTGCCGAGCGACCTGAGATCAGGAACGGCAGGCGCTCTGGCACTCCGGGTTGGATGCCATCATCTCTGGCGTGCAGTTGACACTCTTCAACGCAACCCGCGACGAGCCGGGACCGGTGGTGTGCATGAGCATGTGGGCACACGTCAGCTTGGTGGGCTCAGGCTTGGCGGGCGTGGCCACACCGCATTGGCTCCGGCACGCTTCGTTGGTCCGCAGCAGTTCGACCGAGCATGAAACTGACACCCAGGGCACCCGATCCGAACCAGGGCCGGTGTTGCGCACGAGCATGTGCTCGCAGGCGAGGACAGAGCCGTCGTTGGCTGGCGCAGCGACCTTTACGGCCGGAGATGAAGCGGAACGATTCCAAAACTGGGGGCCGGGGCCGGCGATGGCCGATGCGCTGAAAGAGCCGCCGAGGGCGGCAACGAGGAGGAATTTTGTGAGGGTTTTCATGATGGGATTTTGATTGGCCGGATTAAACTAACCCGGTTGCAATCGTGATACGCACCCGCCCGACAAAACCCTCGGGCTTTCGTCGCTTGCCTGCGCGCTATTTGGAGTGGTGAAGCAGTCTCAGTGAATTCGCCACCACCAGCAGTGTCGCACCGGTGTCCGCCATAATCGCCAGCCAAAGGCTCGCGTGGCCCAAGAGCGTCAGAATCAAAAAGAGTGCTTTCAGAGCCAAAGCGAAGCTGATGTTGAAGCGGATGATCCCAAGTGTGCGCCGACCAAGCCTAATGGTTTCGGCGATCTTCCCGAGGTCGTCCGTCATTAAGGTGATGTCCGCCGTCTCAATGGCAGCGTCGGTGCCAGCACCACCCATCGCGATTCCGATTGTGGCTGTCGCCATCGCAGGTGCGTCGTTTACACCGTCGCCGACCATGCCGACTGAACCATGCTTTTCACGGAGAGCTTTTACGGCCGTGACTTTGTCGTCAGGCAGCAGGTCGCCGCGCGCCTCATCAATGCCTACCTGTTTTGCGATAGAATCCGCCGTGCGCTGATTGTCGCCGCTCAACATTACGACCGATTCAATGCCGGCGGCGTGCAGCGCCTTGATCGCCTCGGCCGCATTGGGCCGCACCGTGTCACCGACCGCGATGATGCCGAGCACTTCGCCTTTGCAGTCACCATGCGGACGATGACCGACCACGATCACCGACTGGCCTTTGCTTTCGATGCCGGAAAGCCGGCGTTCGATCTCCTCTGAGCACACGCCTAGCTCGTGGGTGAAACGATGATTGCCGACAAAATACGCGTGTCCGTCGATAACGCCCTCGGCACCGCGACCGCTGCTCGCCTGATAATTTTCGGCGCGTGGAAAATCGACGCCTCGGCTTTTGACGTGTTCGACGATGGCTTTCGCCAGAGGGTGCGACGAATGAACGTCAACCGCGGCAGCGACTCGCAGGATTTCCGGTTCTGCGATGTTGCCGATGATCTCCACCCCCTGCACTTGCGGTTTCCCTTCCGTGATCGTGCCGGTCTTGTCCAGGGCGAGCGCCTTGAGTTTCGCGATGGATTCCAGATGGGCTCCGCCTTTGACGAGCACGCCACGTTTTGCCAGCGCGGCCATGCCCGCGACGATGCTAACGGGCGTGGAAATCACCAGTGCGCACGGGCACGCGATGATGAGCAGCACGCACGCGCGATAAAGCCATTGCGACCAGTCGCCACCGAGGAAGACCGGCGGAACTAAGAAGATGAGCAATGCGACCACCGTCACCGCTGGAGTGTAATACCGGGCGAACACATCCACGAAACGCTGCGTCGGTGCTTTCTGCTCCTGCGCTTCCTTCACAAGGCGAATAATACGGGAGAGCGTCGTATCTCCCGCCGCCTTGGTAACTCGGATTTCCAGCGAACCCTCACCGTTGACGGTGCCGGCAAAAACCGTATCACCCTTCTTTTTGTCCACTGGCACCGACTCGCCCGTGATCGGCGCTTGGTTGACGGACGACTCGCCCGTCAGAACTTCGCCGTCGAGCGGGATGTTCATCCCGGATTTGACGGCAACGGTTTCATCCACGCGCACCTCTTCAACTGGCACGTCGGCGAACTGGCCTTCCCGCTTCACGGTCGCAGTTTTTGGCGCGATTTCCAGCAGGGCCTCGACTGCGCGCTGTGCGCGGCGGTCGGCCCAACCTTCGAGCCACTCCGCGACACCAAAGAGAAATACCACCGTCGCTGCCTCCGCCCACTGGCCGACGATGGACGCGCCGACGGCTGCGATAATGACGAGCAGGTTGATGTCTGGGCGCAGCCGCAGCACGGCGCGCCACGCTTTAGGCAGCAGAAACCAGCCGCCCGTAAGCATGGCGGCGGTGAAAAGGGCTTTCTCGCCGATGGCCGGAAGCGCCTTTGTCCATTGCGCGAGCAATCCAAGTCCCGCCAGCACACCGGAAGCAATCAGGCTGCGAGTTTCCCACGGGTTCGAGCTATGATCGCAACCCTCATGCTCATGCTCCCCGTGATCGTGGCCGCAGTCATGCGGTTCATGCTTGTGGCCATCGTCCGCCGGCTCGTGGGTGTGATCGTGTGGTTTCATGGGCAGGCCGCAGTGTTTTTGAAGTGATTTATTGGGGGCTAATGATTGTGAGACCTATGCCCCCTCCCCCCATAGGTCGCAAGGCTGATTATCGGCTCGCGGCAGGAGCGTTTGTTTGCAGAATTGTTTCATGGCTAGTTCACATCGCGAAAAACACCCACCACAAGAAGTGCAGGCTTTGATGACCCGGCTGCGAAAGATCACCGGCCAGCTCAAGGCTGTGGAGGGCATGTTGGCGGATGACTACGATTGCTCCGAGGTTCTCATGCAATTGGTCTCTGCCCGGAGCGCCATCAAGGCCCTTTCCGAGAAGCTTATCCATTCCCACATGGAAACGTGCATTGAAGGCGCGACTTCGCCGCTTGAAGCCAAGCGTAAGCTTCGCGATCTGCTGACCGTGCTGGAGCGTTATGTGGACTGAGCGGGGCTTCATCTTCTGGTAGTTCCCGCCGGCCTAGCTTTATAGTGCGACTTTCGGTGGCCATGCTTGCGCCACCAAAAGCGAAACGACTCACCAATTGCGCCGGCGGTGATCCCGAGAATCCCGCCTGCTTGCATCACCATCATGCCACCGTGCCGGACTATTTCGACAATGAGACCGATGACTAAGCCTGCGCAGGCACCCAAGACCAAACCTGTCATGGCAAATTCTGGTTTTGGTGACTCTGTGCCTTTCCTTCGCTTGTTCATGTGACCGGGAGCTAGGCCCCGCTAGCTGTGCGGTGCAGCGATGCTCCCGTCGTGCGCGCGCACCTCAATCCGGGTTACACTTTGGGGTAGAGGCTCCAGCTTGAGGGAATAATAGCCCACCCGGCCTCCATGACGGGAATGCCCCAAGCTCTGCGGAGAAAAATGAATGGGTTTATCCAGCACAACCGTTCCGGCTTGGTCGTAGAATAGAATATCCAAATGCGAAAACGCAGTAGTGCTTGCGCCGGGCTTTTTCGCAATCGTGCCAGCCAATTCAAGCTCGCCGTGATTTATCTGGAAGCGCGGCCCGTTGACCTGCACTTGGGCCGAGGAAGTGACCTCAAGCGCCAAGCCGTGCGATTGAACCGCCGTCGCCGGGCGAGTTAAGTTCAGACAGCCGGAAAGAAACACGCCGCCAAAGATGAAGGCTAATGCCGAAAGCCTGGTCGTTTTCATGTGAGTTCCTGGGTTGAGGGAGGCTCGGGCAGGCGCACCTCAGGCGCTGGGTGCCCGTCCCGTTCGAACACCCGGTAGAGGGTTGGCAGGAGGTAAAGCGTGAGCAGTGTCGAACTGACGAGGCCGCCAATAACGACCGCCGCGAGCGGCTTCTGGATTTCGCTGCCGGGGCCGGTCGCGAACAGCATCGGGATCAGGCCGAGCGCCGCCACGCTGGCAGTGATGAGCACGGGGCGCAGGCGCAGCACCGCCCCTTCAATCACCGCGTCCGCCACTTTCATTCCCTCGCGACGCAGTTCGTTGAAGTAGCTGACCATCACGACGCCGTTGAGCACGGCGACGCCAAACAGCGCGATGAACCCGACGCTCGCGCTGACACTCAGGTTGAACTCACCCACAACAAGGGCGATGATGCCGCCGATGAGGGCGAAGGGAATGTTGAGTATAATCAATACCGCCTGCTTCACCGAGTTGAATGAGCTGAACAGCAGCAGGAAAATCGCCGCGATGGTGATTGGCACCACAATGGCGAAGCGCTTCATGGCCCGTTGTTGGTTCTCAAACTGGCCACCCCAAGTGATGAGATAGCCTGGTGGCAGCTTGACCGCGGAGTCGATTTTCTCCTGCGCCTCGGCAACAAAACCACCGAGGTCGCGGCCTGTAACATTGCATTCGATCACAATGCGCCGTTGGCCCATCTCACGGCTGATTTGGGCCGGACCTTCGCTGACCGTCACAGTGGCGAGTTGACCGAGGGGAATAAGCGCGCCACCCGGCGAAGGAATCAGCAATTCGCGGATGGGGGCGACATCGTTCCGGGCGGACTCGGGAAAACGCACGGCGAGACCGAAGACTTTCAACCCCTCGTAAA
This sequence comes from Opitutaceae bacterium, assembly GCA_035549635.1. Lineage (GTDB taxonomy): Bacteria > Verrucomicrobiota > Verrucomicrobiia > Opitutales > Opitutaceae > CAIUWA01. The sequence continues at coordinate 91,808 of DASZQN010000042.1, forward strand.
CCTTGCTGGCCTCCTTCCCGCCGATGGCAATTTCGATGACGTTCTGAACGTCAGCGACGTTGATCCCATAGCGGGCGATCTTGTCGCGGTCGATTTCGATTTGGAGATAAGCCAGACCGCTGACCTTCTCGACATTAATGTCCGTCGCGCCGGCTACCTTGCCCAGCACGCGGGACACGGCCTCGGCTTTCGCCTTCAGCACGTCGAGGTCGTCGCCGAATATCTTGATGCCGATGGCGGACTTGACGCCGCTGACCAGTTCATCGACGCGCAGCGCGATGGGTTGTGAGAAGCTTGACGCCACACCGGGCAATTCCGCGAGCGCCTCGCGCATCTTTTCAACCAACTCCTCCTTGGATTTGGTCGTCGTCCATTCCTCGCGCGGTTTGAGCGTCACGATGACATCGCTCAATTCTACTCCCATCGGATCAGAGGCAATGTCGGCCCGACCCGTTTTGGAAACTACGTCGATAACCTCGGGGAACTGCTTGAGGATTTTTTCCGCCTCGGTTTGCAGCGCGAGCGACTGCGGCAAGGAAATGCTCGGAATGCGAAACGTCTGCACCGCGATGGAGCCCTCGTCGAGGGCTGGCAGAAACTCCGTTCCGATGCGCGGCACGAGCGAGAAAACCCCGCCCAGTGCGAGCACGGCGACCAGCGCCACGAGCCAGGGGTATCGCACGCACGGCTTGAGTGTCACGAGGTAGAGCTGCTTCAGCCATCGGATGTGAAACACATCGCGCTCGTGTGGCACCTGCTTGAGGAAGAACGTGCAGAGCATGGGCACGAACGTGAGGGAGAGAATCAGCGAACCGAGCAGTGCAAACGAGATCGTGAACGCGAGTGGCGAGAACATTTTCCCCTCGAATCCTTCCAGTGTGAAGAGCGGCAGAAACACGATGATGATGATCGCGATGCCGAAAACGATGGGCCGACCCACTTCCTTGGCGGCATAGAGCACAGTCTCAATCTTGCCGGCATGAACGTGATTCAGCTTGCCGGGTGGCTCCGTGAGATGCCGGTGGACATTTTCCACCATCACGACCGCGCCGTCCGCCATCATGCCAATGCCAATGGCAAGGCCACCGAGCGACATGAGGTTCGCGCTCAGGCCATACCATTTCATGAGGATGAAGGCGAAGAGCGCCGCCAGCGGCAGCACGAGGGTGACGATAATCGCACCGCGCACATCGGCGAGCAGCACGATGAGCATGATGAGCACGAAGATCGCTCCCTCCTGAAGGGCCTTGGTGACGGTGTGAATGGCCTTCTTCACAAGGTCCGTGCGGTCGTAAAACGGCACCAGTTCGACGCCCTTCGGCAGGGCCTTCTGAATTGCGGGCAACTTTTCCTTAACGGCGTTGACCACATCGCGACCGCTCGCGCCTTTCAGCATGAGCACGATGCCGGCCACCGCTTCGCCCTTCCCGTTGGCCGTGACCGCACCCTGCCGCAGCTCTGCGCCGATTTTGACCGCAGCGAGATCGCGAATGTAAACCGGGGTGTGCGTCTGCACCGCCACAATAATGTTTTCGATGTCCCGCACGTCCTTCACCAAGCCCAAGCCGCGCACAATGTATTGCTCGGATTTATGCTCGATGTAGTTGCCGCTGGCATTCGCATTATTCTTTTCCAGCGCCTCGAAGACCTGCGCGAGCGTGATGCCGAAGGAAGTCAGCCGGTCCGGGTTCACGATGACCTGATACTGCTTCACCAGGCCACCGAACGAGTTCACGTCAGTAACACCCGGCACGGTGCGCAGGATTGGACGCACGATGTAGTCCTGCACCGTGCGCAACTCCGTCGCGCCGTATTTCGGATTTTCGCTGACAAGCGTGTATTGAAAGACCTCACCGAGGCCGGTCGTGATCGGTCCGAGTTGGACATCGACCCCGCCCGGCAGGCTGCCACGCACGCTTTGCAGGCGTTCGCTGACAAGCTGGCGCGCGAAATAGTCGTCCACGCCGTCTTCAAACACGATGGTGATGGCAGTCAGGCCGATCTTTGAGACAGAGCGGATTTGCGTGAGGCGCGGCAGGCCCGCGATACCCATTTCAATGGGACGCGTGACGAGTTTTTCTACTTCGGGGGGTGACATGCCACCCGCCGTGGCGAGCACCTGCACCTGCACATTCGTCACGTCGGGAAACGCGTCGATGGGAATTTGTTTTACCGCAAGGATGCCAAAGCCGGTCAGCACCAAAGTCGCCAGAATGACGAGCATTCGCTGGCGGACGGAGAAATTGAGGATGGCGTTAATCATGTTTTATTCCTCCCCCAGGTCGCCCTTCAGCAGTTCCGATTTCAGGATGAAGCTGCCTTCGGTGACGACGTGCTCACCCTCCTTGATTCCCTCCACAATTTGCACCCGGCCGTGCTGTTCGAGGCCGGTCTTGACGACGCGCTTTTCGAACTTCGTTTCACTGAGCGCGACGAAAACGATTTGTTCGTCCTCCAGCGTTTGCAGCGCCTGATCGGAAATTACCAGCACGTCCTTGACGGCGGTCGTGGCGATTTCCACGTCCGCGAACATGCCGGGCTTCAAGCGACCGTCGGCGTTGTTGACCTCGATGCGCACCTCCAGCGTGCGCGACTCCGTTTCGATCCGGTTGCCGAGCAACACCACATTGCCGTGAAAGGTTTCGCCGGGATACGCGAGCGCGGTGAACGAGGCTTCCTGCCCGAGCTGGACCGCGGCGATGTCCCGCTCTTTGACCTCGGCGAGCACCCACAAATCCGTCGGGTCGCTGATGGTATAGACTTCGGTTTCCTTGCCGATGAGTTCGCCCACCGTGCTTTTGCGTTCCGTGATATGGCCCTCGATCGGCGCTTTGAGTTCGAGGGATTTGCCGAGCAATTCCGGCGTCTCGACCAGGCCCATTACGTCACCAGCTTTGACGCTCTGGTTGAGATCGAAGTTAAGCTTGGTGAGTCTGCCCTCGAAGGTGGCGCGGACCTTGGCGGTTTTGTTGAGGTTCTCGCCGATGCGGCCGACGGCTTTGAGCGTCATGTCAAGACTGCCACGTGCGACGATCTCGTTTTTGACGGCGACGCGCGCGAGGTTTTCTTTCGTCAAGGTGACGACATTTTCTTCGTGCTTGGTCTTGGCTTCTACTGCCGGTTTTTCAGCCGCTTCTTTTTTGCCGCAACCGCTCAATGCGACGAGGAGGAGTGCAGCCGTGCTGCGAAGGATGAGTGATTTCATGAAAGGATCAGGGATTGGTTTTAGAAATTTGGAATTCGAGAGGCACACCGACCGCCGATTCGAGTTCGGCGCGGTGGGTGGCGACGCTGGCCACGGCTTCATAATAGTCGGCGAGCGTGTCGAAATAGGTGCGCTTGGCGTCGAGGTAGATGAGGAGTGAGGTCGCGTTTTGCGCATAGCTCTTCTCCGCCTGTTCGACCACGGCCTTGAGCTGCTCTAAGTATGCGGGCGCATAGAGCGCGAGCTGCCTGCGGGCCGTGGCCAGCTGCGTGGCGGCCTTCGTGACCGCTCCGGTTATTTCCCGCCGCAGCTGTTCCGTTTCAGCCAGCACTTTTCGCTGCTCGGCAGTCGCCGTTTGAAGTTCGCCCCTCCCATAATTCTTGTTTGGCAGCGAAACGGTCGCACCGATGCTGAGCACCTGCTCCGATTTGCTGTATTCCAGCGACGGTCCGACGGAGACTTCCGGCTTCCGCGCCAGCCGTGCTTTGCGCACGCTCAGGCCGGCAATTTCCGCCTGCATCGCCTGCACACGCAGGCTCGGATTGTCCGCCAGTGCGGCGGCGAGCAGGTCAGGCAATGTCCGTTCCGGCGCGGCGCCAGCCAGGACGCCCGTGATTTCGAGCGGGGCCGAAGGATCGCGGCCCAGCAGTGAATTCAGTTCCACGCGTGCTGCCGCAATCTCTCCTTCGGCCGCACCCAGCAGTTTTTTCGCGGTGATGACATCGCCCTGACTTTTGACCGCCTCGAAATCTGAAGCATAGCCGCTAGCCGCGCGCTTGGTCGCGGCTTGTTGAAAGGTCTGCGCCGACTCGAGCTGTTGCTGGCGGATCTCAACAATGCCTTGGGCAGCCAGCAGTTCGTAGAACGCCTTGCGCACGGCTGCCGCGAGCTGAAAACGAAGCCCTTCGATGCCGAGTTTCCTCAACTCGACGTTGCGCTCGGCAATCGACACGAGCAGTTCACGTTTTCCCGCGAAGACGAATTGCTGGGTCAGGCCGAGCGTGCCTTTGAACTCATTGTGCGAACTGTCGCCTTCGCGGACATGCTTTAGTCCGGGAGCGAAGAAAAGTTCGGGGTTGGGCTTGGTTTGGGCTGTCAGCGTTTCGCCGCGTGCGGAGTCGATGTCGGCTTCGATCACCCGCAGGGCGGGGCTTTGGGCAACCGCCTCGGCAATCGCCGATTCCAAGGTCAATCTGTCGCTCGACGCAGTAGGGGCGACCGTGGGCGGAGACGGTGGTTCATCCGCGCCGAGCGCGGGCCGGGCGGCGCACAATGCGACCCCGATGGAAACAAGGAGAAAGGGAGATTTGAAAAAAGTCATGATTGCGGGATGGGAAATGGACGGAGAAATGCGGGCGCAGCACGGCCCGGGACAACGCGACGCGCTCAAGCGTCAGCGCAGGTTGGAGGAAGGCCGATCAGTCCGCGCAGGGACTAATCAGGCAACAGAAAGAGACGGAGCACGGGGTGCCGGGGCAGCCCGCCGCACAAAGTGCCAGGTCGAAACCCAGTCCCGCGGTCGATCAAACGACTCGCTGGGCAAAATAACCGATACACGCACCGCATCTAATCTAACCAGATGCGAGCAAAGGAGAGTGATAGTCGCGACTAAAGCAGGCGCGGGCACCTTCAAAGTATCACTGGCGGGCTTGTAGGCTCCGTCTTCCACGGTCCCGCAACCATCTTTTGCTCCACTCGCGCCAGTCTCGCAGCCGTCCGAACAGGTCTGGGCGAAAATGCCGGTCGCTTCCATCGCACAGTGTTGCGTTGCGGGCAGCCACACGACAGCCAGAAGCAAGCTGAAGAATGGAAGTAGTCGCCGCATGGTTAGGCTGAACGTTCAGCTTTCACAGAAGAGCGTCAAGTGTGATGTCTCGTGCCGCTGCATTAAAAGCCGAGATGATGTAAAACAAACACTCCCACAGAGGCGGCCACACAATACACGCCGAAGAAATGCCAACGCCCGTGTTCCAACCAGCGCGAAAGCCATTTCAACGCCAGCAGTCCGGCCAGAAAACTGAGGACGAGGCCGAGCAAACTGAAACCCAACAGATGCCCTACACTGTCCCCCGCAGCGGCCATCTCGTGCCTTGATTCGAGCATCCGTTTCACTTCGCGCGCGACGACGGGCGGCGTAAGAACCAATGCCAGGGCAAAACTGTATTCCTCCAACCGGGATTTTGCCGCCCCGAGAATCAGACCGGTGGAAATCGTCGCTCCTGAACGCGAAAACCCTCGAAAAGGAAGGCAAAGCCCTTGGATTGCACCCATCCATCCGGCCTCCCGCCAGCCGATGCCCTCTTTACGGTCCACCGCAGCACCCGGGCGCAAGCCGGCATAGATAATCAAGCATCCCACAGCAGCCAACGCGACCGCCACCAGCAGCAAGTTGCCAAAGATCATCTCGATTTCTGCGTTCGGAATATGCCGCAGGGCGATTTTCTCGATCCCCCACTTGATGGGATAGCCGACAAATCCTGTGAGCAGCGTGGAGAAAACCAGCAGTGGCACAATTTGCCGGAACGCGGCAAAGGAAGAAAAGAACGTCTGCCGCCAAGCTTTCCAGAAATACACGATGACCGCGAACATCGTCCCGCTATGCAGCATTACCAAAAGAAGCGTCAGCTCAGGACGGGACGGATCGAGTCCCATCAATTTCGCTGCGACGATGACATGCGCCGAACTGGAGACCGGCAGCAGCTCCGCCAGCCCTTGGATCACCGCGAGGACCACGACCTGAAATAGATTCAGCATCGTGCGTCGGTTTGCCCTGCTGCGGTGTCAGGACAATTCAAAACGCGAGCCTTCACTCCCGGCGTTTCAATTCGCGACTGGGGCGGCAGATCGTGGCGGACACACAAAACGGATCACATTGCTCTGATTGGCCGGAGATTGCTTCCGAGTCTGTGGCGCACTCCGCCTCGCACTTTTGCTGCGCGGCAGGACCCTTAGCGAGCCAGTATGAACCCAGGACAATAGCGGCGGCAATCGCTTGCGCTGCCAAGGTTTCGGCGGTCGGGAAAACTGAGAACCAAAGCCCCATCCACCCCGGAATTACGTTGGCCAGACTGCCGATCTGCGTCGTGGGAAGCCAGTGCGCGAGTTGCATCTCCTGGGCTTCCTCGCCAACCATGACAAGCAGCACAACGCCGAGCAGAACGCCTGTCAGCACCAGCATCCTACGATAGGGCAGCTTCTGGTGAGCGATAAAAGTCAGCACCGCCACGATACCGGTCAAAAGCAAGCCCCACAGGACGCCTTGCAGAACGACCGAACCGCCGAGCTTGAGCATGTAGCTCTGGAGAAAGAGCACGACCTCGAAACCTTCACGGTAAAGCGACGAAAAACCGAGCAGGCCAAGGCCCCAAACCAGACGCGAGCGGGAACTGTCTTTGCTCTCCGCGTCTTTGAGCAGCGTCCGCTTGCGCTTATTGTGCAGGCCAATCCAACCGCCCCAATACATCTTGTGGAAAAACCAGTTCATCACGACCAGCAGGACGATGACGGCCAGGAGGCCAGTAGCAGCCTGCACGTTTAAGGCCGAATAATTCTCGGTCAGGTCCGTGACGATTCCGACGACGACGAACCAAGTGATAAGCGTCGCGAAAAGTCCGATGCCCGCACCCGCAGCCACCGGCCGCCGATGCGACCGGTTGGCTCCGACCATGCTCGCCGTAATAGCGGAGAGGACGAGGATGCACTCCAAACCCTCGCGGAAAACCAGCACGCCAATGTCCAGAATAGCCACCGTCGGACTGGCCTTGGCGTCAATCGTCAGGGGGTTGGGGTTGCCGGCCGCCGCAATCCCCTGCCAGACCAAAACGCCAAGAACTACCAGCGCCGCAGCACCCAAAATGGTGCGCAGGATAATCGGCCGATAGTTGAGCGAGGCAGTATGCGACATGGCAGAATTTGAGTAGAGAGACTGGTTCTCATTCCGCTTCAAGCCTAATTTGAGACCGATTCTCAGACGTGATTGAGGACTGCTAAGTTACGCGTTCTGGACAGTTGACGGCATGAATCGCGTCCGCAGCAGAGGCTACCGCAGCGCGCACCGAGACGCGACTGATGAACGGCTCGTTATCCCCCGCCTGCAAACGGAACTTGGCCGGCACGTCCCGCAGGCAGTCGAGATGAAAGCTGGCGATCTCGGGCAGGAGCAGAGCCAGACGCGCCCCATCCAGCACGACCTCATGGTTGGCGAACGAGAGCACCAGTTGCTCGCTTTCACCGGTGCCCTGATGGCACGCGGCAGAAAAGCCCGACCACGGGAGCACCCATTTCTCCCCGTTCCACGAATGGATTTGCAGCGACCGCACCTGGGCGTCCGCCGAATCGCTCGACCGGCTGGACGGCTGCTCGGCGGCCCGGCGCTGCTGGAGTGTTTCTTGAAGTGTGCTCATAAGGCGATTTTGGCTCGGTTGGCATTGCGGGCCGGAAGCCGCATGACGGCCTCGTGTAAACGCACCCGTTCGGTTGCGGCCAGCGCCCGGCGCGTCCATGCAGGCAGGCGGTGGCGTAATCCCTGATGGGTGGACGACTCGGGCGGAGAGAGCTTCATTTCCAAGGCGAGGCCACGGTCGCCGCTTTGCTCGATACTGGCGCGAAGCTCGGCTTTGTTGTCCGTGAAAACGATGACCCGTTTTCGCCCGCGCGAGATGGAGACATACCACTGGTTGCGGTTCGTGGCGGCGCGGCAACTCGCATCCGCCACCAGCACGGTGTCAACGGTCTTGCCCTGCGAAGCGTAGGACGTGACGGCATAGCCGCGATTGAACAACCGTTGTTGCGGCGAAAGCGTCTTCACCGTGAGGCGGTCGTCTTCAACCGTGAGCGAGCCATCGGCCGCGACGCGGCGCACCGTCACGAGTTCGCCGTTGGCGATGGGCCGCCCCTCCTTGGATTTCCCGTTGAACTTCAGTTGCAGCCGGTCGCCGGAGCCGACGCTGGTTTCCCGCTCAACTGCAATGGCCAGCCGGTGAGTGTGGCGGTAACTCATGGTTGAGCGCCGGCCGTCCTTGATGAGCACGAGGCCGCGTTCGTTCGTCCCGGCAATTGGGCAGAGATCGCCCTTCGCGAAACGGCCATAGCGTTTGATAACGTAGGCAAATTGGCCCGGCTGATAAAACCGCGCATCCCGTTTTTCGGCTTCGTTGAGATCCACTGCTTGATAGGTCTTCAACACGACCCCGGAGGCGATGCGTCCGCTCGTGTGGAGTTCCGCCCGAATCGCTTCGTTCATGTCGTTCACCTCGTTCCAAGTTTGGGCCACGACCAGGGCACATTCGTCGCGGTCAACGCTGGCGAGGTATTCCCGAGCGAGCGTGGCGCGGCGATCATCTGGTGCGACCTCGCGAATGCAGCCCAGCCGATCCAAACCATCGAACGACTCTGCGGTCTGCCCAGCCGCCGCCGCTTTCACGGCCTTGCGGTAGCCCGTCACGAACGCGCGCTCTGCCTCTGATTTGGCCCGCGCCGGGTCTTGCCGGCGAATCTCCCGCAACACCGCCGCCTTCAAACCGCTGAACTCCTCGATCGCTCGGAGCGCATCCGAAGCCTGCACGGCACCATGCTGCCGGGTGTCACCCGACAGAATCAAACGCCCACCATGCGTTTTTACCAAGGCCACCAGCTCACCCAATTGCTTCCCGCCAATCTGGCCCGCCTCGTCCACAAGGACGACCGCCCCCACGGGCAGCGTTTTCATTTCAAGGCAGTGCGACAGCGTTTTGGCCGCCAGGCCATCGGCGCAGAGATCGGCGACCTGCTGGCGTTGCGGAGCCAGCACGACCACCGGATGACCGGCCGCCCTGAGCGTCTCCGTCACTTCGCGCAGGGTGAAACTCTTGCCGGTCCCCGCGCCACCGCGAAATAGGGTGATGAAATTTCGGCTGGCGAGAATCTGTTTGGCGGCTGTTGCCTGTTCCGCCGACAGGGTAGGCGCGGGGTGATAGTCACGGCTGAGTGGCGAATGCCGGTTGCGTCCGTCATGGGCGGCGACTACAATGCCGAGTTCACAACGCAGCACCTCCCGCGAGGTCAACTTGCGAGTGCCGCCTTCCCGGATGTAGGCGCGCTGTTCGATGGCTTCGCGCAATGCGGCCAGGTCGAAATCCTCGCCTCGCCCACGCGCCAATGCCGCCGACATCAATTCGTAATCATTCACCACCGAGCGCCGCTCAAAAAGGTGCTCATCCGCCCACGCCGTGATGCCCGCCACGTCAGCCGGTTTGGCCGGCTTTGGCTGAACCGAGCGCAATGCGTCGAGCGCTTTTGATTCACCCGGCATCAACTGCTTCTCCCAGGCCGGACGCAATCGCTCGGCCGTCGAGTCCTTGAGTTTCCGGCGCCGGTTTCCGTGAGCGATCCGCTTTCGCAGTTCCCCGACGACGGCAACCGGTGATCCTATTTCTACATGCTGCTTGGCCTCCTCGTTGATTTGCTGATTTCGCTTCGAAAACCGTGCGATGACTGACGCCGGGACACCCTTGATTTCAAAGCTATGCGCTGTGTTTGCGATCTCGTAACCGAGCGCCCGGAGTCCCTTGCAGAGTTCATGGCGATAGACATTCGTCGCGAAATTCTTGGCGTGATACATGCCCGCCGGTTGCAGCCCCTTCCAGCGGTTTTCAACCGAGTCAAAGGTCGCATTGAACACGACACAATGGGTGTGGAGGTGCGGGTCGAGCTCTCGACTGGTATCGTGCCGGAAACATGCGGTCACGAGATTGCCCGTTACGCGTTCGGTATTCGCCCCAGCCTTGCGCACGCGAGTCTCCGCGAACTTTTCCAGTTCAAGCATGGTTTGCCGGACGGCCTCATTGTGCAGCGCAACAATACGATCATCCTGATACAGGGCCACAACCGACACGCTCTTAGGCGGAGCGATCACGAAGTCGTAAAAGATGCGTCGATTGGCTACCTTGGCCCTGCCCACGTCTTGCCGAACCGTGTTCATTCTCTGTCCCAGTTTCTGCCCGGTCATTGGATTCTTGCCTTCGCACAAAGCCAGGAAAGCCGCCTCATCCACGGTGCCTTGAAGCCCCAATTTGGCTGCACCGTGCCCAAGCCAATCACCGGCTACTTTCATCCCTTGAGAATAGTAATCACCGGCAGTCAGATGCTCGCGGAAATACTGTTTCGCATTCACAAGACTGAACTGGATACGCGGTTGAATCATAGCGGTTAATGCCGACTCGGCGGTTGTGATTTGCGTAACGTAGTCACGTTACTTTTTACCTGAGACACAGGACCCCTTAGCGCTGCGCGTAAGGTTTCGATCTCCGTAAGTGCGACACAGCTCTGTCGCATGACGCGCAGCGTCAACCGGCGCAGACCTGCGCTCCGGCGGGAATAGGAGCAGTAGCCCTATCGGCAGTTGCGTCTATTCCCGATCTCCACGAAGACACGCCGCGCTGCACTGGTTCGGCGTGCCCTCGTGGACTCGCGGAGCGTGCGGCACGCGCGCGGAGACATGGGGACGTTCCTCGCTTTCGCCCGCCGTCCGCCTTCCTGGCCGCCACCTGGCGAGCACGCTGCGGCTCCCGGCTCGGCTTCGCTCGTCGCGTCCCCAAGACTCCGCGCCGGCCGCTGGTTGTGGCGCACTCGCGCCACATGGGGAAATAGGATCAGCCCGGCTTGGCAGCGCCGACCAGTTCGCGACTGGCACGCATCGTCCGCAGTTCGCGCTGGATGAGTTCTGCCACTGCTTTCAGTTGGGTCGGGCCGAGCGCCTTGAGTGAAACGACCGGAGTCTTGAGGGCCAACTTTTCCGTCGCGAACCGATAGACCTGCTCGCCATGCCAGCCGAGTTCACGCGCACCGGCGAAGATCGCCCGGTAAAAATCGTTCTGGTAAGCGACCGGGTTGCGACCGCGCAGATGCGAACGGTTGATGGCCCGATGCTGCCTGAGAAAGCTCAGGGCTTCGTCATACCGGATACGCGGTATCAAAAGGTAGGAGGCGACCTGAAACTGGCGTTGGAGCATCCGATGCACTGCCGCAAAATTGGCCTTCCCGTCGTCACCGGCCAGCCGGTCGGCGAGTTCGCCGGCCACCTCGCGGATGCGCTCGCGCTGTTCGACGGTCAAATGGCCTTCATCCGGGGTGATCGTATTCCGGCGGACGAGCTTTGTCGTGTGGATAAGATCCCGCCCGGCGACCTGGACGACGTTGCGGTGACCAGTCACGCGGACGTTTTGGTTTGCCGCATTGGCGGGCGGGGGCAGCAGGGCCGCAAGGTTTTCGATGAGCCGCGACAATTCCGGGTCGTTGCCCAAATTGCTCGACGAGCTTTCCTCGGCGAGCAGCGCCTTTCGGATCAGCGATTCCGGTTTCTCGGTCGCCAGTTCGAGCGCGCGCGTGGCGTCCGGCTTCGCGACGAACTTCTTCCGCAGATACGTTTTTGTGGCTTCGTATGCATCCCGCACCGCTTGGCTCGCGACACCTTGAACCGCATGTTTTAGAAATGCTGCCGCCGCGAGCAGCGTGGAGAGTATGGATTCCGTTTGCATGATACCCATGGCCGCGCGTCAACGGCACCCCACCTTAAAATAGGTGCAGTCCGCACCGTGGCCGGTGAACCGATTTCGAAAACCGTCCGCGAACAGCGTCGCGAGTTGAAGGAATTCTCCGCCTCCGCTCGCTGCCCTATTCTGTCACACCCGCCATGGAGTTCTCGCTTCGCTGCGCTCCTCCATTCCGTCCTTCGGCCTTCCCCCTCGCGAGGAGCGACCAGGCTCCTCGCTCGGCGGCCTCGGCCGTGGCTGGGTGTGCCTTCAAGGGCCAGCGCGCGGAGTGCGCCTTGATCACCGGGCAAACCAGCCCGAACAGGGTGCGCACGGGCGCATGGCAACATGCAACAGTCCACGTTAGACCTCTACGACCAGCACCACGCACCGCTCATCGCCTGCGGTGAGCAACCGCAGCAGCGGTTTGAACTGTTCGGGGCCGGAGCGCTCAGTGACACCGAACTAATCGCTATCATGCTTCATACGGGAATCCGGGGACACTCCGTTCTTGGACTCGCCTCACAACTGATCGCCCAGGCCGGGTCCATCGCCGGACTCGCCAGTTGGCAGCCGGAGGACTTCCGGCGACTGAAAGGCATCGGCCAAGCCAAGGGCCGACAACTGGCCGCACTCATCGAAATCGGTCGGCGCATGATTAAGCAACCGGCCGAACAAGCCCCGATGCTCGACCGACCCGAATTGATCGCGGCTCACATGGCTCCCTATGTCCGGGGTCTGGAGGTCGAAAAGTTCTGGGTCTTGTGCCTCAATCGGAAGAACCGACTCAAGAAGCTGGTCGAGGTCACGTCAGGCACAGCAACCTCGGCACTGGCACATCCACGAGAGGTATTCCGAAGTGCAGTCCAGCATGGAGCAACCGCCATCGTCTGTGTCCACAATCACCCATCAGGCGACCCGACACCCTCAAGTGCAGACGTGCAGGTCACAAGGCAGCTCCGGGAGGCGGCCAAGGCCCTCGACATCGAGTTGCTCGACCATGTGGTTGTCGGCAACGCCACATCCGATCCGACAGGGCTCGGTTACTTCAGCTTCCGCAGTGCCGGACTTCTCTAAGAGGAGGGCGCCATGCAAACATTTGAAACGTCCTTACACTATCTTCCCTACGCGTGCCAACCTCTACCGGGAGTCCAGGATTGATTGAAGGGTGCTGCCTTCGTCGCGGCCTCCATGACGGGCCACGCAAAGGCGCGGATCGCGTCGAGCGCGGCGGTCATCTCCACGGGCGCAAGCGCATTGCGTCGCAGGAACGCAGCCCAGTTGACCGCTTTCAAGGTGGCGAACGCCGGGGCCAAGGCGACTGGCACGGTTGCGGGCAGCGCCATTTGCCGTCGGGCGAACGTCCGGGTCACGGCATCCTTGAGCAGTTCGCCCTCGAACGGAAACTTACGGCTGAGAAACCAGAGATCGAAAAAATCCTTCATCCGCGTGTTCGCCTCACCGAGGCGAACACTCGCTTCAAGCTTTTCGGCCACGACGGTGTAGATCGGATACGCGCGCAGGTGCGGAGCGGGAAAGTCCAGCAGGGCCGGGAAGTCGATTTCTTCCGGTGCGGGCGTGACGACATCGCCGAAGCCGATGTCCACTTGGAGGGGAATCCGCGCGTTCTCCAGCCGCGCTTCCAGCGTGACGCGCGTGCCGGGATAGGCCGCCTCCTCCCGGATCGGCGTGGCGGCCACCGAGTCGGGCAGGAAGGTCAGTCCGTCCGGTTCCGTTTCCAGTCGACACAGCTCCACGAAAATCGCCTTCAGTTCCTCCTCGTCCTTCGGACCGAAACCGAGGAGGTCCACGTCGCGGGTGGGCCGGTGCGTGCCGTCAGACCAAAGGGCGAAAAGCATCGCGCCTTTTAGCAGGAATTTGTCCGCATGGCGGGAACGGCTCAGGCGATAGAGCAGGCGCTCGATGCCGTAGCGCACCAGCACGAGGTCGAAGGGCTCCTTGCGTTCCTTGCTCAGGTTGAGCAGCCGCTGCCGGACGGAGGCCGGCAAATTCTTTTTCGGCCCGGGTGTCATGTCAGGCTGGCGAGATACGGACTCATCACCCGCGCTACGCGGTCAACCCGCGCATAGTGTTCGAGGTCCTTCATGGTCGCGCGGCGGGCGCGCCAGGTTTCGCGCAGCGCTTCGAGCGCCACGTCGAGGCCGATCTTGTGTCGGAATTTGAAGCAATCCGCGACGGTCTTGGCGGGGTTATAGACGTGGACCGGGACACCCTCGATGGTGTGCGTATCGACTCCTTCGTGCAGCACCGGGCCGGAGAAGCGGACGATCCGCAGTTCAACGCCATCCCGGCGCGGACCCCAGGCTTTGTGATCGAGGGCGAGCCAGATTTCATGTGGGCTTTGCGAAGTGAGCCCGTGGAAGCGAAGCGCGGAGAGGAGGCAGACGACACCGTGGGGAATGCGTTTGCCGATTTCCGCGAGAGTGTGGTGCTCGGTGATGCCCGCCTCCGGCGGGCGATACAGGCCACGACCGGCGCGTTCGAGCAGGCCCGCTTGCACTGCCTGCCGCAGGTAGGCGCGGTTGAATCCTTGCGCGGTCAGGTCGCGTGAGCGCAGGAGAGTGGTGCCGCGGAAGGCGGACCGGAGCCGTTTTTGGACGGAGGTGGTCATAACGAAACCTCGGCATTTATGCATATTCTCCGAGGTTTTGTAAACTCGATTCGAGGGCTCACTCTCTAAGTCGCTCTCTTACACGTGCCACCCGGGATAACCTACGTGTCAATGTGGCACGAATCCCCAGCAGCTTACGAAGCTGATGCTTCTCTCATGTTGCTCAATACCAATGGTAAGTAAAAAGGCATAACCCACGGCACCTGATCTGCTAATGAGCACGGATGCCCCCTTTAGTTGCTACCCCGCAGCTCAACCAGAATCCCTTCGCCGAAATCGGAAGCACCTTTCTTTCCTCCTGCTTCGACCCGTGCCCGGTTTCACCCCGGCTGGCCGACGAGGCGGGCGTGGCTGCCGTGCGACGGGCGTGCCTCCGCCATGATGGTGCTCTCCACCGCCTGCGCGTGCCCCTCAACCGCAACGCCTATCTTGTGGGCTGCCTCGACTTCACCGAGCACGAGCCCCGGGAGCACCTCATCATCGGTTTCGGCTACCGGCGGGGTTCCACGACACGCATCGACGCCCTCCTGCACCTGACCGGAACCGAGACCGCCGTGGCGATCAGCCCGGCGGCCCACGCGGCCATCGGCCAGTTTTTCCACAGCGACCACCGGGCCGAGGTTCTCCTATTCCACAACCACCCGAAGAACTGGCTCAATATCGCATTCGACAACGATCCGCTGGCTTCGGCAGCGGACCGCCAGACGCTCGCCGCCTATTTGCTCCAGCCGGCGCATATCCTAAAATCCATTACGGGCGGCGGCCGCATCCGTTTCTATCTTGGCGAAAACGGCTTCGTGCGCGAATTCGTGACGCCGTCGCTCCTCAATCTCGTTGCTCCGCCGCCGCCGGGCCATCACGTTTAATCGCCCGTCCACGCTCCCAGCTTCCACTTACCCCACCCCATGAACGACCCGAAGGGCTCCCTCTGGAGAAAATGGGACCTCCACATCCACACCCCGGCGTCCTTTCACTGGAAAGGCCAGCGGTTCGTGGGCATGACGCCGGAGCAGGAATCCGCCGCCCTGAAGTCGATGGCGGACAAAATGACCGGGGATGATGTCGCCGCCTTCGGGATCATGGATTACTGGACCTTCGACGGCTACCTGAAGTTCAGGAAATATCTCGCCACCCAGCAGCCCGCTCTGCCGTGCACCATTTTCCCCGGCATGGAACTGCGGATCGAAGCGCCGGTGGATTTCCGCCTCAACATCCAGGTCATCCTCTCCGACCAGCTCTCGGACCAGCAACTCGCCAACTTCAAGAGCGCCCTGCTCGTCAACAAGCAGCCGTTGTCGGACGAGGCGCTGGTCCAGTTCGCGAAGACGCTCGATGAATCCAAGGCCAAGGTGCACGGCTTCACGGCAGCGGACCTGAAGGACCCCGTGAAGCTGCTCGAACTCGGCAGCATGACCGCCAAGGTCACGCGCGAGTCGCTGCAGGAGGCCATCGCGCTCCTGCCGGAGAATTCGTGCCTCATTATTCTGCCCTACGACACGTTCAACGGGATCGCCGACCTCGATTGGGAAAAACATCCTTACGACAACAACTACTTCATGCAGAGCGCCCACATCTTCGAGACGCGGTCGCCGGAGAACGTGGACCTGATCCTGGGGGTGGAGACCGACAAGAACCGGAAGTTTATCCGGAATTTCCAAAAGACGATGGGCCGCCCGGCCAAGCCCGTGATCTCCGGCAGCGACGCGCACCGGGTGCAGGACTACGGCGCGTTCCCCTCGGGCCGCATCACCTGGCTGAAGGCCGACACAACATTTACCGGGCTGCTCCAGACCATCAACGAGCCGGTCGAGCGCTGTTATATCGGGGCGGTGCCGCCGAAACTCGCGCACGTCAGCGCCAACAAAACCAAGTTCATCCGCTCCCTCACGTTGCGGAAAAAGGACGGCTCCACGTTGGGCGAACACTGGTTCGACGCGGAGTTGCCGCTCAACCACGACCTCGTCGCCATCATCGGCAACAAGGGCCAGGGGAAAAGCGCGCTGGCCGAGCCGATCGGGCTGGCCGGCAGCACGCGCCAGCACGCCGCGTTCTCGTTCCTCGCGTCGAAGAATTTCTGCAATCCGAAGCAGAACAAGGCCGCGCATTACCAGATCACCCTGCTGTGGGAGAGCGGCACCGTCACCACATGCGCGCTCGACGCCAAGGTGGACGAGACCAAGCCCGAGTTGGTGAAGTTCATCCCGCAGAATTTTCTCGAAAACATCTGCAACCAGATCGGCCTGCCGAACGAGACGGACTTCGACCGGGAGTTGCGCAAGGTCATCTTCTCGCACGTCGAGACCGCCGACCGCTTGAACCAGCCGTCGCTCGACGCCCTCCTCACGCACAAGACCGAGGAGACGAAGGCCCGCATCGCGCAGATTCAGAAGCAAGTCGTGGCGCTCAACCGCGCCATTCTTGCGCTGGAGCGCAAGCTGGAGCCGGAATATCGCCAGACGCTGGAAAGCCAGCTCTTCCAGCGCAACGAGGAGCTGAAGGCGCACCGGGCCACGCGCCCCGCCGCGGTTCAGAAACCCGACCTCGACCCGGCCACCCAGCAGGCGGTGTCCGCCGTTGCCACCTCGATCAATGCGAAGAAGGCCGAGCGCGATGCGCTGGAAGCAAGCATCACGGCGCTGCGTTCGCAGCAGCAGACGCTCGCCCTCGGGGTCTCCAGCGCCGACAAACTGCTCGCCAAGCTCGACAACCTGGAGCGCAACTTCGCGGATTTCGAGAAACAATGCGCCGCGGACCTCGCGGTCGTCGGTTTGACGTTCGGTGACCTGGCCAAGCTGGCGGTCAGCCGCGCGCCCCTGAATGCCAAGCGGACTCAGTTCAGCCGCGAAAAGGAGGCGCTGGACAAGCAGCTCGACCCTAACGCCGCCGACAATCTCATCGTCAAGCTGGAGGCCCTGAAGAAGGAACTCCTGGAGTTGCAGGATAAACTCGACGAGCCGAACAAGAATTACCAAGGCTTCCTCACGGCCGAGGAGACTTGGCAGAAAAAGGAGACGACGCTCATCGGCACGCCGGCCGACGCCGGCTCCATCCAGCAGCTCGAGGCCGAGATCGCCGGCCTCGCCACCGTCCCGCCCGCGCTCGCCGAGCAGCAGGGCCAGCGGACCGCCAAGGCGCTGGAAATTCACCGTGAGATCGCCGGCCTTGCGAAAGCCTACCGCGATTTGTATGCGCCGGTGCAGAAATTCATCTCGGAACGCGCCGTCACGCGCGAGAAGTTCAATCTCAATTTCTCGGTCTCCATCGTGGACTCCGGGTTCGAGGAGCGTTTTTTCAACTACGTCAGCCACGGCGTCGCGGGCACGTTCTGCGGCGTCGAGGAGGGCATCAAGATGCTGCGCGGCGTCCTTGCGAAACACGACTTCAACACCGAGGCGGGCATCACCGCTTTCCTCGCCGAGATCAGCGTTGCGCTCGAAAAAGACCAGCGGCCGGGCTTCGGCCAGCCGTGCCGCAAGGCTCAGTTGCTGAAGAAGGGCCGGACGCTGGAGGAGCTTTACGACTACGTCTTTTCCCTCGATTTCCTGAACCCGCGCTACGGCCTCAAGATGGGCGAGAAGGAACTCCACCAGCTCTCGCCCGGCGAACGCGGCACCATGCTCCTCGTCTTCTACCTCATGGTGGACAAGGGCGACATTCCCCTCCTCATCGACCAGCCCGAGGAGAACCTCGACAACCAGACCGTCTTCGAGCTGCTCGTGCCCTGCATCAAGGATGCGAAGCGCCGCCGCCAGATCATCATCGTCACCCACAACCCGAATCTGGCCGTGGTCTGCGACGCGGAACAGGTGGTGTTCGCCAAGCTCGACAAACGCGATGGCTACCGGCTCGCCTACACCTCGGGGGCCATCGAAAACCCGGCCATCAACCGGGCGATCATCGACGTGCTCGAAGGCACGCGGCCGGCGTTCGACAACCGCGACGCCAAATACCTACCCGTGCCGCCGGCCTGACGGCCGCCCCCCATGCCGCCGCCCGACGAGTTGGACTATTTTCGCTCCATCACGATGGAGTTGCAGGCCCTCAAGAACCGGGTGCGGCATTTCATCGGCAACCGCCACTGGCTCACGGACGGAGAATGGAAGGAAAGCGTCCTGCGTGCGGTGCTGCGCCGGCACTTGCCGCAGTCGATGGGCGTCGGTTCCGGCTTCGTCATCACGCCGAAGGGTCCTTCGACTCAGATCGACATCCTTATCTATGACCGCACCAAGCCGGTGCTCTATCAGGATGGCGACCTGTTGATCGTCACCGCCGATTTG
Source organism: Opitutaceae bacterium (assembly GCA_035549635.1). GTDB lineage: Bacteria > Verrucomicrobiota > Verrucomicrobiia > Opitutales > Opitutaceae > CAIUWA01. The sequence goes on from DASZQN010000042.1 coordinate 110,429, forward strand.
TGCCTTGGCATCATCGAGGTAAAAACTCACGTGGAACCGGCCGAACTCCGCGACGCACTCCGCAAGCTCGCTGATTGCCGGGACCTGGTATCGCATTCCGCCCAGTGCCGGCCGGTCACGGGACTTTTTGCTTTCGACCACGACGACGACCGCCACGAGATCCTGCTCGGCGAGCTGAAAGATGCCGTGGCGGGGCTCTCGCGCCGGGTGGTCAACTGCGTCGCGCTGGGTCAGAACCTTTTCGCGCGCTATTGGGAATGCCGGCCGGAGGGACCTCGGCGGCAGGCGGATATTTTCCGTGCCTACCGGCTGCCGGAAATGGCGCCCGCTTATTTCGTCCACAACATCTTCGAGGCCCTTTGCGCTGAGTCCGTTCTTAGTAACAATCACATCTGGTATCCCACCCAGGGCAAGGAAGCCTATCAGCTCGGCGAAATTACCATGAAGGACCGGTAGGATGGAAACCGTGCGCAAAATCCTGGCGGACTCGCTGCCGGCCGACATCCGGGAAAAATTTCTCATCCGTTGCGAACACCTTGTTTCCCAGCTCAACTATTTCGACGAGAAGGGCGACGAGCGGCTGCGCCGCGTGCGGCGCGCCAGCTGGACGACCAAGAAGCTGCGAGTTCTTCTAGTCCTGAATGCCTTTTACCAGATCGTGCTCGCGCCGCTGGCGAGTTCGGCCCGGCCGACCGATGACTCGTTCGTTTCCCGGGTCGATGTCGTCTATGGCAGCTCTTTCGTCTTCGACGCCCAATGGCGGACCGCGATCAACCGGGCCTACAATGTTTTCACCGAAATGGTTTTTCGTCTCGGCATCACGGAGCGCTTCTTGACCCAGCAGCGCACCGAGGACATACTTTATCGGATCGGCCGCACCCTCGATGACCATGACTGAGGACGAATGGCTCAAGACGGTGGAGGGCATGGTGCGGCAGTTTGCTCGCACTCACGGCGTCACCTATGCGAAGACCGAGCGGGTCGTGGCCGCCGCCTTCGAGATCGGCTGCTTCCACAGCCTCGTGGAATATTACGCGCAGACGTGCGACGTGGAGCCCGAGAACCTGAAGGACGGGAAATTCAAGTATCTCACGACCCCGAATGGCAACCCGGCCAATTTCTCCTATGTCGTCATCAAGCGCAAGGGACGGGAATATCAGTTGCGGCAGCAGGTGCGCGTGCGTTCGTCGATCCACACTGACATCGCGTTTACCCCGGACATGGTCGTTTTTCGCACCGGTAAGAAGGTGAAAGACCACCGCGATGACGACTATGCCAAGGGGAAGCGGTCGTTCTTCTATGTGGAGGCGGACGACCTCGTCTCCTTCCACGAGTGCAAGTGCATGAATCCATTTCCCGAGCTGATGGTTTCTTTCCTCGGGATGGTTTTTGCGGCGTTCCCGTGGGCCAAGGAAGAGGACTTCGGCGGACGGATCGACACTGATTCCCTCCATCTGGCCCCCTCGCTGTTTGTCGGCGGTTCCGCGCGCGGTCTGCATTTGCGGATGGTTAAGGCTCTGAAGGTATCCTTTCCCGTGAACATCATTTTGGGGATGCACTATGGCACATGGGAACTGGATCGCGACGACTCCGACTTGAATCGCATCACCGACGCGTAGCGCATTTTTATCCATCCGCCCTGCGCGCCCAATTTTATCGCCGCCGGCAAGCTCCGCTTCGCTCTCCAGCTTGCCTGCGGCGGAGGAGGCGCTGTTTATCAGGGGCGGTGGTGAAGTGGCGACTTATCCAGCGAGCCGGCCGTTGCCTCGGGGCGCGGCGCGTTGCGCCGGTCAGCGTTTCGCGGGAATGCTGCTGCGGGTTCGCGGGCGGCCGGCGCGCATATCACGGCGGATGCCGTGACGCTTGCAGAAGCGGCGGAAGTCGAGGGAGCTGATTTGCAGGCGGAGCGTTTCGAGATGCGCCCGCACTTCGCGGGTGCGGTAGGCTTCGCGCGGGTGCCTCATCATGTAAACCAGGGCGTGCAGCTTCCACCAATCGGCATAGCCGAAGGCGGTGCGCAGGCGGCGCGGATCGAGCCCGGCGAGCAATTCGACGGCGTGGCCGAGTTCGACGAGCTGGCGGGTTTCGCCCGAGCGGATCGCCGTGTCCAGTAAATCGGCCCCCGCTTGGAGGAGCCGAGGCGACGCCTTGGCGGCCTCGCCGGCTTTGCGCCAGTCGCGAGCGAGGAGAAAGACATTCAGGCCGAGCGTGCGCGCCTCGTAACGCCGCACCAATGCTTCCATTTCCTCCCATGTGAGCCCGCCAAACGGGCGCGCTGTTTGCGCGGGCAACTGCGCTTTCATCCAGCGCTTTTCTTCAAGCCATCCGTCGAGTTCGCCCGCCAATTCGGCAAAGCCGTTGGACATGGCCTCGCCGTTGAGATCACCGCGCTCCACGAGGGCGAGGAAGCTCGCGCGGGTGTCGGCATCTCGCCCGAAATCCTCCAACAACCATGTCCGCAGGTCGGGAAACTGGCGGCACATGCCCGCCAGTAGCCGCAGAAAGGCGCGGCTCCGGCGTTCCGAGGCTCGTATGGACGACGCTAAGGCGGCGGCGGTCATAACTTATGAGAACGCGCCGGGGAATAAATGTTCGACGCAGCGGGGACAGGCTCGAACCACAAGCGGAGCTTTTCGTAGAGCAGGCGCAGGTCGCGCCGGTAAGCTTCGCCTTGCTCCTCGTCAGTCTGGCCAGGCCGGCGTTTGAGGGTGCGGACGAGCCGGTTGGCGAGGACGACATGCGCCGGGAGGGTATGCCGTAGCCGGCGCTTGCCGGGCGTTTTCGGCTCGGTAGCGATGCCGAGGCGGGCATACGCCTGCCGCAGGCTCATGCCCTGTAAAAACGCCGCATCGGCCACGCAATGCGCGAGCCGCATGTAGCGCTGGGCCGTCCGTGCCGTGCCGCGAAAGTTGGCTTTCAGCCAAAGGAGCCAGGCCCCCGGCCCCATGTCGCGAAACACCCGTTTTCTTTGCTCAACGAGCAACTGGCCGGCCTGCCAGGCGGCGACCAGCGCGCCGTGTAACGCTTGGCGCGAAGCGCAGGCGCAGTGCTTGGCCTCTTCGTGGAGACGGTTGATTTCCGTCGCGACGGTAGTGACAGGGGCCGGGTTCATGACGGCATCCCCGTGGTGTCGCGGAAGCTGTCCGCCAGTTGATGCACCGCCTGTTTCGAGCGCCCGGCCACATGGCCGATTTCCTCCAGCGTTCCCTCGTTGATCAGATCGGGCCGCACACAGTAGAGCGCGACCGTTGCCCGCACGCCGCGCTCGTCGAGCGACGCGCCTTCCGCCATCCAGACCAGAAGCCGGCAGACCACTTCCAAGGCGAGGAAGCGTGCTTCCTGCTTGGGATCGACCGGCTCCGCGAAGAATGAATCATTGTTCGTTTTCATTGTGGGATTGAGGTTCGCTCCCACGATACCGCGCGCGGTCCATTCCTAATAGATACAGCGTGCGCCGTGCTGGTTGATCCGATTTTTGCACTGGTTCCGCGTGCTTGCGACAGGATGCGTGTCGCGTCGTTTGAAAACAAAAACACCGCGCTGGAGTGAATCAGCGCGGTGCTGCTATTGGACGGGGTGGCGACTCACCCGCGCGCCGGCACTTTGAGCCGGGTGCGGATATGGGCCGCGACCTCGGAGGCGTCGTAATAGACGAAGTGGCCGACGCGGTGATGAGGAATGCGCCGGAGCTTCGTCCAATTCCGCAACGTGGCGATGGAGGGCTCCTTGTCCTTGGGGAAAATCCCGCTGGCCCGCAGGCCGATGATGTCCGTGAGCTGGCTTTCCGTGGAGGGCGAGAGTTGCGTTTCCATACCCCTGCTTGCCGGTCAAGGACGGCAAGCAAGGCGAGGGCGTGGTCACGCGGCGTTGGCCAGCTTCGCCGCCGCCGAAGCGGCGGAAACTTTCGCGTGCTTCGGCAGAATGCCGAAAAAGCTCTCCGCTTCCTTGGTCGTTTTCAGATCGAGGTAATGCTTGCGGATGATCGCCTCGGAATTGCCCGCCTGAATCGCTGCCTCACCGATGGAGCGGAATTTCGCGACGAACATCGAAATGAACGTGTGCCGCTGCACATCGTGCGTGAGGTTGAACTTCTTGGCGAAGCGGTCGCGCCGCTTTTTGAAATTCCCGAGGATGATCGGGAATTTCTCCAACGGGTAAGCGCGAAGCCACGCGGCGAGATTTGGTTGAATCGTCACCTTGCGCGGCTCGCGCACCTTCGAGACCTCGGCGGAAACGTGAATCACACCCTCTTCCAGATTCACCGCGTCGGGCATGAGCTTGGTAATCTCACCGTAAGGCACGCCCGGACGGATGCCGGCGAAGAGGCACAGCGCGAAGTAGGGCACCCAACGGCCCCCGTCATAAGTCTCCATGTGTTCCATGAGGGCCGCCGCTTCCGCTGCGGTGAACGTTTGTGCCACCCCGCGCTTCCGACGGATGCGGTAGTGCGGCACTTTCGGAATCGGATTCTCGGCGATCCAGCCGCGCTGAAAAGAGTATCTGAAAAAGGTGGAGAGGATGCCGCGCCGGTTGTTGTGCGTCTTCATTCCGGGCCGGTCTTTCTCCAAAAAATCGGTCAAAGCCGTCGCGGTGAGTTCGGCGACGGCCTTTTTCGGAAATGCCGTCATCAACCGTTTCAGGTCCTCGCGAATCCGGTTCATCTGCGGCGGCGAAAGCTGGTCCTGGGCGAATTCGTGCTCCTTGGCCGTGACGTATTCCGCCACCGCGTCGGCCAGCGGCTTTTGCTTTTCCGGCTCGCGGTAATTCGTGAGCGCGAAATCCAGATAGAACGACAGCGAGCGCGGCAGGCTCGCCAGTCGCCGGAAGGCCGATTCAGCTTCGTGGAGCTGATCCTCGGTTAGCCGAGTGATGGCCGCGCGCGTGCCGGTGTCACGCTGGAGCCAATTTACTTCTTGAACCTGACGCTCTGCCTCCGCCTCCGTGCGGGTCTGAAAGTTCTTGCGGAAGCGTTGACCGTCGATGCGAGCGTAGAGCTGGAAAACGATTTTCCCGGAGGGATTCGTGAACTCTGAGATGACGAATGGAGTGACTGTTTTCATGACCGATTTGGCCGGTCAACGGCCAAATCGGTTATCGAAAAATCTAACTTCTTATTGCTAAGAAATTAAGATGGCGTCCCCACGGGGATTCGAACCCCGGTTCTCACCGTGAAAGGGTGGTGTCCTAACCGGGCTAGACGATGGGGACTAACCGCGGAGCCGGGGACGCTAGGACGCGCCCTTGCCCGCGCAAGGCATTTTTGCCGGTCAAAAAAGCGGAGAAAGCGCGGCCGAAGCCGTCTGCGACGTCCGCCCGATTCAGGAATCCAGTCCGGGCAGCTCCGACTTCGACGGCTGTTCGCCGTCTCCGGCGTCCTGTCTTCGGTCTCCCGCCGCCTGCCGTCTGTCCTCCGTCGTCCGACCTCCGTCCTCCGCACGGCGCCGGCTGCGCTTCGGTGCCGGTCCCGCCGCGGTGCGAACGGGCGCTTCGCGCCGGGGGGCGTCGCCGGGCTGGTCGTTCGCGGTGCTCACGTAGTACTGCTTGTACGACTTGTCGTAGTAATGGTGGTAGTAATAGCCGCCGATGTTCTGGTCGAGGCCGTTGAGCACCGCGCCGAAATGGGGGACGCTGATCTCCAGCAGGCGCTGGACGCAGAACTGCGCGGCCTTGCGGCGCACCTTGTTGAAGAAGATCGAGTAGATCGAGCCGTCGGCGAGCGGCAGGATCACGAAGGCGTCGCTCACGAGCGCGACGGGCGGGGTGTCGATGAAGATGCGGTCGTAGCGCTTGCGGAGGTCGGCGAGCAGCACCTCGAAGTTCTTGCTCGTGAGATTCTGCGCCGGGTTTTTCGAGCGGCCGCCGGAGGGGAGAACGTCAAGGTTGGGCTGGATGTCCTTGATGATGACGTCGTCGAGGGCCGCGCCGGTCGTGCAGATATCGATCACGCCCTTGAGGTTCTCGACGTGGAACGCCCGGTGCACCACCGGCCGCCGCAGGTCGCAATCCATCAGCAGCACGCGTTCGCCGTGCGAGGCGAAGGTAAGGGCGAGATTGCGCGCGATGAAGGACTTGCCCTCGCCGGGCACCGTGCTGGTGATGACGATGCACTGGGCCTTCTTGCTCTCGTCCTTCAGCCGCAGGCTGGAGTAGAGCGTGGAAAACGCCTCGGCGACCTCGGGTTCGCTGGGCGGCACGAAGGCCGTGCCAGTCCCTTGAGCTTCGTCACCCGTGGAAGGCTTCTTGAATTTCGGAACGATGGCGAGAAGCGGCAGCCCAACGACGGCCTCGATGTCGTAGGCGCTCTTCACGCGGTCGTCCGCGTACGCCACGAAGAAGGCGAGCGCGAGACCGAAGGCGAGTCCGCCGACCACGCCGAGCCCCAGGTTGAGGAGGTAATTCGGTGAGATCGGCTTCCGTCCGGGCGCGGCGTGGTCCACGAGACGGGCGTTCTGCGTCTCCACCGTGCTGCTCATCGAGGTCTCCCGCATGCGCGACAGGATGTTTTCGAGGATTTTCTCGTTCACGCTGAAGTCGCGCTCCATGTTGGAGTATTCGACGTTCAGTCGGTCCATCGAAAGGGAGGCGCCTTCCTGGGCCGCGAGCGCGGCGCGAGCCTGGGTATAGTTCTGCAGCGCGCTCTGGTAGCTGGCTTCCACCTGCGCGGCGGTGGTTTCAATCACGTGCTGAAGCTGCCGTTGCGCCTCGGCCAGCGTGTTGGCCGCCTCGATCATCTTCGGATGCTTCGCCCGGTAATGTTCGCTCAGCTGCGAGACGGCGATCTTGGCCGCCGCCACTTGCTTCTGCAATTCCGCTACGGTCGGGTCGCCAGCGATGGCGGCCAAAGTGAGCAGATCGCCGCCGCTCTGGCGGGTCGCCAGAACTTGTTTCCAGCGGGTTTCGACCTCCTGCAACGCGGCGGCGCTTTGGGTGACCTGCAGGTTAAGGGTTTTAAGGGTCTCGGTGGAGATGTCCTTGCGCTGGTCGAGGGAGACCTGATTGTTCTTTTCGCGGTAGGCTTGGAGCGCGCGAGCGATATCGTCGACCTTCTGGCGCTGCTCCGTGGCGCGCTGCTCGAGATCGACGACGGCCTTGAGCGATTCGTCGACCCGCACGTGCGCGCTGTAGGCGATATATTCGTCGGCGAAAAGATTCGCGACCTTTGCCGCCATTTCCTTGTCAGGATGATCGTACTGAATTCCCACGATCAGGCTCAGACGCTGCGGGACGATGTCTCGATTGACCTCCAGAAGGCGCAGCACCGAGGGAGCCGGAGCGCCCGGTTTGTCGTAGGGAGCGATGAACCGCTTCAGGTCGTCGCCGGTCAATTTGTCGGCGACCCGCTGCATGATCGTGGTGCTCTTGAGGATGTTGACCTGAGTGTTCAGGTCCTCGGCCGAACGCACTTCGCTGTCCATCACCTGCTGCACCTGCATGACCGTCGGGTTCCGACGGAAGATTTCGACCGTTGCAGTCGACTGGTAGAGCGGCGTGCGAGTATAAGTGTAAACGAGTGCGGAAGCGAACACGACAACGAATGCTGCGATGATGTACCAGACGCGTTCGCGTAGAATCAGGAGATAGTCCTGCAGGGAGCGCTGGACGGTAGTCTCTCCGTAGCCCGGGTAGCCGCCATATCCGCCGTAATTGCCGTAGCCGTCTCCGCCTGCCGGGCCGTAACCGTAGCCACCGGCCGGACCATAGGCTTGGGCACCAGGCGAATGGCGTTGGGCTTCGCGGGAGGGCTTCGGGGAATCCATGAATTCGGAAAATTTTCTAGAGGGGCGAAGCGCGAAGCAAGACGGGAGTGGAGGCCGGAGGCTAGAAGACGGACGCCAGAGACCGGACGCCAAGTGCAGAAAGCCGAGGGCAGAACCAAGACGATCCAACCGATTGAGCGGCTGATCGTAAGCCGGCCTCTGGTATCTGGCCTCCGGTCTCAGGTGTCCGCGAACTAGAGGATCCGTTCCGGCACGAAGATCACGTCGCCTTCGCGCAGGACCCACGCGTCGCTGGTGTTTTTGCTCTGCAGGATGTCGTCGGCATTGATTTCGGTCGTGCTGGACTTCCCGTCGCTGCCGTCGCGGGTGAGTGTGACATGCTTCCGGTCGGCAAGCCGGGTGAAGCCGCCGGCGAGCGCAATGGCATCGAGGAGCTTCAACGGTTTGTCGGCGGGAATTTCCACGGCTCCGGCCTTGTCCACCTGGCCGAGGACCTTCACGTCGTGCTTGGCGGACTCCATCAGGCTCAGGTTGATCTGGGGATTCACGAGATAATCGCGATCGTACAGGTAGCGGATCATCTCCTGCGCCTGCTGTAGCGTCTTGCCCTTGAGGTTGATCGTCTGGATGAGGGGCAGCGTCACCGTGCAATCCTGGGAGAGACGCACCTGACGCTCCATGTCCGGCTCCTGGAATACCTCAAGCTTGATCAGGTCGAGCGGCTGCAGGACGTGCTCGGCCTGCGCCGCGCCAGGAGCCGGAGGCCGGAGTCCGGAGGCCGGGGCGGAGCTGGCGGCCGCGAAAACCGCGGCCGGTACCGCGCCGGCGAGCAGCCATCCCAGCAAAAGACCGGCCGGATTGGAGAACGGAAACTTGATTAAACTCGTCATGAGAGGGACTAAAAGTAAGGGCGTCCCTGCGGACGCCCGTTATCCTGGTAAGGAGGGCGCCCACGAGGAGCGCCCCTACGGTCGATTCCGTTCCTCAGTAACGGAACACAGCCGAGACGCTGAAGATGTTGTTGGTGAAGTTGGGGCCCGTCGTCAGGTTGGACGAGTCCTTGGAGTACGTGTAGCTTCCGTTGACGGTCACGTAGGCGTTCACGAGGTAGGTGCCGTTGATCTGGCCCTGGTAGAAATCATCCCTCTGGCGGCCAGTATAGGAGAAGCGATCGTAGCCGAACTGGGCGCCCACCTTGAATTCATCACTCACGTTGGTGGTCGCGCCCACTTGGAGGCCGAAATCCTTGTAGGAGGCGCCGACGCCCGTATAGCCGTAATTGTTCCGGGCATCCAGCGTCACGCTGGTCTTCGCCGTTGGCGCGTAACTGAAATCGGCGTCGATACCCAGGGAGTTCTGGGTGCCCCCGACGCTCAGCTGGCGCTGGTCGAGACCGACGGACACCTGGCTGGTGAGCTTGGGTGCGAGCTCACCGCGGACGCCGACGTTGTAGAAATACTCCGTGCTGTCGACGCCGCCGTTGCCGAGCTTGTTGTCGCGGTAGGTAAAGCCGGCACTCAGATCGAGCTTGGGTTCGACCTTGTAATAGTACTTGAAGGGGAGTTCGAACCACCGCCAGTCAACATAGCCCGTCCGCTTGTAGTCGGTATTGTCGTAGGTAAAACCGAGGCTGGCGCTGGTCTTTTCCGTCAGGACGTCCTCATCGACCACGCCGGCGTGCTCGAGATCGCGGCGGACCAGGAAGGCGTTGGCGCGGACATCGCGGTTGGCCTGGTTGGCCTGATGGAACCAGCCGTCGAGATTGATCTTCATCTTGCCGTCATCGTAGCGGTCGGTGAGGTCGATGAGGGCGAGGCCCGTATTAAGGCTGCTATGGCTGGTATAGAACTGGACGTCCTCGTCATAGGAAAGCTTGCCCTTGTTGTCGGAGCCATTGCCGAACTGCAGTTCGAACCCGGGCGCGAGGTCCACGATCGTGTCGGACTTCGCGTTGCTGTTGCTCAGGAAAATGTTATCGTTGTGCGTCAGCTGAGCCGTTGCGGTCGGGAACAGCGCGGCGCCGTTGCCGAGGTCGATCGACGCATGGGCGGTGGCGCCGAGGAGCGCACCGAGAAGAAGGGTGGTGGAGAGCGATTTCATCGGTGAATTACAGCGGTTTGGTTGAAAAGGGATCGAAGGGAGGCAAGACGGTCGAAACGGCGAGAGCAGTCAGAGAGCGTGTGCAGCTTGATGGTTTAACCGGGTTCCAAGTACCTAGACGAAACCAAGAGAAATGCCGGTGTCAGGCTCCCGCAAGCCGTATTTTTGGCTCATTTGCAACAATCTTGGTTCGCATCTGATGCGCACAGGCAGACAGAAGGCAAGGAAGTCAGATGCCATTGTAAGCTAGGGGATAACAGGCCGGTGTCGGATTTTTTAGAAGCGAATCGCCAGATGATCGGTCGCCAGGGTTCGGATTCACTCAGTGCCGGACAGTGTTAGTCGCAAATGCCGGACGTAATTTCGCCGTCACGGATAATTCGGCGATTCGCTCACCGGGTTATCGACTATTTGGTCACCGGGTCGTTCGAGGGTTCGACTACCAGTTCATTTTCTCTTGAACTAGATTGAATCGCCGTTGTGCTCCAAGCGATGCCGGTTGCCAGCCTCACGCAGACTGCCCCTTCGGACGTAGCCGCGCCCGAATTTTCGCGGGAGTGCGTAGAATTTTTTTCCGAGGCGGCCCAGATCTTCGGTGTTCCGCCGTCCGTGGGCCAGATCTACGGGTTGCTCTATGCTTCGCCTCAACCATTGAGCTTCACCGATATCGTTGCGCGGCTTGGGATCAGCAAGGGTTCGGCCAGCCAGGGCCTGCAGATGCTGCGATCGTTGGGCGCCATCAACGCGGCGACGCACGATGACGATCGCCGGGAGTATTTCGAACCCGAGATGTCGCTGCGCAAGCTCGTCGGCGGCGTTCTCAATGGGCGCATCACGCCGCTGGTGGCAGCCGGGCCGGAGCGGATCGAGCGGCTCCGTCGTCTCGCAGATGACGGGGGCGCTGCGAAGGATTTCTATCTCGATCGCGTGGAGCAGCTCGAAACCTGGCGGAGCCGGCTGAAGCTGGCGCTGCCGGTTCTCAATACGCTGCTAGGACCCAAACGCGGTCGGTAAACGCACTCATGAAGGCCGGCAAGGCCCTCGGCGATCTCGCCCGCCTCCCCACGGAAGCGACGGGGCGAAGCTCGCCCACGCTGCCGCCAGTGAATCCCAAGGCTTTTTTCCCTTATCCGTCGCACCTCCGATGACCAGAACGGCGTTAGTCACCGGTGGTGCAGGCTTTATCGGCTCACATCTGGCGGAACATCTCTTGGCTGACGGTTGGCAGGTCCGCGTCCTTGACGACCTTTCCACTGGAACCCGAGCCAATCTCGCGGCCGCCGAAGGAAAAATAGAGTTCATCCAGGGTGATGTGACCGATACGGCAATGGTGGAACGGTCGGTGGCGGACATGGAGGTTATTTTTCATCTCGCCGCCAAGGTGTTCGTGCCCGAGTCGTTTGAGGCGCCAACAGAATATCAGCACGTCAACGTCCACGGCACCGAGACGCTATTGGCGGCAGCCAAAAAGGCCGGGGTGCGGCGGGTAGTGTTTTCTTCCACCTGTGCAGTGTATGGCGACACGGCGGATCTGCCCATCGCGGAGAAGTCGCCCACCAAGCCGCTCTCGCCTTACGCGGCAACCAAACTGGCAGCGGAGCAGATCGGACGCAAAATTGCCGCAATGGGTGGGCCCGCCTTTACCGTCTTGCGTTATTTCAATGTCTACGGCCCAAGGCAGAATCCGCGATCGGCCTATTCCGGTGTCATCACCCGCTTCGTTGATGCCCTGGGGAAGCAGAAAGCGCCGCAAATTTTTGGGACGGGAGAGCAGACCCGCGACTTCATCCATGTAAGCGACGTCGTCCGGGCCAATATCTTGGTGGCCGCGGAAAGGCCAGATCTCATTGCGACCTACAATGTGGGTACGGGAAAAGAAACCACCATCAACGAATTGTTTCGCTGGCTGGCGGAGGCCCAGGGCACCGCACAAGCGCCCACCTATCTGCCCGCCCGTGCAGGCGACGTGATCAGATCGGTGGCCGACATATCCTTGATTGCGAAGGAGAGAAATTTTGTACCTCGGGCCTCGGTCAGAACCGAACTGAGGAATCTGCTCCGCTAGACGACAATGACCCTATCCTGACGAGAATCCCATGCCTGCCCGCAAACCACTCTGGGGAATTGGCTGCCTGATGTTTTTAGGCGTCCTCGTCGCAGTCTGGCTGAAAGTTGTTCCAAATCGGGGCGCGGCGATATCTCATGAAGACGCGTCTCTGCCCAAGGCTGGCGGAACCGCCTCTGCCGACTCCGGAGACAAATCAGAAAAAACGGGCTCGTTGATCTTCAGCGATTTCAGGCAAACGGAGCCAGCCGGTGCCGTAACGACGGAAGCCACCTATGGAAAGTGGTATTACCGGACGGACGCAAAGTTCATGGCTCAGGGCGATGATGTGCTTCATGTTCTGGGAGGAGGCGGGGTGGCGGATCTGGTCTATCGTCCATCGTTGGTCGGCCGGTATGACCTGTACGCTGGCGTGCGTGGTGTCAGCCTTCCCACGGGAATCCAGCTGAAGACCGACAGCATGGAGCAATTTGCGACCATTGCCGTTCCGGCGCAGACGAGTCATAAAAACCTCGAGGTCTTATGGGCGCATGATGTGGAAATGCGCGGACAATCGCTGATACTTCATGCCTATGGACGTCCGATTTACCTGGATTATCTTAAATTTATCCTTGTGGACCAAGATATTCCGCGATCCCGGCCGCTGTCGGATCTTGTCCGCTACGAATCCCGCCGGAGTGCGGAGGGCGAGATTGCCGCTTGGCTCAAGTCCGGACAGCTGGTGCAGCGGGAGTTTCGCGATCCGCGAGAACCGCCGGCATTTTCGTCGGACGAGATGGGCCAAGGCTTTGTCGCATTTGCGGTGCCGTGGATGGCTCTGACATTTCCTTCGACGGTGCCGAGCGCGACGACGCAGCCTCTGCGGTTGGACGTGCGTGTGGCAAAAGGGGAGGTTGAGCCGGTGGCATTCGCGATTCACGCGCTTCGCGATATCGATGCCTTGGAGGTTGCCGTCGACGCGCCGACATTTGGTGCTTCTGGCGACAGGACGAACGCGAAGATCGAGCTCTCCGAAGTGGCGTCGGTGCGCAAGCGAACCACCGCGATTCTGGGCGCGGGCGAGTACATGGATCTCCCCTGTGTTTTGGGCGCGGCAGCAGTGCATCCGGTTGCGAAGGGAAAAACTTGTGTATTTTGGGCAACGGTCGATGTCCCGGAGGGAATGTCCGCGGGCACTTATCAGAGGGAAATCCGCGTGTTCGACGCGGGGCGTCTGGTGGAATCCATTCCCCTTGCCATCGAAGTTTATCCTTTCGCGCTGGAGGCGCCCACCGGGCTGAACATCGGATGGTATTATCGGGGCACGCGCGGACTTTCCGAACCCGAACGGGCATTTCCGGACATGAAACGTCATGGAATGACATCCGTGGCGTGGTATGGGACCTCGAAATTGCGCATCACGGGCGACTGGCTCGCTCCCAAGGTGGAGTTCCAAGGATCGGAGCTCGCGCGGATTCTGGATTTGTTCGTCAAGACCGGATTTACGGGCGATTTCACCTGGTGTCTTTCCGACGACGAGGTGCAGCAGTTCTGCGCCAAGTTCCTGCCGGATGAGGCCAGGTTTGCGCAGGCCTACTCGAGCATCGTGCGGCAAATCGACGAGGAATGCCGGCGGCGAAAGTGGCCGCGCATCCTCTTTGAGCCTTATGACGAGGTAACCTCGAATCCGTCGCTGTTTCCGTCGCTGGCCCGCGAGCTCAGGGCGGTGAAACGGGGTGGGGGCATTACCCAAGCCGATCACATCTGGCTCAAGTCACCGGTGGCGGCGATCCAGTCCCAGATCGATGCGTGTGTTCCAAACATCGATATCTTCACCCTGCGTTACTCCGGCAAACCCGTCTTTTACGTGGACCAGTGGCCGGAAATATTGGAACAGGCAAGGAGCCGGGGCAAGAAGGTCTACACCTACAACATCAACAACGGCCTGGCGATTCCGGAAATGGAGACGATGCGGTTTTCGGCGGGCTGGTTTTTTCGCACGTTGGGGATTGGCTGTGACGGCTATTATCTCTGGGCCTACCAGAATGTGAGCAGCGATGCCTGGGTCGATTTCGACGGACCAACGGATTGTGTGCAGCAATACCCCGCGACGGACCAGCATCCAGGCGGTCCGGCTCTCTATTGGGAGGCTTTGCGCGAGGGCGTCGATGATCTCAGGTACATCCTGACCTTGGAAAAGGCCCTGGCGGTCGCCCAAGCCGATCCGCGCCGGGGGAAGCTAGTTGAAGAAGGGCGGAATCTTCTGGCGGGACTCGCGGCATCGATTGACACTGCCCGTATCCGGCGCGAATGCGTCTTCCTCGAATCGCATTGGGACCGGACGTACACCCTTCCGGACGGGAGACGGATCGCGGAGGGGCAGTTCCACCTCCCGAGTGGCTGGACCTTCGCCCGTTACGATCAGGCGCGGCATGAGATCGCGGAATTGATCGTGCGGCTACGCCAGACGACGGGCAATGGAGTCATGGGCCCGAATTCCCCGTAGATGGAATCGTCAGCGCAACCGGGATGCATTTATCAAGGGAGGCATCGATTTTACCGCTAGCAATCTGAGGAAAAATCTTTGGATCGTTGGATCAACCTGCATGCCAAAACACATGACCGCATTGAAAAACAGTAGCGTCCTGGTGACGGGTGGGACCGGATCGTTTGGGCGCAAATACGTCCAGGCGCTGCTGGCCCAGCCGGATATCAAAAAGATCATCGTGCTCAGCCGTGACGAACTGAAGCAGTACGAGATGCAGCAGGCGCATGGCGAGGACAGCCGCCTGCGGTTTTTCATCGGCGATGTCCGGGACAAGGAGCGGCTCTACCGGGCCTTCGAAAACGTCGACATCGTCGTGCATGCCGCCGCGCTGAAGCAGGTGCCGGTGGCCGAATACAATCCGTTCGAGGCCATCAAGACCAACGTCATCGGCGCGCAGAACGTGATCGAGGCTGCGATGGACTGTGGCATCAAAAAAGTTGTGGCCCTCAGCACGGACAAGGCGGCGGCGCCGATCAACCTCTACGGCGCGACGAAGCTGTGTGCGGACAAGCTTTTCCTCGCTGCCAACAATTACAAGGGGGCCCGCCCGATCCGCTTTTCAGTCGTGCGCTACGGCAACGTCATGGGCAGCCGCGGGAGCGTCATTCCGCTTTATCTCCAGCGACGGAAGTCGGGCGCGCTGCCGATCACGGACGAGCGCATGACCCGATTCAGCATTTTACTGGCGCAGGGCGTGCAGTTCGTGCAGCTGGCGCTGGAAAAAATGTGGGGCGGGGAAATCTTTGTGCCCAAGATTCCGAGCTACCGCATCGTGGACGTCGCGGAGGCGATCGGGCCTGACTGCAAGCGGGTCGTGACGGGGATCCGTCCCGGAGAAAAGCTCCATGAGGAGATGATCACGGAAACGGACGGAATCAACACCCTGGAATTCAAGGATCATTTCGTGATTCCGTCGGCGACCCCGCAATGGAATATCGACGAGTATTGCGCCGCCCACCATGGGACGCGTTGTCGCGAGGGTTTCAGCTATTCCAGCAACAAGAACGAAAGCTGGCTTTCGGTGGCCGAGATTCGGCGACTGGTGCGTGAACACATCGACAAGGATTTCTCCGCGTAGGAACTCGTGAGCGACCGGGCGACAGTGAAGAGGGTGGCTATCATTCCCGCGCGCGGAGGCAGCAAGCGCATTCCCCGGAAAAACATCCGGGCGTTTGCGGGCGCGCCGATCATCACCTACGCCATCCAGGCGGCGCAGCGGTCGTCGTGCTTCGACCGGATCATCGTCAGCACCGACGACGAGGAGATCGCGGCGGTCAGCCGGCAGGCGGGCGCTGAGGTGCCGTTCTGGCGTCCGGCGGAGCTGGCCAACGACACGGCGACGACTGCCGATGTCCTCCTGCATGCGACCGCCTGGCTGAGAGAGAATGGCGGTTGCGACTACCTGTGCTGCATTTATCCGACCGTCCCGTTGCTTGACGCTCGTTTCATCCGGAAGGCATACGACCAGTTGTGCGGCGAGAAGGCTTCGGGCGTCTTCAGCGTTTGCCGGCACGCCGCGCCGATCCAGCGGGCGTATCATCAGGTTCCGGGCGTCGGCCTGAAAATGATCTGGCCGGAGAATGAATTCAAGCGGTCCCAGGAATTCGAGGGCAGCTTCTTCGATGCGGGACAATTTTATTGGCTCGATTGCGAGCAGTTCCTGCAAACCAAGAGCCTCACGGGCCCGAAGGCGACAGGGATCGAGATCCCCGCACTGCTGGCGGTGGACATCAACACCGTCGACGAGTGGCACACGGCGGAACTGCTCCACCTGCACCTCAATACGATCGTCCGCTCCACCCTGGACTCGGTGCGGAATGCCCCGCCGAAGACCTCCCGCGTCGTGCTGGGAACGGCGCAACTCGGCGCCGACTACGGCGTGGCCAACCTGCATGGCCAGCCGTCGCCGGGCGAGGCCGCGAAAATTCTCACGACCGCATGGCTGAATGGAATCCGGATCTTTGACACGGCGCAAAGCTACGGCCGGAGTGAGGAGATCATCGGGGAGTTCCTCGACGCCAGCGTGGGGCTGGCCGATGCGCGGGTCATCACGAAGCTCGATTTGGCGCCGGAAGCCAGGACCGACGAGGTGCGAGCGGCGGTGGAAGCGTCCCGCCGGAAGCTGCGGGACCACGATATTTTCGGCCTGCTCCTGCACAACGAGAACGCGATGAGCGCGTGGGGGGGAGGGTTGGGGGATGCCCTTCGCCGTGTGCGGCAGGACGGGCTCGTACAGAATCTCGGGATTTCGGTCTACAATGAAGAGTTTACCCGGATGGCGCTGAACGAGCCGGAAATCAGCTTCATTCAATGGCCGGCCAACATCTTTGACCGGCGCATGGATCGCACCTCGCTTTATCGCGAGGCGGTTGATCGGGGTAAAACGATCTTTGTGCGCAGCATCTTTCTGCAGGGATTGGTCATGATGGAACCTTCGCCTGTGCTGGACGCGATTCCTCACGCGAACGAGGCGGTCCATGCCGTTACCAAGTTTTGTGACAAACACGGCATTTCGCGCATGGAATTCGCGGTCGGGTACGTTAAGGCGCTCTTTCCCGAGGCCTTCTACATTCTGGGGGCGGAAACGACGGAACAGGTCAGGCAGAACGCGGCCCTCGAATTGATTTCACCGCTGAACCCGGCGCTGCTCGAGGCCTGGGATCGGATTTGGCCGGATGACAGGCGGGAGTTGATCAACGCCTCGCTCTGGAAAATGCCAAGACGGCGTCGTTCCGGTGGGCGCCGGGAGAAACACGACGGCGCGTGATGGGCCATGGGGACTGAGCCAACCGGGAAAAAATCCCGCCCGCTGATCGCGGCCATCATCCAGGCGCGGATGGGCTCCTCGCGTCTGCCGGGCAAATCGCTCTGTCCGATTGGCGGGCAACCGCTGTTGGGCCATATCATCGACCGACTGAAGGCCTGCCGGCTGTTGGACAAGGTGGTGGTGGCGACGACGACGGCGCCGGAAGACGACGCCCTCGCGGCATATGCCGCCGGCAAATCGGCGGGAGTCTTCCGGGGCGGTCGCGACGACGTGCTGGATCGCTATTTTCGGGCGACGCAGGAGACGGGGGCGGAAGTCGTGATTCGGATCACCGCGGATGATCCGTTCAAGGATCCGGAGGTCATTGACCAGGTTACGGCCTGCGTACTGGGAAATCCCGACCTGGACTACGCCAGCAACACGTTGCAGCCCACGTTTCCGGAGGGCTTGGATGTGGAAGTCTTCCGGGCCTCGGCGCTCACGAAGGCTTGGCGGGAGGCGAAATTGCCCTCGGAGCGCGAGCATGTCACTCCTTACATCTGGAAGAACCCCGGCATCTTCAGAATAGAAAACATCCGCCACGCGGAAGATCTCTCGGGGCTGCGGTGGACGATCGACTACCCCGAGGATCTCGTTTTTGCCCGGGCGGTGTATGAAAACCTGCATGTCGGGAACAGGATTTTCCTCATGGACGAAATTCTTGCGCTGCTCGAGCGCCAGCCGCAGATCGGCCAAATCAACGCGGGCATTCGCCGAAATGAGGGATACCTTCTTTCGATCCAACGGGAATCACCGAAAAACAAAGACCGTGGCCAACCATGAGAATTACCGAACGGGAACTGGAAAACGTTAAGCTGGTCCTTGCGAACCAATTCAGAAACTCCACGAGCGCCGGCTTCACCAAGAGGCTGGAGGAGCTCTTCGCGGAAAAATGCGGGGTAAAATATGCCATTTCCTTCGCGAACGGCACTGCGACCATGCACGCGGCGCTGGCGGCCGCGGGCGTTGGAAAAGGCCACGAGGTGATCGTTCCGCCGCTGACGATGGCGAGCACGGCCTTCTGCGTGTTGCATGCCGGCGCCACACCGGTCTTCGCCGACGTGGACCCGAAGACCTGGACATTGGATCCGCAATCCGTCGCGAGAAATGTGACGCCGAAAACCCGGGCGATCATCCCGGTGTCGCTCTACGGCCTGATCGCGGACATGGGGCCGATCATGGAGACCGCGCGGAAGCACAAGCTGTTCGTTTTGGAGGACGACGCGGAGTGCTTTCTCGGCTATTATCAGGGACGCGTGGCAGGGAGCATCGCGCATGCCTCGAGCTTCAGCTTCCAAAGCTCGAAGCACATTAGCTGTGGCGAGGGCGGGATGATCACGACGGACGATGAGCACCTGGCCACCGAGATCAGGCGGATGGGGTCCTTGGGCTATCGGGCAGTCTCGGGCGGGGCGGGAAAGAGCAAGATCACCCGCGAGGAAATCCAGGATCCCGGTTATCTGCGCCATTCGTCCATCGGCTGGAACTATCGCCTGGCGGAGATCTGCTCGGCGGTGCTGGTGGGACAGGTCGAGCGCCTGGAGGAACTGGTCGCGGTGCGGGTCGACGCCGCGAGAGCCCTGGCGGCCGCGCGCGACGGGTGCAGCTGGCTGGTTCCGCAGGAGACGCCGGCCGGATACGTCCATTCGTACTGGACGTTTGTCTGCCGCCTGGCCGAGGACGCACCCTGCTCCTGGCACGAATTCCGGGCGAAGTATCTGGAGTGTGGCGGCGACGGCTTTTACGGCGCGTGGGCGTTGAACTACCTCGAGCCGGCGTTTCGTCGCCAGAAGTTCTCCGACGGACAAACCCAGGTTTTCGACGTCGGCCTGTGTCCCGTCGCGGAGCGCCTGCAGCCGCGACTGCTCCAGTTCAAAACCAATTATTTCGACGTGACCCGCCGCAGCAAGGCGGCGGAGGCGCTGGCCCGCTCGATCGAGCATTTTTCCAAGAAGCGGTGACGCCGACTGATTTGATTTCGCTGGGTCAGGCGGAGGTGATGACGTGAGCCGCAGGCCGACCGTTCTGGTCACCGGTGCCACGGGCTTGCTGGGAGCCAATTTCTGCGCGGTGGCGAGTGAAGCGTACGAGATCGTGACCGGCGCCCACCGGCACGCGCTGACATGGCCGGGAACGAGACCGATTGCCCTGGAGCTGGACGATGCAGGAAAGACGATGGCCGCCCTCGATTTGGTTCGACCCGAGATCGTCATCCATTTCGCCGCGATGACGGATGTCGACGCATGCGAGAAGTCGCGAGATGCCGCCGCGAGGATCAACGTCTCGGCCCCGCACACCCTGGCAAACTGGGCCTCGCGGCACGGCGCGCGAATGCTGCTGATGTCGACCGACAGCGTATTCGACGGGACTCGATCGATGTCCGTCGAATCCGATTTGCCGGGACCGATCAACTATTATGCGGAGACCAAGCTCCGGTCGGAAGCAACGGTCGCGACCCTGGAGGAACACCTGATCGTCCGGTCAAATATCTTCGGTTGGAGTGCGCGGGGTAAGTCCGGCCTGGCCGAATGGATCCTCGAGCAATTGCGGAGAGGGGAGGAGGTGCCTGGGTTTGCCAACATCTGGTTCAATCCCCTGCTCGTGAACACGCTGTCCGGGATGATGCTGGAACTGCTAAAGAGGGATGCCCGCGGGATCGTCCATCTTTCGAGCCGGGAACCCCTCTCCAAATATGATTTCGCCTGCAGGATCGCGTGCGAGTTCGGCTACGATCTGGCGCGCATCAGGCGTACGACGCGGGAGGCTTCCGCCCCGGGCGCCCGCCGGCCGCTGGACACCACGCTGGCGAGTCTCCGCGCCGGCCCGGAATTCGGTCTCGGCCCGCCGTCGATCGAAGAGGAGATTCGGAAATTCAGGCAACTTGACGACACCGGGTTTGTCGCCCGGCTGAAAATGGCTGTGCAATGACGCTATGAAAACACCCCAGCTTCTCATCGAGGGAAAACTCGTCGGCGACGAGTCCCCAAGCTACTTCATTGCCGACATTTCGGCGAACCACGATGGCGACCTCGAGCGGGCCAAGGCGCTGGTTCACCTCGCGGCGCAGGCGGGTGCCGACGCGGCCAAGTTTCAGAATTTCCAGGCAGCGGAAATCGTCAGCGACTTCGGTTTCAAGCGCCTCGGTGGCCAGCAGTCCCATCAATCCAAGTGGAAGAAGAGCGTGTTCGAGGTTTACAAGGACGCGAGCATTCCCTGGGAGTGGACTCCGGTCCTGAAGGCGGAGTGCCGCAAGGCCGGCATCCACTATTTCTCGACGCCCTACGACCTCGGCGCGGTGGACATGCTCGATCCGCATGTGCCGGCATTCAAGATCGGGTCGGGCGACGTGACCTGGCCGGAGATCATCGAGGCCATCGCCCGGAAGGGGAAGCCCGTCCTGCTGGCGACGGGCGCCTCCTCGCTGGAGGATGTGGCGCGTGCCGTCGCGATCGTGCGGAGAAACCGCGCGGACTTTTGCCTGATGCAGTGCAACACAAACTACACGGGCAGCCTGGAGAATTTCAGGCATATCCATCTGCGCGTGCTTTCGGCCTATCGACTGATGTATCCCGACGCGGTGCTGGGGCTCTCAGACCACACGCCGGGTCACGCGACCGTGCTGGGCGCCGTGGCCCTCGGAGCGCGGATAGTCGAAAAGCATTTCACCGACGATCCACGGCGCACCGGGCCCGACCACGGATTCTCGATGACGCCGGCAACCTGGCGGGAAATGGTCGATCGCACCCGCGAGGTCGAGCTCGCCATGGGAACCGCGGTCAAGGAGGTGGCGGAAAACGAGCGCGAGACCGTGGTGATTCAAAGGCGATGCGTCCGGGCGGCGCGTGACCTCGCCCCCGGGACGATCATCGAACGCCAGATGCTCGAGGTCTTGCGCCCGGCGCCCGCCGGCAGCATCGCGCCCTACGAGCTGGAGAAACTCGTCGGCAGGAAAATCCAGGCCGCCGTCGCGGCTGGCGAACATTTGACCTGGTTTCATTGCGAACGGTGAGCTTCGAGGTGCCAGCGGCTGCAAGGGCGCCACGGATGCTCCATTTCACGAGAACCTGGACCGACCATGACCGGAGATTCGTCCAGGCCTACCGCGAACGGGGCGCGGAAACGGCTGTCGTCATCCTTCGGACGACGACAGCCGGCATCAGGGGTGACATCGAGGACCTTGGAGTTGCGCGGGTGGCTTCGCTCGATCTTGAGCCGCCGTTCTCCCAATCGCAACTGGAGGCGACAGTCGCGGACTATCGGCGGCTGGAAGCAAGCTATGCTCCGGAGGTGGTCATGGCGGGTCCGTTGACGGACTGTGCCTTCATCAAGGCGGCGGCGGCGACCCGTGTCCCCTGGATCGCGCAATCGTGGGCTTTTGATGTATTCTGGGAGCCGGACCGGAGTCCCGAGGCGCGCTCGCGGGTGGAACATGTCCTGCAGGTCTGCGAGGCATTGTTCGCCGATTGCCAGGCCGTGGCGGCTCGCTGCGCCGATCTTGGCTACCGGACCTCGCAGCCGCTGCTCGTGGTGCCATGGGGCCTGGAACGGGCATGGACGATCGATGTCCCGGCGAGATCCCGCAGTCGCTCGGCCTTGGGCGTCGAGGGGAAACAGGTCTTCGTCCATACCCGCGGATTCGAACCGATCCACGATCCCCTTGCATTGATCGCCGCCTGGAAAGGCGCCGCCGCTGTGCCGCCGGCCCGGCATCTCCTGTTGCTGGGCGACGGACTGCTCCGCCGGGAGATGGCGGAGGCCGTGGAGCAGCACGGGCTGGCCGATTCGGTCACGCTCGCGGGCCGGGTGTCGCGCCAGGAAATGGAGCGGGTCATGAGGGCGGCCGACTTCTATGTCAGCTCTTCGCGGTGTGACGGAACGTCGGTGTCGCTGCTCGAGGCGATGGGTGCAGGCCTGCCGCCCATCGTCACGAACCTTGGCGGCAATCCCGAATGGGTGTCGCACGAGAACAATGGATGGATGGTTCCTCCGGGAGCGCCCGAGGAATTGGGCGCAGCCATCGTCCAGGCAGGACGGCTTGATCATGCCCGCCGCCTGGAAATCGCGGAGACGAACGCCCGGTTGATCGCCATCCGGGCAAATTGGACCCAGAATGCGGACCGGCTGCTGGCGTTCATCCGCAGGGTGCGAGGGTAACGGGCGAAACCATGCGCGCAGACGTGACCAATCCCGACTCGCCGGCCGCGGGTTCGCTGTGGAAGGCGATGGACGCGCTCAGGGGCGACATGGCCTACGGAGTGGGAGTGGGCATGGTCTCGGTGGTGGCCTTGATCGGAAATCTGGTCGCCGCCCGCCATCTCGCGCCGCAGGAGTTCGGCATCCTGCAGACCCTCCTGCTGATCCCCACGTATTGCTCGTTCCTGCATCTGGGGGTTTTCAACGGCCTCAATCGCAACATCGCCTTCTATTCGGGGCAGAAGAACTTCGAGCGCGTCGAGTTGATGGTCAGCACCTCGTGGAGCGTGGCGCGCGGCGTTGCGGCGCTGGGGTTCGTGCTCAGTGTCGGCCTTGCGGCGTACTATGCCTGGGCAGGTTATCCCCGCCTGTATGCGACTGGCATGATCTTTGTGGCGGCGGCGCTGGTGTGTGAACCGCTTTCGCAGCATCTGGAGATCGTCTATCTGAGCACGAGGAATTTCGCCGGACTCGGGAAGCGGCTGGCCTGGCAAAATCTCGCCACGTTCGTGGGCAATCTCGCCCCGGTAGTGGCGGGGGCGGCGGGTTTCATTGTCGCGAGGGTGGTCTATGTCGGCTCCCGGCTGGCGGTCCGTGCTTGGGGCGTACCGGTCCGGCCACGGGGACGCGGGTCGGTGGATGAGGCGCGCGATCTGATGGTGACCGGAGTCCCGCTGCTGCTGATCGGAACGCTTTACAGCTACCTGGGTGCGGCGGACCGAACGATCATTGCCTGCTATATGTCGCCGGCCGATCTGGGCCACTATGCTCTCGCCGGAATCGCGATCACCGCCATCCAGCTCGTCCCTTTCTGTATAGCGACGGTCGCCTATCCCCGGATGGCGAGCGCCTACGGGAGCTCTGGAAGTGCGCGGGCGCTGCGGCGGTTCTTCTGGCCGCTGCTGGGATCGACTCTCCTGACGGTGGTGGCGATGGCTTCGGTTCTGTTTGTGGTGCTGGAACCGGTGGTGCGGACTTATCTTCCCGCATATCAGGAGGGTATTGGCGCGGCCAAGATGGCCTGCGTCTCCAGCGTGGCGTTTGTTTACATCAGCGTGGCTAACATCATCGCGGTCGTGCGGCGAAACACGCCGTATCTGGTGGCCCACCTCGTGGCGCTCGGGATCGTCTGGCTGCTGGGCCGGGAACTCATCCACGCCGGCTATGGCATCACGGGCGTCGTCTGGGGCCGGACGGCAGGCATGGGAGGCTTGTGCCTTTTCTCCCTCTGTTATGCCTATTATCTGACGAGCGAACGCTACGAAAGGAAACTGAGACATGCGCGGACTAGATAAAAATAGGCCGGGAGACATGATCCTTTCGGAGCCTGTGATTGGGCGAAAAAGAACGGGATCGTTCCGCCGGATTCACGGCCTGTTGCTGGGCATCCTGTGCGCGGTGCTCCTCGTCGGGACCATTGCCCAGCCGTTTTTGCCCCGCCTGCTGGAAACGAGCGTGGTCTGGCTGCGGCTGGTGCTTGTGCCGGTGCTGATCTGGGCGGTGATGCTTGATCTGACCGAACGATTCTGCGTCCTCCTGATCAGTGTGCTGTGGCTGGGCCTGGAGACCTTGCACGATTCGCCACTCGTGAAGACGGACTATATCGCGCTCCTGAGCATGCTGACCTGCCTTCCTTATTTCACCGCGGGCCTGAAGCTCAGGCTGGCGGATGGCCTTGCCCCCATGTGGCACGCGATTTTATGGAGCGCGTTTGTCGTGAATATCGTCACGCTCGTGCTCTACGGGCTGGGACTCTCGAGCCACCCGATCGTCGCGGAAGTGTTGGCGACGGTCCGGCGGGAAGGGGAAGACCCCAATTTTCGATTTGCGCTCGGCAATGCGATCGAGGTTCCAGCTGCACTTTCGATTGCAACCGTGGCCAGCCTGGCCGCTCTGGGGCGGCCGACGTCATACATCCCCGTCGCATTGATGCTGAACTTTGCCGCCGCGATTGTCTCCCAGTCTCGGATCGTGCTGCTGATCGCCGCCTACCCGGTCTTCGGCCTCTGGCGGCATTTTTCCCGCCCGGGGAAAATCGTCGCGATCACCCTGGTGACCGTGGCGGTCTGCTGGCAAAGTTATTATATCACCGACACTTGGGCGTCGATCCGGGAGCGCTACTCCGGTCAGGATGCCGGCTCAGCCATCAGCCGCATCGAGAGGGTCAGGCTGGTTTACCAGCACATGGACATCGGCTGCCTGACATTTGGCCATGGCGTGTATTCCTCGGTTCGGCTGATGGAGGCCAATGGCTTCGGTTACCTCTCCGTGGAGTCCGCGCTTTTGCAGCTTTTCTACGAAAAAGGACTGCTCAGCATTTTGATTTTCCTCGGCTATCTCGGGTACGCATTGCGTGCCAGGGGATGCCGCCTGGTGTACAGCCTGCCTCTCGCCTTGGTCTTGCTCCAGGTTCTGATGCTCCTGCCGGTGAATTCCTACATGCCCCTATCCTTTTTCTGCATTGGCGTCCTTTGCGCTGGACGGCGGAAGGAGCGCGATGGATGGCACGGCCACCCGGCGATAAAACCATAGAAAATGGCTCATTCTCCCGACGTTTCGCCCCGGCCGGCCCACGACACTGCGCCATGGCGGCTGGCCAAGGATATTGTGCCGCGGCCACTCATCGACCTAGGCCGCTGGGTGCAACATGTCGCCGTCTACCCTCGGTTCCGTGGGGTCCTGCAAACCAATGATCGATGGCGGAATCGCTTCCACGGCGAACAGATCTACATCATCGGCAACGGACCATCGCTAAATCAATTCGGCCCGGAACGCCTCAGCAAACAGCGGGTGATCGTGATGAACAGCTTCGATCGGGCGGCTTGGAAGGGGGACGTCGAAATTATCGCCCACTGTCTGGGAGAACCTTATTTTTCGAGCTCGTGGAGCGATCCCACGGAAACGATCCTCGGCACGGCCAGCGCGTCGTACTGGCTCCATTACTCGTCCCTCGGCCGGTTTGCCGATCGTATTGCCGGGAAGAACATCCACTACGTTCTGCCGGGGCGGGGAGCCCGCCTCTGGGGCTCCCGGCCGATCGATTTGCGGAAAGTCACGTTGACCTACCAGACAACCGCGCAGCTTGCCGTCATGGTCGCCCTGTATATGGGTTTCCGCAGGATCATCCTGCTGGGTTTCGATCATGACTGGCTCGCCAGCCCGGACTACTCCCGGCATTTTTTCTCAGCGGACCGTGAGCCGAACGATCACCTGAATCGGTTCAGCTACTATGAGATTCTTCATTTGGTGACAAAGATGTGGGAGAATTACTACGCCCTGCGCGCGACGGCGCAGGCGAACGGCGCCGAGATCGTTAACATGACCAACGGCTCGTTCCTCGACGTGTTTCCGCGTGTATCTCCGTCGGTGGAGGATGGAGATTCGCCGCGGGCTGGAGTGCGCTCATGCTCAAACGAGTGATCGCCAAAGCAGGATGGAGTTGCTGGCGGCGAATCCTCGCGCAGCGCCAGCATTCCGGTTTCCGGGCGTCCCCCTTTTCGTTTTGCAACGACGGCTGCACGTTTGCGGACTATGTCTGGCTGGGTCGCAAGGTTTCGCTCACGGATGTCAGCATCGGGCGGTTCAGTTACATCATCAGCGGTGCGGCCAGGAACTGTTCGATTGGTGCTTTCTGCTCGATCGGCCAGGAAGTAAAACTCGGCGGCTTGGCGGCGCATCCTTTTCACGTATCGACCCATCCTTCGTTCTTTAGCGACAGCCCCCCGGTCGGGATATCCTTTCACGTCATGCCCGGCTTCCGGCATTTCCGCCGGGTGGAGATTCACCACGACGTCTGGATTGGAGATCGCGCTATGATCATGGACGGCGTGAAGGTCGGGACAGGCGCGGTGATCGGCGCCGGAGCGATCGTGACGCACGACGTCGCGCCCTATGAGATTGTCGCTGGCGTCCCGGCCCGAGTCATCCGAAAACGAGTTCCCGAGGAGGCCATTGACCGCTTGCTGCAGTCCGAATGGTGGCTGTGGGATCTGGCGACGTTGCGGGCAATGGCCGGTCGGATCGGCGCGCCCGATGTCGAAGCGTTTCTCGAACAGGCCGAAAACCGAAAAAGGGGAAAGGAATGAGCGCCGGTCTCTCAGTGGTGACGCCTAGCTACGATGACCTTGAAAACCTGTGTATGACTTTGGATAGCCTCGAGCACGAGCTGGGCCAGAATGACGAACTGGTGGTGATCGACAGCTCCGAGGCCAGCGCGAAAGCGCGGGAAACGGTGCTGGGCCGCCGTTTCGCCTGTTCAGTGAAGTACGTGTGGACGAAACCAGAGGGCGTCTACCAGGCGCAGAATGCCGGCATTCGCCTCGCCACCAAGGACTGGGTGGAAATCATCAACGCCGGCGACTGCATGTGCCGCGGCGCTCGCCGGGAAATCCGCGAAGCGATCAAAGCCCATCCGCAGGTCGACATCCATGTTTTTGGCGGGGGGGCGTTCCTCAAGGGGGGATCGTCATATGTATTTACGCCTTCCGCGGCCGGCGTCTGGCCTCACCAGTCCATCATCGTGCGCGGGTCGGTCTATGAGGTGGACGGGGTGTATGACGCCACCTATCGGTACGCGGCCGATCAGGTCTACTTCGCCCGGGCAAGAAAACGGCGCACTTGGAAAATCCATCCGTTCATTCTGACGGAATTTCTCCTCGGGGGACGCTCCAGCGGGATTACGGTGAAGCATCTTCGCGAGAATTATGCTCTGCGGCGGGCGCTGGGTGCCGGCGCTGCCCGGGCTGCCGCCACCGGAATCGTGTTCCCCGTTTTCCGCTACCTGCTCGAGCGGACGATAGGCCATGAAAGGGTGCTGAAACTGAAATGCCTCCTCTTCGGCCATTATCGTCTAGACATTCCTCAACGAAGGGGGCGCGAGCCCGAGATCCGGCGGTGAGGCCACCGCTGATCGACAGCCTCAAGGGAAGCGGAGAAAGCCGCGGACCACTTGCCATGACAGCAGCGGAGAGCCGCTAACGAGATGAAGGAAGCCGGGGTAACGACGGACCGAAGACAGGATGACTGCTCCGTGCTGATCATGTCTTGCGATGCGTATCGAGACTTGTGGACGCCGTTTTTCACGCTCTTTGCGCGCCACTGGCCGGACTGTCCGTTTCGGATCTATTTGGGAGCGGAGAAGCACGCCTGCCGGCATCCAGGCGTGACAACCTTGAGCTCTCCAAGAGACGGTCGGGACTGGGGCGGCAGATTGCGGGACTACCTGATGCAGCTGACGCCGCCGTATGTTATCGTTATGCTGGATGATTTTTTTTTGCGAAGGCCGACGAAATCAACCCAGGTGCTGCAGTGTCTGGCCTTTGCCCGAAAGGTTCACGCCGTGCAAGTCCGGCTGATCCCGCGTCCCGGGCCGACGGACCTCGTCGGCGGCGAAGAACTCGTGGGAGCTTGCGCCGTGGGATTGCCCTATCGGTTGAGCAGCCAGGCGGCAATCTGGAGCCGGATGGATCTGGTCAAGTTTGCGCATGCGGGAGAATCCATCTGGGAGTTTGAACATCTGGGCAATGAACGAGCGATGGAATATGCGGATGGATTTTATGCCGTATGGCGCCCGGTACTAAAATACGAAGGCGTCTTCGCCCACCACGTCGTGGAGAAGGGGAAATGGTTCCCGCATGAAAAATGGATTTTCGGGAGAAGGAATGTCGGATGCGACTTTGCAGCGCGGGGCACGCTGTCGCCGGCGTACTTGGCGGCTTACCATCTCGCGCAGATGTTCGATCGCGTACTCTTCTTCTTTCCGTGGAGAGTCAAAAAGAGGATCAAGATGCAGGTTAAGCGAATACTGGCCCCCCTGCTCGGCGCCCAATTCAAGAGCATGGGAGGAATCGCCGGGAAGGCGGAAAAATGAAGAGGACGCCCGCGAAACAATCGAGGTGCCAATAAATCCGTGGATCTCGTCAGCACGTTGATCCTCGCCAATGCGCGCCCTGGCACTCTGCCGCGGGCATTGGAGAGCGCGTTGGCCCAGGACTATCCGTACCAAGAAATCATCGTGGTGCAGGACAGCGATGATTCCGAAGTTCGTGAGGTGGTCCAGCGCTACGAACGCCGGGACGCGCGAGTGAAGCATTTCCAGAATCCCAAGCCAGGCAGCATCGCCCAGGCGTCAAACTATGGCGTGGCGGTTAGCAGTGGGAAGTATGTCGCGGTTCTGGACGATGATGACTCGTGGACGACTCCCGCCAAGTTGAGCCTGCAGGTTTCCTTTCTCGCCGCGCACGCCGCGGTCGTCGGCGTTGGCGGACATGTGATCGTGGTAGGGGAGGGGACAACGGAGCTGACGCGATACCGAAAGCCCATCGAGGACCACGCCATTCGCCGCGTCGCGTTGCGGGCGAATCCGCTGGCCAATTCCGCCTCGATGTTTCGTCGGAAGACGTGGGAAAGGGTGGGCGGCTACGACGAGTCCCTTCCGGCTTTTCACGACTGGGACTTCTGGCTGAAGGCGGGCAAGCAGGGCGAACTGGCTAATGTGGATCGATATCTCCTGCAGTATCAGCTCTGGCAGGAAGGGAGCTCTTGGCGGCGTTTGAGGGCGAATGCTAAGGCCTCGCGTGAGATCGTGCGCCGTCATCGCTCGGATTATTCCGGGGCCGACTTAGCGACGGTGCTTTCATGGCTCTACACGCTTTACGCTTACGTCCCTCCCTCGGTTACGAGCCGGCTCTATCCGGCGCTGTCGGCGGCCAAGAAACGCTGGCTGTCGAGGTAGGGATTCTGCTGATTGAGGCATGATGGCGCACAGCGAACGGACGATCGGGGCGCGGCGGAGGTGTGGCTGCCGGGCTTGCGGTTGAGCGCGAGCCTAGGCTGAAATTAAGGACAGGCGTCATGAAGATTCTGGGAAAAATGCTGTTCTACTACGTGCTGCTGTGGGCCTCCGTGCTCATCGCGCACTGGATGTCCCCCAGCTTCCGCGATGCGATCATCGTGAACTCGCGGCTCAACCCCAGCATCGCCCGCGATGTCTGGTTGCTGCCCTTGTTTCTGGCCCTAGGTCTGCAGGCAGCCGGATTTCGCTCCCGGACGCTGGAAAGCTCGTATTACGGGAGCGAGGCCAGAATTCTCGTCGGCCTCGCACTGGGCGGCATCTTCTATCTGGCGGTGAGCGCGGTGTTCGCCTTCGCGCTGGTCGGCCGCTACGTTCTGCTTTTCACGGTCATCTACGGCAACGCGTTCATCCTGGGCGCCCGCCTGCTGCAGCGGCGGTTTGTCGCAAAAAACTCGCGCCGGATGCTGGTCTACAGCTCGGTGCGCGCCTATGACTATCTTTGCAAATGCCTGGAACGGGATCAGCTCGGCTACGTCGTTGGCGGGTTCGCCACGCTGGATCACGAGCGCGGGTCCGCGGCCACCCAGGTGCCGGAGGACAATATCCTCCAATTCTGCACCGAAAACCTGATCGACGACGTGGTCGTGGAGCTTGATGCGTCGCTGTCCCCCTCACGGCGGGCCGCGCTGCTTTCCTGCACGGCGGCCGGGATCAATGTGGTCAGCATGAACGCCTTTTTTGAGTACAACTACGAGCGGGTGTACGAGGAAGGCATCAACGAGTCGTGGTTCTGGGACTACAACAAAGAGCATTTGGACATGTATTATATCATCTTCAAACGAGCGACCGACATCGCGGTAGGCGCGGTCGGCCTTGTCATCTTTGCGGTGATGGCGCCCTTCCTCATGGCCGTGGCTTGGATTGGCGACCGCGGGCCGTTTTTGTACAGCCAGACGCGGGTCGGCCGCTTCAACCGGCCGTTCCGGATGTATAAGGTGCGAACCATGCGCGTGGATGCGGAAGCGGGCGGTGCCCAGTGGGCCAAGGAGAAGGATCCGCGGGTGACCCTACTGGGCAATCTCCTCCGCAAGACTCGCATCGACGAGATGCCCCAGTTCTGGAATGTGCTGAAGGGCGAAATGTCCATCGTCGGACCGCGCCCGGAGCGCCCTGAGATGACGGTACAGATCGAGCAGTCGATCGAGTTCTATCGATTCCGGCACCTGATCAAGCCGGGGATCACCGGCTGGGCGCAGATCAATTTTCCCTATGGGGCCTCGATTGAGGATGCGCGGCGCAAATTGTCCTACGATTTCTTCTATCTGAAATATGCCTCCGCGGCGTTGGATCTGCTGATCATGATGCGGACCGTGTCCGCGCTGGTGCGGGGGGCCCGCTAACGCGCAGGCCGTTGGAAAGGCCTGGGCCCCTTCGCCGATCTAGGCGTAGAGACCGCGGAACCGGCCTGTGACGGTAAAATCGTCGGGAATTTCCTTGAGTCGGATTCGCCTTCCCTCCCGGAGTGAGGAATAGGGCAGGCCGAGCAGGATGCGCTGGTGGAGCATGAGTTCAGCGAGGGAGACCGGGCTTTTTTCGCGGCCCAGGATGCTCGCTGCCAGTTCGGTAAACGCCCGCTGCGTGCCACTCATGACATCGTTCACGACTTCCTGCGTAGGGATCGGGCCGGAAGGTGCGCCGGGGCCGGAAGCCCGCACGACAATGATGGTCGCGGATTTTTCACGGACGAGGATTTCCGCCTCCTCGCAAACGAGGTTCACCGCAAACTGGCGTCCCGCGAGCATGCTGCCCTGGACGTCGTTATCAAATCGCAGGGTCGCCTCCTCGACCACCGGGTCACAGTCGATCGTCGATCCGTGGACGGCGTCATCTGGAATGGCGCATGTGGCCTGCAGGTAGTCCACATCGCGCCCGCCGGTGAGAAAGAGCAGCAGGTCAACGAGGTGGGGCGTGCTCCACATCAGCAGATGGTCCTTTTCGAGATGGATCGTCACGCGAACCAACCGGCCCCAGTCGCCGCTCCAGGCCAGTTCGCGGGCCCGGCGGTAGAGGCCGCTGTAACGGCGCTGGGTGCCGAGTACGAGATTGGCGCCCGCAGCCTCGACCGCCTGCATGGCGGCGAGACATTCGCCCAGGTTTCGGCTGAAGGGCTTGTCGGCGTAAACGCCTTTTACGCCTCGGCGGGCCAGTTCGCGAACGATGCCCGGCCGCTCGAGCGTTCGGGTGGCGACGGACACCAGGTCAGGCCGCTCCGCCGCCAGCATGTCGAGCATGTCGGTGTAGATGCCGGGCACATGATAGAGCGCGGCCGCCTGGGCGGCTTTCGCGCGATCGATATCGCAGAAGGCGATCAGGCGTAGTTGGTCATTCGCCAGAATGGATTCGGCATGGCTGACCGGGAGCATCGTCGGATGCACCTTTCCGAGCAGCCGCTCGGACTTGGCCACGCCGATCCGGCCGCAGCCGATCACCGCGGCCTTGAGTGTGCGCGGAGGTTCGAGCATGGCGTCCGGCAGGTTACCACTTGATCAACGCGGTCAGCAAGGCGCCGCGGGATTCATCCATCTCGCGATACAAGTTGCCGATGTCCGTGGCCGGGACAGTCCGCCCGATCAGCGGGCGGGGATCGAGACGTCCGGCGAGGATCTGTTGCAGCAAATGAGCCAGGCTGCGGCGCAACGTGAAGCGCGCCGTCGCGGGCGACAGGTCCGGGGGCTCCCGGGTGAACTTGGATCCGCTGATGATGGTGAGCGCCTTGTCGTAAAGGAAAGCACTGTCCAGCGGATTGAAGCTGGGCGGGGGGAGGCCTCGCCCGGGAAACCCCACGATCGAGATGGTCCCGCCGATGCGGGCGAGGCGCAGGGCGAGCAGCCAGTCGTCCCAGGCATTGGACGTCGTGAGGACACAATCGATGCCGGTTCCGAGGGTCGCCCGCTCGATTTGCGCCAGGCCGTCCGTCCGGTCTTTCCTGAGGGCGGTGGCGCCCCAGTGCCGCGCGGTGGCGAGGCTGGATTCCACGTTGGAGAGTCCGAACACGCGGGCATCCATCATTCTCGCGCAGGCCGTCGCCGCCAGGCCGAGCGGTCCCAAGCCGATCACTGCCACGTTGTGGCCGGATTGCACCTTCGCCAGATGAAGGGCTTCGTAGCCGATCTGAAACAGGTAGGTGGTTGCCGCGATGGCGGAATCGATCTCGTCGGGAAGCTTCAGATAGATTTTCGCCTCGTCGCAGACGTAGCCGCTGCAGTGAGATTGACCGCTCAGCACGCGATCGCCTTTCGCGAAGCGCCGCACTGCCGGGCCGACAGCGACAACCTCCGCGACGTTGCAGTAGCCGACCAGCCGCGGATAGGGCGTCGGCGTCGGGCGCAGAGGCGGATCGCCCCGGTAGGCGGCCACTTCGGTTCCAGTCGAAACGGCCGTATACAGGGTCCGGGCGGCAACTTCATTGGGCGCCAATGCGTCCAGATCATGCGTCTCTTGATCTATCCGGAGATCGCATGGGCCATAGAGCCTGACGACATTGCTGGTCAACTGCATGGGGCTGATATTGGGGGAGGAGGGAGTGGAAGACTGGCGCCGCCCATTCGGTGCAGGATCCCGTCATCTGGAGGCGATGAAAAGGATGGTGGGAGGGCGCTAAGGGGCAACGTGATCCATCTTGAATGAGAGGGAGCGCGGTCCCGATTCCTGGATCATCACCCATCTTGCGGCGATAGTGAGCAAGGTGCACCAGGCAATGAGGATTGCCGGACATTGAAAGGGGAAATCGTACCACGCATGGACCAGTGTTTGGGTGCAGCTGAGCACGATTGGAAAGGCGATGGGATGCCACCAGACGCGCTGCCGGATGAAGTGGACGGAATACCAGATCGCGACGGCGAGGAGCAGAAGCGACCCGGTCAGGCCGAGATCAATCGGGATTTCCAGCCAGTCATCGTGCGCATGATTCCAATAGATCTGGCCGTCCGCGTAGATTTCGGGATATTTCCGCGTATAGGCGGAAAACAGATGCCGGAATCCGCCGGCACCCACCCCCCTCAGGCCATGGTCGCGGAGCATGTCGAAGGCCGCGGCATGGAGCAGTAGACGACCTCGGAGACTGACTTCGGACCAACCCTCCTGATGCAGGCGATCGAAGCCTTCGGCGACACGGTCGTAGTCAAGGTAGCGTGCGGTGTTCAGGACGAAGGCGCCGAGAACAGCGGCAACGACGAGGGTGGCTCGCCAGCTGGTGCCGGTCGCTTTTGTACGCCGGCGCCTGTGGAAAAGCCACACGACGAATGCAATCGCCGTCGCGGTGAGCGTGAGAGTGGCTCCCCGGGAGAGCGAAAAAAACACGGATGCCCCGACAAAAACGGCCGCGAGGGCCAGCAGCGGGGCGGGCGTGGATTTCTGAAGTTTCCGCTCGCCTCGGTCCATGATCCATAAGGCCAGTCCCGCAGCGACGAACGTCATCAGCGCCAAGTAGGCGCCGGCGTGGTTCTTGTAGACAAAAGTCGAGAAGGGCGTGGCATCCGGGGGAATCCAAAGCCAGAGGATCTTGTCGGCGTGGGTCAGACGCTCAATGAAGCCAATCGCGGCGAGAGCCACCGCATTGACGACGAGGACCAAAACCAGCGCGACGAGCGACCGGCGGCGGGTGAGCCCGATCCAGGCGCTGCAGATCACCAGCCAGGTGGAGGCGTCAATGATGAACTGGCTCCAGGTGTTGAAACGGGCGAACGGCACGTCGATGCCGGAGGGCAGCCAGGAAACGGAATCGACCGCCACCAGCCACCGGAACTGGCGGAAGGAGCGGTAGGAGAAGCTCGGGTTGAAGGCCTGGATGGCGATATAACCGAGCAGGGCCAGCCCGAGCCAGAAAGGAGGGAAACGCCACAGGCGAGCCCAAGCCGGATTGGAGGGAGCGTCGATCCGATGCGGGGGACTGTTTTCCACGGCTTGCGATCCCGGAACAGGATTGTCGGCTGGCGTCGGCGGCCGGCGCCAAAGCGCGACGACGAAGCCGATGACCGCCAGGCCGAGGCTGATCTGCTGGGCGAGGGGCCGGGTGGATCCGAACGCCCAAGCCAGGAAGCAGAGATGCAGCGAAAGAATCCAGACGAGGGCTTTCTCCGCGGTCGGGAGGGGCCGCATGGTCCTGCGTGCGCGTCCGGGAATGGGATGGTTTCTGCTCACCTTGATTCAGACTTCGGGCGCGCCGTTATTTCGCGAGGTGTTTCAGGAAGCAATGCCACTTTATCCAAGGTGCATCCCCTCCCGCCAGTCGTGGCAATTTGCCGAAACCAGGGATGCGCGGCCGGGCGCATCCGTTGCGAGTGACTGGGATCACGCAAGCTCAGAACGAGCGGACCGCCCGTCCCCGCCTTCCTGACTTCGGCAAACTGATTTCGCCCCGGCCGGAAATAAAAAAGCGCCGGGTAATCCGGCGCTTGAAAAGGGTGAACAGGCGGGTCAGTTCTGGCTTCCGTTGGATTGAGCGGAATTTTCGGCGGAGATAATCCCGCTGTTGGCCACTCCCAACGGGCGGTTGGGCGTGGACAGATTGGAGAAAAAGTTGCTGGTAAACGCAGGCGCGTTCGGGTTGGTGAGCAGGGCCATGGTCGACGGGCTGCTGACCACCATATTGAGGGCGGTCACGGCGTTATTTCCCGTCAGCCCTCCGCTGGCCACGGCGATCGCGGCAAGCATCCCGGCGAGGGTCGGGTTCGAGTTCTTGGCGGCCTGCGCCGCTTGAAAGACTGCTAATGCAAGCTGGGCCGACAGCTGGGGGTTGTTGGCGTTGGCCGCGACGATGGCGTCGACGGCGTTGATATCGCCTTTGGAGATCGCCGCGTTCAAAGCGGCGAGGGTCTGGACCGAAATGTCTTGGGCACTGACGACGACCGGAAGCAAAAAGGCCAAAAGGGCGACGATGAGGGAACGAATTTTCATGGCGTGAAGGATTTAGAATCTACGCAGGCCAAACCATAGGAGCGGAGAATCGCAAGGCAAGTCGCAATTCCACGGCATCAGGCGAATGGGCGGATGCCGGATGCCGGATGCCGGATGCCGGATGCCGGATAGGGGCGCTTTAGCAAAATAGGCTGGGAGACTGAATCATTTTGCCGATTTGGCGGCCGATGGCTTTGCAGCGGAGAATAAGCGCGGAAAATTCACTCTCTTGCAGATAGCCGTAGGCATGGGCGCGATCGAGCCCGTGTTCGGTTTCCTGCAACTCGCCGTCAGAATCGGTGAGCTTGCTGACAAAGTGCGCCGGATAACAGCGTTTGGCCCATGCTTCGGCGAGATTGGCTCCAATCGCCCTTGAGGAACGTCGGATTTGGTCGATCAGCGCAAATTTCTCCTCGCGCGGCCATTTTTTCGTCTCATCGAAAATCGCCTTATCCAAGGTACAAGCTTCCTGATAAACACGAAGATCCTGAAACGCGTTGATCCTGGATGTAGGCCTGCTTTGCGGGTTGGACTTGATCATTGTTCACGAAACGAGAGATCGATTTCGAATATTTCAGGCTCCTTCGGCTCGGCCCCCGGCGTCCGGCCTCAGGCGTCCGGGCTCCTTCCCAAGGCTTGTCTCGTATGGCGTGACGGGACATTGATCCTAGGCCCCTACCATGAACGCTTCCGCTGTTTCCCCGACGGTTCCGGTCTCCAAAAGCTGGCTGCGTGCGCTTGGGTGGGGTGTGGTGGTCGCGCTGGGAACCGGGTCGATTGCGATCCTGGCCTGGTCGCGGAATGAACCGGTCAGCGCGCTGTGGATGGTGGTGGCGGCGGTGTGCGTCTTTGCCGTCTCGTACCGCTTCCATTCGGCCTGGCTGATGGCGAAGGTGCTGACGCTCGACGAGCTGCGCGCGACGCCGGCGGTCGTGAACGAGGACGGGCGCGATTTCGTGAAGACGAACAAGTGGGTCGTCTTCGGCCATCATTTCGCGGCGATCGCGGGACCCGGCCCGCTGGTCGGCCCGGTGCTGGCGGCGCAGTTCGGCTTCCTGCCCGGGATGCTCTGGATCCTGATCGGCGCGACACTCGGCGGGGCGGTGCACGACAGCGTCATCCTCTTCTGCTCCGTGCGGCGGCGCGGCAAGTCGCTCGGCCAGATGGTGCGCGACGAGGTGGGGCCCTTCGCAGGCTTCGTCGCCCTGGTGAGCATCATCGCGATCATGATCATCCTGCTCGCGGTGCTGGGGTTGGTCGTGGTGAACGCGCTCGCGGAAAGCCCGTGGGGCCTCTTCACGATCGCCGCGACGATGCCGATCGCGGTGGCGATGGGGCTGGTGATGCGCGGCGGTCACGGCGGCTGGCGCCTGGCGGCGGTGAGTGCGCTGGGCGTCGGCGCGCTGCTGGCGGCGGTGTATGCGGGCAAGTTCATCCCGGGCACGACGCTGGGCGGGTGGATGACGCTGAAGGGCACGACCCTCGCCTGGTGGATCATGGGCTACGGCCTGCTCGCCTCGATCCTGCCGGTGTGGCTGCTGCTTGCGCCGCGCGACTACCTCAGCACCTTCATGAAGATCGGCACGGTCGCGGCGCTCGGCGGCGCGATCATCCTGCTCGGGCCGATGCTGAAGATGCCGGCGCTGACCAAGTTCATCGACGGCACGGGGCCCGTGTTCGCCGGGCCGGTGTTTCCGTTCTGCTTCATCACCATCGCCTGCGCGGCGGTGTCGGGCTTCCATTCGCTCATCTCCTCGGGCACGACGCCGAAGCTGCTCGCGCGCGAGGGCGACATCCGGGCCGTCGGCTACGGCGCGATGGTCACCGAGATGTGCGTCGGCATCATGGCGCTGATCGCGGCCTGCGCGATGCAGCCGGGGGAATATTTCGCGATCAACCTGAAGGGCGACACCGCCGCGGTCGTGGCCAAGGTCAGCGCGCTCGGCTATCCGGTCACGGCCCCGCAGATGGCGGACCTCGCCGCCAGCGTCGGCGAGCAGACGATGGTCGGCCGCGCGGGCGGCGCGCCCACCTTCGCGGTGGGCATGGCACAGATGTTCGCCGGTGCGCTCGGCAGCCCTTCGACGGGTTCGGCAGGCTCGCCGCTGGCAGGCTCAGGGCGAGGCGCCGGCGGGATGGCGATGTGGTACCACTTCGCGATCATGTTCGAGGCGCTCTTCATCCTCACGACGATCGACGCCGGCACGCGCGTCGGCCGCTTTCTCGTGCAGGACCTCCTCGGGTTTGTGTCGAAACCGTTGGGCGACACCCGGTCTCCCGCCGGCAACGCCGTGGCCACGCTGCTGTTCGTCGGCGCCTGGGGCTGGTTCCTCTACCAGGGCGTGGTCGATCCGCTCGGCGGCATCAACTCGCTCTGGCCGATCTTCGGCATCGCGAACCAGCTGCTGGCGGTGATCGCACTCGCGCTCGGCACGACCGTGCTGATCAAGATGGGCCGCACGCGCTACCTGTGGGTGACGCTGGCGCCGCTCGCCTGGCTGCTGGCCGTGACGATGACGGCGGGCTGGATGAAGATCTTCAGCGCCGCTCCGCTCGGCTTCCTCGCGCTGGCGCACGCCTTCGAGGCGAAGATCGCCGCCGGCGGCAGCGCGGCGGACCTCGCGGGCTGGCGCGCGCAGGTGTTCAACAATTACGTCGATGCCGCCGTCACCGGCGCCTTCCTCGTCCTCGTGGCGATCGTGGTTCTGGCGAACGCCCGCGTCTGGTGGCAGCTGCTCGCCGGCCGGCGCGCGCCGGTGCTGCAGGAGGAGCCCTACGTCGCCGCGGCGGCGACGGAGGCCTGAAGACGGAGGCCGGACCCCAGAGACCGGACGATCGCCGGGCGGGTTTCGCGCAGAGACGCGAAGGAAACCCAGGATGGTTTCGGTCGGAGGATTTCTCTGCGCCTCTGCGTCTCTGCGCGAACCGGTTCGGAATCCGGGCATGAAAAAGGCCGGTCCGGGACCGGCCTCTGGTCTCTGGCATCCGGCGTCCGGCCTCCGGCGTCCGAAGCTTACGCTTCGTAAGCGCCGAGCTGCTTGTCGACGCGCTCCTTCTGGAGCGTGGCGAACATCGGGAGGCCGGAGTCGTAGGGGACGGGGACCTCGCCCTGGATCAGCGGCTGGGCGTAGCGCAGGAACTGGAAGTTCATGCTGATGCCGTCCTCGTTGATCCACTCGCGCGGGAGCTTCTTCACCGTGTTGGCGATCTCGCCGAGCGGCGACAGGCCGGTCTCGCAGGTGTAGTGCTCGGTCTCGCCGCGAAGGAGGGTGACCATCTTGTCCGTCTCGCCGTTGATCGCGGCCTTCACGGCGGCCTGGCCGGCGAGGAAGGCCTCGTCGTTGTCCGCCTTGGACGAGCAGTGGGCCGCGGCGCGCTGGGCGATGCCGAGGCTGGCGACGCGGGTCTTCACGCCGGGCGCGTGGGTCTCGAGGATCTCGCGGAGGTACTCGCCCACGCCGCCGAGGCGGGCGTGGCCGAAGGCGTCGGTCGTGGCGTCGGCGGTGACATAGTTGCCGTCGGCGTCGACGAGCCCCTCGCCGACCACGACGGAGCAGAACTTCTCGCGCGAGAGCACGCGCTTCACGTCCGCGGCGAACTTCTCCGGGTTGAACGCGATCTCGGGGAGGAGGACGATGTGCGGCGGATCGTGCGGGTGGTCGCGGCGCTTGGCGAGCGAGGCGCCGGCGGCGATCCAGCCGGCGCTGCGGCCCATGACCTCGACGATCTGCACCAGGTCGCCCTGGCCCATGCCGGCATTGTCGGCGGCGAGCTCGCGGACAGTCGTGGCGACGTACTTGATCACGCTGCCGTAGCCGGGGCAGTGGTCGGTGGTCGGCAGGTCGTTGTCGATCGTCTTCGGGATGCCGATGACGCGGAGCTCGTAGCCCTGGGCCTGCGCGAGCTTGGAGATCTTGTCGGCCGTGTCCTGCGAGTCGTTGCCGCCGATGTAGAAGAAATAGCGGATGTTGTGCGCCTTGAAGACCTCGATCACGCGGTCGAAGTCGGCCTGCTTCTTGAGCTTGTAGCGGCAGGTGCCGAGGGCGGCGCCGGGGGTGTGGCGGAGGCCGCGGATGGCCTGCTGGGACTCGGCGGCGAGATCGATCAGGTCCTCGTGGAGGATGCCAAGCACGCCGTTGAGGGAACCGTAGATCTCCTCGATGCACTCGTGGTTGAGGGCCTCGGCGATCAC
Organism: Opitutaceae bacterium; assembly: GCA_035549635.1. GTDB lineage: Bacteria > Verrucomicrobiota > Verrucomicrobiia > Opitutales > Opitutaceae > CAIUWA01. The sequence goes on from DASZQN010000042.1 coordinate 149,778, forward strand.
GCCCGCGACACTGGCATTGATGACGGCGGTGGGGCCGCCGGACTGGCCCACCAAGATGTTTCCTACGAGTTCAGCCATGACAGAAAGTTTTTTAAATTAACGGTTCAAAACAACGTGAAGGGACAGGAAAGCGGAGCGTGCCCGGAGTATGCAAACCCAATTTTCGAAGCGCACAGTCGCGGCGCGCGGGAGCGTGGGTAGAAGACCCGATGGACCCAAGCCGGGGAGGGTTTCGCGCCAAGGTGCGGAGATCCGGAGAAAATTTCCCAAGCCTGGTTTCGCACAGAGACACAGAGCCCGCGGAGTTCGGAACCAGAACCGATGCCGGTCTCTGCGAGCTCCGTGTCTCTGTGCGAAACCGGATCGAAACTTGCCGACGGAAGGCCTCAGAGCAGCCGAGCCGGCCGGTAATCTGCGGCGTCCTTGAATTTGCGGGCCAGGGGCTTCACCTCGTCCACGAAGGCGTCGACCTGGTGCGGCGCGGCGCCGACGAAGCGGTGGCTTTCGGCGAGGATCGCCTGCAGCGTTTTCTTGCCGAGGCCGATGCGGCGGTCGGCCGCGAGCCGGCCGAGCAGGTCGGCGTCGCCGGCGCGGCCGCCGGAGCGGAGCGCCTTCGCCGCGGCGAGGGCGTGCTCCTTGATCGCCTCGTGCGCGGTCTCGCGGCCGGCGCCGTGCTTGACCGCCTCCATCAGGATCGTGGTGGTGGCGAGGAAGGGCAGGTTGCGCTCGTTCTCGGCGGCGATCGCGGCGGGAAACACGTCCATCTGCCGGAGCACGGTGAGGAAGGTCTCGAGCAGGCCGTCGAGCGCGAAGAACGCGTCCGGCAGCGCCACGCGGCGCACGACCGAGCACGAGACGTCGCCCTCGTTCCACTGGTGGCCGGCGAGCGCGCCGGTCATGGTGACGTAGCCGCTGAGGATCGTGGAAAAGCCGCAGATGCGCTCGCAGTTCCGCGCGTTGACCTTGTGCGGCATCGCGGACGATCCGACCTGGCCCTCCTGGAAGCCCTCCGTGAGCAGGCCGGCGCCGGCCATCAGGCGGAGCGTGGTCGCGGCGCTCGCGCCGGCCGCGCCGATCTGGTGCAGGGCGGTCACGACCTCGAAGTCGAGCGAACGCGGATAGACCTGGCCCACCGCGAAGAGCGAGCCGTGGAAGCCGAGGTGCTTGAGCACGCGGCCCTCCAGCTCCGCGACCTTGTCGGCGCGGCCGCCGAGCAGCGTGAGCTGGTCGAGCTGCGTGCCGACCGCGCCCTTGAGCCCGCGGACCGGGTAGCGTTCGACGAGGTTCTCCAGGCGCGTGAACGCGGCGAGCAGCTCCTGGCCGAACATCGCGAGGCGCTTGCCCAGCGTCGTGGGCTGGGCGGGAACGTTGTGCGTGCGCCCGGTGATCATCAGGTCGCGGTGCGCCTCGGCCTGGCGGGAGAGGGCGAGCAGCGCGGCCGCGGTCTTGAACTGGACGACCTTGAGCGAGCGGTGGATCTGCAGCTGCTCGACGTTCTCCGTCAGGTCGCGGCTGGTGAGCCCGAGGTGGATGAACTGCCGGTGGGCGAGCTCGGAGAATTCCTCGATGCGCGCCTTCACGTCGTGGAGCGTGACGCGCTCCCGCTTGGCGATGGACTCGAGATTGATGAGGTCCTTGACCCGCTCGTAGTCCTTGATCGCCTCGGCCGGGATGGGCACGCCGAGATCGCGCTGGGCTTTCATCACGGCGATCCAGAAGGCGCGCTCCTGCACCACGCGCCCCTGCTGCGACCAGATGTCCCTGATGGCCGCCGAGGCGTAGCGCTCGGCGAGGACGTTGGGAATGGGCGCTGATGAGGGGGAAGAATCGTTCACGGGCAAGCCGCGTGAGTAAGCGTGCAGGCCGGGGAATGGCGAACGAAAACCGGTCTAGACAAGTTCCAAGTTTCAAGGACCAAGTTCCAAGAAATAGCGGCCCTTCGGGCTCCACTGATTCCGCTCGGAACCAATTTGGAACTTGGACCTTGGAACGTGGAACGTGGAACTTACCGCCATTACGCCGCCAGGCATCTCACGGCGAGTTCCCGCAGAACCTCTTCCTGCTCACCCGGGCGGCGGATGATTTCCTCGAAGGCGGTGATGAAGTCCTGCTGGTTGTCGATCAGGCGGCGCAGCGGCGGGAGCTTCGCGCTGCCGGCGAGCTTGCCGAGGTACCAGGGGTTCTGCGTGAAGAGATTGTACGAGCTCTTCTCGCCGGCGCCGGCGAATTTTGCGCCGTAGGCGGCGGCCGCGCGCGGCAGGCCGTCGATTCCGCGCGGGCCAAGCTTGGCCTCGCCGGCATCGAGGAGGGTCCGCACCTGCAGGAGGATCCGGTTGCGGTTCTGCAGGGCGCTGATGACGGGGCGGGCGTCGCCTCCCGCGAAGAAATGCCGGTGCAGCGCGGCGAGGGTCCAGGTCAGGTCGCCGCTGAAGAACGCCTCGGCGGCCTCGAAGAAATCGCCCTCGGCGACGTTCGGCGTGAGTTCGGCGACGTGGGATTCCTCGATCCGTGATGCAGGCGCGTCGCTGGACGACGCCCGGGCGTCCGCAAGGGACGCCCCTACGGGGGAGGCGACATACGTGGCGAGCTTGCGCGTCTCCTCGACGAGCAGCCGGGTGTTGGGCCCGATGCGCGCGAGCAGCAGCTCGATCGCGCCCGGGCCGAACGCCGCGCCGAGCGCCTTCGCCTCGGCCTGCACCACGCCGGCGAGCGCCTGGCCGGCATCCTCGCCGTCGCCGCCCGCGAGGACGAAGTCCGCGTTCTTCTCGCACCACTTCGGGAATGACCGCCGCCGGTCCACCGGCGAGGCGGTGACGAGCACCGCGGTCTCGGCGGGATCGAGGCCCGCCAGGATCTGCTGCAGGTCCTCGACCAGTCGCAGCGTGCTCTCGGCCCGTCCGGTCACGGTGTCGGCGAGGAAGTTCACATCCTTCAGCCAGGTCGCGCGCTTCCCGCCGAACATCGAGATGGTCTGCACGCTCTCGCGGAAACGGTTCACGGCGGCCTCGACCTCGGCGACATTGCCGGCGAAGCCGCTGATGACCTCGCGGGAAAACTCGTCGGTGACCTCCGCGGCCAGCGCAGCGTAGCGCTCCTGGCCGAGCCGGCCGACGAGGTAGTCGTCCTGGCCGCAGATGAAGGTGAAGTTTTTCGCCGCCGGCATTGGGAAGGGAGGCGCAACGTTCAACGTCCAACGTCCAACGTTCAACCTTCAACGTTCGGAATCACACGGGAGACCGGCGGTCTTCGCCTTGGACGTTGAACATTGAAAGTTGAATGTTGGGCGTTGCGCCGAGGCTCGGCGGCGCCGAGGCTCGCGGAAACGCCCGCATGGAAAACGCGCCTTCCCCGACCGACGCGAGCGACGCCCCCTGGCGCCGCGATCTGCTGATCCTGGCGCTGATTTTCGGTGCGCTCTATTTTTTCGTGCTGGGGCGTCCGCCGCTGGCGAATCCCGACGAGGGGAGGTACGCGGAGATTCCCCGCGAGATGGTCGCGAGCGGCGACTGGGTGACGCCGCGGCTCGACGGCGTGCCGTACTTCGAGAAGCCGCCGCTGGTCTACTGGGTCGTTGCGGCGAGCCTGGAGGCCTTCGGCCCCGGGGAGTGGGCCGTGCGGGCGCCGATCGCGCTGTTCGCACTGGGCGGCGTGCTGCTGGCGTACGCGGCGGGGCGCCGGCTCCACGGCCGGGATGCCGGGCTGGGCGCAACGGCGGTGCTCGGCTCCTCGCTGCTCTATTTCGCCCTGGGGCGGATCGTGCTGCTCGACCTCGCGGTGTCCGTGCTGATGAGCGCGGCGCTTTTCTGCTTCATCCTCGGCGTGCGCGAGGCGCCGGGCGCGCGCCGGCGCCAGCTGTTTTACGCGCTCTATGCCGCCGCGGCCCTCGCGACGCTGACGAAGGGCCTGATCGGCTTCCTCGTGACCGGAGCGGTGATGTTCTTCTGGCTGCTGCTCTTCAATCAGTGGCGCCGGCTGCGTCCCTTCTATCTGCCGACGGGCGCGCTGCTCTTCCTCGCCATCGCGCTGCCGTGGCACCTGCTCGTGGCCCGACGCAACGAGGGCTGGGCGCATTTCTATTTCATCCACGAGCACTGGGAGCGCTTCACGACGACGGAGCACGGGCGCGTCCTGCCCTGGTGGATTTATTTCCCGATCGTCCTGGTGGGGCTGTTCCCGTGGACAGGCTTCCTCTGGGCGTCCCTGCGGGACGCGCTCGCCGGCGGCTGGGCGCGGCGGAAGGAGAAGGCCGACGCCTGGTTCCTCGTCACCTGGGCGGGCTTCATCTTTCTCTTTTTCTCCAAGTCGCAGTCGAAGCTCATCCCCTACATCCTGCCGGTGTTCCCGCCGCTCGCGGTGATCATCGGCGCCTGGCTGGCGCGCCGCTGGCGGGAGGGCGGGGCGGCGCGGCTGCGCGGCGGACTGGGGGTGTTCGCCTTTTTTTGCGGGGTTCTCGCCATCGGCCTGGTCGTCGCGGTGCTGAAACCGGGGACTTTCCGCGAGCCCGGGCAGGCGGAGGCGCTGCGGCCGTTCGCCTACGCGATGGCGGCGCTGCTGGTGACGGGCGGCATCCTCGCGCCCTGGCTGGCACGGCTGCGCGGCGTGCGCGACGGCCTGACGGCGGTGTTCATGTCGACGCTGGGCTTCCTCCTCGTGCTGGCGCTGGCCTTCCCGAATATCCGCAGCACGCGGACGCTGGCGCTGATCGCGCGCGACCGGGTCGGGCCGCAGGACGTCGTCTATCACTACCACGCGTTCTTCCACGACTTCACCTATTACACCGGCCGGGTGGTCGGGCTGGTGAGCTACAAGGACGAGCTCGAGCTGCAGTTCCTTTCCGAGGCGGAAAGAAACGCGCGCTTCATCGACGACGCCGAGTTCCTGCGGCAGTGGGCGGGGCCGCGGCGGGTGTGGCTGGTTGCGCGCAAGGACGCCGTCGCGCCGCTGCTGGACGACTCCTCATTTCATTATCATTTGCTCGGGGAGACGCCGACTCACTACCTTTGGAGCAACCAGCCCTGATATGACGCCCACCCGCCCTGAGCCCGTCGAACGGGCTTCCGCTCCCGTTCCGCCCAAGCCGGACGCGCCCTTCCTGCCGTTCACGCGGCCGGCGATCGACGACGAGACGATCGCCGGGGTGGTGGAGGTGCTCCGGTCAGGCTGGATCACCTCGGGACCCAAGGTGAAGGAATTCGAGGCGCAGCTGTCCGCGCACTGCGGCGGCCGGCCGGTGCGCGCCTTCAACTCCGGCACGTGCACGATGGAGATCGCCCTCCGGATCGCCGGGATCGGCCCGGGCCACGAGGTCATCACGACCCCGCTGTCCTGGGTGGCGACGAGCAACGTCGTCCTCGCCGTCGGCGCCCGGCCCGTCTTCGTCGATATCGATCCGGTCACGCGCAACCTCGACCTCGACCGGGTCGAGAAGGCGGTCACGCCGGCGACGCGGGCCATCATTCCCGTGGACCTTTCCGGCCTGCCGGTGGATCGCGACCGGCTCTACGCCATCGCGAAGAAGCACCGCCTGCGCGTGGTGGAGGACGCGGCGCAGTCCTTCGGCAGCACCTGGAAGGGCCGGCGCATCGGCGCGACCGGCGATTTCGTCTCGTTCAGCTTCCACGCGAACAAGAACATCACGACGATCGAGGGCGGCTGCCTCGTGCTCAACGACGAGCGCGAGGCGAAGCTCGCCGAGCAGTACCGCCTGCAGGGCGTGGTGCGCTCGGGCCACGACGGGATGGAGGTCGAGTTCGCCGGCGGCAAATACAACCTGACCGACGTGGCCGCGCGCGTCGGCCTCGGCCAGCTGCCGCACCTCGAGGAGTTCACGGCGAAACGCCGCGCGCTCGCCCGGGCCTATTTCGAGCGCCTCGAAACGCCGGCGATCCGCGCGCTGGGCCTGGGGCTGCCGGTCGCCGACTTCGCGCAGAGCAACTGGCACATGTTCCAGGTGCTGCTGCCCGAGGAGCGCCTGGCGATCAAGCGGGCGGAGGTGATGGCGCAGCTGCAGGCGGCCGGCATCGGCACCGGCGTGCACTATCCGGCAATCCACCGCTTTGCCCTCTACCAGCGCCTCGGCTGGAAGAGCGGGGATTTCCCGCACGCGGAATACGCGGGCCGGAACATTCTGACGCTGCCACTCTTTCCCGCCATGACCACCGCCGATGTGACGCGAGTGGTGAATGAACTTGTGAGGGTGCTCGCGGCGAACCGGAAAAATTGAGATTAACGGGCGGCGGAAATCCCAAACTCCAAAAGTCCAAACGCCAAAAAATTCCGCTGCGTGATGAATACCCGGGTACTTGAAAGACCAATATTGGAAGAAGAGCGGTTTCCTCCGCCGGCCGAATTTCTGCGGATTATTTTGGCGTTTGGACTTTTGGAGTTTGGGATTTCACCCCAGCCTCCGTCCTCTTAAATCGATTCCAACTCGTTCATGTCCGCCCCCGCTTCCACCGTCGCGTTGTCCGTCGTGATTCCGGTTTACAACGAGGAGCTGAACCTCCCGACATTGTTCGCGCGGCTCTATCCGGTGCTCGACGGGCTGGGCCGTCGCTACGAGGTGATCTTCACCAACGACGGCTCGCACGACCGCTCGATCGAGCTTCTCCGGGCGCAGCACGCGGCGCGGTCGGACGTCACGCGGGTGATCGATTTCAACGCGAACTACGGCCAGCACATGGCCATCATGGCGGCGTTCGAGCGGGTGCGCGGGGACGTGGTCGTCACGCTCGACGCCGACCTGCAGAACCCGCCGGAGGAGATCCCGCGGCTGCTGGAGCAGATCGACGCCGGCTTCGACTACGTCGGCGGCTACCGGCTGCATCGCCAGGACTCGTTCTTCCGCACCTACGCGTCGAAGCTCATCAACTTCGTGCGCGAGCAGACCACCAGCATCGAGATGACCGACCAGGGCTGCATGCTGCGGGCGTACCGCCGGCCGGTGATCGACGCGATCGTGCGCAGCGGCGCGATCAACACCTTCATCCCGGCGCTCGCCTACACGCTGTCGACGCGGCCGGGCGAGGTCGGCGTCCGCCACGAGGAGCGCCACGCGGGGGTGTCGAACTACTCGTTCTACCAGCTCATCCGCCTGAACTTCGACCTGATCACCGGCTTCTCCCTCGCGCCGCTGCAGTATTTCACGATGTTCGCGATGCTCTGCGCCGCGGGCAGCTTCGTGCTGGTGCTCGTGCTGGCCTACATGCGCCTTTTCCTGAACGACAACACCAACGGCGTCTTCACGCTCTTCGGCATCCTCTTCTTCCTGCTCAGCGTGGCGATGGTCGGCATCGGCCTGATCGGCGAATACGTCGGCCGCACCTACAACGTCGTCCGGGCGCGGCAGCGGTACCACGTGAAGGAGATGCTGGAGGCCAGATAAGTTTCACGCAGAGGACGCAGGGAACGCTGAGGATTTATGGATCCGCATCTTCCGTCCCCTGCGTTCTCTGCGTCCTCTGCGTGAAATTTCTTTCCTGATGAAACCCCGCATCCTTTTCTTCGGCTACAGCGAGGTCGGCTACGAGTGTCTCTCGCTCCTGCTGGAGCGCGGCGACGACGTGGTCGCGCTCATCACGCACGAGGACAACCCGAACGAGAAGATCTGGTTCCAGCCGCCGGCGGTGGCGGCGCGGAAGAAGGGGCTGCCGGTGTTCACGCCGGAATCGGTCAACACGCCCGAGTGGCGCGAGAAGATCGCCGCGCTGCGGCCCGACCTGATCCTGTCGGTCTATTACCGGCACATGATCGGCACGAAGATCCTGGCCCTGCCGCGGCTCGGCGCCTGGAACATGCACGGGTCGCTGCTGCCGAAGTACCGCGGCCGGGCGCCGATCAACTGGGCGGTGCTGCACGGCGAACCGCGGATCGGCATGACGCTGCACCGGATGGTGAAGGCGCCCGACGCCGGCGCGGTGGTGGATCAGGAGGGCGTGGAGATCGGCCCGCGCGACACGGCCGAGCAGGCCTTCCGCAAGGTTCTGCCCTGCGCCCGCCGCGTGCTGGCCCGGCAGATCGACGCGCTCCTCGCGGGCACGGCGCGCGAGCAGCCGCAGGACGAGGCGCAGGCGACCTACTTCGGCGGCCGCAAGCCCGAGGACGGCCGGATCGCCTGGACCCAGCCGTCCCGGCAGATCTTCAACCTCATCCGCGCGGTGACCGATCCCTATCCCGGTGCGTTCACCGACGTCGGACCGGCGCGGCTGATGGTCTGGTGGGCGGAGCCGGACTCGCCCGCGGCCCGCGGCCGCCGCGGCCGGCCGGGGGAGATCCTGTCCGTCGCGCCGCTGGTGGTGGCCACGGGCGATGGCGCGCTCGAGCTGACGAAAACGAACTGGGCCGGCGCGCCCGTGCCGGTGCTCGAAATGGGGCAGGTACTCTGAGGGCAACGTCCAACGTTCAACGTTCAACTCGACCCGGACGACCAAGGAGCAGCGGCCGATCGGACGTTGAAAGTTGAGCGTTGAACGTTGGACGTTGGACGTTGAATCTCCGGCACGCTCATGCCTCTCAAAGTTCTCATCCTCGGCGCCAACGGTTTCATCGGCAGCTCGCTCACGCGGGCGATCCTCGAGCAGAAGGACTGGGAGGTGTACGGGATGGACATCGGGAGCAACAAGCTCGACGACAGCCTCGGGCATCCGCGCTTCAAGTTCGTGGAGGGCGACATCACGATCAACCGCGAGTACATCGAGTACCATGTGAAGAAGTGCGACGCGGTCATCCCGCTCGTCGCCATCGCCAATCCGATCCAGTACGTGAAGGACCCGCTGCGGGTCTTCGAGCTGGATTTCGAGGCCAACCTGGCGGTCGTGCGCCAGTGCGCGAAGTACAAGAAGCGCGTCCTGTTTCCCTCGACCTCGGAAGTCTACGGCATGTGCCCGGACGGCAAGCTCGACGAGGCGACGAGCGCGCTGGTCTACGGGCCGATCGAGCGCCAGCGCTGGATCTACGCCTGCTCGAAGCAGCTGCTCGACCGGGTCATCTACGCGTACGGCGTGCGCGACGGCCTCGACTACACGCTCTTCCGTCCGTTCAACTGGATCGGGCCGAAGCTGGACGACGTGTTCGAGCCGAAGGAGGGGAGCTCCCGGCTGTTCACGCAGTTCATCTCGAACGTCATCTTCAAGAAGCCCCTGCAGCTCGTCGACGGCGGCAAGCAGAGCCGCTCGTTCACCTTCATCGACGACGGCGTGGACGCGCTGCTGCGCATCATCGAGAACAAGAACGGCTGCGCCTCGCGCCAGATCTTCAACCTCGGCAATCCCGCCAACGACGTGAGCGTGGGGGACCTCGCGAAGCTGATCATCGCGGCCTTCCGGGAATATCCCGAGTACCGCGAGCACGCGGCGAAGGCGCGCACCGTGGTCGTGCCGTCGGGGAAATATTTCGGGAAATACTACCAGGACATCCAAAAGCGGGTGCCCTCCATCGCCCACGCCCGCAAGCAGCTCGGCTGGACGCCGCGGGTGAACCTGAAGCGCGCGATCAAGCTCACGCTCGACTACCACCTCGCGCACAAGGGCTACCAGCTGGAGTAATCGGAGGACGGATTACGGAGGGCGGAGGACAGACGACCGTGATCAGCAAAGGCAGTTTATCGGTTTCCACTCTTTGACTTCGATCGTCTGTCCTCTGTCATCGGTACTCCGTCTTCCGAAATGCCTATCCGCCTCGCCCTGAAGGTTGACGTCGACACCGACCGCGGCACGCGGATCGGCGTGCCGAACCTGGTGGCGGACTGCCGGGAGGTCGACGCGCCGGCCTGTTTCCTCTTTTCACTCGGACCGGACCAGACCGGGCGGGCGATCACCCGGATTTTCCGGCCGGGCTTTTTCCAAAAGGTCAGTCGCACCAGCGTGGTGCAGATTTACGGCGTGCGGACGCTGCTGAACGGCACGCTGCTGCCGGCGCCGCACATCGGGCGGCGGAACACCGCGGTGATGCGCGCGGTCCGCGATGCCGGCTTCGAGGTGGGGATCCACTGCTACAACCACTACCGCTGGCAGGATTATGTCCACCGTCTGCCGCTGGCGGGAGTGCGGGCGGAGTTTGTCGCCGCCCGGGCGGAATTCCTGCGGATCTTCGGGCGTGAGGCGCAGACCGCGGGCGCGGCAGGATGGCAGAGCAATGCGCACAGCCGCGAGGTCTACGACGAGGCCGGCCTGCTCTACGCGAGCGACACCCGCGGCGGGGATCCCTTCTTCCCGCGCGTGGGCGGCCGTGTTTTCCGGACGCTCGAGATCCCGAGCACGCTGCCGACCTTCGACGAGCTGATGGGACGCCCGGAGTACCCCGACCACGCCATCGTGGGCCACTATCTTTCGCTCCTGCGGACCGATCGCCCGAATGTGCTCACGATCCACGCGGAAATCGAGGGAATGGGCCGTCGCGGCCTTTTCCGCGAGCTGCTGGCCGCGTGCCGGAAGGCCGGCGTGGAATTCATCCGCCTGGACGACCTCGCGCGCCAGCTCCTGGCGGATCGCGGCGCGATCCCGGTGCGCGACCAGGTGATGGGAGAAATCGACGGCCGGTCTGGTGTCGTCGCCACGCAGGCGGCGTAGACCTCGGAGGGGTTCACGCAGAGCACGCGGGGACGCCGGGAAAAATCGCTGCAGGATGGGATCCCTTTCTTCGCGTTCCCTGCGTCCTCTGCGTGAAATGGGATCGAAATCCTCGGCCTAGTGTCGCTCGATGCGCGAGAAGAGCCAGATCCCCAGTGAAAGGCAGATCACGTTCGGCAGCCAGAGGAGCAGGTCGGGGCGGTACTCGGGGTGCCGGTCGATCCAGCTGACGGCGGTCGTGAGGAAATAGTAGCCCAGGGCGAGCAGGACGGCGACGCCGAGGTTCGCCGAGGTCTCGCGGCGCGAGACCTTGATGCCGAGGGGAATTCCAAGCAGGGCGAACGACAGGACGGCGACCGCGGTGGTGAATTTCTCCTGGATCGTGAGGGTGACCTTCATCTCGTCGCGCTCGTGCTGCCTGGCGTCGGCGGGCGCCACCGGCTCCGCGGCGAGCCGCGCCTGCTCGGCTTTCAGCTCCGCGTAGGTCATCCACGGCAGCTTCTGCCGGACGCTCGTGCGGCCGAACATCCGGTCGAGCGACAGGTGCACCGGCTGGGAGGAACCGACCACGGCGACGGTCGGCCATTCCGAGAAGTCCTCGGGGTTTTTCTCGTGGCGCATCTCCAGCTGCGCGTCCTGGAGGGTGACGATCAGCTCGTTGTTCTCGCTGTCGAAATCGAGATGCCCCGACCGGGCGCGCACGAGCCGCACGGCGCGCCCCTCCTGGTCCAGCTCCCAGAGCCAGATGTCGCGCATCTCGGAGTTCTGGATGTCGCCCACGTAGACGACCTCGCCCCGGAAGTCGCGGATGAAGGTCTTGGGCTGGATGAAGCTCAGCGGATCGGTGCGCACCGCCAGCGCCAGCTCCCGCTCGTACTTGATCTTGGCGGCCGGCATCGACTGGAAATTGACGTAGAGCGCGGTGACCATGCCGATCGCCGCGAGCAGGAAGACCGGCCGCATGATCCGGAACAGGCTGATCCCGCTGGTGCGCATCGCGGTGATCTCGCTGTCCGCCGACAGCCGGCCGAGCGTGAGGAGGACGCCGGTCAGGATGCCGATCGGCAGCGCGTAAGTGGCGACCGATGCCACCGTGAGAAAGATCAGTTCGCCCGCGACCGGCAGCGAAAGCCGCCCGGAAAGGATGTAGCTGAGCAGGTCGCGGATGACGTTGCCCAGCGTGAGCACGAAGGCGAAGAGGCCCACCGCCGTCGCGCACGAGAACAGCACGCTTTTGAAGAGATAGCGGTCGAGGAGGTTCAAGCGAAGGGGAGGCGGCGCGCGGCGAAAGAGTCATCGCAGACGGCCTGGATAGGGACAAGGCGCTTGTTGCCGGAGCGGATCACGCAGAGGACGCAAAGCACGCAGAACAGAGTGATTGGAGGATTCTTCTCGGCGTTCTCCGCGTCCCCAGCGTGATCCTCGTCACAACCCCAGCGAAAGCTGCGGCTCCGTTTCCGGGCCGTTTGCGGTCGCTGGCGTGAGACAGGCGGGATCGTCGTACTGGACGCTGTTGACGCGGGAATCGAGGGCGACGGCGCTCATTCCGGCCGGATCCGCCGGCTGGAGCAGCGGGGCGAGCTGTTCCGGCGCGGTGACCCGTGGATCGAGCCACGCGTCAAATTGCTCCGGCGCCAACATCACCGGCATGCGGTGGTGGATCGGGCGCATCAGCTCGTTGGGCGCACTGGTGACGACGGCGCAGCTCTCGAGCGCCGTGCCGTCCGGCGCGCGCCAGCTTTCCCAGAGTCCCGCGAGGCCGAACGGCTGTTCATCCGCCCGGCGGAAGAGCCAGGGCTCGCGCCGGCGGCCGGCGACCTTCCATTCGTAGAAGCCGCTCGCGGGAATCACGCACCGCCGGGAGCGGAACGCGTCGCGAAAGGAGGGCTTGTCCGCCAGCGTCTCGGCGCGGGCATTCATGAGCTTCAGACCCGAGTCCTCCCGCGCCCATGACGGCACCAGGCCCCAGCGGAGCGCGACCACCTCGCACGCCGGATCGGCCGAATGGAAAGGCACGGCGGGCTTCGGCCGCGTCCGCACGGCCGGGATCCCGGTCCCGGGAGCGATGTTGTAGCGCGAGGCGAATTCAGCCGCCCCCGAGACACCCAGCCGCTCGAGGACCTCGCGCAGATGACGCTGGAGGAGGAGATAGCGGCAGCACATCGGAAATCAGAAGCAAGAGGTAGGAAGAATGAATTGAGAAAACAATCCTGAGCGCCTGCCCCAGCGGGTTTCGCACAGAGGCGCAGAGATCGACCGGCATGATCGTCGTGATAGATCAGGATTCTCCGCGCCTCTGCGTCTCTATGCGAACCAATCCGGATTTCAGGCCAGCGCGGCCCGGGCGCGCGCGAGGGCGGCGGCGAGTTCGGGGGTCTTGATCGGCTTGCTGACGTAGTCGTCCATCCCGGCGGCGAGGCAGAGCTCGCGGTCGCCCTGCATGGCGTTGGCGGTGAGGGCGACGATCCAGGGCCGGCGGCCGCGCGGAGGCTCGGCGCGCAGGCGGCGGGTGGCCTCGAGGCCGTCCATCTCCGGCATGTGGACGTCCATGATGATGATGTCGTAGGACTGCCGCGCGACCGCCTCCAGCACCTCGCGGCCGTTGGCGGCGAGGTCGGCGCGGTAGTTCAGCCGCTCGAGCATGCGCAGCGCGACCTTCTGGTTGACGGAATTGTCCTCCGCCAGCAGCACGCGCTCGCGATGGATCGTCTGGTCCTTCATCGGCGGCGTGGAATGGCGGGCGCGGTTCATCGTCCCGTGCCCGTGCGTCAGCACCCGCACGAGCGCGTCGAGCAGCTGGCCGGGCTTGGCGGGCTTGATCAGGGAAGCCGCAAACAGGTTTCGGTCGCCGGCGATCTCCCGCTGCCCGAGCGACGTCAATAGCACCAGCGGAAGCTCCTCCGCGGTGTGGCGCAACCGGATCTCGCGCGCGAGCATGGCGCCGTCCATCGCCGGCATCTGCATGTCGAGGATCGCGAAGTCGAAATGCGCCCCCGCCTCCAGCAGCGCGAGCGCCTCGGCGCCGGACGCCGCCGTGTGCGGAACGATTTCCCAGTTCTGCGCGAACTTGGTGAGGATGCGCAGATTGGTCGGATTGTCGTCCACCAGCAGCAGGTGCTTTCCGCCGAGCACGGCGCGCGGCGAGACATGGTAGGGCACGGGCTTGTTCGGCGTCGCCTCGACCACGACGTTGAAGCGGAAGGTGGAGCCCCGCCCGGGTTCGCTTTCGACGCTCATGCCGCCGCCCATCTGCTCGGCGAGCCGCTGGCTGATCACCAGCCCCAGGCCGGTGCCGCCGTACCGGCGGGTGGTCGAGGCGTCCACCTGGGAAAACGACTGGAAGAGGCGCCCCATCGCCTCGGCAGGGATGCCAATGCCCGTGTCGCGGACGGCGATGTGCAGCCGGATGCGCTCCCCGCCGCCGGGCGCCGCCGGGACCGGCTCCGCGCGGAGGGTGAGCACGACCTCGCCGTGCTCGGTGAACTTCAGCGCGTTGCTCAGCAGGTTGACGAGGATCTGCCGCAGCCGCGTCGTGTCGCCCCGCACCATGGCCGGGGCGCTCTCGCTGATCTCATAGAGCAGGTCGATCTGCTTCTCCGCGGCGCGCGGGGCGAGGAGGTCCAGCGCGCCCTCGAGGCACTCGCGCAGGGAGAATTCCTCGTGCTCCAGCTCCAGCCGGCCCGACTCGATCTTGGAGAAGTCGAGGATGTCGTTGATCAGCGTCAGCAGCGTGTCGCCGCTGTGGCGGATCGTCTCGACGTAATCGTGCTGTTCCGGCGTGAGCGGCGAGTCGAGCAGGAGCGACGCCATGCCGATGACGCCGTTCATCGGCGTGCGGATCTCGTGGCTCATGACCGCGAGGAACTGGCTCTTCGCGCGGCTCGCGGCCTCGGCCGCCTCCTTCGCGCTGCGGAGCTCCTCCTCCGCGAGCCGGCGGCGGGTCACGTCCTGGATGAAACCCTCGTAGTACCGCACACCGCCGTCTTCGCCGCGCACGGCGCGGGCGTGTTCGGAAATCCAGATGATGCCGCCGTCCTTGCGGCGCACGCGGTACTCGAGCCCGCGGACCTCGCCCTTCTCGGCCATGAGGCGCTTGAACTCGTCGCGCACGCCGGCGTCGACGTAGATCGTGCGCGAAATGTCCTGCACGTTGGCCATCAGTTCCGCCGGCGAGTCGTAGCCGTAAAGCTTGGCCAGCGCCGGGTTCACGAGGAGATAATGGCCGTCGGGCGTGGACTGGAAAATGCCCTCGACGGCGTTTTCCACGATGCTGGCGAAGCGCTCGACCGAGGACGGCCACGCGCCGTGATCCGACGCCGCGGGGCGGGCCGGTTCTTCGCCAGGAGAAGGCATGTTCGCAGCGTTGCAAAGGCCGTGCCAAGCCGCCGGTGGCGCGGATCGGTTCCTTTGGCCGGACCGGGAGGAAGGAGATGGCTCCAGCCGGGGATTGTGCGTGCCGGAGGATAGGGTGTGTCCGCACGCGGAACAGCGCAGGGTCCAGGAGGTCGGCTGCGCGTCCGATTCTTCGCGGCCCCCCGGCCTGCGCCGCCCGTCCCCCGGCCCGAAGTGATTGGCGCGCCTCCCACCATGAACCTCCCCCTTGCTTTCCGACCGGTTGATTCCCGAGCGGCCCGCTCCGCCCTGTTGCTTGGATCCTTTTTCTTCCTTTGCGCGACGGCCGGCCGCCTATCCGCCAAACCGTCTTTCACCGGCCTCGGCAATCCACTCGGCGGCGACGGCACCCGGGCCGTCGCCCTCGCCGCGGGCCGTCCCCTGGTGGTTGGCATCAGTCTCGACCACACGTCGATGTTCACCGCGCAGCGATCGTTCCGCTGGAGCCCGCAGGATGGCGCGACGGATCTCGGTCAGCTGCCAGGCGCGGCGGTGACTCTCGCGGACCGGATTTCGCCGACGGGTTCCGTTATCACGGGAACGTCCGAGACCCGCCAGGGCCGAGGCTATTCCGAACAGGCGTTTCGCTGGACCAGGGAAGAAGGCATCGTGGCGATCCCGCTTCCGCCCGGCACGGCGACCGGCAACTCGATACTGGCGCTCTCGGACGACGGCGCGGTGCTGACGGGAATCGCGGACTCGGTGGCCTTCTGCTGGACGAGGGCCGGCGGCTCGCAGAGTCTCGGGGTGGTTGCAGGGGAGATCTACAGCATCGCCACCGGGATCTCCGCCGACGGAAGGATCATTGTCGGCCAAAGCGGCCGGGCCGGCACGATCGAAGCCTTCCGCTGGACGCAGGAGGAAGGCATGAGGGGGATCGGCTTCCTGCCGGGTTCGAACGAAAACGACGAAGTTTTCATTTCGGCGGACGGCAACGTCATTGTCGGCACCGCCTTCTTCGATCAGCTCACGCCGCAGCAGACCGGGCAGGTTTTCCGGTGGACGGCGCGCACCGGAATGGTCGCGCTGCCGTTTCCGCCGGGCCAAGGCTACGGCGAGGCCCATGCGGTCTCCGCCGACGGCATCACCATCGTCGGGGAGGGCCGGTTGAGCGGTTCCACCACGGTCCGGCAGGCCTTTCGCTGGACCCTCGAAGGAGGCATGGAGGACCTGGGCTTCCTTCCGGGAGGCGGCGATCTCAGCCTGGCGACGGGAGTGTCGGCCGACGGCAGCAAGGTGGTCGGCCACAGCGACTCGATCGACGGCGTCGTCCAGATGTTCCTGTGGACTGAGCGCGACGGCATCCGTTCGGTGCGCGACGTGCTCGTCGAAGACTACGGTTTGAAACTGGACGGCTGGACGCTGGTGTCCGGCATGATTTCCGCCGACGGCCGGAGCCTGGCGGGCAACGGCATCAACCCGGCGGGCCAGGATGAGGCCTGGTTCGCCCATCTCGGCGATTGAAGCGGGGCGATGCGCCTGCCGCGTCGGCCCGGGCGCTAGCCGTTCTTCAAGGCGGAGAGGACCGTTCCGGGAGTCAGAATCTCCGGCAGGAGGACGGGCTCGTCGTGTCCGGGCAGCCAGATCTGGTCGAAGGGGACCGCCGAGCGCTGGTACTTCGCGAGTTCCGCGGTGATCTGCGGATCCTGGTTGGTCCAGTCGCCCTTGAGCGTGGCGATCTTCTTGTCGGCGATGAGCTGCAGGATTTCCTTCGAGCCGAAGACGAGCTTCTTGTTGGCCTGGCAGGTCGCGCACCACCGCGCGGTGAAATCGACGTAGACGATCCGCCCCTCGGCGCGGAGGCGGGCCACGGTCTCGGGACTCCATTTTTCCCAGGTGACCTGATCGGGCCGCGGCCAGCCCACGGCGGCGCCGGCGGCGAACAGGACCAGGCCGGCGGCCAGCCCGAACCGCGCGCGGCCGGGGGAGGCGCCGGGGGCGTTCCAGCGCCCGTAGAACCACGCGCCCATCGCCACGAGCACGAGCCCGAAGAGCGCCATGAGCGAGCCGCCTTCGCCCGTCTGGCCCGCGAGCACCCACGCGAGATAGGCCACCGTGGCGTAGAGCGGGAACGCCATGAACTGCTTGAACGTCTCCATCCAAGCGCCGGGCCGCGGCAGCACCTTCACGGCGCCGGGAAAGATCGAGAGCAGCAGGTAGGGCGTCGACAGCCCGAGTGCGATGACGGTGAAGACGACGAAGGACGCGGCGGTCGGCAGCGTGAGCGCGGCGCCGAGGGCCGGCGCCAGGATCGGCGCCGAGCACGGGGTGGCGACGACGGTCGCGAGCACGCCGGTGAAGAACGATCCGGCCAGGCCCGACTGCATCTGCAGCGCGCCGCCGAGGCCGGTGGCGCCGAGGCCGAACTCGAAGACCCCGCTCAGGTTCAGCCCGACAAGGAGCATGACGGCGGCGAGGCTGAACACGAACGCGGGCGACTGCAGCTGGAAGCCCCAGCCGAGTTCGGCCCCGCCCGCGCGCAGCGCGGCAAGCGCGCCGGCGAGGGCCCAGAACGAGAGCAGGACGCCGGCCGTGAACACCAGGCCGTGCGCGACGACCTTGCCGCGCTCGTTGCCGGCCTGGTGCGTGAAGCCGAGGATCTTGATGCCGAGCACGGGGAACACGCACGGCATGAGGTTGAGGATCAGGCCGCCGAGGAAGGCCAGCGGCAGGAGCCCGGCGACCGAGTTCGCGGAGGCGGTGGCCGCGGCGAAGGTGAGGGGCGCGTTCACCCGCAGGCCGCGCAGCGAACCATCGGGCCGCCAGCCGGCGGAGGAGGTGAGCACGCCCAGGAGGCGCGCGGGATTCTTGGGTCCGTCTTCCTCGAGGGGAAGCGTGAGCGTGAAGCCCGCGCCCGCCGGACGCACGGATTGCGGCTGCTCGAACGCGATCACGCCGTCGGAGGGGAAGAAGTGCAGGTCCGCGGGCTTCGCGGCGGCCGGGCTGGCCGGCGTCACGGTCAGCGTGACGTTCTTTGCGTCGCGGGTCGCGGCAACCGTCCAGGCGGGATCGGCCTGCGGCAGGCCCGCGAGGACGGCGCGGATTTTTCCGCCCCAGGCCGCGTCGGGTTTCGGCGCGTCGGCCGAGACGGGCAGGCTGAGGCGCAAATCGGCGCTGCCGGGAATGCAGACGTCCTCGCACATCAGCCACTCGGCGCGGACCTTGAGCTCGACGGAATCGCCGGCCTTGAGATCGGCCGGGGCCGTGAGCGTCACCGGAAGAAGCAGGTCGCCCTCGTAGCCGTTGCCGGAGACGTTGCCGGTGTGATCGCGGATCAGGGACGGGGCGGGCCACTGGATCTCGCCGGCGGTGAAACCCGGGGGCAGCGTCCAGGTCAGCTTGGTGGCGAGGCCGGTGCCGGGATTCGACCAGTACGTGTGCCAGCGGGCCTCGTGGACCAGATGCAGCGCGACCGTGAACGGCTGCCCGGGCTGGATCGAAGCGTCGGCCGCGACGAGCGTGGCCTGCACGTGCGGCGGCGGCGCCAGCGGCCCGAGCGCGGCGCCGTGGGCGGCCGGCGTCAGGCTGGAAACCAGCAGCGCGAGGAAGGACGCGACGCGCGGCGCACGGCGGAACGAAATCATCCGGCGAGGTAAGCCGCTTTTCCCCGGCGGTGCAAACGCGGACGTCGGCGGCCGCGGCAGCTTTGCGTAACAGAACGGAAAGGAATCCGGTCCGGGATGGGTGTCACG
>DASZQN010000043.1:0-6413 GCA_035549635.1 Opitutaceae bacterium
CGTGACACCACCCGCGGCCTGGCCCGCACCTCGAAGGGTGCGGGTCGACGTCACCAATTGTGAGGACAAGAATTGAATTTATCCGTCCGCCTGCGGCGCGCACAGAATGATTCATGGCCCATCCCCCGCCCGTCCGCTGCGCCGCCGCGTGGTTCCTTGCCCTCCTCGCAGGCGTCTCTTTTTCGGCGCTGCGGGCAGCTGACGCCGCGACGGAGATCGATTCGAGCTCGCAGCGGCTGGCGACGTCCGAGTTCCTGCAGGCCGGGGTCGCCGCCACCGCGCGCGCGATGCCGGCTGGCCCGGTGCGAATGACCTGGGATTCGGTCCGGGCGAACTACCGGACGCCCGACTGGTTCCGCGACGCGAAGTTCGGCATCTTCCTCCACTGGGGTATCTACTCCGTCCCCGCGCACGGCAGCGAGTGGTACGTGCGGTACATGTACGGCGGCAACCCGGCGTTCGTGCAATGGCACACCGAGCACTGGGGCCCGCCGTCCAGGTTCGGCTACAAGGATTTCATCCCGATGTTCACGGCGGCGAAGTGGGATCCCGACGCCTGGGCCGAACTCTTCCGGAAGGCCGGCGCGCGGTACGTCATTCCTTCGGGCGAACATCACGACGGGTTCTCGCTCTGGGACAGCGCGACCAACCGCTACAACGCGAAGAACATGGGGCCGAAGCGGGACCTCATCGGCGACCTCGCCGCGGCCGTGCGCCGGCAGGGCCTGAAGTTCGGCGTCTCGAACCACAGCAACAATCACTTCAACTTCATCCCGGCGATGCCGGGGAGCGACCAGTACGATCCGGCCTGGGCCGAGTTCTACAGCGTTGCCGACCGCAGCGATGCCGCGCGGAAACGCTTCCTGGAAAAGTGGGTGGCGAAGAACCTCGAGCTCATCGACCAGTACGAGCCGGACATGCTGTGGTTCGACATGAATGGTGGCGACCGCAGCTGGGATGGCCAGAAACTCGCCGTCGCCGCCTACTACTACAATCGCGCGCTCGCCTGGGGGAAGCCCGTCGCGATCAGCGCGAAGGGCGCCTCGTTCCTCGCGGGCATGGTGATGGATTACGAGCGCCAGGGCCGCATCCTGCCGCGCGGGCTGAAGGATTTCGCCTGGCAGGTGGATGACCCGATGGGGAGCAAGTACGGCTACGTCGCGGAGATGACCAACAAGCCCGCCGCCCTGCTCATCCGGCGGCTGGTGGACTGCGTCAGCATGAACGGGAATTACCTGCTCAATCTGTCGCCCAAGGCGGATGGCACCATTCCCGACGAGCAGCAGGAGCGCCTGCTCGCGATGGGCCGCTGGCTCGCGGTGAACGGCGAAGCCATCTACGGCAGTCGTCCCTGGGTACGCTATGGCGAGGGGCCCTACTACGACGCCCCGGCCGACACCACGCCTCCGCCCGGCCCCGACGATCCTCCGCACGAAGCCTACTCGGCCCGGGAAATCCGCTTCACGACCCAGGGCGACGCGCTGTACGCGATCGCGATGGACTGGCCGGAGGCTGGCGCCGCCGGCGGAAACGCGCCCGAAGTCCTGATCACGTCGCTGGCCACGGGCTCGGCCCAGCTTCCTCCCGGACGGATCCAGCGCGTCGACCTGCTGGGGCACGACGGGCCGCTCGCGTTCACCCAGGACGCCACCGGCGTCCACGTGAAATTCCCGACCGAGCGCCCGTGCGATTTCGCGTACGTGCTGAAAATTACCGGCTTCAGGCTCACGGCGGCGCGCTGACGCGCTGCCGCGGAGGTATGAGGCGTGCGGTCTGAGGCATGAGGCAAGCCGAAGAGAGGAGTCGGCCTTCCGGCCTCACACCTCAGGCCTCAAGCCTCACACCTTCACGCTTGGCCGAGCTCACAGCTCGGCCAGTCGCGTGTCGGCGTCGCCGAAATGTTTCAGGCCGAGCCCCATCCGGTCCGTGAGGCCGAGATAGAGGCTGCACAGCTTGCGGTTCTCGTCGCCGGCCTCGAGGTAGTTGAGCGAGCGGCCCGTCTTCAGCGTGCCGCCGAGGCTGCCGACGGTGATGACAGGAACCTTCCGGTTGTCGTGGCCGGTGCCGGTCCACATGTTCGAGATGAACATCAGGCAGGTGTTGTCGAGGACGCTGCCGTCGCCCTCGGGCATCGCGTCGAGACGCTGCGCGAGGTAGGCGAGCTGGCTGACGTGGAAGCGCGAGATGCTCTCGTAGGCGTCGGAGGTCGCGTTGTGGGAGAGGCCGTGGTGCGCCTCCTTCAGGCCGAGAAAAGGATAGTAGAGCGCGGAAAGGTCGCGCGCCAGCAGCAGCGAGGCGACGCGGGTCTTGTCCGTCTGGAAACCGAGGGCGATGATGTCGCACATCAGGCGGGTGTGCTCCCGGAGATCCTCCGGCAGGCCGTTGTCCGGGCGCTTCATCGTGATCAGCGGCTGGCTCTTTCCCTTCGCGCGGTCCTCGGCCTTGTCCTTGTCGGCGCGCATCCGCTCGATGCTCTTCTCGACGTCGCGCACGCTGCCGAGGTACTCGTCCAGCTTCGCCTTGTCGGACGAGCTGATCTTCCGGCTGAGCTTGTCGGCGTGGTCCTTGACGCGGTCGAGCACGCTGATGTTGCGCAGGCTGCCGCCGTTCTCGAACAGGCTGTCGAAGGCCAGCGAGGGATACATCTCGTTCGGCACCGGCGAATCCGCATTGGCCCAGGAAATGTGCGAGCTGTAGGCGTTGGAGAAATTCGACTCGTGGTAGCCGCTCATCGGCTGCTCGCAGGCGAGCACCATGCTGGGCTGCAGCGTGTCCTGGCCGACGCGCTGCGCGATCAGCTGGTCGACGCTGACGCCGCCGTGGATGATCGCGCCCTTCTGGATCGGCACGCCCGAGAGGAGCTGGCCGGTCATCGCCGGGTGGATGCCCTGGCCGGTGGCGGCCTTGTTGAAGAGCCCGTGGATGAAATTGGCCTTGTGCTTCAGCGGCTCCAGCGGCGTCAGGGTCTTGCTGAGCACCATGTCGGCGCCGTTGCCCTGGGCCGACCAGTTGTTCGGGCTGATGCCGTTGCCCATGAAGAGCACGCCGAAACGCTGCGGGAACGCCGCGGCGGCGGCGGTGCCGGGATCCGCCTCGGCGGCCAGGGCGCTCGATACGCGCCAGCCCGACAGCGACTCGAGCCAGGGCAGCGCCATCGTCACACCGACGCCACGGAGAAAGGTTCGGCGCGACAGGCCGCGTCTGCCATCACGACGGAAATCGGGGGTCTGGCTCATGGTATTTATCGGACGGCGAGGTCGTCGCGGCCCCGCTTGGTTAAGAATTGCCGGCTGGTGACGATGCTGTCGACGAGATTGTCGAAACGGTAGCCGTCGGCCGCCAGCTTCTGGTGCATTTCGTGAATGGTGGCGTCGTCCGAGACCAACAGGCTGCGACCCAGGGCATAGGCGAGCAGCTTGCCGCTGAAGTTGTCGACGAAGTCGTTCTCGCGCTTGTCGTGGATGTAGCGCTCCAGGCCTCCGAGGCCGGCGCCCTCGCTGCCGCCGGGGAATGTCGCGTGGTCGTCGACCGGGCGGCCGGCCAGATCCTTGTCGCGACGGTCGCCGACCGGGCCGAAGCCCTCGAACACCAGCCCCAGCGCATCGAAGCGGGCATGGCAGCTCGCGCAGCTCGGATCGGCCCGGTGGCGGGCGAGCACGTCGCGCAGCGGAAGATCCAGCTTGGCCTCGTCGTGGGGCAGCTCCGGCACCGCCGGCGGCGGCGGCGGGATGCGTTCGCCGAGGATATTCCTCACCACCCAGTTGCCGCGTTTCACCGGGCTGGTGCGCTGGCCGGGGGCGTTCTTGGTCAGGAAGACCGCCATCGGCAGCAGGCCGCCGCGGTCGTAGTGGTCGGCGTCGGTCACATGAACCCACTCATCCGCGCGCGTGGCGGTCACGGGAATCCCGTAGTGCTTCGCGAGGGCCGGATTCACGAAGGTGTCGTGGCCGTAGATCAAATCGAGAATGGGACGATTGGCCTGGAAGACATCCTGCAAAAGGCGGATCGGCTCCTCGTACATCGCCTCCTTCAGCTCCGGCGTGAAGACGGGGAACCGCTCGAGGTCCACGGTCCCGATGCCTTCGAAGCGGCGGAAATCGAGCCAGTTGCCGCCGAACTCGACGGCGAGCGCGCGGGCGCGCGGGTCCTGGAGCAGGCGCCGGGCCTGGGCCTTGATCACCCCAGGCTCGTGCAGGTCGCCCTTGGCCGCATGCGCGAGCAGTTCCTCGTCCGGCATGCTGGACCACAGGAAATAGCTCAGGCGGCTCGCGAGATCGTAGTCGGACAGCGGGTGCACCCCGGCCGCCGCCTCGCCGAGGTCGACGCGGTAGGTGAACTCCGGGGCCATCAGCACCATCACGATCGACTCGCGGATCGCGCCCTCGTGGTCGTGGTCGCGGTCCAGCACCGTGTGGTAGAAGTCCAGAATGTCGTCCCGGTCCTCCTTGGTGAGGGGACGCCGGTAGGCCTTGGCGGCAAAATCCAGCAGCGCCTGCACGTGGCTCGGCTGGGCGGCCAGCCGGGTGTCCCGCACCCAGTGGATGCCTTTGTCGGTCGAGTCGAAATAGTCCTTGATCGCGTTGATCGCCACGTCGTCGCCGTTCGTCACGCGCGCGAGGTAGTCGGCCTCGAGCTTCCGGAGGATCGGCGTGGAGGAGAGCTCCTCGTCGTTGAGATGGACATTGAGCGGGACCGACGGCTCGTTGTCGCGGAAGCTCTCGCGCGCGCCCCGCGTGCCGCTCACGCCGAACTGCACGAAGCTGCGGATGTTCGCCGCCGCGATGAAGTCCAGCTCGCGCCACATCTCATCCAGCTTGGCCTGCTGCTTCTCGTCGAGCAGCAGCTCGGTGAACGCCTGGTCGTCGCGGAAATAACCCATGACATTGTGGTAGCCCGCGCTCAGGTAGCGGCCCTCGTCTCGGCCGGTGCGGAAATAATCGCGGCCGCGCTGCTCCTTGTAGAACATGTCGGGGAAGACGCTGCAGAACTGCGTGAACGCCGCCTCGTAGCGCGCGCGTTCGCCGGCGGGCACGACCAGGTCGGGATCTCCGGGCGCGTTCACCACCGGCGGCGTCCGGCCCGGCCCGAACTGGTTGCCGCCCTCGATGCGGATGATGCCGGTGGGCTTGGGCGGCGGCGGCTCGTCCTTCACCTGCAGCTGCGCCCGGTCCCAGTCGCGGCGGTGCGTCGCGTACTGGATGTTCTTCCAGACCAGGAAGGGCAGCCACTCCGTGCCGGGCGTCCCGGCGTTGATGTTGAGGAAACGCATCTCGGTCTTCTTGCGGAAGGTGACGACGTAATCGCGCATCTCCTCGCAGCCGACCCGCGCCGCGTCGGCCTGCTTGCCCTGCGGCGCCGGCAGCGCCTTCCACAGCGTCTGCAGTTTCACCGCCGGGCCGACCTCGGCCGGCGTCTCGAGCGTCGACCAGATCGTCGCGAGATATTTCGGGCTGACGTGATTCTCCTTCGCGCAATCCGCCAGCGTCAGGGCGGGCTCGCCCAAGGCCGCGCGATTGCGGAAGCGCCAGGCCGCCTGGAAATAGTCGGCGTAGTCGATGTCCTGCGCGTGGTAGTAATCGATGATCTGCTGCACGCAGAACTGGTCGCGGTCGGTCTCGACCAGCATCGGCCGCGAGGCGAAGGCGAAGCCCTGCTCCTTCAGGTACATGTGGCTGGCGACATCGCGCGCGGCCTGCAGGTACTTGTTCAGCAGCGTCGGCGACATCGTGAGCGACTCGCCGGAGTTGTCGAAGCCGGCCATGTTCGACGGGTCCACCGGGAATTCCTTCGTCGGCCGCAGGTCGACGCCGGTGAGGTCGCGGATGGTGTAATCGTACTCGACGTTGCTCAGCCGCCGCGCGAGCACGCGGCCCGGGTCGCCGGCGTTGTGCTGCGTCTCGTAGTCCCGGAGGGCCTGGAACCAGCCGACCGCCTCGCGGCGGACATCCGCCGACGGGTGGAGCTTCGCCTTGTCCGGCGGCATCTCTTCGGCCTCGAGCCGGTCCATGACCAGGCCCCAGCGATAGCCGTCCTTCAGCACGGCCTCCATCGAGGAGTAGCTCGTGAGATCGAGGTCCGCCTCGGTCTTGTCCCCGCCGCCGTGACAGCCGAAACAGTAGGTCTGCAGGAAGGGATGGACCTTGTCGTGAAACCGGCCCTCGAGCTGCGTCGAGGAAGCATCGGCTCCGAGCGCAGGCAGGGCCAGCGCGGCGAGGACGGGGAAGGAGAGGATAAATGCCGGGGGTAGTCGCATTTTTACCACTGTGACATGACGCAGCCGGCTCCGAAAAGAGACGGCCGATCTCGACCCCTGATTTACGCCGCGGCTCCCGCGACGCAACCGGTTATTCGCAGCGACGTCCCCGGCGCGATCGATGCAGGGGCGTCCCTTGCGGGCGCCCAGGTTTGCGATC
>DASZQN010000044.1:0-48248 GCA_035549635.1 Opitutaceae bacterium
GGACGCCCGGCCCGGTGATCGAATCCGGGCGTCCGCAAGGGACGCCCCTACAAGGGAAACAGGATTCCGACGTTTACCTTTGGACGCGGAGGGCCTTTCTATTGGTCAGCCGGCGCGGTGCGCCAGGCAGAATCCGAACCCTACCCCATGAACTCACTCCTTCGCCAATGCTCTCTCGTGCTGGTGCTGTTCACCGCCACGGCGGCCTGGGCGGCATCCGCAACTCCGACGGGCCCCACCCAGCCGACCGAATCCACCTATGCGCCGCCTTCGCAGAAGACTCCGCTCGGCACGATTTTCGTCGATTGGGATTCGATCCCCGTTCGGACGACAGCCTCGGGCTTTTCCCGGGCGGTCTTCGACAATCCCACCCCGACGCTCGAGAAATTCGAGATGCACATCACGACGCTGAATGGCGGCATGACCTCGCACCCGGTGCATCACCACGCCTGGGAGGAAATGCTGCTCGTCAAGGAGGGCACCGTGGAAGTGTCGATCAATGGCCAGCTGCAGCGCGCCGGACCCGGGGCCCTGATCTTCTATGCCTCGCACGACGTGCACAACATCAAGAACGCCGACGCCGAAAAGCCCGCCACCTACTACGTGATGAATTTCTACACGGACCTCGTGCACACGGCGGTCAACAAGCCGGCCGCGGAACAGGCCGTGCCTGGCAAACTCCCCTCCTCCATCATCGATTGCAACCGCCTGCCGGCGACGCCGACACCCACTGGTTCCCGGGTCAGCGTGGTCAATTCCCCTACCCTGACCTTCCTGATGCTCGGCAGTCATATCACCACGCTTACCGTGGGGCAGAGCACCCAGGCCGAGATGATCGATTCGGGTGACGAACTCTTCATCGTCAAGGCCGGTATCCTGGAAGTGACCGTCAACGGCGTCACCGCGCGGCTCAAGGAAGGTTCGTTCTTTTATTGTGCGCCCAACGACAAACGGACCCTGAAGAACATCGGCACGACGCCCGCCTCCTATCACGTCATCAAGGTGGTTTCCGCGAAAAGCCCGAAATGACGGGAGGCGGGGAAGTCCGAACGTCCGTGTCCGGCAATTCCCGGTCTTTTTGCCCCGGCATGTGATTGGAGCTCGATTTTCCGGCTCCAATTTTCCCGCGGACGGTCTGGCCTCTCCCTCCAGACCGTATGCAAATCCAGGCATCCAGCGAGCGATCCGTTCCGTCCGCCAACCTGCTTCCATTCGCAGAACACCTTGACGCCCGCGCGGCCGCCGTCCCCTTGGCGAACGGAGCCTGGCGGGGAGACGGGCTCGAACGCGTGATCGTCCGCTGTCGTTTACCCGCCTCGCAGGAGGCGCTGCCATCATCGCCGCCAACTCTTGCGGGCTCCGCCATCGATTCGTGGCCGAACCAGCTCCCCAGCTGATCCCGTCAGCCGAGCGGCCATGAATACCAGCGACGTCATTTCCACGCTTCACCGTCCGCTGCTGCCACTGCAACAGGCGATGGCCTTGGCGCTTCATCTCGCCGACTCCAGCGGTCTTGAAACGGAACAACTGATCTGGCACATGACGCGGGCGTTCCCCGCCCCCGCCCTTGAGGCCGCCTTCAGCGCCGCAGCCCGTCGGCACGAAGCCTTGCGGACGACATTCGTGCTGCAGGGAGGGGAAGAACCCTTCCAGGAAATCCATCCGGAAATCCCGGTCTCGATCCGCGAAATCGAGATGCCCGCCACCGGAACCCGGCAGCAGCAGCAGGCGATCGCCCATTTCCTGGAAGAGGATCGCGCAATCCCGCTGGACCTCGCCGCCGCTCCAGGCTGGCGGCTCAGCCTCCTGCAGTTCGGAGCCGGAGCGGCCGCGTTGATCTGGACTTTTCCCCATGCGTTGCTCGACGGACGGTCGGTCAGCCTCATCCTGGCGGAAATCGCGACCGAGCTGCAGTCGGCCGGCAAAACCGCGTCGCCGCCGGAGAGGAATGGGACGCCCTATGCCGACTATCTCGACCAACGCCTGTCCATCAACCAAGCCGAGGCGGCGGGGAGATGGGCCGCGCGGTTGCGGGATTTTTCCGCCGCCACGGATTTTCCCCGCGATCCGGCGGCGGGTGGCCGGAGACGCGTGGCACAGGAAATGTTCCTGGACGAGGCGGCCCTCGGTCCCGTCCACGCGGCGGGCGCACGGCTGGGTGTCACACTCAACGGTTTTTGCCAGGCCGCCTGGGCGCTGGTGCTGGCGAGCCAATCCGGTCGCAGCGACGTCGTGTTCGCCACGGTGCGCGCCTGCCGGCATCCTCCTGGGAGCGCCCCCGTCGAGGTGGCGGGGATGTTGATGAACACGGTGCCGGTGCGGGCTGCGATCAAGCCGGAGGAGACGATCGCCGATTTTCTCGCCAAACTCCGCGCCCAGCAACTGGCCGCGCGCCCCGACGAGTTTGCGGCCCTGGGGGAAATCCAACGGGCTGTCGGCCTCCCGCCGGGAGAACCGCTCTGTCGCAGCCTGCTGATGTTCGACCACGAGCGGGCGTGGGAACGCGCCGCCGCGATCCTGGGAGATGGGCACGTCTTTTCGATCGAGGCCTGGCCATCGATGCCCGTGGTCCTGAGCGTGACCGGCAGGCGCACCTTGACCGCCAAGCTGATGGCGGATGGGAGGACCATGGAAAGCGACGCCGCCGACCGCGTTCTTCGGCAGTTTGGCCACATCCTGCTGGAACTCGCCCGCGCGCCCGAGAAGACCACTTTGGGCGAGTTGGAATTAATCACGCCGGAGGAGAGGTTCCGCCACGTCGAGGTCTACAATGCGACGGCCGCGCCCTATCCGGAAAACACCTGCCTGCACCAAGCCTTCGAGACCCAGGCGGCGAGGTGCGCGAGCCGGGCGGCGGTAATCGCGTCCGACGAAACGCTTACCTATGGGGAACTCGACCGTGCCGCCAATCGACTGGCCAATTATCTCATCTCGCTCGGCGTCCGGCCGGGCGGCCTGGTCGTCATCCGCCTGGGATCGGCGAGCGGGCTCGTGGTCGCCATCCTCGCCGCCCTGAAGGCGGGCTGCGGCTACGTGCCGGTGGATCCGACGTGGCCGGAGGCGCGCTTCCGTCAAATCGTGGAAAGCACCCAGCCGAAAGCCGTCGTGACCCTCGCCACCCATCGCATGGAGTCCGGCCCACGATTCCCCGACGTGCTGCTCGATCGCGACCGTGCGGCGATCGCCGCCTGCAGCCCGAGCCGGCCCGCCTTCAATACCGACAGCACGGCGATCGCCTACATCATCTTCACCAGTGGCTCGACGGGCACCCCCAAGGGCGTGGTGATCGACCACCGCGGCGCCGTGAACACGATTTCCGATTGCAACGCGCGCTTCGGCCTGGGCGCCTCCGACCGCCTTTTCGGCATTTCGGCCGCGACCTTCGACCTCTCCGTTTACGATATCTTCGGCCCGCTCTCGACGGGGGGCGCCGTGGTGCTTTGCCCGGCAGGGGAAACCCGTTCCCCCGAGACTTGGCGGCAGCTTGTGGATGAGCACGGCGTGACCATCTGGAACAGCGTCCCCCAGATCGTGGAGATGCTGATCGAAAACGCTGAATGCGACCGCCCGCTGCTTTCCTCGCTGCGCCTTGTGATGATGAGCGGCGACTGGATCCCGACCAGCCTGCCGGCCCGGATCCGACAGATCATTCCTGCGGCTGAAATCTGGAGCCTGGGTGGGGCTACGGAGGCGTCCATCTGGTCGATTGCGCGCCCGATCCACGGCGTGGATCCCACCTGGCCAAGCATACCCTACGGCCGACCGATGGCGAACCAGCACTTTTACGTCCTGGATCAGCAATTGCGGCCGTGCCCAACGCTGGTCACCGGCGATCTTTATATCGGCGGAATCGGGGTGGCCATGGGCTACTGGAATGAGCCGGAACGCACGGCACATTCCTTCCCCGTCCATCCGCGCTGGAAAGTACGGTTGTACCGCACCGGAGACCGCGGACGATTTCTCCCGTCCAACGAAATCCAGTTCCTCGGACGAAAGGACCATCAGGTGAAGCTGGGCGGTTACCGCATCGAGCTTGGCGAAATCGAGCAGGCGATCTCCCGCTTGCCGTGGATTCGCCAGTGTGTCGTGGCAAAGCTGACCTCGGCGGCGGGTTCAGAATGCCTGGCGGGGTATGTCGTCCCGACCGAGGAATCGCTGTTCGACGCCGATGCCCTCCGAGAGCACCTCGGCGCGATACTGCCTTCCTACATGGTTCCGGCGATGCTGATAAAATTGGCGCAATTGCCTGTTAGCTCGAACGGAAAAATCGATCGCTCGGCTCTCCCGGCGTTTCATCCGACGGAGCAGACGACCGTGGCCTGGACCGATCCCGAGCGGGAGATGGTTGCTCTCTGGCAGGAGGTCCTTCCCGTGACGCCCGACTCGCCGGACCGCTCCTTCTTCGAGTGTGGCGGCGACAGCCTGCTCGCCTTCCGGCTGATCCAGCTGATCAAGGCGCGGCGGGGCCACGAGCTCCGTCCCGGCCTGATCTTCGAATCGCGACCCACCGTCCGCAATCTGGTCCGCGCCCTGGCCGCAAGCGAGCGCGACGGCCGGGACAAGGCCTCACCGGCGGGACGGCAGAACGGACGACCCCGCTGGCTGGTGCCGGTTTGCACCCGTGGAACGCGGCCGCCCTTTTTCTTCCTCGGGCAATACCTGGACATGAGCCGGCATTTTTCGTCCGACCAGCCCTTCTACGCCATCCTCGTCGGTTCGGAAATCCGGCTCGAACTGCCGGAGCGGGATTTTCGCGCGCTCGCCGCGGCCATCCTCGATGAGATTCAGGCGATCCAACCGCACGGGCCCTACCATTTCGGCGGTTACTGCTTCGCCGCGGTCCTGGCCTTCGAGCTGGCCCTGCAACTGCGCGAACGGAATGAGGAAATCGGCTATTTCTGCATGCTCGAGCCTTCGGCCCCCGCGGCGATCGGCCCGCCGCCGCCAGTCCGTTTCTGTGGCCTGCGATACGGTCTGCTCCAACTGCGCAAAGGCTGGGCGACTGCGCCGCTCCAGACCCTGGCCAAGGGCCTCGGCCGCATTCTCGACAACATCCGCCTCGCCTGCATCGGCCTCTCCACCGAGCGGATTTTCCATGATTTCACCCCCCGGTTCTACGATAGGCCGGTCGATTTGTTCCTATGCCAGGATTCCCCCGCCCGCCTGGCGCCGGAGCGCGATCCCCGGCTGGCCTGGCGCAAGTGGTGCGGCGGCCTCAGCGTCACCGAGGTCATGGGAAATCATCGTACGATGCTCCGCGAGCCGCTGGTCCAGACGTGTGCCCCACTCATCGAAGCGCGCATGCTGGCAGCCGGCCATGATGCTCATCTCCATCCCGTGTCCCAAGGACCGGGGCGTTCCTCCCTGACCGAAAGCAACCTGCCACGCCCGTCTTCCGGCCAGCGTCGGCGGCCAA
Source organism: Opitutaceae bacterium (assembly GCA_035549635.1). Lineage (GTDB taxonomy): Bacteria > Verrucomicrobiota > Verrucomicrobiia > Opitutales > Opitutaceae > CAIUWA01. The sequence goes on from DASZQN010000044.1 coordinate 5,417, forward strand.
CCCTGGTCCCCTGTACCTGAGTGAGCCAAATAAAAAACGCGCCGAGATCGCCTCGGCGCGTCGCAAATGAATCGAAGAAGGCGGGAGGTCAGGACTTGGCCGCGGGCGCCGCTTCGGGCGCGGGCGCGACCTCCGCGGACTCCGTTCCACCGGTCTTCCCACCCTTGGTCTTCTTCGCCTTGGCGGACTTGCGGCCCTTCGACTTCTTGTAGCCGACGTCGTCGGCCTTCACGAACTCGATGAGCGCGACTTCCGCGGCATCGCTCGTGCGGGCGCCGAGCTTGTAGATGCGGGTGTAGCCGCCGTTGCGGTTGGCGAACTCCTTGTACTTCTCGTTGAAGAGCAGCGTGACCGCGTCCTCGTCGCGCACGTCGCTGAGGGCGAGGCGGCGGAGGTGCAGCGCGTCCTTCTTGTCGGTCTTGGCCGCGGCGTGCTTGGCCTTGGTGATGACCTTCTCGATGAAGGGACGCAGGGCCTTCGCCTTGGTCAAGGTGGTCTGGATGCGACCGTGGGTGATGAGCGCGGCGGCGAGATTGGACATCATCGCCCGGCGGTGTTCGACGGTCACGCCCAGGGAAGCGTGGTGTTTATTGTGACGCATGGTGTGGTGTTTTTAGGCGGCTCCCGATCGGCAATCCGGTCGCAGCGTTGGGCGGCAGCGGACGGCGCGAGAGCCAAATTGATTGCGAAATGCGGATTGCGGGTTGCGGACTGCAGGAGCGTGGACGCGGAACCATTCCGCAATCCGCACTCCAAAATCCGCAATCGATTTAGGCTTCCTTCTTCGTGTCGAGGAGGCGCTCGTCGAACTTCATGCCGAGGGAGAGGCCGAGGGCCTCGAGCTTCTCCTTGATCTCGTTGAGGGACTTCTTGCCGAAGTTGCGGTACTTGAGCATCTCCTGCTCGGTCTTCATCGCCAGCTCGCCGACGGTGGTGATGTTGGCGTTGTTGAGGCAGTTCGCGGCGCGGACCGAGAGCTCGATCTCGTTGACCGACATGTTGAGGAGCTTGCGGAGCTTGTTCTGCTCCTCGCTGACCTCGCTCTGCTGGCTTTCGAACTCGAAGGCCTCCTCGGAGACGCGATCGAAGACATCGAGGTGATGCTTGAGGATGGACGCGGACTGCTTGAGGGCGTCGTCCGGCGTGATGCGGCCATCCGTCCAGATCTCGAGGATGAGCTTGTCGTAATCGGTGATCTGGCCGACGCGGGTGTTCTCGACGGTGTACTTGACCAGGCGGACCGGGGAGAAAAGCGAGTCGATCGGAATCACGCCGATGGCCTGCTCCTCCTTCTTGTTGTCCACGCCCGGGCAGTAGCCGCGGCCGGTCTTGATCTCGATCTCGGCCTCGAACGTGCGCTTGCTGTCGAGGGTGCAGATGAGCTGGTCGGGATTGACGACCGTGATGTTGGCGTCGGCCTGGATGTCGCCCGCGGTGACCTTGCCGCTCTTGGACGCCTTGATCAGGAGCGAGACGGGCTCGCGCTTGGCGGAGATGAGCAGCACCTTCTTGAGATTGAGGACGATGTCGGTGACGTCCTCGACGACGTTGTCGATGCTCTGGAACTCGTGGTTCACGCCGTCGATCTTGATCGACGAGATGGCCGCGCCCTCGATGGAGCTGAGGAGAACGCGACGGAGGGAGTTGCCGATGGTGTGACCGTAGCCGGCCTCGAAGGGCTCGGCGATGAACTTGGCGTACGTGGGCGAGGAGCCTTCCTCGACCTTGGTGAGCTTGTTGGGGAGTTCGAACTTTCCGAGACGTTTGGGCATGGGAGGGAAGATTTGGAAGTGAAAGTGGCGGGTGGGAAGAGAGGGCCGGCCGGCCCGGGGCTGCTCAGAAGCGCGAGTAGAACTCGACGATGAGCTGCTCGTTGATGCCCTGCTCCATCTCGTCGCGCGTGGGAAGGCGCACGACCGTGGCCTTGAAGGCCTCGGCGTTCAGCGTGAGCCAGCCCGGGACGGTGCGAATGCGGTTCTCCTCGAGCTGGCGCGTGGCCATCTGGCGGGAGGCGGGCGTGTTCTTGACCTCGATCTCGTCGCCGGCCTGGACGTTGTAGCTGGAGATGTCGACCTTGTGCCCGTTCACGCGGATGTGACCGTGGTTGACGAACTGCCGCGCGGCCGCGCGCGTCTTGGCGAGGCCGAGCAGGAAGATGACGCTGTCGAGGCGCGTCTCGAGCAGCTGGAGGAAGCGCTCGCCGGTGACGCCGCGCTCGCGCTTGGCGATCTCGAACACGCGCCGGAACTGGCGCTCGAGCAGGCCGTAGATGTAGCGCAGCTTCTGCTTTTCGTTCAAGCCGACCGCGTATTCCGAGAACTTGCGGCGGGACTTGGGGCCGTGCTGGCCGGGCGGGTAATTGCGGCGCTCCAGCGCCTTGCCCGAGCCGAGGATGAGCTGGCCAAAACGCCGGCTGATGCGGGTGGTGGATCCGAGATAGCGAGCCATGGTGGATGGAAATTAAGAATTATTAGGAGGGAATCGGGACGCCTTAGACGCGGCGGCGTTTGCGCGGACGGCAGCCGTTGTGCGGGATCGGGGTCACATCGACGATGGACGTGATCTCGAGGCCGATGGCCTGGAGGGCGCGGATGGCGCTGTCACGGCCGAGGCCGGGGCCGGAGACGCGGATGACGACATCCTTGAGCCCGTGGGACATGGCGTTGCGCGCCGCGTCCTGGGCCACGACCTGTGCGGCGTAGGCGGTGGACTTGCGCGAGCCGCGGAAATTGCACTTGCCGGCGCTCGACCAGGCGATGACGGCGCCTTTGCCGTCGGTGATCGAGACGATGGTGTTGTTGAACGAGGCGAGGACGTTGACGACGCCGGAAACGACGTTCTTCGAACCCTTGGCCTTGCGGACCTTGATCGTGCCCAGCTCCTCCTTGAGGAGGTCCTCGGCGGTGGGCTGCTTGGCGACGCCTCCGATCATCTCGACCGGCTTGTCGGAAGGCGCGGGAGCGGCCTTCGGCGCGGCTTCGCCCGGCGCGCCGGCGGCGGGAGCCTCGGCGGCCGCCTTCGGGCCCCGCGCCTTCTTGTCGGCGGGAGCGGCGGTTTCAGCGCCGGCGGCGGCAGGCGCGGCCTTCGGGGCCTTTTCTTTCTTCGGAGCGGACTTTTCTTCGGCCATGATGAGGAGGGATTAGACTTCTTTCGCTTTGGTGACGCCAACGGTCTTGCGCGGGCCCTTGCGGGTGCGGGCGTTGGTGCTGGTGCGCTGCCCGCGGACGGGCAGGCCGCGGCGGTGGCGGATGCCACGGTAGCAGTTGATCGCCTGGAGGCGCTTGAGGTTGGCCGCGATCTCACGGCGCAGGTCGCCCTCGAGCACCCACTTGTGCTCCGTGATGAGGTGGAGGATCTTGTTGAGCTGCTCCTCGGTCAGATCCTGGGCGCGCATGTTCGGGTTGAGCCCGGCCTCCTTGACAAGGAGGTCGGCGCGGGTGGCCCCGATGCCGTTGATATAACGGAGGGAGTACGCGACTTTTTTCTTCGCGGGAATTTCTACACCAAGGAGACGAGGCATGTTGGATTAGGTTGAGATGGGAAAGTTGGAAGAGGGAGGGAGAAAAAATTGGAAAATCAGGAGGCCGTGACGGCGGGCGGCGGGCCGGCGGGCACGGCGTGGACGGGACCGCGGATCGAACGCGGGATCGTGAGGATCTCGGGTCCCTTGGCGGTCGTGAGCACGGTGTGTTCGAAGTGGGCGGAGGGCGACCCATCGGCCGCGACGATCGTCCAGCCGTCGGCCAGCACCTTCGTCCGGTAGTTGCCGAGGTTGACCATGGGCTCGATCGCCAGCGTCATTCCCGCCTTGATCAGATCGCCGGAGTTGCGGCGGCCGAAGTTCGGGATCTGCGGCTCCTCGTGCATCGAGAGGCCGACACCGTGGCCGACCATGTCGCGCACGACACCGAATCCGTGGCTTTCCACGTGGCGCTGGATGGCATTCGAGATGTCGCCGATCCGGCGGCCGACCCGCGCCTCGGCGATCCCGAGACGGAGCGCCTCTTCCGTGACCTGCAACAGCTGCTGCACGGCGGGAGCGATGGCGCCCACCGGGACCGTGACGGCGTTGTCGCCGATGTAGCCCTCGTACTCGACCACAATGTCGAGCGAGACGACGTCGCCGTCGCGCAGAATGCGGCGGAAGGACGGGATCCCGTGGACCACCTCCTCGTTGACCGAGATGCAGGTGTGAGCCGGATAGCGGCGCGAGCCGATCTGGTAGCCGTAGCAGGCACTGCGGGCGCCGAAGCGCGCGATGGCCGTGCGACCGGCCTCCTCGAGATCCTGGGTGCTGATGCCGGGCCGAACGAGCGCCTTCAATTCCTGAAGGACCGCCGCCGCAATCGCGCACGATTCACGCATGCGCACCATCTGCCGGTCGTTCTTGATCGGGATCATGCGGCGCGATCGCCTTCGGCCGCCTCGCAGAGGAGGCCGAGCGTGCGGTAATGTTCAACGACGGGGGCAAGGGCCGCCGGGGCCGGGCCCAGCAGGACGGCGTCCAGCGCCTCGTCCCGGGCATCGAGCCATTCGTCAAACACCATGGCCTGGAGCAGCGTAGCCGGGAACTCCGTCAGGAGGAATCCCGCATCGGGTTTGCGCGCAAAGTACCACCGACGCAAAAGTGCGAGGGCGGCAGCTTCATCCACCGGGCCGGAGGCCCGACGGCGCGAAATCTCCGTCCGCATCAAGCCGGAGGGAGAGACGTGCTCTAAATTCAAAGAACTAAACTGGTTCCGAACGGTTGCCGGCAGGAAATCCGCCGGACCTAGGACAAGGATCTTCGCCTTGGCCGGAAGGCCAAAACGCGAAAAGAGGTCGTTGATGGCCGGCATTGCCACCGGAGTAAAGAACTATTTGGCCGACAGGTTGCGGAAGAGCCAGATGCCCACGCCGAGAAGGAGCAAGCCGAGCATGGGGAGGGCGACCTTCATGACCGCCTCGGAACTCAGGGCCTCGCCGCTCATGCCGGAAGGATTGCCGCTGCGGGCGCGGATGCGGCCCTTCTTGAGGAAGCCATCGTAGTGGCGCTGCAGGAGGAAGGTTTCGACCTGCCGCATCGTGTCGAGAATGACGCCGACGGTGATCAGCATGCCGGTGCCCCCGAAAAATGCCGCAATGCTGTACTGGATGTGCATCCAATTGTAGAGCAGGTCGGGCATGACCGCGATGACCGTGAGGAAGATGGCGCCCGCCAGCGTCAGGCGCGTCATGATGAAGTCGAGAAACTGCGCGGTGGGCTCGCCCGGCCGCACGCCCGGGACATACCCGCCGTATTTCTTCAGGTCGTCGGCGATCTGGATCGGCTTGAACATCACCGACACCCAGAAATAGCTGAAGAACATGATCAGCAGGGTGTAGATCGCGTAGTAGACCCAGTTGCCGCGCTGCAGCGCATCGGCGAGGTCGAGGAGGAATTTCTGGTTAAAGTAGGCGCCGAGATAGGACAGGATGAGGTGGGGAAAGAGGAGGATCGACTGCCCGAAGATGACGGGCATGACGCCGGAATAATTGACCTTGAGCGGGAGGAAGGAGCTCTGGCCGCCCATCACCTTGTTGCCCACGACGCGCTTGGCATACTGGACCGGAATCTTCCGCTGGCCCTGGACCACCATGATCACGCCCATGGTTACGGCGAAAAACAGGACAATCATCACGGCGGCCTGCGGGAGACCGAGGTTCGCTCCGGTGCCGACCGGTCGCACGAACATATGGTAAGTGTCGCGAGCCGCGCTCGGGATACGGGAAAGGATGCCCACGGTGATCAGGAGGGACACACCGTTGCCGATGCCACGCTGGGTGATCTGCTCGCCGAGCCACATCATCAGCATGGTACCCGCGGTCATGATGAGCACCGACTGCGCGATGAAGCCGAATCCCGGGCTGATCACGATCGGGCCGTAGACGTTGAGATCGTAGCCGTGCAGCGCGGGCAGCTTGGCGGGATTCTCCAGCGCCAGGATGGTCATCGTGCCCTGGATGAGGCAGATCAGCACCGTGGCATAACGCGTGTACTGCGTCAGCTTCTGGCGGCCGACATCACCTTCCTGCTGCAGGCGGCTGAGCGCGGGGACGACCGCGGTCATGAGCTGGAAAATGATCGAGGCGCTGATGTACGGCATGATGCCGAGCGCGCCGATGGCGCCGTTCACGAGCGCGCCGCCCGTGAACATGTTGTACAGGCCGACCAAGCCTCCCATGCCGCCCTTCGACTGGTCGTCGAAAAACTGCTTCAGCGGGAGCGGATTGATGCCGGGCAGCGGCACTGAGGCCGCCACCCGCGCAATGAACAGCATCGCCAGCGTGTAGAAGATCCGCGAGCGCAGCTCGGGAATCTTCAGGGAGTTCGTGAAGGCGGAAAACACGGTGGGGAAATACGATTTATGATCTTCGAATTACGATGCTACGCGGGATGAAGGGGCTCGCCTCGATCGCGATTCCGAAACCGGAAATCAAGACCGGCTCAGCCGACGATGGCCTGGCCGCCGGCCTTCTCGATCTTGGCCTTGGCCGACCCCGAGAATTTCGCCGCCGTGACCTTGAAGGCGCGGGACAGCTCGCCGTCGCCCAGAATCTTGACGGCTTTCTCCCCCTGACGGATCAGGCCGCCGGCCGCGAGCACCGTGGCATCGACATCCTTCACCTTGGCGTCGAGCAGCGCGAGATCGCCCACATTGAGGACGGCGATCTCGGTGCGGTGCTCGTAATTGTTGAAACCGCGGTGCGGCAGCTTGCGGTACAGCGGCATCTGGCCGCCTTCGAAGCCCGGGCGGATGCTGCCGCCGGAGCGCGCCGTCTGGCCTTTGCCGCCGCGGCCGCTGGTCTTGCCGTGGCCGCCGCCTTCGCCGCAACCGACGCGTTTCTTGCGGTGCACGGCACCGGCAACGTTCTTGAGCTCGTGAAGTTTCATGGAGATTCCTGGAAGGGCGCCCCACCCTCTGGCTGAATCCCGGCCAGATCATCCTGGCCAGGATCCCGGAGCGGGACTCGGATTTTTGAGTGAAAGAATTAGCCGGCCGACGCGCGGATCTTCGTGATGTCGGCCGAAAGGCGGAGCTGCTGCAGGGCGTTGACCGTCGCGTTGACCACGGCGATGTGATTGTTCGAACCCATCGACTTCGTGAGGACGTTCTTGACGCCCGCCGCCTCGAGCACGGCGCGCACGCCGCCGCCGGCGATGAGGCCGGTGCCGGGAGAAGCGGGCTTGAGGAGCACGCGACCGCCGTCGTAGACGCCGGTCACGTCATGGGGGATCGTGTCGCCCTTGAGCTTCACGTGAACCATGTGCTTGTGGGCGTGGGCGGTGCTCTTCTTGATGGCATCCGGCACCTCGTTGGCCTTGCCGTAGCCGATGCCGATGTTGCCCTTCTGGTCGCCAACGACGGCGAGAGCGGAAAAGCTGAAGCGGCGGCCGCCCTTCACGACCTTGGCGCAGCGGTTGATGAAGACCACCTTCTCGATCATGGCAGGCGAGCCGTCCGGATTGGGGGCGGCGGGCTTGTTGCGATCATCGCGGCGGAATTCGCGGCGCGGCGCGCGGGGGGCGCGCTCGGAGCGTTCCGGCGCGGGCGCAGGCGTGGGCGTGGCGGGAGCGGACTCGGGGGCGGGAGAAACGGTGTCAGTGCTCATGGGCGGTGATTAGAATACGAGTCCACCCTCGCGGGCGGCGTCGGCGAAGGCCTTGACCTTGCCATGATAGCGGGCGCCGTTGCGGTCGAAGACCACGGCGGCGAGACCGGCCGCCTTCGCCTTGGTGGCGAAAGCGCCGCCAAGCGTCTTGGCGCCGGCGAGATTGGCCTTGAGCTTCTGCTTGCGCAGCGAGGGATCGAGGGTGCCGAGGAACACCAAGGTGGCGCCGGCGTCGTCGTCGACGGCCTGCGCGTAGATGTGCTTCGTGCTGAACTTGACGCTGAGACGCGGACGGGCCGCGGTCCCGACGACCTTCTTGCGGATGCGCCAGCGGCGCTTCTGCAGGAGATTGGCTTTGCGAATGGTATTCACGGGAGATTTCGGGTTTGGGATCCAGGACGCGATCAGGCGACGGTCTTGCCTTCCTTGCGGCGGACGCGCTCGCCGACGATGCGCACGCCCTTGCCCTTGTAAGGCTCCGGCGGGTAATAGCCACGGATCTCGGCAGTGACGGCACCCACCAGCTGCTTGTCCGCGCCCTCGACCTTGAGCTTGGTCTGATCGGTCACGGTGATTTTGATGCCGTCCGGGATGTCCATCAGGATCGGGTGCGAGTAGCCGAGAGCGAGATCGAGCTGCTTGCCCTTGAGGTTGGCCTTGAAGCCGACGCCCTGGATTTCGAGCTCCTTGAAGTAACCCACGGACACGCCCTTGACCATGCCGGCGATGACGGAACGGACCGTGCCGTACATGGCCTTGGCGAAGCGGCTGGTATCCTCCGTGGGGCTGACGACGACCTTCTTGTCGGCGACGGCGATCTTCACCACGGGCGCGAACGTCTTCGTGACTTTGCCCTTGGGGCCCTCGACGTGCACGGTGTGCTCCTTGATGTCGACCTTGACCTTGTCGGGAATGGGAACGGGTTGTTTGCCGATGCGGCTCATGATGGGTGGCGGTTTACCAGACGTTGCAGACGAGTTCGCCACCGGCCTTGTTGCGCCGGCAGTCGGCATCCTTCATCAGGCCCTTGGAGGTCGAGAGGATGCTGATGCCGAGGCCGTTGAGCACGCGGGGAATTTCCGTGTAGCGGAGATAGAGACGGCGGCCGGGCGTCGAGATGCGGGTGAGGCCGGTGATGGCCGGGGCGCCGTCGACGTATTTCATTTTCACCTCGAGCGTCTTGTGGCCCCGGGCGTCGGTGCCGTTGCTGTGGCCGGCCACATAGCCTTCGGCGGTGAGGATGGCCGCGAGGCCCTCCTTCAGATTGGAGTGCGGAATGACGCACACCTCGAGGCGCGCCTTGCTGGCGTTGCGGAGGCGGGTCAGGAAATCGCTGATCGGATCGGTCATGATGGATGTTGGTTGGCGGGAGCGCCGGATCATATCCCGGGCCAGAGGCCCCACTTCCGGCGGGAAAGGTTTACCAGGATGATTTGACGACGCCGGGAATCTTCCCGTGGAGCGCGAGTTCGCGGAACTGGATGCGGGAGACGCCGAACTTGCCGATGTAGCCGCGCGGGCGGCCGCTCATGGAGCAGCGGTTGCGGATGCGCGTGGGCGACGAATTCCGCGGGAGCTTCTGCAGCTTCTTCTGCGCGGCGTAGAATTCCTCGTCGGTGGTCGCGGGATTGGCGAGGATGGCCTTCAGCTCGGCACGCTTCGCCTTGTACTTTTCGCTGAGCTTCACGCGCTTCTTGTTGCGCTCGATGGCAGAGGTCTTGGGCATGGGAGGAAGGTGGGTTACGCGGCGTTGGTCTTCGGGGCGGCCGTTTCGCTGCGGCGGAAAGGCATGCCGAGCAGGCGGAGCAGCTCGCGGCCCTCGTCGTCGGTCTGGGCGGTGGTGACGATCGTGATGTCGAGACCCATCGTCTTCTTCACGTTCTCCACGGTGATTTCTGGGAAGATCGCGAAGTCGGCGATGCCGAGATTGTAATTGCCCTGGCCGTCGAGCTTCGGGGAAACGCCGCGGAAGTCGCGGATGGTCGGCAGCGCGACCGCGAGCAGGCGGTAGAGGAACTCCCACATGGCGTCCCCGCGAAGCGTGACGTGGCAGCCCACGACCTGGTTGGGCTTGAGCTTGAAGTTCGAGATGGCCCGGCGGGTCTTCGCGAGGACGGGCTTCTGGCCGGCGATGACCCCCATGTCGCGCGCGGCGTCGGCGATCTGGTTCTTGTCGGCCTCGGCGTCGATGCCCGTGTTCAGGTTGATCTTCACCAGCTTCGGCACCTCGTGCTTGTTCTTGTAGCCGCGGCTCTGCACCAGCGCAGGGATCACCTGCTCGGCGTAGAGTTTCTTCAGGACGGGAATGTAACTGCTCATTTTAAGGGCGGCCGGGCTTGCAACCCGGAGGCGTTGGGAGTGGTCGGGAGAGAGGGAAAAGGTTCAGTAACGCAGGCGGACGCCAGGTTTGGCAAGCGTCCAGTGCTCAGGCCGTCGCCGCGGCGGACTTCCGGCGCTTGCTGGCGTCGAAAACCGACTGGAGCATGAGATTGGAGAGATGGACGGAGCCTTCCCGCTCGGCGATGGTGCCCTGCGGATGCTCCTGGGACTTCTTCAGGTGGCGCTTGATCATGGCGACGCCCTCGACGCGGGCGCGCTGGTTGGAGGCGAGGATCTCGAGGACCTTGCCCGACTTGCCCTTCTGGGAGCCGGCGATGACCACGACGACGTCGTTGCGCTTGATATGGAATTTCTGGGCCATGTTAGAGGACCTCCGGAGCGAGGGAGATGATCTTCATGAAGTTCTTCGCGCGCAGTTCGCGGGCGACAGGGCCGAAGATGCGGGTGCCCTTGGGATTGTTCGTCGCATCGATGATGACGATGGCGTTGCTGTCGAAACGCAGATAGCTGCCGTCCGTGCGGCGCACCGGCGCCTTCGTGCGGACGACGACGGCCTTGGCGACCTCGCCCTTCTTCACGGTGGCATCGGTGGTGCTTTCCTTGATGTGGACGGTGATGATGTCGCCCACGCCGGCGGTGTCGGTGATCTGGCCTTTGCGGCTGATCATCGCGGCACGGCGGGCGCCGGTGTTGTCGGCGACTTCGAGAATGGAACGCAGTTGGATCATGGCGGGCCTCCTGGGAGGTTGGAATTAAAGGGACGGTCAGGCCTGGGGCGCGGTCGCGGAAGCGGTGTTCTTGGTCGGGACCTGGGCGGCGACATCGGCCTCGCTGATCGCAACCGCGTCGGTCGTGACGGCGTGCTCGACGACCGAGACGACGCGCCAGCGCTTCAGACGGCTGAGCGGACGGGTCTCGGTGATCTCCACCTTGTCGCCGACCTTGGTTTCGTTCTTCTCGTCATGGACGTGAACGACGGTCTTGCGGTTGATGACCTTGTGGTAGAGCGGATGCGGCGTCTTGTAAGGAATGGTGACCTTGATGGACTTGTCGCCGGAGCGGCTGGTGACGAAGCCGATGATGGTCTTGCGCAGGTTGCGCGAACCGGGAGAGGAGGAGGACATGTGGAAAAAAGGTTGGATCAGGCGGCCGCGGGGGCCTTCCGATTCTTTTCACGGAGGAGGGTCTCGAGGCGGGCGACATCCTTGCGGAGCACGCGAAGCTCGTGGGTCTTTTCGACCTGGCCCGTCTGCTTGCGCAGGCGAAGCTGGAGCAGCTGCTCGCGGGTCTCGCGGAGCTTGGTGGTGATCTCGGCGGGAGCGAGCTCGCGGATTTCTTTCGTGGTCATGGCGGACGGGAAGTTAGGGAAAAAGACTCAGACGATCGCACCCTCGCGGGCGACGAACCGGCAATGGAAGGGCAGCTTGGCGTCGGCGAGGCGGAAGGCCTCCTTGGCCACGGTGGCGGGCACGCCGGCGAGCTCAAAAAGGATCGCGCCCGGCTTGATCACGGCGACGTAGAACTCGACCGGGCCCTTGCCCTGGCCCATGCGGACCTCGGCGGGCTTCTTGGTGACCGGCTTGTGCGGGAACACGCGGATCCAGAGCTTGCCCTTGCGCTTGAGGTGGCGGGAGATCGTCACGCGCGCCGCCTCGATCTGCTGGCCGGTCATCGGCCCGCGGGTCAGCGACTGGAGGCCGAATTCCCCGAAGGAAAGCGTGTTGCCGCGCTTGGCGTTGCCGGCGCGGGAACCCTTCTGGGACTTGCGATATTTGGTGCGGGCGGGAGCGAGAGCCATGGGAGTTTAAATTGCGGAGTGCGGGTTGCGGAGCGCGGATTTGAGGAAGCGGGCGGAATCAATCCGCAATCCGCGATCTAAAATCCGCAATGAGATCAGGCGGCGTCGGCTTCCTTTTTGCAGATCCAGCATTTGACGCCGATCTTGCCGTAGACGGTCTGGGCCTCGGAGAAGCCGTAATCGATGTTCTCGCGCAGGGTGTGCAGCGGGACGCGTCCCTTGCGCTGCCACTCGCGGCGGGCGATGTCCGCGCCGCCGAGGCGGCCCGAGCACTGGATGCGGATGCCCTCGGCGCCGAGCGCCATCGCCATTTCCACGGCCTTCTTCATGGCGCGGCGGAAGGCGATGCGGCGCTCGAGCTGAAGCGCGACGTTCTCGGCCACCAGCTGGGCCTCGATCTCGGGCTTCTTGACCTCCTGGATGTCGAGCAGGATCTCCTTGCCCGTCAGCTTCGCGAGCTCCTCCTTGATCTTCTCGATCTCCTGGCCCTTGCGGCCGATGACGATGCCGGGGCGGGCGGTGTAAATCTTGACGCGCACGCGGCTGGAGGCGCGCTCGATGAAGATGCGCGGCACGGAAGCCTGCTTCAGCTTCTCCATCAGCTTGGTGCGGATCACCTGGTCCTCGAGCAGCAGCTTGGGAAAATCCTTCTTCGTCGCGAACCAGCGGGACTGCCAGTTGCGGCGGACAGCGAGACGGAAACCGATCGGATTGGTCTTTTGGCCCATGGGAGAAATTAGTTGGAGTTGCCGTCGGAGAGCACGATGCGGATGTGGGACATCTTCTTGCGGCGGGGCATCGCGGTGCCGCGGGCTCCGGCCTTGAAACGCTTGAGGACCGGGCCGTTCTCGACGATGGCGCTCTTCACGGTGAGGCTGTCGGCGGAAAGGTTGTTGTTGTTCTCGGCGTTCGCGATGGCGCTGCGGAGCGTCTTGGCGATGAGGCGCGCGGACTTGCGGGGGATGAGCGTCAGGTAATCGACGGCTTCCGCGGCCTTGCGGCCCTGGATGGTGCGGACCACTTCGCGCACTTTCTTGGGCGACATGCGCGCATAGCGGGTGAGGGCTTGGACTTCCATGATGGTATGATTCCGGTTGCGGCGACAGCAGCGCACGAGGCGCCCTGCCCTTTTGCAGATTTCGGTTGGTTTAAGTTTAGATTTCCTTGCGCGTCATGCCGCCGTGCGACTTGAAGACGCGGGTCGGCGAGAATTCGCCGAGCTTGTGGCCGACCATGTTCTCGGTGACGTACACCGCCGTGAACACCTTGCCGTTATGGACATTGAAGGTGTGGCCGACGAAGTCGGGCGTGATGGTCGAGCGGCGGGACCAGGTCTGGATGGGTTTCTTGGCGCCGCTCTTGGCCGCCTTCTCGATTTTCTCGAGCAGGTGGTAGTCGACGAAGAAGCCTTTTTTGATGGAACGTGCCATGGTGCGAAAGCGCTGGGATTATTTCTGGCCGCGCGGCTTGCGACCGTTGTGGTGGACGATGATCATGCGGTTCGAGGTCTTCGAACGCCGGCGCGTCGGGAAGCCCTTCGCGAGCTGGCCCCACGGCGACACCAGCTGCTGGCGTCCGCCACCGCCCTTCGACTTGCCCTGGCCGCCGCCGTTCGGGTGGTCGACCGGGTTCATGGCCATGCCGCGCACATGCGGACGGCGGCCGAGCCAACGGGCGCGGCCGGCCTTGCCGAGGGACTGCTTGCTGTGGTCGCCGTTGCCAACCACGCCGATCGTGGCACGGCAGTTCGCGTGGACGATCCGCAATTCGCCGGAGGGCATCTTCAGCTGGGCCTGTCCGTCGTCGATGCCGACCAGCTCGACCGAGGAGCCGGCGGTGCGCGCGATCTGGGCGCCGCGGCCCGGGACCAGCTCGACCGCGTGGACCTTCGTCGACGGCGGGATCAGATGCAGCGGGAAGTTGTTGCCGACGATGAAATCGTTCGTCGTGGCCGTGTCGGCCGCGACGATCGATGCGCCGACCTGCAGGCCCTCGGGGGCCAGGATGTAGCGCTTCTCGCCGTTCGTGTAGGCCACCAGTGCGAGGTGCGCGGTGCGGTTGGGATCATACTCGATCGCCTGCACCTTGGCCGGCATGTCACGGACGTCGCGCCGGAAGTCGATGATGCGGTAAAGCTGCTTGTGCCCACCGCCGCGATGGCGGGAGGTATTGCGGCCGTTGTTGTTGCGACCACCCGTCTTGGGCTTGGCCTCGATGAGGCCGCGCTCGGGACGCTTGGTGCTGACGAGGCCCACGACCTTGTTGAGGGACGTGAAACGTCCGGAAGGCGTGAGCGGGCGGAAGGAATGGATGGCCATGATGGGAGTTCTCCGGATGTGGCGGCGCGTCAGACCAGCTCGATCTTGTCGCCGGCCTTGAGGGTCACGATCGCCTTCTTGAAGTCCGAGCCGACGCCGGGACGGCCGGTGCGGCTGCGCTTGTTCTTGCCGCGGTAATTCTGGACGTTCACCCGGCGCACCGTGACCTTGAAGGTCTGCTCAACGGCCGCCGCGATGGCGTGCTTGTTGGCATCCTTGAACACTTCAAAGGTGTACTGGCCGAGCTCGGAGCTGAGCTTGTTGGATTTTTCCGTCAGGCGGACGAGCTTCAGGACGTTACTGGCATTCATCAGTTTTTCCCTCCATTGACACGGGCGAGGATGGCTTCGAGGGCCTTGGTGCTCACGACGATCTTCCGATACTGGCAGAGATCGTGAGTGTTGAGCTTGGCGGCCTCCTGGAGATCGACGCGCTCGAGATTGCGCGAGGCGCGGGTCGTCTCGGCGGCGAACGGGGCGTCCACGAGCAGCACGCGGCCCTTGGGGGCGATGCGCGTGACGACCTGGTCCATCGCCTTGGTCTTGGCGGCGGGCGCGTCGAATTTCTCGATCACGGCGATTTCCCCGGCAGCGGCGCGATCGAACAGGGCGCGGCTGAACGCCAGGTTGCGCACCTTGCCATTGATCTTCTTGGAATAGTCGCGGGGCTTGGGGCCAAACACGACACCGCCACCCACCCACAGGGGGGAACGAATGGAGCCGGCGCGAGCGCGGCCGGTGCCCTTCTGGCGCCACGGCTTCTTGCCGCCGCCACGGACCTCGCCGCGGGTCTTCGTCGAATGCGTGCCCTGCCGGTTGTTGGCGTTGATCGCGACGACGACCTCCTTGACGGCCTGGAGGCCCTTGTCGCCCTCGAATGTCGGCAGACCGGCAAAGTCCTGCTCGCGCGAGGTGGTGGCGTCGGAATTGAATACGGTGAGTTTCATGGCGTCGTAGCTCCGGGTTAGGATTTGGCGGCCTTGGCCGGGCCCTGGCCCTTGATGGCCGAGCGCACGAGGACATCGTCGCCATTCGCGCCGGGAATCGAGCCCTTCACGAGCAGGAGATTCTTGTCGGCGATGATCTTGACCACGCGGAGATTCTGCATCGTGCGGCGCTCGGAACCCATGTGACCGGGCATCGACTGGTTTTTCCACGTGCGGCCAGGCGTCTGGCGCATGCCGATGGAGCCGATGCGGCGGTGGAACATGGAGCCGTGGGCGGCGGGACCGCCGTTCACGCGCCAGCGCTTCACCACGCCCTGGAAGCCCTTGCCCTTCGAGATGCCGATCACGTCGATGAACTGGCCCTCGGTGAAGGCCGCGACCGTGACGACGTCGCCGACCTTGAGCGTGGCGGCGGCCTTCAGCCGCACCTCGCCCAGCACGCGCGGGGCGTTGTCGAGGCCGGCCTTCTTCGCGTGGGCGAGTTCCGCCTTGCTGGTGTTCTTGGGCTTCTTGGCCGCAAAGCCCAGCTGGACGGCGTGGTAGCCGTCGGTTTCAACGGTCTTAACCTGGACCACAGAACAGGGTCCGGCTTCGACCACGGTGACGGGGATCAGGACGTTTTGAGCGTCGTAGACCTGCGTCATGCCGATTTTTTTTCCGAGAAGCGATGAGATCATGGGCTAAGCGGTAGGTGGAAAGATTTCCGTTTAAGAACCTACATTAGTCGAAACCTGGCGGTGCCACGGAGGGCACACAGGCAGCTGCTAACGTTGGAGTTGAAGGTGAGTCTTAGACGTTGATGGTGATGTCGACGCCGGACGGGAGGTTGAGTTTCTTGAGCTCGTCCACCGTCTGCGCGGTGGGCTCGATGATATCGATGAGACGCTTGTGTGTGCGCGTCTCGAACTGCTCCATCGACTTCTTGTCGACGTGCGGCGAGCGGTTGACCGAAAGCTTCTCGATCCGGGTAGGGAGGGGAATGGGGCCGGAAACGCGCGCGCCCGAGCGCTTGGCGGTCTCGACGATCTCCGTCGCCGACTGGTCGATGACGCGATAGTCGAAGCCCTGGAGTTTGATGCGAATGCGTTGGCCTTTCATGACGGGAAAAAGAACGGGTTAGCTGCGGGCGGGAGCCTTGGAGGAGGACTCCACGATTTTTTGGAGGAGGGAATTCGGGACCTGCTCGAAGTGCGACGGAGTGATGCCGGCACTGGCGCGGCCCTTCGACAGCGAGCGGATGTCGGTGACGTAGCCGAAGAGCGTCTCGAGCGGCGCCTGGGCGTCGATGACGCACGCACCGGCCTTGTTTTCCATGCCGTTGATGCGACCGCGGCGGCGGTTGATGTCGCCGATGAGGTCGCCCTGGTATTCTTCCGGGGTGGTCACTTCGACGCCCATGATCGGCTCCAGCAGGATCGGGTTGGCCTTCTTCATCGCGTCCTTGAACGCGAAGATGCCGGCCATCTTGAACGCGAGCTCCGACGAGTCGACCTCGTGGAACGAGCCGTCGACGATGCGCACGATGACGTCGACCACCGGGTGGCCCGCGATGACACCGTTGTTGGCACCCTCGCGAATGCCCTCGGTCGCGGGCTTGATGAATTCCTTCGGAATGGAGCCGCCCACCGTCTCGTTGATGATTTCCAAGCCCTTGCCCTTTTCGTTCGGCTCGAGCTTGACGAGGACGTGGCCGTACTGGCCCTTGCCGCCCGACTGGCGGATGAACTTGCCCTCGCCGTCGGCCGGCACCGTGACGGTCTCGCGGTAGGCGATCTGCGGCTTGCCGGAAGTGGCCTCAACCTTGAACTCGCGCTTCATGCGATCGAGGATGATCTCGAGATGGAGCTCGCCCATCCCGGACAGGATCGTCTGGCCGCTGTCCGGATCCGTGGAGACGCGCAGTGTCGGATCCTCGGCCACGAGACGCTGGAGCGCGGTACCCATCTTCTCCTGGTCGGCCTTCGAGTTCGGCTCGACCGACATCGA
The DNA here is from genome assembly GCA_035549635.1 of Opitutaceae bacterium. Lineage (GTDB taxonomy): Bacteria > Verrucomicrobiota > Verrucomicrobiia > Opitutales > Opitutaceae > CAIUWA01. Next base: position 22,437 of record DASZQN010000044.1, read on the forward strand.
AATGACGGGCTCGGGGAAGGAAGGGGGCTCCAGACGGATGTCGAAATCCTCGTCACAGAGCGTGTCGCCCGTGATCACTTCCTTGACGCCGACCAGCGCGCAGATGTCGCCGGCGTAGGCAGTGTCGATCTCTTCGCGATCCATCGCGCGCATCAGCACCAAGCGCGAGACGCGCTCGCTGCGGCGGGTGCGCGGGTTGTACATGGACATGCCCTTGACGACCTTGCCGGTGTACACGCGGTAGAAAACGATCTTACCGACGAAAGGATCGGTCCAGAGTTTGAACGCCAGGCCGGCGAGCTTCGCTTTGTCGTCGACGACGGCGTTGACTTCCTTGCCATCGCTGTCCTGCCCCTTCATGGGGGGCACGTCGATCGGGCTCGGGAGATAATTCACGACGCAGTCCAGGAGGCGCTGGATGCCCTTCTTCTTGAAGGCGGAGCCCGGCACCACGCCGCAGAATCCGAGGGAGATCGTCGCCTTGCGCACGGCCAGAGTCAGCTCGTTGACGGTGATTTCGCCGCCGCCGAGGTACTTTTCCGCAATGACATCGTCGAAGTCGGAAACCGCCTCGATGAGCCGCTCCCGATACTGCTTCGCTTCCTCGAGCAGGTTGGCGGGAATCTCGCTCGTGACCGGATTGAGACCCAGCGGATCCTTGTCGTCCGGCGGGAAAACGTAGGCCACCATCTGCACCAGATCGATCAGGCCGCTGAAGCCTTCCTCCTTGCCGATCGGGAGGAAAAGCGCATGGGCATTGCCCTTGAGCTTGACGCGGATGTCGTCGATGGCGCGGTGAAAGTCGGCGCCGACGCGGTCCATCTTGTTGATGAAGGCGATGCGCGGAACACGATACTTGTTGGCCTGCCGCCAGACCGTCTCGGACTGCGGCTGCACACCGGCGACGGCGTCGAACACGGCGACCGCTCCGTCGAGCACGCGAAGGGAACGCTCCACCTCGGCCGTGAAGTCCACGTGGCCGGGAGTGTCGATGATGTTGATGCGCTGCTTGATTCCCTTCCAAGGACCCCAAGAGGCGTTCCAGGCGCAGGAAATGGCGGCGGCCGTGATGGTGATGCCGCGCTCGCGCTCCTGCTCCATCCAGTCGGTCACGGTCGTTCCCTCGTGGACTTCGCCCATCTTATGGACGGCGCCGGAGTAGAAAAGAATGCGCTCGGTCGTCGTGGTCTTGCCGGCGTCGATGTGCGCGGCGATACCGATGTTCCGCGTCCATTCCAGCGGGAATGGACGTTCCTTGGCGTTGACCGGGGAGATCTTGGCCTTGTCGGTGACGACAGTGATATTCACGGGAGAAGCGACAGCGGACATGGGCAGGAGGCTGGACTGGTTACCAGCGGAGGTGGGCGAAGGCGCGATTGGCCTGGGCCATCTTGTGGGTGTCTTCCTTCTTCTTCACGACGCTGCCCGTGTTGTTGTAGGCGTCGATGATCTCGGCGGCGAGCGCGTCGCGCATGGTCGTGCCCTTGCGGGCGCCGGCGGCGTCGACGATCCAGCGCAACGCCAAGCTTTCCTGACGCTCGAAGGAAATTTCCACCGGGACCTGGTAGGTGGCACCGCCAACACGGCGGCTCTTCACCTCGAGGCGGGGACGGGCATTTTCCAGTGCGCCCAGCAACAGGTCGACGGGGTCGCCCTTCTCCAGCTTCTCGGAAACCTTCTCGAACGCGCCGTACACGATGCGCTGGGCAAGGTTCTTCTTGCCGCTCTTCATGATGACATTGACCAGATGCGCCACCAGCGGGCTGGCATAACGGGCATCGGGCTCCACCTGACGTTTATCGGCTCTGTGACGGCGAGACATGGCTTAAATAGGATTTAGGAAAGAACGGTTCAGGCCTTCGCGGCCTTCGGGCGCTTGACCCCGTATTTGGAGCGGCTGCGGCGGCGCTTCTCCACGCCGGTGGCGTCGAGCGTGCCTCGGACGATGTGGTAGCGAACGCCGGGGAGATCCTTCACACGGCCGCCGCGCACGAGAACGATCGAGTGCTCCTGAAGATTGTGGCCCTCGTCCGGAATGTAGGAAATGACCTCGTTGCCGTTCGTCAGGCGGACCTTCGCGACCTTGCGGATGGCGGAGTTCGGCTTCTTCGGAGTGCGGGTCATGACCTGCACGCACACGCCGCGGCGGAAGGGGTTACCTGCCAAAGCGGGGGACTTTGACTTGATGCGCACCTTGCGACGGCCCTTGCGCACGAGTTGGTTGATGGTCGGCATGTGAAAACGAATGATGGAAAGGTGGGAAAAGAGACGAAAAGTGACGAGTGGTCAAAAGCTCGGCAAGAACTTTTTGACCCAAAATGAAAAGCTGGCGAACCGCCCGATGGAAACGGGCCGCTCGAGCCGGGAAAAAGCGCCATCGGCGGGAACCGGCAGCGCGTGAAAGGAAAAACTGAGAAGGTCGAAAGTCGCCGTTCAGAACGGGAACTCAAGCAGAATGTGCCGAACAGATCGCGAAAGTCCGACCGCCGGCTCCGCCTTCCCCATCGTCAAAAAAAACGCCCGGCCAAAAGGCCGGGCGATAAACCACATGGAGCTAGGCTCAACATGCGGTTTTTGGCGGGAGGGACGCCAAACTGCCTCATGAAGGACAAATGACAAGGAGATTTTCCGGCGCTGGGGCGTTCGCAGATGGGCGTAAAAAAGCCGCGGACCGAAGTCCGCGGCTTTGAAAGCAGGAGAGACGTGAATGCCGATCAGCTCGCCTCGGTGGCGGCCTTCGGCTCCTCGGCAAGCTCAGCGCCAAACGGCAGCGTGATCTTGACGTTCTTGTATTTCGGCAGGCCCGTGCCCGCCGGAATCAGATGCCCCATGATGACGTTTTCCTTGAAGCCCTTCAGCATGTCGACCTTCCCCAGCGTTGAGGCATCGGTCAGCACACGCGTGGTCTCCTGGAAGGAAGCCGCGGAAATGAAGCTCTCGGTCTCGAGCGACGCCTTTGTGATGCCAAGCAGGATCGGCTCGGCCTCGGCGGGCTTGCCGCCGGCCTCCTCGATTCGCTTGTTGTCGATCAGGAACGCCGCGCGGTCCACCTGCTCACCCCAGAAGTACTCGCTGTCACCCGGATCGGTGATGCGGACTTTCCGGAGCATCTGGCGGATGATGATCTCGATGTGCTTGTCGTTGATCGTCACACCCTGCAGGCGGTACACCTCCTGCACCTGCGAGATGAGGAAATCGTAGAGCGCGCTGGGCCCGAGAATCTCGAGGATCTCGTGCGGATCGGCCGCGCCCTCGGTCAGGTGCTGTCCCTTGTGCACGACATCCCCGGGCTGCACGATGATGTGCTTGCCCGTCGGGATCAGATGCTCCTCCTCCTGCGCGGTCTCCTCGTTTTTGACGACGAGCTTGCGCTTGCCGCGAACGGTGCCCTCGAACGAAACGACGCCGTCGATGCGCGCCATCTCGGCGGCATCCTTCGGCCGGCGGGCCTCGAACAACTCGGCCACGCGCGGCAGACCGCCGGTGATGTCCTTGGTCTTGGAGGCCTGGCGCGGCGTCTTGGCGAGCAGCGCTCCCGGAGTGATGATGTCGCCCTCGTTGACCGCGATCTGCGCGCCGACCGGAATCGAGTAGGCCGCCTGGGGCTTGCCCTTTTCGTTCAGCACCTCGATCTGCGGATTGAGGTCTTCCTTGTGCTCGATGACGACCGTGGCGATGCGGCCCGACGACTCGTCGAGTTCGCGCTTCACCGTCACGCCGGGGATCATGTCCTTGAACGCGAGCGTGCCACCCTTCTCGGACAGCACGGGCACGTTGTAGGGATCCCACTGCGCGAGGACCGCGCCCTTCTCGATCTTCTCGCCGTCGCCCACCGGGAGGTAGGAGCCGACCACGATGTTGTAGGATTCAAGCTCCTTGTCATCGGCGTCGATGATCTGGATGGTGCCGGTCTTGTTCAGCACGATGCTGGCGCCGTCGGCCGTGGGCACGAGCCGGAGGCCCTTGTACTTCACGATGCCGCTGGAGCGGACGCGGATTTCGGGGGTCTTGAAGCCGCCGGAGGCAACACCACCGATGTGGAACGTGCGCATGGTCAGCTGCGTGCCGGGCTCGCCAATCGACTGCGCGGCGATGATGCCGACGGAGTCGCCGATCTTCGCCACCTTGCTGGTCGCGGGATTGATGCCGTAGCTCTTGGCGTCGATGCCGTGCTGGCTGGTCGACGTGAGGGGCGACATGACCTTGACGCGCTCGATGCCGGAATCGTCGATCTTGGCGCTGATCTCCTCGGTGATGAGTTCGCCGGCGCCGACCAGGATCTTGGACGGGTTGAGCGGATCGTGGACGTCCTCGCTGGAGAAACGGCCGATGATGCGCTCCCGGAGGCCGACGATTTCGTCGTCACCCTCGAAGATCGCCTTCTTCCAGACGCCGTCGCGCGTGTTGCAGTCGTCCTCGGCGATGATCACGTCCATCGCCACGTCGCACAGCTTGCGCGTGAGGTAGCCGGCGTCCGCCGTCTTCAGCGCGGTGTCGGCCAGACCCTTGCGGGCGCCGTGGGTCGAGATGAAGTACTCGAGGACCGTGAGGCCCTCGCGGAACGAGGACAGGATCGGGCGCTCGATGATTTCACCCGACGGCTTGGCCATCAGGCCACGCGTGCCGCACAGCTGGCGGACCTGCTGCTTGTTGCCGCGCGCGCCGGAATCCATCATGATGTAGACCGGGTTCACCTCCATCTTGCCGTCGTTGTTCTCGAGCTTGGCGAAGACTTCCTTGGCGATCTTGTCGGTGGCGCCGGTCCAGATGTCGACGACCTTGTTGTAGCGCTCGCCGTCGGTGATGATGCCCTTGTTGAACTGGCCCTCGACCTCGGCGATCTTCTTGCGCGAATCGGCGACGATCTCCCGCTTTGATTCGGGGATGATCATGTCATCGATACCGATCGAGATGCCGGCCTGGAAGGCCGTCTGGAAGCCCAGCTCCTTCAGGCGGTCCAGCGTCTCCACCGTGATCTGATTGCCCGCGATCTTGTAGGTGTTGAGGATCAGGTCGCCGAGCTTTGCCTTCGGCACGGGGAAGTTGATGAAGCCGAGACCCTCGGGCCAGATCTGGTTGAAGATCACGCGGCCCACGGTCGTGCGGAGAATCTTCCGCTCCTTGTTGCCGAAGACGGTGTCGCGGCCGTGGTCGGGATTGGGAATTTCAACCCAGTCGTGCATCCGCAGGGCGCCGTCCGCCTTGGCGTACAGCACTTCCTGCAGGCCGCTGCTGAGCGGCACCCGCTCGTTTTTCGCGGGCTTCTTGCGCGGCTCGATCGTGAGATAGTAGGCGCCAAGGACGATGTCCTGCGACGGCGTGAGGATCGGCTTGCCCGAGGACGGCGAGAAGATGTTCGACGTCGCCATCATCAGGAGCTTGCACTCCATGATTGCTTCGAGGGAGAGCGGAACGTGCACGGCCATCTGGTCGCCGTCGAAGTCCGCGTTGTACGCGGTGCAGACGAGCGGATGGATGCGAATGGCCTCGCCCTCGATCAGGGTGGGCTCGAAGGCCTGGATCGAGAGGCGGTGCAGCGTCGGCGCGCGGTTGAGCAGCACCGGGTGGCCCTTGGTCACCTCTTCCAGGATGTCCCAGACTTCCGGAGACTTCTTTTCGATCATCTTGCGGGCGCCGCGCACGGTGTGCACGAAGCCGAGCTCCTTCAGCCGGCGGATGATGAACGGCTCGAAGAGCACGAGCGCCATCTTCTTCGGCAGACCGCACTGGTTGAGCTTGAGCTCGGGACCGATGACGATGACGGAGCGACCGGAGTAATCGACGCGCTTGCCGAGAAGGTTCTGGCGGAAACGACCCTGCTTGCCCTTGAGCATGTCCGACAGGGACTTCAAGGGACGGTTGCCCGCGCCGGTCACCGGGCGACCATGCCGGCCGTTGTCGAAGAGCGCGTCGACCGCCTCCTGCAGCATGCGCTTTTCGTTGTGAATGATCACATCGGGCGTCTTCAGCTGCATCAGGTTCTTCAACCGGTTGTTGCGGTTGATGACCCGGCGATAGAGGTCGTTGAGATCGGAGGTCGCAAAGCGGCCGCCCTCGAGCGGGACCAGCGGGCGCAGGTCCGGCGGAATCACGGGCAGCACCTCGAGCACCATCCACTCCGGACGGGACTTCGAATGGATGAAGCCCTGGATGACCTTCAGCCGCTTGGAGAGCTTCTTCTTGATCTGCTTCGACTTCGTCGCGCGCATCTGCTCGTGCAGCTCCGCGACGGTGGCGTCCATGTCCATCTTGACCAGGCAGTCGCGCACGGCCTCGGCACCCATCTTGGCGACGAAGGAATCGTCACCGTATTCGTCCAGCGCCTGGCGGTACTCGGTATCGGTCAGCAGCTGCTTGAGCTCCAGCGGGGTCTTGCCCGGATCCACGACCATGTAGTTCTCGTAGTAGATCACGCGCTCGAGCGAGCGGGCGGTCATGTCCAGCAGCAGGCCGAGGCGGCTCGGCATGCTCTTGAGGAACCAGATGTGCGCCACCGGCACGGCCAGCTCGATGTGGCCCATGCGCTCGCGCCGGACGCGCGCGATCGTGACCTCGACGCCGCAGCGGTCGCACACGACGTCCTTGTACTTGATGCGCTTGTATTTTCCGCAGGCGCACTCGTAGTCGCGGACCGGCCCGAAGATCTTCTGGCAGAAGAGGCCGCCCGGCTCGGGCTTGAACGTGCGGTAGTTGATCGTCTCGGGGTTCTTGACCTCGCCCCGGGACCATTTGCGGATCACCTCGGGGGAGGCGACGGTGATCGAGACGCAATCGAACGGGTTCTCGACATCTCCCATCGCGTTGCGGGCTTCCTCGCGGGCGCCAGCGGTTTCAGAAGGTTGGATGCTCATGTATGATCTCCCTGATGTTTGTTAAAGGATCGCGGGGTGGCGTTGGGCGGCTCAGGTGCCGAACCCCAGCGCGTCGCGCTTGTTGAGCTTGATGTCCAGGCCGAGGGACTGGATTTCCTTGATCAACACGTTGAAGGACTCGGGCGTGCCGGCCTGCAGCGTGTTGTCGCCCTTGACGAGCGACTCGTAGATCTTGGTGCGGCCCTGTACGTCGTCGGACTTGACGGTGAGCAGTTCCTGCAGCGTGTGCGCGGCGCCGTAGGCCTCGAGCGCCCACACTTCCATTTCGCCGAAGCGCTGGCCGCCGTACTGCGCCTTGCCGCCCAGCGGCTGCTGGGTGACGAGGGAGTACGGTCCAACCGCACGCGCGTGGATCTTATGCGACACGAGGTGGTTAAGCTTCATCATGTAGATGTAGCCGACGACGACCTCCTGATCGATTTTCTCGCCGGTGCGGCCATCAAAGAGCGGGCTCTTGCCCGACGAAGGCAGCTTCGCCTCCTTCAGATATTCGCGCACCTTCTTCTCCGAAATGCCGTCGAAGACGGGCGTCGCAACCTTGAGACCGAGCTTTTTGCAGGCCCAGCCGAGATGGGTCTCGAGCACCTGGCCGACGTTCATGCGGGAAGGGACGCCGAGCGGGTTCAGGCAGATTTCAACCGGGGTGCCGTCGGGCAGGAAGGGCATGTCCTCTTCCGGCACGATCTTGGCGACCACACCCTTGTTGCCGTGGCGGCCGGCCATCTTGTCGCCGACCTCGAGCTTCTGCTTGGTGGCGATGTAGACCTTGACCTGCTTGATCGCACCGTCAGCCGAACCCTCACCCGACTCAACGGAGCCGATCTTGCGCTCACGGTCGCTCTCGAGCTCGTCGAATTTCGTCTGGTACGAGCCGATGATCTCCATGATCTTGATGCGCACGGGCGAGGGATCGATCTCCACGTGCTTGGAAACCGCGGCCAGCTTGCGCAGCAGCGTCTTGGTGATCTTCCGGTTGGCGGGGATGATGATTTCCTTCGTCTCGCCGTTGATGACGTCGAGCGGGATCTTCTCACCGAGGAGGATGTTGGAGAGCGCCTCCGTGAGGCCCTCGCGCAGCTTGTCCATCTGCGTCTTGTACTCCTCCTGGATCTGCTTGATCTGGCGGCGGCGGTCGGACGGCGAGAGCTTCTCCTGCTGGTTGTCGATGCGGGAGGAAACCTTCACGTCCATGATGATGCCGGCGGCGCCCGAGGGCACGACCAGCGAGGTGTCCTTCACATCGGCGGCCTTCTCGCCGAAGATCGCGCGGAGCAGCTTTTCCTCGGGCGCGAGCTCGGTCTCGGACTTCGGCGTGATCTTGCCGACGAGGATGTCGCCGGGCTTCACCTCGGCGCCGATGCGGATGACGCCGTTGTGATCGAGGTTCTTGAGCGCCTCTTCACCGACGTTCGGAATGTCGCGCGTGATTTCCTCGGGCCCGAGCTTGGTGTCGCGGGCCGTGACCTCGAATTCCTGGATGTGGATCGAGGTGAAGATGTCCTCGCGGAGCACCTTCTCGGAAATGAGGATCGCGTCCTCGAAGTTGTAGCCGTTCCAGGGCATGAACGCGACGAGCACGTTGCGGCCCAGGGCCATCTCGCCGTGATCGGTCGAGGGACCGTCGGCGATGATCTGGCCGGCCTTGATCTTCTGCCCCTGCTCGACGATCGGCTTCTGGTTGAAGCAGGTGCCGGCATTCGAGCGCATGAACTTCCGCAGTTCGTAGACGAAGACGTGGTTCTTCGGGTCGTGTTTCACGCTGCGCGGCAGGTCGCCGTCCTTGGTGACGACGATGCGCTTGGCATCGACGGAGGCGACAATGCCGCTCTCCTCGGCCACGACGACGATCTTGGAATCGCGCGCCACGCGCTCCTCGATGCCGGTGCCGACGAACGGCGCCTCGGCCTGCAACAGCGGCACACCCTGGCGCTGCATGTTGGCGCCCATCAGGGCGCGGTTGGCGTCGTCATGCTCGAGGAACGGAATCATGCCGGCGGCGATCGAAATGACCTGCTTCGGCGAGACATCCATGTAGTCGACCTCGGAGGCCGGCACCTCGAGGAATTCGCCGTCCTTCCGGACGGTGACCTTGCCGACAAAATAGTTCTTGTCGTCGATCTCGGCGTTGGCCTGGGCGATGACCTTGGCCTCCTCCTGGTCGGCGGTGAGATAGTCGATCTTGTCCGAGACGCGGCCGTCCTTCACCAGGCGGTAGGGCGTCTCGATGAAGCCGAATTCGTTCACCCGCGCGTAGGTCGAGAGGGAGTTGATCAGGCCGATGTTTGGACCTTCGGGCGTCTCGATCGGGCAGATGCGGCCGTAGTGCGAAGGATGCACGTCGCGCACTTCGAAGCCGGCGCGCTCGCGGTTGAGACCTCCCGGCCCGAGGGCGGAGAGGCGGCGCTTGTGCGTCACCTCCGCGAGCGGGTTGATCTGGTCCATGAACTGCGACAGCTGGCTGCGGGCAAAGAAGTCGCGGATGACGGTCGTGAGCGCCTTCGGGTTGATCAGCTTCTGGGGCGTGATCGAATCGACGCTCTGGTCGTACATGGTCATGCGCTCGCGGACGAGGCGCTCGGTGCGGGCCAGGCCGACGCGGCACTGGTTGGCCAGCAGTTCGCCGACGGTGCGGACGCGGCGGCTGCCGAGGTGGTCGATGTCGTCGACCACGCCCTCGCCCTTCTTCAGGCGGACGAGGTACTTCGTCGCGAACACGATGTCCTGCGACTCGAGGATGCGCTGCTCGAGGCTCGTCTTGAGGCCGAGCTTCTGGTTGATCTTGTAGCGGCCGACGCGGCCGAGATCGTAGCGCTTCGGGTCGAAGAACAGGCGCTTGAGCAGCGCCTTGGCGTTGGCGGTGGTGGGCGGCTCGCCGGGGCGCAGCCGCTTGTAGATTTCCTTGAGAGCCTCCTCCTCGTTGCGGGTCGGGTCCTTCTTGAGCGCGCGGATGAGCGCGCCCTCGTCGACCGCGGTGTCGATCACCCGGATGGAGGAGATGTCGTGCTTCTCGAACGTGCGCACGATGGCCTTCGTGAGCGGCTCGAAGGCGCGCGCGAGCACCACGCCCTTCTGGGCGTCGATCGCGTCCTCGACGAGCACCAGCGTGGAGACATTCTCCATGTCGAGCGCCTTGGAGACCTTCAGGTCCTTGATCTCGTAGAAAAGGTTCAGCAGGTCGATGTCCGAGCTGTAGCCGATCGCCCGGAGCAGGGTCGTGATGAGGAATTTCCGGCGGCGGCGGCGGCGGTCGAGATAGACGTAGAGCAGGTCGTTGTTGTCGAACTGCACCTCGAGCCAGGTGCCGCGGTCAGGGATGATGCGGAAGGAATGGAGCAGCTTGCCGTTCGGGTGCGGCGTGACCTCGAAGGCGATGCCGGGCGAGCGGTGAAGCTGCGAGACGACGACGCGCTCGGCGCCGTTGATGATGAAAGAGCCGCGCTCGGTCACCATCGGGATCTCACCCATGTAGATCTCCTCGTCCTTGATGAAATCCTCCTCGCGCAGGCGGAGCTTCACGTAAAGCGGCACCGAGTAGGTGATGCCCTCGCGGATGCACTCGATCTCGGTGTTCTTCGGATCACCGAGGGTGTAGGACACGTACTCGAGCACCAGGCGGCCGTCGTAGCTCTCGATCGGGAACACCTCGCGGAACACGGCCTCCAGGCCCTGCGGCTTGCGCTGCTTGTCCGGGATGCCCTTCTGGAGGAAGTCGAGGTAGGACGTGATCTGGATCTCGATCAGGTTCGGCGGTTGGATGACTTCGCGGAGCTTGCCGAAGTTGGTGCGTTCGATGTGAGTGCGGTCGGCCATGAGATGTCCCGGTTGAGTGGATGAAAGCAGCAGCGGAAAATAGCGGGCGCGCGGACCCCGGCGGCGGCGTCAGCGCGTCAGAAAAGAACGGATGGAAGAAAAGGCAAAGGACAGGCCGCGTGGAGACACGGCCTGTCCCGAAATTTTCGGAGAATGTGCGACGGAAAACGCCAAGCGGCCTTACTTGAGTTCGACCTTGGCGCCCGCGGCCTCGAGCTTCTTCTTGATGTCCTCGGCCTCGGCCTTGTTCACGCCTTCCTTGACGGGCTTCGGCGCGCCCTCGACCAGGTCCTTGGCTTCCTTGAGGCCCAGGCCGGTGATGGCGCGGACTTCCTTGATGGCGCCGATCTTGTTGGCGCCGGCCTCGACGAGGACGACGGTGAACTCGGTCTTCTCCTCGGCCGCAGCGCCACCCGCGGCGGCGCCACCCGCGGCGCCCGGAGCGGCAACGGCGACGGCAGCGGCGGCGGAAACGCCCCACTTGGTCTCGAGGGTCTTGACCAGCTCGGCGAGCTGGAGAACCGTTTTGCTGTTCAGCCACTCAAGGCCTTGTTCGTCAGTGATGTTGCTCATGTTCGTTTTCCTTCGGCGGGCTAGCGGTCTCGGGAGGTGAGACGCGTTTAAGAGACGTATCCCCTAGCCTGCCTTTCTGGATTTTTCTCCCCGGCTCGCGCCGGAAAATGGATTGGGTTGTAGGGAGGTTGCGGATCAGGCGGCGGGAGCCGCGGGCTGTTCCTTCTTCACGCGGGCATCGAGCACGCGCACGAAGGCGGCGGCGTTCTGCGAGAACAGGCCCAGCAGCTGCGAGCGCAGCGCGCTGAACGAGGGCAGCTCCGCGATCTTCGCGAGGTCGGAGGCGGAGACGATTTTCTTGTCCATCACGCCGACCTTCACCTCGAGCTTCTGCTTTTCCTCGAAGAATTTCTTCAGGACCTTGGCCACGCCCGCGGAGTTCTGGCCGCCCACGACGACGGCCGTGGGGCCGGTCAGCGCGTTCTCCAGGTCGGGCAGGCCCAGGGCCTTCGCCGCGACGCGGAGCGAGCTGTTCTTGACGACATGGAATTCCGCCTTCTCCGCCGCGAGCCGCGAGCGCAGCTCAGCGACATCCGCCACCGTCACCTTGGTGAAGTTGGCGAGGATGACGTATTCGGATTTCTTGAGGTGGCTCTCGACCTCGGCGATCAGGTAATTTTTTTCAGCTCTCATGGTCGGGTCCGGTTAGTATTTGCTGAATTCGGTCGATGCGATGCGCACGCCCGGGCTCATGCTCGAGCAGATCGCGACGGTCTTGATGAAGTTGCCGCCCTTGAACGTCGCGGGCTTGGCCTTGCCGACGGCGTCCAGCACGACCTGCGCGTTCTCGAGGATCTGCTCAGCGGTGAACGAGCGCTTGCCAACGCCGATGCCGATGTTGCAAGCCTTGTCCATCTTGAACTCCACGCGGCCGGCCTTCACCGCCTTGATGCCGGCAGGGATGTCGTCCGTCACCGTGCCGCTCTTGGGATTGGGCATCAGGCCCTTCGGGCCGAGCACGCGGGCGATGGTGCGGACGGTCTTCATCGCCTCGGTCGTGGCGATGGCGACGTCGAAATCCAGCCAGCCCTCGTTGATCTTGGCCATCATGTCCTGCAGGCCGGCGTGGTCCGCGCCGGCGGCCAGCGCCTTCGCCGGGTCGTCGGTGAAAACCAGCACGCGGACCTTCTTGCCGGAGCCGTTCGGGAGCGGCGTGGTGCCGCGCACCATCTGCTCGCCGGCGGTGGCGTCCACGCCGAGGCGGAAGGACAGCTCGACGGTCTCGTCGAACTTGGCCTTCGGGAATTTGGCCAGGATTTCCACCGCTTCCTTGAGCGGGTATTCCTTGGTGAGATCAGCGACCTTGATGGCGCTGCGGTAGCGTTTGCTGTGTTTTTCCATTGATGACTCCTTGCGGTGCGAACGTCCCGGGTGAGACTCCCGCGTTGAGCTTTTCCTTGGGTGATGAAAATCAGTCGAGAACCTCGATGCCCATGTTGCGGGCGGTGCCGGCGATGATCTTGATGCCGGCGGCCTCGTCCTTGGCATTCAGGTCCTTGATCTTGAGCTTGTAGATCTCCGCGAGCTGCTTGCGGGTGACCTTGCCGACCTTGTCCTGGTTGGGCTTGGCCGAGCCGCTGGCGATGTTCGCCGCCTTCTTCAGGAGGACGGACGCCGGCGGGGACTTGAGGATGAAGGTGAAGCTTTTGTCGGAATAAACCGTGATCACGACCGGCAGGATCATGCCGGACTGGTCCTTGGTCTTCGCGTTGAATTCCTTGCAGAACGCCATGATGTTGACGCCCTGCGCGCCGAGCGCGGGACCGACCGGGGGCGCCGGATTGGCGGCGCCAGCCGGGAGTTGGAGGCGAATGTAACCTTGGATCTTCTTAGCCATGAGAAAGGGTGTTGAGCAGAGAGAGGAGGAAGCGATGGCGCCTTATTCGGTGACCCGCTGGACCTGCCAGTATTCGAGCTCGACCGGGGTGAACCGGCCGAAAATGGAGACGGAAATCTTGAGCTTGCCGCGGGCGGGATCGATTTCGTCGATGCGGCCGTTGAGATTGGCAAACGGCCCGTCGTTGATCTTCACCTCTTCGCCGACGGTATACTGAACCTTCGGCACTTCCTTGCCGTTCGCCGCCTCGATGCGCGCCTTGATCTCGTCGATCTCGGCCTGCCGAAGCGCCGCGGGATTGTCCCCACCGACGAAGCCGATCACGCCGGCGACTTCCTTGACGAAGTACCACGGCTTGTTGATCACGCGCCCTTCCTCGTCGTAAAGGCGCATCTGGATGAAGACATAGCCCGGATAGAGCTTCCGCACCTTCGTGGACTTCTTGCCACCCTTCACCTCGGAGACGACCTCCGTCGGGAGGAGAACCTCCATGATGTAGTCGTCCAGTTCCTCGACCTTCTTGAATTTCTCGATGTATGTCTTCACCTTGCCCTCCTGGCCGGAGAGCGTGTGAAGGGCGAACCACTGGACGCCGGGCGGCGCGGTGACTTGGGCGGACATGGTGAAAAAGGGTCAGCTGGCCAAAGAGGTGAGCAGGTCGACCACCTGGTAGAGGGCGAAGTCGCTGATGCTCGTGAAAACGCCGAGGATGACCGCCGCCACAATAACGACGATCGTGGAGTCGCGCAACTCGGTCCGCGTCGGCCAGGTGGCTTTCTGCAGTTCACCGATCATCTCGGTGAAGAAGATGCGCGCGCTGCTGAACGGGTTTTTCATGAGGGAAAAGTGGCAGGGGCGGAGGGAATCGAACCCCCAACCAACGGTTTTGGAGACCGCTACTCTACCAATTGAGCTACACCCCTGTGGTTTGCTTTTTTAGACGCGAGAGCCGAGGTCCCGGATTCGAGGCCTCGGCCGCTTCGTGTGTGCGAGGGTTGGACGGGCCTTATTCGATGATGTCGGTGATACGGCCGGCACCAATGGTGCGGCCGCCCTCGCGGATGGCAAAGCGCTGGGTCTTTTCCATGGCGATCGGCGCGATCAGCTCGATCTCGACGCTGATGTTGTCACCCGGCATGATCATTTCGACGCCCTTCGGCAGGTTGACCACTCCGGTCACGTCCGTGGTGCGGAAGTAGAACTGCGGCCGGTACCCGTTGAAGAACGGCGTGTGGCGGCCGCCCTCTTCCTTGGAAAGGACGTAGATCTCAGCCTTGGCCTTCTTGTGCGGGGTGATCGTCTTCGGGGCCGCGAGGACCTGGCCGCGCTCGATGCCTTCCTTTTCAATGCCGCGCAGGAGGATGCCGACGTTGTCGCCCGCCTGGCCGCTGTCGAGCAGCTTGCGGAACATCTCGATGCCGGTGACGACCGAGGTGGTCGTGTCGCGGAGGCCGACGATCTCGACGGTGTCGTTCACCTTGATCTGGCCGCGCTCGATACGACCCGTGGCAACGGTGCCGCGGCCGGTGATCGAGAACACGTCCTCGACGGACATGAGGAACGGCTTGTCCATCTCGCGGACGGGCTCCGGGATGTCCTTGTCGATCGCGTTCATGAGATCCGCGATGGCCTTCTCGCCCTCGGGCTTGCCCTCGAGGGCCGCCGTGGCGGAGCCGCGGATGATCGTGGTGGTGTCGCCGGGGAACTGGTATTTCGTGAGCAGCTCGCGGATTTCCATCTCGACGAGGTCGAGGAGTTCCTTGTCGTCGATCAGGTCGACCTTGTTCAGGAAGACGACGATCTTCGGCACGCCGACCTGGCGGGCGAGGAGGATGTGCTCGCGGGTCTGCGGCATCGGGCCGTCAGCGGCGGAAACGACGAGGATCGCACCGTCCATCTGCGCGGCGCCGGTGATCATGTTCTTGACGAAGTCGGCGTGTCCCGGGCAGTCGACGTGCGCATAGTGGCGCTTGTCCGACTCGTATTCGACGTGCGCCACCGAGATCGTGACGATCTTGGAGGCGTCGCGCACGGTGCCACCCTTGGCGATGTCCGCGTAGGACTTCACCTCGGCGAGGCCTTTGCGCGCCTGACAGGCAAGGATCGCGGTCGTGAGCGTGGTTTTGCCGTGGTCGACGTGGCCGATGGTGCCGACGTTGACGTGCGGTTTCTTGCGTTCGAATGTGGCTTTAGCCATGGAGGGGACGTGTGGTTAGGTTTAGGATTGGAAATGCGACCTCTGTTGGGCTTAACGTCGGAGAAGCCGGCCGACGCGCTTTTTGATCCTGGAGCCCAGAACCGGATTTGAACCGGCGACCTCGTCCTTACCAAGGACGTGCTCTGCCAACTGAGCTATCTGGGCAGACCAAGACTGGGATCAAAAAACGAAAAAGAGCGAAGAAAGTGCGCTCCGTGAATTCAACCGTCAACAGCAAATTCGCCTTTTTCGCAAAAACCTACGGACCGACCTTGATCCGATAGAATCCGGGCGCCAGACGCTCGCCGATCCGCAGCACTTTCGCGAGATAGTTTTGGAAATAGGTCGCCACCTCGATCGCATTCGAACCCGGCACGATCGCGGGGAGTCCGACCAGGCCGGCCGGCTCGACCGTCACGAGAAATTCCATCGGCCGCCAGTTGCCGTTTCCCGGCGGATGGGCGTCCGGCAGCGCCTGGGTCAATACCTGCCGGCCGTCGCCGACCTCCGACACCACGACCAGCGCGGCGCGGCTGGGCAGAGGATTGGCCGGAGGACTTCCCTCCCCGATACCGATGAAGGGCGCCTCGCCTCCCCAGAGGCCGAGGGCGTCGGCCGGCTTGGTCGGGACGTCGACCCGGGCCGGAAATGCCAGGCGGGCGGCGTTCACCGCGAAGGCGAACGGCGCCTCATAGCGGAAATCGTCTTCCGGTCCGCGGATCGCCGTTCCCGGCAAGGCCCGGGGCTTGGCGTTCCAAGGCGTGGGCAGGAACAGGGGCGTCGGATCCGTGAGACTGTCGCGCTCGGGCGCGCCCGCATCGTCTCGTCGGGAGATTTCGAGCGGAGCAAGCGGCACGGCCGGCGTCGACCCAGAGGGCGCAGGAGAAATTCGGAAAAGCACCAGCACGCCCAATCCGACCACCAGCGCTCCGAGGCCAGCGAAAAGCCATCGTCCTCCAGCGGGTCCGCGGGTGCTCGCAGGCGTCGGCATGCTCACCTTCCCGCCGGCCGTGGTGGCGGCGGCGGCTCGCCTGCCCAGACGATGCGCACGAAGCCGGCATCCTGCGCCGCCGTGCGCACGTTGACGATGTCGGCGTAGGTCACCTCGGAACCCGCGATCACGAGGAGAACCGGCTGCTTTGTGGTTTTGGCGGCGGCCTTCAACCATTCGCGCAGCTGTGGCAGCGCCAGCGCGCCGCCCTCCGTGACAATCAGGCCGCCGCGCTTCACGCTGATGGTGTGGGTCGTGGGCGCGCCGCCCTCCCTCGCCCCGGGCATCACCGGCAGGCGGAAATCCTCCGTCAGGCCGGGCGCAAGGACGAATCCCGAGCCAAAGAGGGAGAAAAACAGCGCGATCAAGCCGCCATTGACGAGAAACAGCAGGTCGAAATTCCGCGGCTCGGGCCGCAGCTTCGAGGCCAGATCGAGCGGGCGGGTGATCATTTGGCCGCCGACTCCACCGGCGCCTCGCCGCCGGCCGGGCGGCGGTACTCCGTGAGCAGGTATTTCATGATCTCGTTGCCGGACCATTCGACGTCGCGGACGATCGCCCGCACGCGCCCGGCCAGGAAATGATGCGCGAGGTGGGCCGGGATCGCCAGCAGCAGGCTGGCCGCGGTGCTGAGCAGCGCCTGCCACATGCCGTGGGAAAGCGCCGACGGCGTCGCGTAGTCGCCGCCCTTTTCAAACGCCAGGAAGGTGGCGATCATTCCGAGGATCGTCCCGAGCAAGCCGACCAAGGGCGCAACCTGGGCGATCGCCGCGATCGAGCCGAGCCGCCGCTCCAGCACCGGCAGTTCCACCACGGCAGCCTCCTGCACATAAAAGCGCATGGCCTCGGCCTCGTCATCGGCGTGCAGCAACGCGGCCTTCACCACCGCGGCCACCGGGCCCGGCGTTTCCTCGCACACCGTCAGGGCCTCCACGATCCGCCGCTTCGCGAGGATGTTCTTGATGCCGCCGATGAAGGCGGTCGAACGGATCTGACCGCGATGCAGGAACAGCACGCGCTCGATCGTCAGCACGACGAGAATGATCCCCATCAGCAGGAGGACCCACATCATCGGGCCGCCCTTGGTGAAAAGATTGAGGTCGAAGGCGGACATCAGGGCGAAAAGGTTAGACCGAGTGCAGGCATCGAGGTCAACGGCGGGGCGGGTCAGGGCGCGCGATCGGGCGGCCGCACGCCGAGCTTCTCCTCCGCCTCGCTCCGGCCCGGCAGGCCCTTCTGCCGGATGAGCTCCCAGGTCCGCCGCGCCTGGTCCGGACGGTCCTGGCGCTGGAAAAGGTCGCCGAGCTCCAGCAGCGTGCGCGACATCCAGTACCGGCCGCCGACGCCGAGCTGGGCGGCCAGTTCGGGCTTGGAGATCAGGAACTGGTCGACGACGTCGCGCCACCACACGTCCTCCACCCGGCGTGTGTCGGGGTGCTGCAGCAGGAGGTTGCCGAGCTTGAAGCCCGCCTCGACCCGGAGGTCGATCGGCGCCGTGGGCAGAGCGAGCAACCGGTCGTAGCCCTCCTTGGCGCGATCCGCATGGGATTCGTCGCCCGCCGCCTGCGCGGCATGGGTGTCGGCGAGGGCCAGCCTCACCTCCTCCACTCCCGGGTGATGGGGAAATTCATTGATGATAAGCTCGTAGGCGCTCTGGGCCGGCGGGAATTCGTTCAGGCGACGCAGGATCTCGCCCTGCTGGTAGCGGGCACCGAACACCCACTCGCTCCGGGGATAGGCCGCGATGAGTTTTTCGAAACGGCTGTTCGCCTCCTTGAGATTCGCCTCCTGCCCCCGGCTCTCCTCCAGCAGCGCCACCTGGTAGAGCGCATCGGCGGCGTATTCGCTTTGCGGGAAATCGTCCGCCACCTTGTTCAGGAGCTGCTGGGCGACTGCGATCTTGTCCTGCCGGGCGTTGTAGTTCGCCTCGACGAAGTAGGAATTGATCGCGGCCTTGCTGCCCGGGCTGTTGCTGCCGGGGAAATCCGCCCGCAGTTTCCGCAGCACGTCCGCCGCGGCCGCCTCGCGGCCGAGGGCGAAATCCGCCTGGGCCCGCAGCAGCGCCATCGAGCTGGCGATTTCCTGCTGCAGCGCGGGATTCACGCCCTCGCGCGGCGCGCCGAGCTCGTCCGCAAACCGCAGCGCCTGCTCCGGCTCGCCGGCTTCGAGCGAAAGTCGGGCCCGCAGCCACTCCATCCGCGCCCGCACCTCGGCCGGCAGCGTGTCGCCCGGGCCCGCGGCGCGCGGGGAAGACGAGGCGAGCAGCTGGTTCACGCGCGCCGCGGCGGTGCCGGCCTGGCCCGCCGCCAGCAGCGCCTGCGCGTAGTTCCATTCCGCCTTCCAGCGGTTGACGGCGTCGAAGGCGGGATTGCGGACGAGGCCGTCCAGCAGCGCCTCGATCGCGCGCAGCCGCGTGGCGTCGAGGCCGGCGTCCCTGATCTCGGCCTGGATTTGCTGGAACATCAGCTCCCCGGCGGCGACGCCCTCCGGCAGTTCCTTGAGCACCGCGCCGTAAGCCTCGGCGGCGTTGCGGTAATCCTCGGCGCGGAAATACGCCTCGGCGATCAGCAGGCCGAGATTGGCCCGGGTCTGGCGGTCCTCCGGCCGCAGGGCGTCGCGCGCCTTCATCGCGAAGTCCGCCGCGTTGCGATAGTAGCCGCGCTCCCACGCCGCGCTGGTGAGCACGCCCAGCGCCTGCGCCTTCAGTTGCGAGCCGGGAAATTTCTCCAGCAGGGCCTTCGCGTCCCCTTCCGCCTGCGCGTAGTTCGCGGCCTCCAGCGCCCCCTGCGCCCGCATGGCGAGCAGGTCCTCCAAGATCCGATGCGGCCGCGGCGCGGCGATCAGGTCGGTGATCTGCCTGGCAAAATCCGCCTTGGCCGCTCCCTCGCGGGAGGCCTGCGCCAGGAGCTGCAGCGCGATCCGCTGCTTCTCCGCGTCGCTGCCGCTGGCCAGCAGCTGGCTGAGTTCGTTGCGGCCGACTCCGCCCGCCGCGCCGGCGATCAGCCCGATAAGCAGGCGGAGGTTGTCGGCCTCTCCACGCTCGCCAGGCGGCAGCCCGCGCAGCTGGCGTTGCAGGACCGCGATGGCGTCCGCCTTGCGGTTCGCGACATCGAGCATCATGGCGTAGGCCCGGACGTTGCCGTAGCCGATGCTCATGCCCGGGTGCTCGTCGGCGGTCTTGCGCGCGTCGTCGAGGTTCTTGTCCGTGACGGTTCCCAGCCGCAGCCGGGCCTGGTCCTCCGCCAGCAGGAAGCGCGCACGCGCCATTTCCGACGTCGCCGCCGCGGCGGCCCGCCCGTAGAAATCGAGCGCCCGGCTCCCCTCGCCCGCGATGTTGGCCAGCATGCCGTACAGGAAATACCACCAGCCCACGTCGGCCGGGGCGAGTTCCTCCGGCTTCACCAGGGCCAGCTCGGCCGACGCCACGTCGACTTTTTTCTGGTACGCGGCGAGCAGGCCGGCCCGAAGGTGCCAGACGCTGTTGCGCTGCGCCTCCGGCAGCGTGTGCAGCGTTTCGTCGGCGCCGGCGATGTCGTCCGCGTCCATCAGCGCGGTCGAGAGTGCCAGGGTGATCTGCACCCGGTCGCCGCCGGTCCCCGGCGGCAGCGCGAGCAATTGCCGGTATTGGTCCGCCGCCACCGAAGGCAGGCCCAGTTCCTGGGCCCGCTGCGCGGCCTCAAGCGTGCGCACCGCGTCGGCGGGCGCCACCGGTGCCGGGCCGGCGGGCGCAAGCGGCACCGTCGCACCGGGCTGCCCGGCTCCGCGCACCGGCATCAAGGCCAGCATCAGGACCGGCGGCAGGAGGACGGAAATTTTTGGAAACATGCGGCCGGGGCAGATTGCTTCGATGGTTGGAAACAATCAACCGCGTTGTAACTAGTTCCTTCTCGCGCCGTTCGGTTCCCGCCGCAGACTGTGGCTCGTTCCACTCCACTCCTCATGAAAGTCCTCATCATCGTCCTGGGAGCCCTGCTCCTGCTCGTCATCGGCCTCGGCGCCTGGATCGCCGGCATCTACAACTCCCTCGTCGCGCTCCGCAACCGCTTCAAGAACGCGTTCGCCCAGATCGACGTCCAGCTCAAGCGCCGCTACGACCTGATCCCCAACCTCGTCGAGGTCGCCAAGGGCTACATGAAGCACGAGAGCAGCACCCTCGAGGCCGTGATCAAGGCGCGCAACATCGCCTACACCGCCTCGCAGGCCGCCGCGACCAATCCCGCCGACGCGGCCGCGGTCAAGAACCTCCTCTCCGCCGAGAGCGGCCTCACGGGCGCCCTCAGCCGGCTCATGGTGGTCTCCGAGCAGTATCCCGATCTCAAGGCCAACCAGAACATGCTCCAGCTCACCGAGGAGCTCACCTCGACCGAGAACAAGATCTCGTTCGCCCGGCAGGCCTACAACGACAGCGTCATGACCTACAACACGACGCGCGAAACCTTCCCCAACGTCATTTTCGCGGGCATGTTCGGCTTCACCGCGGCGCAGCTCTTCCAGATCGACGACGCCACGGAACGCAACGCCCCGAAGGTCAGCTTCAGCTGAGCCCGTCCTCCCATGCACAATACGACCGCCTTTTCCCTCACCGGCTTCCGCGTCACCCGCGAACTCGGCACCGTGCGCGGCGTGGTCGTCCGCTCCCGCTCGGTGGTCGGCAGCATCGGCGCGAGTTTCCAGACGCTGTTCGGCGGCGATATCACGCTCTACACCGAGCTGTGCGAACATGCCCGGCGCGACGCGTTCCAGCGCCTGTGCAGTCACGCCGACTCGCTTGGGGCCAACGCCGTCATCGGGCTCCGCTACGATGCCACCGAGATCTCGCCCGGCGTCACCGAGGTGCTGTGTTACGGCACCGCGGTGACCGTCACTCCCGACCACGCCTGACGTCGGCCGCCGGCCCGCGATGGATTTCTTCGAGGCCCAGGCCCGCGCCAAGCAGCGCACCCAGCGGCTCGTCGCGCTCTTCGCCCTCGCGGTCGTGGGCACGATCGTCGCGGGCTACCTCATGGCGATCTTCGGCCTCGCCCAGGTCGACAAGCACCAGCATCGGTCGAACCGCCGCGACTATGTCTACGAGGAGGTGAGCCCGTCGCCGCCGCTCTGGCAGCCGCGCGTGTTCGTGGCCGTGACGCTCGGCACGCTCGTGGTCGTGGGCTGCGCCTCGCTTTTCAAGTGGTCCGAATTCCGCCAGGGCGGCAGTGCGGTCGCCGAGAGCGTCGGCGGACGGAAGGTCGATCCGCACACCACCGACCTCCACGAGCGGCAGCTCCTCAACGTCGTCGAGGAGATGTCCATCGCCTCCGGCGTGCCGATGCCCGTGGTCTACGTGCTCGACGACGAGCCGGCGATCAACGCGTTCGCCGCCGGCCTGACCACCAGCGACGCGGTCGTGACCGTCACGCGCGGCGCGATGGAGAAGCTCACCCGCGACGAACTGCAGGGCGTCATCGGCCACGAGTTCAGCCACATCCTCAATGGCGACATGCGGCTCAACGTGAAGCTGAGCGCGATCCTCTTCGGCATCCTCGTGCTCGGCATCATCGGCCGCGGGATCGTCGGCAGCCTTCGCTACACCCGTTCGCGCGACCGGAACTCCGGCGGCTTCGTCGTCGTCCTGCTCGCGGTCGGCTCCGCCCTGCTGCTGCTGGGCTACGTCGGCTACTTCTTCGGACGCCTGATCCAGGCCGCGGTTTCGCGCCAGCGCGAATTCCTCGCCGATGCATCCTCGGTGCAGTTCACGCGCAACCCGGCGGGACTCACCGGAGCCCTGAAAAAGATCGGCGGCTACGCGCTGGGGTCGTCGATCCAGTCGAGCAAGGGCACGGCCATCGGGCATTTCTTCTTCGCCCAGGGCTTCCAGTCGATGTTCGGCGGGGCGTGGGCGACGCATCCGCCGCTCGACGTGCGCATCCGTGCGATCGACCCGCAGTTCGACGGGAAATTCTTCGAGCCGAAGGAGACCGTCGACGTCGCGCACGAGGCCTGGACGCGGCCCGGCCAGCCCGGGCAGGCGGCCGGCTTCGCCCCGGGCGCCCTCGCCCACTCCCGCGCCCTGCCGCCGGTGGCCGACAACGACGTGGATCGCCTGCTCGCCAATGTCGGCCGCCTCTCCCCGGCGGCCGTCGCGAACGCCCAGGACCTGCTCGCGTCCACGCCCGCCCGGCTGCTCGCGGCCGCCCGCAACCCGGCGGAGGCTCCGGTCCTCCTCTACGGTCTGCTCCTGAACGACGAGCCCGAGGTCCGTTCGCGCCAGCGCGCCACGGTCGCGGGCACGGCCGGCAGCGACGCGCTCCGCGTGCTCGACGAACTCGATCCCGCCCTGCGCCAGCTGCAGCCCGGCCACCGCCTCCCGCTGCTCCAGCTCGCGCTGCCGGCGCTCCGCAGCCGCCCGGCGGGGTCGCTCGGCGCGTTCTTCGGGACGCTCGACGATCTCGTCCACGCCGACGGCCAGGTTTCGCCCTTCGAGTTCGCCCTGCAGAAGCTCCTGCTGCGCACGCTGGCGGTCGGCCAGGCCCCCGCCTCCGCCGTGGTGCAGATCTATTCCTTCAATGCGGTCGTGGACGAGATCGCCGTGGTCCTCTCGGCGGTCGCGCACGCCTCGGACGAGGATCCGGCCGCAGCCGCGCCGGCTTTCGCCGCCGGCGCGGCACAGCTGCGGCTCCTCGACGGACGGCTGGCGCTGCTGCCGCCGGGGTCCTGCGGGTTCGCGCAGCTCGACACCGCGCTCGACAAGCTCGCGACCGCGAGCGGGCCGATCAAGCAGCGGCTGCTCACCGCGGCGGCGCACGTGGTCAGCAGCGACGGCAGGATCCTGGTCGCCGAGGCCGAGCTGTTGCGCGCGATCGCCGCGACCCTCGACGTGCCGATGCCTCCGCTGGCCGCGAAAAATACTTGAACCTTTCGCCGGCGCCGCGGGTCATTTGGGGCCCGTGTTTTTCACCCGGCCGTCGCTCGTCCGTTCTTCGGTTCGTCAGCGGGCGCTGCGTCCCGAAAATCGCGGTTTCATGCAGGCACCATGACGGGCAAGGATGATTTTTTCTACGGAATGAAGGCGAAGCGCTTCCTGCTGAAGCGGGTCGTTCCGGATCGCCTTCACCGTTTCCTGCCCAGAGGCCTCACCACCCACGCGCTTCCCGGCTGTCCCGACCGGATCGCCACCCGCGACGAGATGCTGAGGCGTACTTCCCGATCGGCGCTCGAGACCTATCTGGCCGTCGGCCAATCGGCGCTCGATCATTGCGAGGCTTCGCTGCTCGCGGGCGGACGGACGTTCGCCGAGGTGAAGACCTGCCTGGACCTCCCCTGCGGCCACGGGCGGGTGCTGCGCTGGCTGGCGCGGCGGATCGATCCGGCGGGCATCACCGCCTGCGACATCGACCGGGAGGCCGTCGACTTCTGCCGGCGGGAATTCGGAGTGAAAGGCGTCGATTCCTCCGACGACCTGAGCCAGCTGATCTTCTCCGATTCCTACGATCTCATCTGGGTCGGGTCCCTGCTCACCCACCTCGACTCGGGACGGTGCGCGGCGCTGCTGCAAAAGCTGGGGTCGGCGCTGCGGGCTGGAGGCGTGCTCGTCTTCACCACCCACGGCGAAAGCTGCTTCACGCGCCCCGGACTGCCGGCCTACGGCAAACGTTTTCGCGCCCTCGCCGACCGGATGCGGGCGGATTTTCGCCGCCACGGCTTCTGCCACGCTCCCTACAAGGAGACCGGATACTACGGCATCGCCCTTCACTCCGAGAAGTATGTCCGGGATCTCGTGGCCAACCATGTCTCCGCGCCTCTGCGCCTCGTGCGCTTTCAAGTCCGTGGCTGGCATGATCACCAGGACGTCTGGGCCTACCAGCGCTCAAACGTGGGGGTTTCGCCAACGCACTGACGCGCTGGGGCAACAGGTTCCACCGGGCTTGCGTCCAACGCCGCCACAGATGAAACTCATCTGCAGGAACCGGCGTCACTTTCGACGATCAGTTGATTTCAAACCCCCGCCTGCCATGTCTCACCACGATCATCATGCGTGCTGCGGAGTTTCGACCAATCCGGCGGATTATTTCCTGACCCGCCGTCAGTTTCTCAATCGCGTCGGGCTGGGCATGGGTGCCGTCGGTCTCGCGACGCTCCTTCCTTCCGACCTGCTGGCGGCCGCGGCGGCGCCCTCGGTGAATCCGCTCGCGCCGCACGCGCCGCCGTTCCCGGCCAAGGCGAAGGCCGTCATCCACATCTTCGCGCAGGGCGCGCCCTCGCACATCGACACGTGGGATCCGAAGCCGGCGCTCGTGCGGATGAACGGCAAGACGCTTCCGCAGGGCGGCGTCGCCTTCGGGTCTCCGTTCAAGTTCAACAAAATGGGCCAGTCGGGCATCGAGGTCAGCGAGCTGTTCCCCAACCTCGGCCAGCACGTGGACGACATGGCGGTGATCCGCTCGATGTACACCGACATCCCCGCCCACGATGTCGCCACCGTCTTCATGAACACGGGGTCGCTGCGGCTGCCCAAGCCCAGCATGGGCTCGTGGGTGCTGTATGGACTCGGCACCGAGAACCAGAACCTGCCCGGCTTCATCTCGCTGCGCAGCGGCGGACTGCCGCCCGGCGGCGCCGCGAACTACCAGGCCGCCTTCCTCCCCGGACTCTACCAGGGCTCGAGCGTGAACACGCAGGCGCAGTCGGTCCAGCAGATGATCCAGAACATCCGCAACCAGTACCTGCCGCCGGCCGAGCAGCGCCGGCAGATCAACTTCGTGCACCAGCTCGACGAGATGCAGGCGCACAACCTGGCGAACGAGGCCGAGCTCGAGACCCGGCTCAAATCCTACGAGATCGCCTTCCGCATGCAGGCCGAGGCCACCGACGTCTTCGACATCAGCAAGGAGACGCCCGAGACGCGCGCCGCCTACGGCATTCCGGACCGCCCGACGCCGGGCCGCAACGGCGACCAGGGCAAGCAGCTCCTCATCGCCCGCCGCCTCGTCGAACGCGGCGTGCGCTTCGTGCAGGCCTGGCACGACGGCTGGGACCATCATGACGACCTCCAGAACCGGATCGCCGGCAAGGCCGCCGAAATCGACAAGCCGCTCGCAGCGCTCATGACGGATCTCAAGCAGCGCGGCCTGCTCGACTCCACCCTCGTGATCTGGGGCGGCGAGTTCGGCCGCAAACCCACCACCGACCGCGGCGGCGCCGACACCCCGGGCCGCGACCACAACAACAAGGCCTTCACCACCTGGATGGCCGGCGGCGGCATCAAGGGCGGCATGGTCTACGGCGAGACCGACGAGTTCGGCGCCGCGGCGATCAAGGACAAGGTCCACGTCCACGACCTCCACGCGACGGTCCTCCAGTGCCTCGGCTTCGACCACACGAAGCTCACGTATCGCTTCAACGGCCGCGATTTCCGGCTCACCGACGTGGCCGGGAACGTCGTGCGCCCGATCCTGGCATGACCGCCCCGCATCTTCCGTCCGGATCGAAATGTAGGGGCGTCCCTTGCGGACGCCCGGATCGTTCCGCTCCCCGAGGGCGTCCGCAAGGGACG
>DASZQN010000045.1:0-97533 GCA_035549635.1 Opitutaceae bacterium
GTGGGGCGCGCGCAGCGAGTGCAAGGGCCAAGGGACAAGGATCAAGTTCCAGAAGGACAGCGGGAACTTGGAATCTTTGAAAATAAAGCCCCCGCCGCAGGCAACTCCCCTTGGCACTTGGCCCTTGCCCCTTGGACCTTCCCGCGCCCCGCGCGGGGGCGCGGTCATTCCACATTCGCGATCTGCTCGCGGATTCGCTCCAGCTCGTTCTTCAGCTCGATCACGGCGCGGGAGATCGCGAGGTCGTTGGCCTTGCTGCCGATCGTGTGCACCTCGCGGCCGATCTCCTGCAGGATGAACTCGGACTTGCGGCCGATCTCGCCGCCCGACTTGAGCAGCGTGGTCAGCTGGTCGAGATGGCTGCGCAGGCGCGTGAGCTCCTCGGAGACATCGCACCGGTCGGCGAACAGGGCGATCTCCTTCAGCACGCGCTCGTCGGCGGGATCGAGGTCGAGGCCGGCCTCGCGCAGGCGCTTGAGGAACTGCTCGCGGTAGTGGGCCGGGACCTGCGGCGCCCGCTCGGCCACGACCGCGATCTGCTTGGCCAGCAGGCCGAGGCGCGTGAGGAAATCCACCAGCAGCGCCTCGCCCTCGCGCGCGCGCATCGCCGCGAAGCCCCGCAGGGCCTCGCCGAGGGCGCGTTCCACCACCGGGCGGGCCTCGTCGGCATGCGGACGGTCGGCGCCGCGGCGCTGGGAGTTCGCGATCTGCCAGAGGAGCTCCGGCGTCGGCTGGAAGTCCACGCCCTCCCGCTTCGCGAAGGCCGCCAGCCGGTCCACCGCCTCCGAGGCCGCCTGCTCGTCCCACGGATGCTCCTCCGCGCCCTTCGCGCCTGTAAGCTCGAGGTCCACGTGCACCTTTCCCCGTACCGCGACCTTGCGCACCAGCTCCCCGATCGCCGGCTCCAGCGCCTCCCACTCCTCCGGCAGCGCGACCGTGAGGTCGAGGGTCTTCCGGTTCACGGAGCTGACCTGCACGGTGAGGGTGTAGGTCCCAAGCGGCGCGCTGGCGCGGCCGTAGCCGGTCATGCTGTTCATGGAAGGAAGTAACAAGGGCCAAGGGGCAAGTGGCAAGAGCGGCGGTCAGGTCTCCTCCGCGGAATTGTCCTTTTTGGCGATGGCGGAAAAGATCAGCTTCAGCTCGATGATCTCCTGGATGAGCCAGTCGTGTTCCCGACGAATGGCACCGGTCGGGATATCGAGCAGATGCAGCCAAAGTTCCGACTCCCGCGCCTCCTTCCGGCAGACCTTGATGCGATAAAAGAAATCTCTCCGGCTCAAACCTTCCTGCGCCTCGAGATAATTTGCGGCGACCGATCCCGAAGATCGCAACAACTGACGTCCGTCCGCGAAATTCGAAGGCGACTGCGGGAGACCGTTGACGAATCCCCTCGCCCGCCGGGCGAACTCAAACGTCCGTTTAACGAGATCTCGTTGTGGCTGTATTCCCACCTGCCACTTGGAACGTGGTCACTTGGCACTTTCTTTCAGCAGCGCCTGCACCTGCTGCACATCCTTGTCCCCCCGTCCGCTGAGGTTCACGATCAGCACCTGGTCCTTCCGCATCGCCTTGGCGCGCTTCAGGCCGTGGACGAGGGCGTGGGTGCTTTCCAGGGCGGGGATGATGCCCTCGAGGCGGGAGCAGAGCTGGAAGGCGGCCATCACCTCGTCGTCGGTCGCGTAGGCGTAGTCGATCCGCTTCCGGTCGCGGTAGAAGGCGTGCTCGGGGCCGATGGCCGCATAGTCGAGGCCGGCGCTGACGGAGTGCGTCAGCTCGATCTGGCCGTCGGCGTTCTGGAGGATGTAGGTCTTGCAGCCCTGCAGGACGCCGAGCTTGCCGCCCTCGAAGCGCGCCGCGTGGTCCCCGCGCCTGATGCCGCGGCCGCCCGCCTCGACGCCGGTCAGCCGGACGCCGGGATCCTCGAGGAAGTCGAAGAAGAAGCCGATCGCGTTCGAGCCGCCGCCGACGCAGGCGATCATCTCGTCCGGCAGCCGCCCCTCGCGGGCCAGGATCTGCTCGCGCGCCTCCTGGCCGATCACGCGGTGAAAATCGCGGACCATCATCGGGTACGGATGCGCCCCGAGCGCCGAGCCGAGGATGTAGTGGGTGTTCCGGACGTTCGTGACCCAGTCGCGCATCGCCTCGTTGATCGCCTCCTTCAGCGTTCGCTGGCCGGCCTCGACGCTCCGGACCTCCGCGCCCATCAGCCGCATGCGAAAGACGTTCAGCGCCTGGCGCTCCATGTCGACCGCGCCCATGTAGATCACGCACTCGAAGCCGAATTTCGCGCAGACCGCGGCCGTGGCCACGCCGTGCTGGCCGGCGCCGGTCTCGGCGATGACGCGCTTCTTGCCCATCCGCCGCGCGAGCAGGGCCTGCCCGAGGGCGTTGTTGATCTTGTGCGCGCCGGTGTGGAGCAGGTCCTCGCGCTTCAGGTAGATCTTCGCGCCGCCGCAGTGCTGCGTGAGGCGCTCGGCGAAGTAGAGCTCGGTCGGCCGGCCGGCGAATTCCTTCAGGTGGTGCTTGAGCTCCGCCTGGAACGCCGGGTCCTTCCGCGCCACTTCGTAGGCCGCGCCGAGCTCCTGCAGCGCCGTCATCAGCGTCTCCGGCACGAAGACGCCCCCGTACGGGCCGAAATGCCCCCCGGCATCGGGCAGCGAGGAGCGGTCGATCGTGGCGGCGGACGCAGCGGACATAGGCGCGCAACCTGCCGGCTCGACCGGCGCGAATCAACGGAGAATTTCAGCGGCGGAGCCGCTGCAACGTCCAACGTTCAACATCCAACATCCAACATTCAACGTTCAGCGCGAAGGTCGACGTCGGGAAGAATTGCTGGGCGGGCAGATTGTAACCCAATGGGTTACTTCGCCGCCCGCCGGAACCATCAGCGGGAAAGACTCCCCTTCAGGTTTCCGAGTTGAACGTGCAATGTTGAACGTTGGACGCCCTCGGCGGATTCAAACCCGCCGCACGGTGACGAGGGTGAAGTCGTCGCGCTGCTCCGCGTCGCCGGTGAAACGGCGCACGGTTTCCAGGATGCCGTCGTTCATCTCGTGCGCCGGCCGGCTGTGCAGCGTCCGCACCGCGTCGGCGAGGCGGGCGCCGGAGAACTCCTTGTCCTCCTCGTTGGGGGCCTCCGTGATGCCGTCGGTGTAGAGCACGCAGACGTCGCCGCGCGCAAAGGGTTCGGTGCGGTCGGCGATCGTGGCGGAGAAAAGCTCGTCCGGCACCATGCCGAGCGGCATGCCCTCGGTGCCGACGTACTCGGTCAGGTAGACGCCGCTCACCTGGTCGCGCCGCGCGAAGAGCGGCAGCTCGTGGCCGGCCCGCGCGAAGGTCATGGTGTTCGCCGCCGTGTCGATCACGGCGTAGAGCATCGTCACGAAAAGGCCGGCGTCGATCTCGGCCACCAGCACCCGGTTGAGTTCCGTGAGCACCTTCGCGGGGGAGGCGTGGCGCGCCGCGATCTGGCGGAGATTGGTTCGGCAGATCGCCATCAGCAGCGAGGCGGGAATGCCCTTGCCCGAGACGTCGGCCACCGCGACGGCGAGGCGCGTGTCCGAGAGCACGATCAGGTCGTAGAGGTCGCCGCTCACCTTCTGCGCCGCCGTGTAGCGGGCGTCGAGGTCGAGGCCGCGCATGTCCGGCACCGCGCGCGGCAGCAGCATCTGCTGGATGCCGCTCGCGAGCGACAGGTCGAGGTCGAGCTGCTTGCGCTCCAGCTGGAGGTGGAGGAAGTCGGCGTTATGCAGCGCGAGGGCCGCCTGCTCCGCCAGCGACTGCAGCAGGCCGAAATCCGTCGCCGAGAACGGCAGGTCGTCCACCGGATTGGTCACCGCCAGCACGCCGAAGAAGTGGTCGCGGAAGGTGAGCGGGACCGCGATGACCGACCGCACGGCCAGCGCCGGGTCGTCGTGCCTCACGATGCGCGGGTCGGCCGCGGCGTCGGTCAGGAGCTCGCCGATGCCCGTCTGCGCCACGCGCCCGACCAGGCCCTCGCCGACGGGAAACTCCTCCGACTTCAGCACCTGCTCGATGAACTTCGCGCGGGTCGTGACCTTGCCCTTGGCGACATCCGCCAGCGGCCGATGCGGCGGGAACAGTCCCTCCACCGCCACGCCGCGCATCGTGTTCTTGTCGGTTTTCTCGAAGATGCAGGCGCTCAAGGCCCCGGAACACAGGATCGAGGCGTGCACGATGCGCTGGAGCAGCGCCTGGCGCGTGAGCCCCTCGCCGAGCGCCTCCACCATGTGGTGCATGAAGTCGACGATGCGCTCCCGCTCCTGCTGGGTCTTCTGCCGGTCCTCCTCCGCCCGGTCGAGCGCGCGCGTCAGGCGCACGACCATCGCGATCAGCACACATACCCCGGCCGCCAGAAGACAGAGCAGAAGAGCCATGAAGGGGAGAATGTGGAGGCCCCAACGGCGCCGGGCAATCGTGGATTACATGGGGAATTTACGGGGGATGATTTCCGAATTACGATCTCCCGGAGCCGCTGCTGCGCCCCGTCCCTGCTGCTCCCCGGCTTCCATCCGTTCATCCGGATTCCAAATCCCAACTCGTAAGTCGCAATTCGCAAATCCACCCGCCGCCCGCCGGCCATCTAGCGGAAGAACAGCCGGTCAATCAACCAAAGCACGCCCACCAGCAGGGCGATCCCCAGGAAGGAGCAGCCGAATTTTTTCCCAACCGAGGCATGGCGCTGCTCGTGCCAGCAGATTTGGCAGATGGACGTGCACGCCAGGATGAACAGAAACAGCAGCAGCATGCCGCCAAGATTACCCGCCGGGATGCCGCCGTAGGCCGCGAAGGCCGGAGGGGCCATGCCCGCGAACGACAGAAACAGCAGGAGTGATCCCTTCTTCGCCATGCGCGCTTTTTTCCAATCTCCCGGTCCTTGGGATTGGCTCCAACCTACCGGAATTCCGGTCGGCTTTACAGGAGGAAATCCGAGGACGATCCGCGGGGCACGCCCCTCGATCCGTCTATCTCTGCTCCACCCGGTTCTTCAGGAAGGCCAAAACGTCCTGGAACTTGCCCCGGTTGGCCTCGTCGGCCGTCACGAGGTTCTCGTGGGCCTCGAGCACCAGGCGCGCGCTCTCGAGCTCGGAGCGGTCCGGGCAGTGCAGCGCGGTGTCGCACTTGTCGAAATTCATCGGGAAGTCCCCGGCGTCGACCGTCAGCAGCCGGTGCAGGCCGAGGTTGCGGATCAGTTCCAGGTTTCGCTGGCCCACGCGCGCCAGCACCAGGCTCCCGGGCGGGCTTTGCTTGCGCAGCACCAGCGCCGCGCCGGCGAGGACGCCGAGAAACGTGCTGTCCATGCTCGTGCAGTGCTGGAAATCGAGGACGAAGCGCGTCTTCCCCTGCGCCGTCATTTCCCCGATGAAATCCCGGAGGCAGGCGCTGTTCTGGAACGAGGCCCGGCCGTCGATGCGCACCACCACGGGATCGGAGTAGGCGTCGACGAGATAGATCGGTTTGCCGTTGTCGGACATGACGAGAAGATAAAATAAGGGACGGACAGGCCCGCCGGCCGCCGTCCCGGACTTTGCGCAGGCTTCAGTTTTTCGCAACTATCTGGCGGAGCACGTAGGGCAGGATGCCGCCGTGCTGGTAATAGTCGATTTCGATCGGTGTATCAATTCGGCAACGAACCGGCAGATCCTCCGACCGGCCATCCTTGCGCGTGATCCGCAGCGTCAGGTCCTGCTGGGGCTTGAGCGCGGGGCTGAGGCCGATGACATCGTAGGTCTCGCTGCCGTCGAGCTTGAGCGTCTGCGCGGTCGTGCCCTCCTTGAACTGCAGCGGGAGCACGCCCATGCCGACGAGGTTGGAGCGGTGGATGCGCTCGAAGCTCTGGGCGACGACGATGCGGACGCCGAGGAGATTCGTCCCCTTGGCCGCCCAGTCGCGGGATGAGCCCGTGCCGTACTCCTGGCCGGCGACGACGATCAGCGGCGTCTTCGCGGCGATGTGCCTGGCCGCCGCGTCATAGATCGCCATCTTCTCGCCGGTCGGCTGGTAGATCGTGTTGCCGCCCTCCTCGCCGCCGAGCATCAGGTTCTTGATCCGGACATTGGCGAACGTCCCGCGGGTCATGATGCGGTCGTTGCCGCGGCGGGAGCCGTAGCTGTTGAAGTCCTCGAACTTCACGCCCTGGTCGAGCAGGAACTTCCCCGCGGGCGAAGTCTTCTTGATCGCGCCGGCGGGCGAGATGTGGTCGGTGGTGACCGAGTCGCCGAAGACGCCCAGCGCGCGGGCGCCGCGGATCTCGGCAATCGTGCCGGGCTGCATGCCGAAGCCGGCGAAGAACGGCGGCTCCTGGATGTAGGTCGACTTGGCGTCGAACGCGTAGACGTTGCCGGTCGAGGACGGGATCTCGTTCCACTTCGGGTTCTGCTCGGCGAAGTTGGAGTAGAGCCGGCGGAAGACCTCGGGTTTCAGCGCGGCCTGCATCTGGTCGCGGACTTCCTTGAGCGTCGGCCAGATGTCTTTCAGGTAAACGGGCTTGCCGTCCTTGCCGCTGCCCAAGGCATCCCTGGAGAGGTCGATATCGACGCGGCCGGCGAGCGCGAACGCGACGACGAGCGGCGGGGACATCAGGAAGTTAGCCTTGATGTTCTGGTGCACACGGGCCTCGAAGTTGCGGTTGCCCGAGAGCACGGAGGCCGCGACGAAATCGTTTTTCGTCACCGCCTCCTCGATCACCGGATGCAGCGGGCCGGAGTTGCCGATGCAGGTCGTGCAGCCGTAGCCGACCGTCTGGAAGCCGAGCTGGTCGAGGTACGGCGCGAGGCCGGTCTTCTCGAGATAGTCGGTGACGACGCGCGAGCCGGGCGCCAGCGACGACTTCACCAGCGGATTGACGCGCAGGCCCTTCTCCACGGCCTTCTTGGCGAGGAGGCCGGCGGCAAGCATCACGCTCGGGTTGGAGGTGTTGGTGCAGCTCGTGATCGCGGCGATCAGCACGCTGCCGTGGCCGAGTTCGCCGTCAACGCGCGGAGCCGGCGCTGAGACCGGATCGGGCGTCGGGCGGTTGTTCGCCATCTCCCGCTCCGTCACCGCGCTGGTGTTATTCGCGGCGGATTCGGCCGATGAAACCTGCCTCTGGCTGCCGCCACCCGGACGCGCCCAGCCTTCACCGGCGACGTGCACCGTCCGGGCGAGATCGGCGGCCGTTTTGCCAAAGCCGTTTTCGGTCACCGGTTTTGCGAACGCCGTCGTGAAATCCTGACGGAGCTTGGGCAGTTCGATGCGGTCCTGCGGCCGCTTCGGGCCGGCCACGCTCGGGACGACACTGGCGAGGTCGAGCTCGAGATCCGTCGAGTAGTCGATCTGCCCCTTCGCCGGGATGCCCCAGAGATTCTGCGCCTTGTAGTAAGCCTCGTAGAGCGCGACGTGCTTCTCGTCGCGGCCGGTGGCGCGGAGATAGTTTGAGCACTCCGCGTCGATCGGGAAGAAACCCATCGTCGCGCCATACTCCGGCGCCATGTTGGCGATCGTGGCGCGGTCGACGACCGGGAGCGCGACGGCGCCCGGACCGTAGAATTCCACGAATTTGCCGACGACCTTCGCCTTGCGCAGCATCTGCGTGACGGTCAGGGCGAGATCCGTGGCGGTGACACCCTCGCGGAGCGCGCCCGTCAGGTGCACGCCGACGACGTCGGGCGTGAGGAAATACACCGGCTGGCCGAGCATGCCGGCCTCGGCCTCGATGCCGCCCACGCCCCAGCCCACGATGCCGATGCCGTTGATCATCGTCGTATGCGAGTCCGTGCCGACCAGCGTGTCGGGATAACACACCCCGTTGCCGTCCGCCAGGACGCCCTTGGCGAGGAACTCGAGGTTGACCTGATGCACGATGCCGATGCCCGGGGGCACGACCTTGAAGGTGTCGAAGGCCTGCATGCCCCACTTGAGGAACTGGTAGCGCTCGCGGTTGCGCGAGAACTCGAGCTCGAGATTCTTCTTCAGCGCGTCGGCGCTGCCCGCGAAATCAACCTGGACGGAATGGTCCACGACGAGGTCCACCGGCACCAGCGGCTCGATGATCTTCGGGTTCTTGCCCATGCGGGCGACGGCCGAGCGCATCGCCGCGAGGTCCACCAACAGCGGCACGCCGGTGAAGTCCTGCAGCACGATCCGCGCGACGACGAAAGGGATCTCCTCCGTGCGCGGCGCCTTCGCGCCCCAGCCCGCGAGGTCGCGGACGGCCGGCTCCGCCACGCGCTTGCCGTCGCAGTTGCGCAGCAGCGACTCGAGCACCAGCCGGATCGAGACCGGCAGGCGCGAGACCTTGAAGCCGGCCTTTTCCAGGGCCGGGAGCGAGTAGAACTTGTGCGACGCCCCGTTGGCGGAGAACGTCTGCAGCGTGTCGAAGGGATTCGGGAGGGACATGAAATTGCGGATCGCGGATTGCGGAATGCGGATTGAAGCCGTCTTTACTTGGCCAGGGCCGCCTTGACCGCGGCGAAGTTCGGCAGGTCTTTCGGCGTCGGCGTCTGCTCGGCGTATTTGACCACGCCGTCCTGGCCGATGACGATCGCGGCACGGGCGGACGCCTCGTACATCCCCGCGAAGTTCGGCAGCACGACATCGTAGGCGCGCGTGACGGTCTTGTTGAGGTCGCTGAGGAGCGTCAGGCCGATCTTGTGCTGCTTCGCCCAGGCCTCCTGTGCATGCGGCGTGTCGACGCTGATGGCGTAGACCTGCGCGCCGAGCTTCGTGTAGTCGCCGAGGCCCGCGGTGGTGTCGCACATCTCCTGAGTGCACACGCTGGTGAAGGCGGCCGGGAAGAAGAGCAGCACGACCTGCCGCTGTCCGAAGTTTTCCCCCAGCCTGACGTCCTTCACGCCGTCCGCGGTTTTCGTCTTGAGGGTGAAGTCGGGGGCTTTGGCGCCAACGGCGATGGGCATGGAGGAAAGTGGTTGGAGGAGGAGGTTTGCGCGACGCGAACGCGTCCGAAAGGAGAGGCAAGTTGAGCCCCGCACCGCACCGCGGCAAACCGTTTTTCCCGTCAGAAGCCCGGTTTCTATTTTCGCTGCGCCGGGCATTAGAAACGCTCTTGCGCGTCCGCTTTCCCGCCCCGTTACTTCGGCCTGAGCATGACTTTGACCGAAGACCTCGTCTGGCGCGGCCTCCTGGCCGACTGCACCGATCGCGACGCGCTGGCCAAGCGGCTGGCCGAAGGTCCGGTGACGCTGTATTGCGGCTTCGATCCCACCGGCGACTCCCTGCACGTCGGGCATCTCATGGGCCAGCTGACCCTGCGGCGCTTCCAGCTCGCGGGGCACCACCCCATCGCGGTCGCCGGCGGAGCGACCGGCATGATCGGCGATCCCTCGGGCAAATCCGCCGAGAGAAACCTCCTGAGCCCGGAGCAGCTCCGGCACAACATCGCCGCCATCAGCGCGCAGCTCGGCCAGCTGCTCGACTTCAAGGCCGCTGCGAATCCCGCGCGCCTGCTGAACAACGCCGACTGGACCGCCCCGCTCAGCTACCTGGATTTCCTGCGCGACGTCGGAAAATATTTCTCGCTCAACGTCATGCTCGCGAAGGATTCGGTGAAGAGCCGGATGGAAGGCGACGCCGGCATCAGCTACACCGAGTTCAGTTACCAGCTGCTCCAGGCCT
The DNA here is from genome assembly GCA_035549635.1 of Opitutaceae bacterium. Classification (GTDB taxonomy): domain Bacteria; phylum Verrucomicrobiota; class Verrucomicrobiia; order Opitutales; family Opitutaceae; genus CAIUWA01. Next base: position 9,634 of record DASZQN010000045.1, read on the forward strand.
TCGATTTCTGTCACCTGCGCGAGGCCTGCCGGTGCGAACTGCAGATCGGCGGCTCCGACCAGTGGGGCAACATCACCGCCGGCACCGATTTCATCCGGAAGAAGCTGGGCGTGCCGGCCTGGGGCTGGACGTTCCCGCTCATCACCAAGGCCGACGGAACGAAGTTCGGAAAGACCGAGGGCGGCGCCGTCTGGCTCGATCCGAAGAAGACCAGCCCGTACCGCTTCTACCAGTTCTTCGTGAACACCGAGGATGCGAAGGTCTCCGAATATCTCCGGAAGTTCACCTTCCTGGGACGGCCGGAGATCGAGACCCTCGAGTCGGCCCACGCCGCCAATCCCGGCGCCCGCGAGGCGCACAAGGCCCTCGCCCGCGAGGTGACGCGGCTCGTCCACGGCCAGGCCGCACTCGACGCGGCCCTCAAGGCCAGCGAGATCCTTTTCGGCGGACCGCTCGAGGGCGTCACCGAGACGATTTTCCAGGACGTCGTCGGTGAGATTCCCACCAAGGATATCGAATCCGCCAAGCTCGCCGGCGCCGGCCTCCCGATCACCGACCTCCTTGTGCACAGCGGCCTCTGCCCCTCGAAGGGCCAGGCCCGCAAGGACCTCGAGGGCGGCGGCATCTACCTGAACAACGTGCGCGTGTCCGAGTCAGCTCGCGCCGTCACCGCGGCCGACCTGCTTTTCGGCCAATATCTCCTGCTGCGGAAGGGCAAGAGGACCTATGCCGTGGTACGGACGGGAAAGTAACAAGTAACAGGGACCGAGTGCCAAGGGCGCTGGCCAACATTCGAATGCCAGATGCCAAGCCTGATTGTGTGGCCCTCTCCTTGATACTTGGTCCCTGGCACCTGGACCTTCCCTCCCGTTAGGGCTGAATCGCGCGCGCCCAAAAGCCCGCGTCCAGCTGCGGGCAGAATTTCGCCAGCCTCGCCTTCATCAGCTCGACCTTGAGCGTCAGCACGCCGTCGCGCTTGATGAAATCGCGCGCCTGGAGGTCGTTGAACATGAGGTTGGAAAAGAGTTCGGCCTTCTCCTCGCGGGAATCCGCCAGCGAATAGCGCGTGAGAAACCCCGGCGCGGGATGCGTGACGTCCGAGGACGGCCCGTGGCCGGCCGCGTTCGCCGCCGCCGGGTTGTAGGTCGTGCCCGGCGGATTCAACGCCTCCCACTCGGTGTCGCGCTCGAAGCCGAACGATGCGAAGTCGATGATGTGAAAAAACTCGTGGTGCATCAGCTTCCGCCGAAAGCGCTCGGAGAAAACGCCGCTGCGGACGTTCAGGTAGATCGTCTCGCTGTCCGAGACCGCGATGCCGCTGCGGCGGGCGCCGTCGCGCAGCAGGTCGCTGCAGAAGACGATCCGCTTGAGTCCCGAGAGCTTGAGCAGCTCGGGCGGATATTTCCCGAATTCCTTGCGGAACATGTAGAGGAAAAGGTCGATGTCGTTCGCCCCTGCATTCGTCCCGTCGATCCGGCCGTAGGCAGTGTCCACCGGGAAGGATTCGCCGCCCGCCAGCAGCTCGATGCCGGCCTTGTCCGCGTACTCCTTCTTCACCTGCTCGAAGAGCACGCTGCCGCGGGCCGCCGCCAGCATGAGCGTCCAGGCCAGGACCGCCGCCGTGATGCGAAGCGCCTTCATCGGCCGGTCAGAAAAACATCGCCTCGCTCAGCGCCAGTTCCGGCGGAAGCAGGCTCGCGGCGGCGGACAACTTCGTGCAACCTGACTTCAGATCCGCCTCGAAGGTTGCCTGCTTCGCCGCGAGATTGCCGTTCCAGCGGAAAAACTTTCCCGCGTCGGCATAGTCGAACGTGATCGCGAGCCGTCCGTCGGGTCCGCCCGCGGGCAACGACTGAAGCGCGAACGGCGTCCCGGCTTCGTCCGCGCCGCACTCGCCGAGGCGCCGCTGGAGCCACGCGAGCGTCACCCGCCCCTCGGCCGCGAGCGCCGCGGTGTGCGCCACCGTCACGCACTTCAGGCTCCCCACCAGGGCGTCCGGCGCGTACCCCGAGAGAAACTGGCCGACGGTCTGGCGCACCGGCAGCAGCCGCGAATAGACCAGGTCGCGCAACGCCTTCGGGTTCGGCCACGGATAAGTGAACGTGTCCGCCGGGGCGATGGCGCTGTCGATCATGACCCGCTTCGCGCGGCTGAGGAGATAGTGGTAGTCGGCCAGCCGGGCGCTGGCGGAAAAGCGGTGCGCCCAGTAGTAGAGCGGCAGGTCGGTCGAGAGACAGGTCGAGACCTGGCTCTCCAGGAATTTCCGCGCCGCCTGCGGATAGCTGAGCATCACGAATTCCACGCAGCGCTTGTCGCTTTTCGATTTTCCCAGGTGGCACTCCGCGTAGATCTTCGCGCGCATGTCGACGGCGCCGGACGGCGCGTCGGCCTGCGGGCAAAGCACCACGATCCGGCTCGGATAGCGCTTGGAGAACCCGACCACCGTGCGGAACTGCGCCGCGGCGTCCTCCGCGGTGGTGTGGAGCCCGAGGTGCAGCACGAAGTTGACCTGGGTCGCCTTCGCGTCGTCGGGCTCGATCGCCGCGCCGCCGCTCTTCGCGGTGTCGGCCCACATCGCGGCGAAGCTCTTGGAGATTTCCGCGACCGGCACTTCCGTGCCGGGCAGCGCGTCGAAGATCGAGGGCATCGTGAAGGAAAGGGAAAGGAGGGCCGTCCGCCCGGACGCTTCAGGGCCGCCGCCAGGCATGGCCGCTCGCCGCGAGCAGCTGGTCCGCGCCATCCGGGCCCCAGGAGCCCGCCGCATAGCTCTCCATCCCGTCGCGGCCGGCCGCGGACCAGGCCTCGAGCAGCGGGGTGTAGAGCCGCCAGGAGGCGAGCGCCTCGTCGCCGCGGATGAAGAGCGTGCCGTCGCCGATCATCGCGTCCAGCACCAGCCGCTCGTAGGCCTCCGGCGTGTTGGAGCCGAAGGTCGTGGCATAGCGGAAATTCATCTTTACCGGCTGCGTGCGCGTCTCCAGGCCCGGCACCTTGGTGTTGAGGATGAGGCTCAGCCCCTCGTCGGGCTGGATCTGGAACGAGAGCGTGTTCGTCGCCAGCTGGAATTTCTCGCCCTCGGCGAACAGCGTGCCGGGCGGGCGCTTGAAGTTGACGGCGATCTCCGAGACGCGGCGGGCCATCCGCTTGCCCGAGCGCAGGTAGAACGGCACGCCCTGCCAGCGCCAGTTGTTGATCGAGAGGCGCAGGGCCGCGAAGGTCTCGGTGCGCGACTGCGGGTTGATCCCCTCCTCCTCGAGGTAGCCCTTGGCCGGCTTGCCGCCGACCATGCCCGCGGCGTACTGCGCGCGGACGGCGTCGCCGCCCGGCCCGAGCGCCAGCGGCTGGATCGCCTTGAGCAGCTTCACCTTCTCGTCCCGCATCGACTCGGCGTCGAGCGCGCCGGGCGGCTCCATCGCCGTCAGCGCGACGAGCTGCATCGTGTGGTTCTGGATCATGTCGCGCAGCGCGCCGCTCTGCTCGTAGTAGCCGCCGCGCGTGCCGACCCCGACCTCCTCGGCGACGGTGATCTGCACGCTGTCGATGAAGTTCCGGTTCCACAGCGGCTCGAAGATGGCGTTGGCGAAGCGCTGCACGAGCAGGTCCTGCACGGTCTCCTTGCCGAGATAGTGGTCGATGCGGAAGACCTGGTGCTCCTCGAACACGCCGCGGATCGTCTCGTTGAGGTGCTCGGCCGACTTCAAATCGCGGCCGAAGGGTTTCTCGATGATGACCTTTGAATGCTGCGGCGCCCCGAGGTGCTTGCCGGCCAGGCCGCTCGCGCCGAGGTTCTTCAGGATCGGCTCGAAGACCGTCGGCGGGGTCGAGATGTAGAACAGCCGCTGGAGGTCGCGGCCGAGCTTCTGCTCGATCTCGTCGACATGCTTCGCCAGGCGGTCGAACGCCTCCCTGTCGTCGTAGCCGCCGGCGACGTAGCTCGTGTTCGCGGCGATGCGGTTCCAGTTCTCGTCCTTCAGCTCGCGCCGGGAGAACTCCTTGATCGCGTCGGCCGACAGCTGGCGGAATTTCTCGTCGGGAATCGCGGTCCGGCCGTAGCCCACGAGATAGAAATCCGACGGCAGGAGGTTGTCCACGCTCAGGTTGTAGACGGCCGGGATGAGCTTGCGCGCCGTCAGGTCGCCCGAGGCGCCGAAGATCACGACGACCGTCGGCGGTGCGCCGCGATGCTTGCTGAGTCCGTGCAGGAAAGGATGACGCTGGGAGTCGGCCATGACGGGCGCACAGACTCAGGCCCTCGCCCACTTGGCTCAAGAGCCAAGTGGGCGCGAAGTGACAAGTAGCAAGGAACCCGTGCCAGGAGACAGCCCCGCTACTTACCGCCGTCCGCTTGGACCTGGGCTCTTGAAGGCTTCCTCCTGGAACTTGGCCCTTGTCCCCTGGACCTTTTCCCCCATCAGGGGCGCCCCCTCGGCGGAAGCAGCGGGATGTTCTCGAAATGGCGGACCTCCGGGACGGCGGTGGAACCCGCGGCCGGCAGCGCGACCTCGACGATGTCGAATCGCACCGTGACCGGCTTGACGCGCAGGCCGGCGAGATAGGCCTCGATCGCCCGCCGCATCACGGCCCGCTTGCGGGCGTCGACCGCGTGGTAACCCGACACGAGGGCGCCGGCCGCGCGGGCCTTGACCTCGACGAACACCAGCACCTCGCCGTCGCGCGCGACGAGATCGATTTCGTTCCGGCGGTCCCGCGGGCTGCGCCAGTTCCGCGCGACGATGCGGAAGGCCCGCTCGCGCCGCAGCCAGTCGGCGGCCAGCCGTTCTCCGCGCTCGCCCGGACCCGCCCGCTTGAAAATCCGGAGCCACCGGTCAAAAAGGCCGCTCATCGCTGCGGAATTGTCATTGCCGACGGCTGCGCACGCTGACAATTCAAGATTCAAGTTTTCGCGCCCATCCCCAATGGCTTCCGCCAACATCGCCAACACCCTCCGCCGCTCGCTCCTGATCAAGCTGATCTCGAAGCCGGCGCCCAGCCGGGAGGACGTCAACTCCGTGATCGAACTGACAGCTTCGAAGGTGGTCGAGGCCCTCCAGGCGCAGTCCATGACCCTCTATCTCATCGAGGGGAATGACATCACCTTCAAACACGTCTACTATTCCCCCACGCTGTGGGCGAAGGACCCGCCGCTGGAAAAGAAGCTGCAGGAGACCGCGGCGAAGCTGCTCACGCTCAAGCTCCCCCTCGGCACCGGCGTCGTCGGCAAGGTGATCGCGAGCGGCGAGGCGGTGTTTTTCCAGAACACCGACAGCCAGGCTCCGTTCATGTCCACGATGGCCAAGACCACCGGCTTCGAAGTGCGCTCGATGCTCACGGTGCCGCTCAAGGCCGCGACCACCATCGGCGCGATCCAGGTGCTCAACAAGGAGGCGGCCGCCGGCACCAACGGCGAGTTCGTCGACAAGGACCTCACGCTGCTGCAGGAGGTCGCCGAGTACTCCTCCACCCTGATGCAGCGCATGCTGGACCCGAAGTTCCAGCTCAGCGCCGAGGACACCGCGAAGTTCGTCTCCAAGCTCACCGACCTCCCGCTCGTCACCAAGGTCGAGGAGGTCGAGTGCGACGAAAAGCTGATCGAGGCGGTCGGCGAGGCCATCATCCGCCGCGAGGGCATCTTCCCCTACAAGAAACTCGAGGGCAACGCGGTCGCCGTCCTCATGGCCAACCCGCTCGACTACGCCAAGCGCGAGTCGTTCCAGCAGGCCACGGACTACGCGATCGACGACGTGCATGTCGCGCCCGCCACGCTCATCGAGCAGCTGGTGAAGAAGTTCTTCAAGGACACGAAGGGCGCGAACAGCGAGGTCGACATCGGCGCGGTCGCCGAGGTCATCAGCACCGCCTACAGCGCGGACCCCGCCGGCGCCGCCGTCTCGGCTGCGGATCTCGAGAGCGAGGACTCTGCGCCGATCGTACAGCTGGCGAACCGCATCATCGAGGACGCCTACATCTCGGGCGCGTCCGACATCCACATCGAGCCGATGGAGAAGGACCTCCTCGTCCGGTACCGCATCGACGGTCTGTGCCAGGAAAAGCTCCGCCTGCCGAAGCAGGTCAGCAACTCGCTTTCCACCCGCCTGAAGATCATGTGCAACCTGGACATCTCCGAGCGCCGGTTGCCGCAGGACGGACGCATCGTGTTCAAGAAGTACACGAAGAAGAACATGGACATCGACCTGCGCGTCGCGACGGGCCCGATGAACCACGGCGAGAAGATCGTCATGCGTATCCTGGACAAGACCAAGAGCACGCTGCCGCTTCCCGCGCTGGGCTTTTCCGACGAAAATCTCGCAAAGTACCGTGAGTGCATCCGCCAGCCCTACGGCATGATCCTGCACTGCGGGCCGACCGGCTCGGGCAAGTCGATGACGCTCTACTCGGCGCTCGGCGAGGTGAACACGCCCGACGTCAACATCCAGACCGCCGAGGACCCGATCGAATACACGCTCGCCGGCATCAACCAGATGCAGATGAGCCGGCAGATCGGCCTGACCTTCGAGCGCGCGCTGCGCTGTTACCTGCGTATGGATCCCGACATCATCCTCGTCGGTGAGATCCGCGACAAGGAGACCGCCGGCATCGCCGTCGAGGCCGCTCTCACCGGCCACTTGCTCGTGTCCACGCTCCACACCAACGACGCGCCGTCGACCGTCGCCCGTATCGGCGAGATGGGCGTGGAGCCGTTCAACATCTCCGCCTCGCTGGTCTGCGTCTGCGCCCAGCGTCTCCTGCGCCGCGTCTGCAAGAGCTGCAAGCAGCCGCACGAGCCCCAGGGCCGGGAAAAGGAGCTGATTGAAAAGGCGATCGGCTGGAGCGGCCAGATCTTCAAGGCCAACCCGCAGGGTTGTCCGACCTGCAACGGCACCGGCTACAAGGGCCGCGTCGGCATCCATGAGCTGATGACCAACAGCGAGGAGCTCGTCGAGGGCATCAACAAGGAGGCCGAGGTCGCCGTGCTCAAGCGCATCGCGATGAAGAACGGCATGAAGACGCTCCACCAGGACAGCATCCTGAAGGTGAAGATGGGGCTCACGACGGTCGAGGAAGCGCTGTCGAACGTCCCGCCGGACCTGATTACCTGAGCGGACGCCGCCCGCCGTTGGCCGGGCCGATCCCATGCTGAGCTTCGTGCTGCCCGTCGGATTCGCCGCGGCGCTGCTCAGCCTCGCCTGTTGGGGCCTTGGCTCTCGCCTGGTCGCCTCGCGGGAGCCGCTCGTCGCCATGCTTGGCGGCTGGTGCCTGTTTCTCGTCCTGTGCGCGGGAGCCTGGCTGGCCGGCGTGCCGGCCGACCGCCTGCGGCCGTGTTTCTGGATTTTCTTCCTCGCCGGCCTGGTCGCGATGTTTCTCGACCGGCGAGGGCGCGAGGCCGGCGTGGGGCTCGTCTGCACCGCGATCGTCACCGCCCTCCTCTGCGCGCCGTTCTGGCTGTATCCCCGCGTGCTGGCGTACGGCGCGCACGGGACCGACATGTGGGGCTACGTGAACGCCGCCGAGTGGCTGACCGGCCATTCCATCAGGGACCTCCCGGTGCCCGGCGTCGAGTCGATGCGTTTCAACTGGATCGCGCACGTGCTCGGCACCCAGGAGCGCCCGTTGAACTTCGAGCTGCTCGCCGGCATCGCCTCGGCCTGCGGCCTTACTCCGACGCAGGCCTATTTCGTCTGTCCGATCGCCCTGCTCGCCAGCCTCGCGATGACGCTCGCCCGGACCACCGGCCTCTTTCGCCTCGGCCACGGGAGCCTGGCGGTGGCGACCGCGCTCGCCCTGGTCTTCCATCCCCTCATCGTCCTGCCCTGGATCGCGGGTTTCGCCGGAGGCGCGATCGTCGCCCTTTTTCTCGGACTGGCCTTCGCCGCGGCCGCCGCGGCGGAAGAGGGCCCCGCCCGCTCGGAGTCCCTGATGCTCGTGTTCCTTGCATTGGTGCTGTGCGCTCCGCTTTACAGCATCAAGTTCCTGGCCGTCGCGCCCGTGGCGGTGCTGCTGCCGCTGGGCCAGGCGTGGGCCCGTCACCTCCGGGAGCACGGCCGGCCGGGGCTCCTTCCGCCGCAGGCGAGCGGGCTGACGCTGGTGGCGCTGGCCGCAGCCCTCTTCTTCGCCGTGGTCTCGTGGCACCGCGTGGCGGACCCCGAGGTCGGCGGCGCCAATCCCCAGTCTCCGTCCCGGGCCTTCGCCCATTTCCTCGGGCTCTTCGGCGGTTCCAGCCCCTATAGCTGGATCGGATTCCGCGCCTTCGAGCCGATCGACGTCGACGCCGGGTCCAACCTGCCCGGCTGCGCCGCGCTCGCCGCGATGACGGCGGCGCTGGCGGCCGCGAGCTGGTCGCGCTGGCGCGCGCATCGCGACCTCCGCCTGCCGCTGCTCGTCGGCATCTGTCTCGGGTGCCTGTGGATCACGCGGGGTGACGAACGCACCATGGCCAAGGCCATGCCGGTGTTCGGCCTCGCGCTCCTCCTCCTGCTCGCGGTGGCTTCCCGCGACTGTCGCCCGCGCTGGCTGGGGCTGCTGGCCGGCGTCGTCTGCTGCCTGCCGGCGGTCCGTTCGCGGACCGAGCTCCACCAGTTCCTGCACGCGCCCTACATCCTCGCCACGGAGGACAACCTCGATGCCCAGGTGGACGCCACCCCCTGGATGAATCTCGCGTATCTCAATTTCCGGGAGGACCGGAGGGAACTCGACTGGGCGAAGTTTCCCCGGACGTTCCAGGAGCTCACGCATTTTCTTCCGCGCGAGGACCGCGAGCGCATCGTCGCAAAATACCACCTGCCCGCCCGCTGGGCCGACCCGGAGTTCGCGCCGGCACCCTGAGACTCAGCCGAGCTGATCGGCCACCTCTCGAAAAATCCGTTCGCGGATGCCGACATCCCGCTTCCGGTCGGTGGCCAGCTCGAGCACGCGGATCCCGGCGGCCGGCAGCGCTGCGATCAGATCCGTGAAATGTTTCCAGTCGCGCACCTGGACATGTTCAACCCCGTACGCCGCGGCCAGGCGCGCGAAGTCCGCCTCCTGCGGCGTGGCCACGAATTCCTCGAAGGGCGGATCGAATTCCGACACGGGCAGATGTCCGAAGATGCCGCCGCCGCGGTTGTTGATGAGGACGATCGTGAGGCTGCCGCGGAACTTCGGCCGGATCAGGAAGCCGTTGGTGTCGTGGAGCAGCGCAAGGTCGCCCGTGAGCAGCACCGCCGGCGGACCGCCGTGGGCGACGCCCAGCGCGGTCGAAAGGGTGCCGTCGATTCCGTTGGCCCCGCGGTTGCAGAAGAGCTCGTGGGCGCGATCGCCGGGTGGCCAGTAGAATTCCACGTCGCGCGCCGGCATGCTGTTGGCGACGAACACCGGCGTCCCCGCCGGCAGGTGCCGGCCCAGCAGCCAGGCCGCGCGGCCCTCGAACAGCTCGGTCATCGCCTCCATCCGGTCGTCGAGGGCGGCCCGCGCCGTGCGCTCGGCTTCGGCCCAGAGTCGCCGATATTCGTCCGGACCGGAGCCCGGTGGCATCCCCGCGGCCAGCTGCGCGAGCGGAATCCGGCAGTGCCGGGTGCGGGCGTGCAACGCGTCGCGGTTGTCCGGCCGGGCGGTCGCGAGCCACACGGGCGCGTCCGCCTCCAGCACCCAGCGTCGCAGCACCTTGCTCGTGGGCCAGCCGCCGAGGCAGAGCACGGCCTCCGGCCGGAGCCGTTCGGCCGCGGATCCGCTGCGCAGGATCAGGTCGTAGGCGGTCACCAGATGCGCGCCGAGCGCGGCGTGGTGCCGGAGCGGGGAGAGGGTGTCCGCGAGCACGGGCCAGCCGAGCTTGCGCGCGAGCGCCGCCACGGTCCGCGCGAAATCCTCCGGCGCCGCCTGCTGCTCCGGCCCGGCGACGATGACCCCGCGGGCGCCGGCCGGCAGGCGGGGCGGATTTTCGCCGCCTCCCAGCGCCGGGTCGACAGGTTCGAGCTGGGCGAAGAAGCGCTCCCAATCGATCGCGGCGGCCAGCTTCCCGGCCGCGCCGCCGTCGGGCACCGGCGGCAACGGATCGCGGAACGGCGCGTTCAGGTGCACGGGGCCCGCCCCGTCCCGCAGGGTGCGCTCCACCGCGTGCACGAGGGTCTGCCGCAGGTAGCACAGGAATTTCTCGCTCAGCTTCGGCACCGCGAGCTCGTGATGGAAATTCACGTGGCCGCCGTAGAGCTTCTGCTGGTCGATGGTCTGGCCGGACGCGCAGGCGCGCATCTCCGGCGGGCGGTCGGCGGTGAGGACGAGCAGCGGCGCGCCGCTCTCCTGGGCCTCGATGACGGCCGGGAGGAAATTCGCCGCCGCCGTGCCGCTCGTGCAGACCAGCGCCACCGGGCGGCGGCTGCGCCGGGCCAGCCCGAGCGCGAAGAACGAGGCCGAGCGCTCGTCGAGCACGGGCACCGCCTCGATCCCCGGATGCGCGGCAAAGGCGAAGGCCAGCGGCGTCGAGCGCGAGCCGGGGCAGATCACCGCCTGCGCCACGCCGCACCGGTGCAGCGTCGCGGCCAGCACGCTGCACCAGAGCGAATTGACATTGCGGGAGTCGAGGGGCGGAAGGCTCATGGCGCGAGCAGGGCGTCCTGCATGGCTTTAAACTTCAGCTCCGTCTCCGCAAACTCGTTCTCCGGCGAGGAGCCGGCGACCAGGCCCGCGCCGGCGTAGAGCCGGGCGCGCGCGCCGGTGACGAGGGCCGAGCGGAGTCCGACGAAGAATTCGCCGCCGCCGCGGGCATTGAGCCAGCCGAGCGCGCCGGCATAGAGGCCGCGGGGAAAACCCTCGAGCCCGCGGATGCACGGGACGGCCGCCGCCTGCGGGGAGCCGCCCACCGCGGGCGTGGGGTGCAGGGCCGCCACCGCGTCCAGCAGGCGCACCTCCGCCGGCAGCGTCGCACGGATCGCCGTGTGCAGGTGCTGCACGTTCGCCAGGCGGCGCACGCCGGGCTGGGCGGAGAACTCGGGCCGCAGCCCGAGTTCCGCGAGGCGGCTGACGATGGCCTCGATCACGTGACCCTGTTCGCGCCGGTCCTTCTCGCTGCCCAGCAGGGCCGCGGCCAGCGCCGCGTCCTCGCTCGCGCTCGCACCGCGACGGACCGAGCCCGCCAGCGCCTCGGTCTCGAGCACTCCGCGGCTCACCCGCACGAGGCGTTCGGGGCTGGCGCCGATGAAGCTCTGCCCGCGGCCGTTCGCGAGGGAGAAGGCATAGCAGCCCGGAAAGCGCTGCCGGAGCCCGTTCAGGAGCTGCAGCGGATGCAGCGGCCGGCCGGCCGCGAGATCCCGCGCGCGGGCCAGGACGATCTTGGTGAACTCCCCACCCGCGATGCGCTCCAGCGCGCGCGCCACCGCCGCGCGATAGTCCCCGGCCTCGCTGATGGAAAACGGCGGCGGCGCCGTCTCCCGCTCCGCCGCTGCGGCCGGGGTGCCCCGCGGGGCTTCGGCGTAATTGAAGGCGCGGAACTTGCCGTGCGCGCGCCAGACCCGGTCCGCCAGCGGGGCGAGGTCCGCGTCGGGTGCCACCGCGAGGTTCGCCACCGCCGTGGTGACCGTCCCGGCGCGCGCCACCTGCCAGCGCGGCACGAACACCCGTGCGGCCGGGAAGGGCTCGCCCGGCTCGGTCTCGTCCGCAAACGTGAAGCCGGCAAAAAAATGCGGCCCGCCGAACGGCGCATTCACGTCACCCACCGCCAGCGCGCCGGCCAGCGTTTCGTCGACCCAGGCCTGGACCGCGGCGAACCGGCCGGCCCCGCGCGCCTCGAACTCCAATGCGACCTCCGCCCCAGAAACCGCGGTCTCCAGGTCCGGGCGCTCAGCATAGAAGTGCGGCTCGCCCGGCTCGAAGATCGACTCCAGCACGGCCAGGGGGTCGAGCGCGCCCACCTCGAGGGAGATGCTGACGAGCCGCGGCCGGCCCGCGCGCCGCGCGGCCTCCCGGCACTCCGCCAGGAACGCGTGCAGCGTCTCCGGCGTGGCGTTCGCGGCGAGGTCCAGCGGGAGGATCGTCATGAATGCGGAAGCCGGACGCCGGAAGCCGGACGCCGGACAAAGGTGATCGGATCCAGGAAAGCGAACGCCATGAGGCAGGGAATTCTTCGCCCAGTCATATCATGCGGAGATCCCATGTTCGAAATCCGGCGGCCGGCCTCTGGCGTCCGCCATCGTCCCTACTTCGTCGTCGCGGCCGGAGCCGGACGCGGGAACAGCACGAGGGACTCCGCGACCTTTTTCCCGGCGAGTTTCTCGCCCCAGGCGAGTTCATCGCGCCACGCGGCGGCCGGCGCGTAGCCGAGCACGGCGTTGATTTTCGCCGTGGCCGTGGGGGTGACGTGCTGGATCAGCGCGACCGCGAGCCTCAGCGCCTCGGCCATCGTCGCCAGCGAGGTGCGCAGCAGCGCCTGGTCGGCTTCCGCCGCGGACTTGCCCAGCTTCCAGGGCGCGCGCTTCTCGATGTAGGCGTTCGTCTCCGTGAGGAAGAGCATCGCCCGCTCCAGCGCGGTGTGGAACTGGAAGCCCTCGCAGAGGGGGATGAATTCGTCGCGGGTCTTCTCCCACAGCGCCCGCAGGCTGCGCTCAAGATCCTGGTCCGGCCCGGCGGCGGGGATCACGCCACCGGCGAAACGCGTCGTCATGTTCAGCGTGCGGTTGACCAGGTTGCCGAGGTTGTTCGCCAGCTCGCTGTTGTAGCGCACCAGGAATTGGTCGCGGGTGAAGTCGCTGTCCTGCCCGACATTCATCTCGCGGATGAGGAAGTAGCGGAACGCATCCGCGCCGAACTCCGCGACAAGGTCGAGCGGGTTGAGCGCATTGCCGGTGCTCTTCGACATCTTCGCCCCGCGCTGCAGCCACCAGCCGTGGACGATGAGCTGGCGCGGGAGCGCAAGCCCGGCCGCCTGCAGCATGATCGGCCAGTACACTGCGTGCGGGGGCACGAGGATGTCCTTCCCAATCACGTGATGCGCCTCCGGCCAGATCTCCGGCCGCTGGCGGACCGCCGAGTAGTAGTTCACCAGCGCGTCGAACCAGACGTACGTCACAAACTTCTCGTCGAACGGCAGCGGGATCCCCCACTCCAGGCGCTCGCGCGGACGGGAGATGCAGAGGTCGTTCAGCGGCTCCTTGAGGAACTCGAGCACCTGCGCCTGGCGGAAGCGCGGAAAGATCCAGTCCGGGTTCTTCGTGAGAAAATCCACCAGCCAGTCCTGGTACTGGCGCAGCTTGAAGAAATAATTCGACTCGGTGATCTCGGTGACCTCGCCGAAAATCTCGGGCCAGGAGCCGTCGGGACTGCGGTCCTTCTCCTGCAGGAACTGCTCCTGCCGGGTCGAATAGAAGCCCTTGTACTCGGCGAGGTAGATCTCCCCCTTGTCGAAGAGCTGCTGGAGGATCTCGCGCACGACCGCCTGGTGGCGCGGCTCGGTCGTGCGGATGAAGTCGTCGTTGCTGATGTTCAGCTTCGGCAGGATCGCCTGGAACTCCGCGCTGACCTCGTCGGCGAGCTGCTGCGGGGGGATGCCCCGCTGGCGCGCGCTCGCCTGGACCTTCTGGCCGTGCTCGTCGGTGCCGGTGAGAAAATGCACCCGGTCCCCCATCTGCCGCCGGAACCGGGCAATGACGTCCGTCAGCACCTTTTCATAGGCATGGCCCAGGTGCGGCGAACCGTTCACGTAGTCGATCGCGGTGGTGAGATAGTACTGCTTCATGGCAGGAGCCGGCCAAACAAAGCCGCCCATGGGCAAATGTCGAAAGTTTTGACGCACGTCGCCCGGTCCCGCAGCGTGCGCCCGGCTCCCGCCCCCGGCCGCGCATGAATTCCCTCACCCGCCTCGTCGGCTACTCCGCCGTGCTGCTGCTCGTTTTCCTCGGCGCGGCGCTGACGGCGCAGAGCTGGCTCCACCGGCAGACCCAGGAGCTGCGCGCCGAGGCGATCGAGGCGCGGCGGGCGCAGTTCCTCGCGGCCGCGCCGGTCGTGGCGCCGCCAGATCACCGCTGGAGTGCGGCGCAGGAGCGGATCCTCGGCGCCCTGGTCGGGGGCACCGTGACCATCCGGCCGCCCGCGACGATGGCGGCGCCAGCCGATCCCGCGATGCTCTCCTTCGATCAGCCGCTCGCCGGGACGACGCCGGCGCTCAGTGCGCGGGTGGTCTTTCCCGCGGCCGCGATGACCCGGCTGATTGCGCTGCAACAGCGGGTGGTCGTCGGCCTGGCCCTGCTCGCGGCGGTGCTGCTCGGGCTCTGGTGCCTGCTTGTCGCGTTCGCGTGGACCCGGCCGCCGCACGAGGTCGTGTCCAGCACGCCCTGGGCGAACGCGCAGGCCGAGATGAGCGGGCTCACCCACCTGGCGCGAACCTCCGTCGCCCAAGGCGAGGAACTCGGCCGCGAGCGCGATGTGCGCCGCCGCGCCGAGGAGGATGCACAGCTACGGCAGCGGCTGCTGGCCCAGTCCCTGGAGAGCAAGATCCGGCTGGGGCACGACCTCCACGACGGGATCATCCAGTCGCTCTACGCCGTCGGCCTGACGCTGGAGTCGGTGCGCCCGCTCATCACGAGCGATCCCGGCGAGGCGGATGGGCGCCTGACGAAATGCCTGCAGAGCCTGAACGCCACCATCCGCGACGTGCGGGCCTACATCACCGGCCTCGGCCCGGAAAACCTGCGCCGGATCGGTTTCGCCCAGGCGCTCGAGGCCCTGGTGGCCGAGCTGCGCGCGGACCGCGCGGTCCAGTTCGATCTCCGCATCGACGAGGACGCCACCGCGCTGCTCTCGCCGGAGCAAAGCATCGACGCCCTCCAGATCGCCCGCGAGGCGATCAGCAACAGCCTCCGTCACGGCCGGGCCACCGCGATCACCGTGCGCCTGCAGCACAGCGACCGCGAGATCGGGCTGCTCGTGCAGGACAACGGCTGCGGCTTCGATCCCGCCCAGGGCTCCGGCGGCCACGGCCTCGGCAACATGCGGGCCCGCGCCGAGCGCCTGCGCGCCACCGTCCGCGTCGACAGCCGCCCCGGCGCGGGCACCCGCGTCGTCGTCACCCTCGCCGTCTCCCCTCCCCTATGAATCATCCGGAAAAAAAACGCGTGCGCGTCGTCATGGTCGACGACAGCGAAGTCGTGCGCATGGGCCTTCGCTCGCTCCTCGGCGCCGCCCCGGCCATCGAGATCGTGGGCGAGGCCGCCAACGTCGCTGGCGCGATCGAGACCTGCGCCCGCGTCCGGCCCGACGTGGTGCTGCTCGACATCCGCCTGCCGGACGGCACCGGTTTCGACGCCTGCCGCCGCATCCTCAAGCAGCTCCCCGAGACCCGCGCCCTGATTCTCACCTCGGTCGCGGACGACACGCTCGTGGACGAGGCGATCCGGGCCGGAGCGCACGGCTACCTGCTGAAGGAGATCGACGGTGGCGGGCTGATGCGTGCGATCGCCGACGTGGCCGCGGGCAAGTCCACGCTCGACCCCTCCGTCACCGCGCGCGTGATCCAGCTGATCAAGAGCGGTTCCTCCACCACGCATGACGCGTTCGCGATCCTCTCGCCGCAGGAGAGGAAAGTGCTCGCGCTGATCGCGGAAGGGCGGACCAACAAGGAGGTCGCCAGCCAGCTCGGTCTCGCGGAGAAGACCGTGAAGAATTATCTCAGCAACGTGTTCGAGAAGCTGCACGTCACGCGCCGCTCCCAGGCCGCGGCGATGTTCGTCCGCGAGTCGCGCCAGCCGTAATCCGGCCGCCAGCCGAGCCTGATTCCGGCCGCTAGGGCCGAATGGCCCCACCCCGGCAGGGTCTTTTTACCATTCGGACGCCTCTATGCGGCGGACGGGGATTCCGATATGATGAGCGGCAAGATGGAGAGCACTTCCAGCCACCCGCTGCCCGCCCCGTTCGCCGCCGCTACGCAGTCTCCGCAACCGGCGCATTTGTGTTCGCCTTGGGGCACCGCTCCCTGCAGATAAATCGCGCGCTCCATGACCGCCCACCGCTCCGTCACATCCGGGACCCCCGCCACCGCCGTTCCGGCCGGCGCCCGGACGTCCCGTGCGCGGCGCGGCCGGGGATTCACCCTGGCGGAGGTGATGATGTCGGTGACGATCTTCGCGATGCTCTCGCTCGGCGTCTATCAGATGCTGATCAAGTCCTATGAGCTGAGCGCGATCACCCGGTACCGGGACGATGCCCGCGCCGTGCTGCTGACCTTCGCCGACCAGTTTTCGCGCCTCCAGACGACCCAGACCCACAGCGGGACCGCCTATGCCCGCTACCTCTTCCAACCCGCCGCCTCCCCGACGGGGACCGGCCTGCAGTGGGGTTCGTTGAGCGACCAGGATTCGCTCACGGCTCTGACATCGGTTCCCTCCCTCTCAGTGACGATCGGAAATTCGGCGGGCGGAAACGGCATTCCCGCCGCCATCACGCGCACGGTGGTGCCGCTCAATTCCGACGGCACCACCGCCGGCTCGGTGACCTATACCGCTGCGGGTTACATGCTCCTCGGTACGTTCACGGCCACCTACTCTGTTTTCGGCCATACCTACGTCCAGAGTGTCTCGGTCCTGCGCGCCGCCCCATGATCCCGACGCCGTCACAATCGAGCGCCCGCCGCCCCCGGAAATCCGGGGGCTTCACGCTGGTCGAGCTCATGGTGTCGGCGACGCTGGGAGCGCTGGTGCTGGCCGCCGCGGCGTCGATCATCGTGATGACGACCCGCACGGTGTACAAGAACACCATGGTCGACGACGCGGTGAGCACCACCCGCAAGGTCCAGGAGCACCTCAACAAGGAAATCTCCGTCTCCGTCAGCCAAAGCACGCCGATCAAGATCCAGCCGGTCTTTTCCAATCCCTCCTCCACCACCCCGGTTCGCTACGCCACGATCACCTATCGCGTGACGATCGGCTCCTTCTCCACCGTCTATACGGCCACGGACAAGTCCAGCAGCTCGATCGTGCTCAACTCCCCGGCGGACGTGCAGCCCGCCATCGGCGACTACCTCATGATCGACAGCCCGCTGCTGGGCTCCGCCGGTCCCCCGATCGTGGGTGGCGCCCTGATCACCGCCGTGGACGACCACCGTTCCAGCGGATCCGCCGGGACCATCACCCTCACGCTGGCGGACTCGATCGACAATTCCACCTACGGCACCTCGCACATCGACATTGACGCCGGCACCATCGCCAGCATCCAGCGCGAGCGCAAATACGAGACCGTCGACGGCGGGAGCGCCGCGGTCACCGAGCTGCATTGGTATTCCTCGACCGCCTCCGGCACGCCCTACCAGGTGCTTTCCACCAATGTGGATTCCACCGATCGCTATCTTTTCGCGCAGGTCCCGGACGACCCGAACGCCCTCGAACCGTCCGTCAGCTGGCGCTTCCGGTTTCTCTCGTCGGAAACCAATCGCTACCTGCCCGGCTCGAAGCCGAGCTACTACCAGGCCAATTACGCCGAGGGCCTGCTCATGCCGAAGTCCGGCAACCCGCTGAACGTCTCCTCCTACGCCGGCATCACGACGTCCACCTCCACGACGACGACGACGAGCACGTCGACCAGCACCTCGACCACAACCTCGACGTCCACTTCGACCACTTCGACCACCAGTTCCAGCACCTCCATCTCCACGACGACTTCGACCACGTCGTCCATCTCCACGACGACTTCGTCTTCGAGCACCACCTCGGTCGCGACCACCACCACGTCCACCTCGGTGACGACGACCACGTCGACGACCTCGACGTCGACGACGTCCATCTCGACGACCACCACGTCCACCACCTCGACGACGTCCATCTCCACGACGACGACGTCCACCACCTCGACGACGTCCATCTCGACGACCACCACGTCCACCACCAGCACGTCGTCGACCTCCATCTCGACATCGTCGACATCCTCGACCTCGACCTCGTCCTCGGTCACGACCACCTCGACGTCCACCTCGTCCACTTCGAGTTCGGTGTCGACCACCTCGACGTCGAGCACCTCGAGCACCACGTCGATTTCGACCACCACGACGTCCAGCTCGACCTCCAGTTCCACCAGTATCTCCACGACCACAACCACCACCTCCATCGTCTTCGATGGTTAGGCCGGCGGCCGTCCTTCCCTTGTCATGCCCATGAAAACTCACGCCCAACGCGGCAGTGTGCTGGTCACGACCCTCGTCTTTCTCACCATCATCATCATTGGTGCGTTTGCCGTCTTCCAGCTGGCCCTGAACTCGTTCAAGAATTCCGAGCGCAACGAGCTGCGCGCCCGCGCCCGCGCGGTCGCCGAAAGCGAGCTCGAGTACCTGTACTACAATTTCGAAGGGCTGATCGTCGGCGGATCCTCGGCCAACAACGTGCCGTCGAATTTCTCGGCTTTCTGCGACCTCTCCAGCACACCGACGACGGACCATCCGCCCTTTACCGCCGCCCACCAGGCGCAGAACGACGGCTGGGTCGTCCGCCGCTCGATCACGTTCGACCAGACCGTGACCGGCACGATCCCGGGCACAACCAAGACCGGCACGATCTCCTATCTGACCGCGAAGATCGAGGTCGTTCCCGGCGCCCGGAGTTCGTCCTACAACACGCTGGCCGTGCGCGTGGGACGCCGCTTCAACAACTCGACGACGTCGATCTTCCAGTACAGCATCTTCTTCCAAGGCGACCTGGAACTCGCGCCGAGCGGCGTGACCACCATCACCGGCGACATCGCGGCCAACGGCAGCATCTACATGGGCGCAAGCAGCGGCGGCACCCTCACCATCAACAACCAGATCCGCCATCTTTCCGGCTATTACTTCAACGAGGACTCCGCGGGCGCGGCGACGTACCGCAAGCCCGGCACCTGGAATGCCGCGACCGGCACCATCGTCACCACCGACACGACCTCCCTCAACGCGCCCCTGTTCGGCACCTCCCAGATCAGCCAGTCCGAGACGATGAACTCGCCGGAGAATCTCCTCGGCGGCCTCGACGCCGACGCGCTCGCCACTTCGCGCAACGACCTGTTCGGCGCGACCGACACCCCGGCCAACCTGGCCATCGCCGAAAACAACGTCTATCGCTCCCTCATCGCTCCCCCTCCCTCCGCGGCTTCCACCGACGAGTATCCCACCGGGACCAACCTCAGCACCACTTCAGACGACGCCAGCCTCAACGCCCTCCGCGCGTATACCCGCGCGGGCGTGATCATCACGGTGGGCCGCACCGACAATGGCGATGGCACTTACAGTTATCCGGTCACCTTCACCGAGACCCGGTCCGGCGTCTCCACCACGGTGCCCGCCAGCACCTACGCCGGCGTCGTCACCAGCACGAGCATGTACGACCAGCGGGAGGGAAAATACGTCACGATCACCGATATCGATGTCGGTGCCCTCAAGACGAAGTTGTCCGCCAGCTTCCCCAACGATGCCAGCGGGCAGCCCACCTTTAACGGGCTGCTCTACGTGAACCTCAAGGATGGAGTGACCACCAATCCCGCCGCCGTCCGCCTGAACAACGCGGCGACGACGCCCGGCGTCGATACCGGCAGCGGATTTTCCGTCGCGACCAACGGCGGCCTCTACGTCCGGGGCAGCTACAACACCACGCCCTACGTCGATCCCAACACCGGCGTCAGTTCCAACAACCCCTGCATGCTGATGAGCGACGCGCTCACCATTCTCTCTTCCTCCTGGAATGACGCCAACGCCGGACCCACCTCCGACATCAGCCAGCGCGTCGCGACCACCGGCACCACCACGATCAACTCCGGCATCCTCACCGGCAACGTCCCGGCCTCCGCCACCGTGGCGAGCGGCGGCGCCCAGAACCTCGTGCGCTTCCTCGAGAACTGGACCGACAACAGCGGCAACAAGGGCACGGTGACCTTCAACGGCTCGCTCGGGCGGCTGTTCTCCTCGAAATATTTCACCGCCGCCTACCAGCAGCCCGGGCAGATCTACACGGTGCCGAACCGCAACTTCACGTTCAACACGGCGATGAAGACCAAGCGGCCGCCGGGCTCGCCGACGATCACCGCCTTCAGCCGCGGCACTTTCTTCACCTGGTAAGGTTTCCCCGCCGTCCGTCCCATGAAAACCCTCCCGGCCGAGCCCGCCCGCCTCCCCGCTCCGCGGCCGGACACGCTCACGCCGTTCCGCGGCTTCCTGCATTTCGGCGAGGACGAGGACAATTTCGTGCTGCTGCGCGCGCGGCGGCTGCTGCGGCTGGGACGGGTCGATCTCGGGCACCTGCTCGAGTCGGAGCCGCCGCCAGATCCCGATGTCACCGCGGTCGTTCCCGCCCGCAACGAGGAGTCCACGGTCGGCGACGTCGTGCGCGAGTGCCTGCACTACGCGGCGCGCGTCATCGTCGTCGAGGGCGGCTCGACCGACCGCACCGCCGAGGTCGCGGCCAGGGCCGGGGCCCTCGTCGTGCGCGACCAGGGCCTTGGGAAGGGCGCAGCCCTCCGGCTGGCCGTAGCGCGGGTGGAGACGCCCATCTGCGTCTTCGTCGATGCCGACGGGTCCCACGATCCGATCGACATTCCGCTGCTCGTGGCTCCGATCAAGAGCGGCCTCGCCGACCACGTCACCGGCTCCCGCCTCCTCGGCGGCTCGGACGAGCTCCATGGCGGCGGCGACGAGTTCCTCCGGCTCGCCGGCTCGGCCTTCATCACTTCGCTCATCAACTGGCGGTTCGGCACCTGCCTGTCCGATTCGCAGAACGGCTTCCGCGCGATCCGCACAGACGTGTTCCGCCGCCTCGATCTGCGGGCGCGCCACACCACGATCGAGATGGAGATGATCATGGCCACGCTGGTCTCGGGCTTCACCCTCACCGAGGTTCCCACCCACGAGCGTCCCCGCGCCGCCGGGTACTCCAAGATCTCCCTTTCCCGCCCCGGCACGTGGCTGGCCTACGGCTGGCAGCTGGTCCGCGGGCTGTGCCGGCGAAAGACTTCCTCCCGCCGTCCCGCATGAACGGGGGATTCGACGCCGTGATCGGCGTGTGGGACGGCCACGACGCTGGTGCCGCCTTGGTCGTGGACGGCCAGGTCCGGCTCGCCCTGAACGAGGAGCGCCTGAGCGGCCGCAAGCTCGATGTCGGTTTCCCCGCGCGCGCCGTCGCCGCCATGCGCCAGGCGGCGGGCGGCCGTCGCATCGCCTGGGCCGGCACCACGTCCGACGCCGCCAAGACCCTGACGCGGCTGATTCCCTCCACCAAGGAAAGCTATTACCGGCTGCGCCGCCGGCTCGAGCCGCCCGGCCCGCTCCACGGGCTCACCGTGCGCGCGAAATATTCACTCACCCAGCTGCCGACCAACGGGCTCCTGCGCGCCTGGGCGCGACGCTCGTTTGCCTCGGCCTTGCAGGTCCCGGCGGGCGAGGTCTTTCTCGTGGATCACCACGCCGCGCATGCGGCCTCGGCCGCCTTCTGGCCCGAATGGGGCGGCGACGCCACCATCGTCACGCTCGACGGCATCGGCGATGGCGAATCGGGCTCCGTCTGGGCCTGGTCGGAGTCGGCCGGCGACATTTCCCCGCTGATCTCCATCCCCGGCTCGGCCTCCCTCGGCCTGTTCTTCGAGCACGTGACCAACGAGCTCCAGATGCGCCCGCTGGAGGACGAGGGCAAGGTCATGGCGCTGGCGACCTACGCCGTCGAGACGCCGGTGGAGCGCAATCCGTTCCTGAAGTGGTTCTCCCTCACCACGGACGCGAAGCGGCTGCCCGTGCTCCGCTGCTCCGTGGCGCCGTCGCGCATGGCGCGCGAGGTTGCGCGCATCGTCTGGTGCACGCCGCGCGAGCAGGTCGCCCGGATGGCCCAGCAGACGCTGGAGGTCCTGGTGCCGCGGTTCTTCGCGCTGCTGGTCGAGGCCACCGGCCGCGGCGCCTTCGGCTACGCCGGCGGCGTGGCTTCGAACATCAAGGTCAACCGGCTCATCCGCGGCCTGCCGGGCGTCGAGCGCCTCGAGGTGTGCCCCGCGATGGGCGACGGCGGCCTCGCGCTCGGCGCCGCGCTCGCCACGTGGCGCCGCCTGACCGGCCGGCGCCCCCAGCCCTTCTCGGATTTCCGCCTCGGCTCCGACCAGGGCGACCTCGGACGCGACGCCAGCGCGATCGCGCGCCGGACGTCCGCGTCGCTCCTGCGCCCGCCGGATATCGCGGCCGCCGTCGCCGAACGCGTTGCCGCCGGCGAGATCGTGATGTGGGCCCAGGGCCGCATGGAACTCGGGGCCCGCGCCCTCGGCGCCCGCAGCATCATCGCCCGGGCCGACAGCGTCGCCGCCCGCGACGATCTCAACCTGCGCCTCAAGCGCCGGGTGTGGTACCAGCCCTTCTGCCCCTCGATCCTGCTGTCCGAGGCGCCGGTGCTGCTGGCCGACTATCGCGGCCCGCGCGACACGAACCGCCACATGACCGCCGGCTTCCTCACCACGCCGCGGGGCCGGACGGCGCTCGCCGGTGCGATCGGCCCCGACGGCTCGTGCCGTCCCCAGATGGTGGTCGAAAACGAAAGCGACCCATGGTACCGTCTGCTCGCCCGGGTGAAGGCCCTCACCGGCACCGGCGCGATCATCAACACGAGCCTCAACATGCACGGGAAGCCGATGTCCGATGCGCCCGAGGGCGTCGTGGAGGCCTGGCTGGAAAGCGGCGTCGAGCATCTCGCGCTCGGTTCCGCCCTGCTGTCGAAGAAGGCCGCTGCGGCCGCCCCCTCCGCATGAGCCCGCGTTTCCAGCGTTTTCTCTGGCTCGGGTTCGCCCTGGCGGTGCTCCTGGCGACCGGGCTGTGGGCGCTGGGAGTCAGCGAGCGGACCATCGAGGCCCAGCGCCGCCTGGTCCCCGTCTCCACCGTCTGGGGCATGCACGCGTGCGTGGTCGCCATCGTCGCCGGGCTCGGCGCGATCGCCGTTCCGGTCGCGCGGATCCTGGGACGCCGCCGCCTTCTGACCGCGCTCGTGCTCGTGATCATCGGGGCCCTCGCCTGCGGGCTGGCGCCGCGCACCACCCGGATCTTTTTCGACGAGCACATCTACGCGCAGATCGGCCAGACCATCGCCCACACCGGACGCGCGGAAAACGTCAACTATGCGCGCGCGCAGTATGGGAAGCTCGAGGTTTACGACGCCGTGACCAACAAGCAGCCGAACGGGCTGCCCTACCTGCTCTCCTGGATCTTCCGGGTCGTCGGTGTCTCGGATGAGGCGGCGCACTTCCTGAATCCGGCGCTGGTGGGCCTGACCGCGGCGGCGCTCTACCTCGGCCTCGCCCTGGTCCCCTGGACCCTCCCGGCCGGCGCCGGCCTCGCCGCGGCGCTGCTGTTCGTCTTCACCCCGCTGGTGCTGTGGTGGGGGCACACCGTCGCGGTCGAGCCGGGGGCCGCGGCGAACGCCACCCTCGCCTTTTTCGCCGTCTGCGCCTACGCGCGGCTGCGCGACCGCGGGACCGCTCAGGGCGGCCCCGCCGCCGCGATGCTGCTCGCGGGCGCCACGGGCTTCGCGGTCTACTTCCGGCCCGAGTCCGTCCTGGTCTTCCCGCTGGTGGCCGCCGTGCTGTGGTCCACCGACGATCGTTTCATCGAGGACGTGTCCGCATGGGGCGCGCTCGCGCTCGCGATCGCGCTCGCGGCGCCGAATGTCATGCACCTCTGGTCGATGCGCGAGGAAAGCTGGGGCGCGCGCGACGGCCGGCGCTTCGCGCTCGATTTCGTCCAGAAGAACCTCGCCAGCAACGGAGGCTATTTCACCGACCTCAAGTGGTTCCCGATCGCCGGCACCGTGCTCGCGGGGCTGGGCGCGCTCTGGCTGCTGAAACGCAACCGCACCGCCGGCCTCGCGCTCGGCCTCTGGTTCCTTTTCTCCTGGGGCGTCTTCGTCCTCTTCTACGCCGGCGGCTATTACTACGGGGCCAGCTCCCGCTACGCCGTGGTCTCGTGCGCGCCGGTCGCCGTGTTCATGGGCATCGGTCTCACCGCGGCGGTGGCCCGGCTGCGCTCCGCGCCTCTCCTCGGCTGGGGGCTGGCGGCCGCGGGCCTCATCAGCTGGGTCGCGAGCATGCACTACGTGCCGACGCGCAGCCGCGAGGCGATCGAGGCGCAGGCCGACGTCGACTTCGTCGCGCGGATCGCGCCGACGCTGCCGACCGGCTCCCTCGTCGTCTCGTCCGATCCCTGCGTGTGGTTGCTGCAGGGGGTCAGCGCCTCGCAGTTCTACACCGTCGAGCACATGATGCGCGAGGAGCTCGGGGAGCTCGTCAACCAGTACCCCGGCGGCATCTACATCCACTGGGGTTTCTGGCACAACGCGGAGGCCGCTGCGGCGGAAGTCACCGCCCGGCTCCTCGTCGAGGACCACGCCGCCGTCGTCGCCCGCACCCAGAGCGAGGCCTACAAGCTCGCCCTCTACCGTCTCGACACCCCGGAGGCGCTTGCCCGCCCCGGCGTCAAACCGCCGCTTCCCCTGCGGCCGCAGACCGACCTCGATGCCGTGATGGCCCGCGTCCGGGCCGGATCCACGCCGGCCCCGTCCCAATGAGCGCCCTCTACTCCTGGAGCCGCTTCGCCCTGCGCACCGCCGCGTCCGCCGCAGGGGTGGAAGGGCGCCCGACCAAGCTCATCTACATCGTGACGAAGCGCTGCCACTCGCGCTGCGTGTACTGCGACATCTGGAAGGTGAAGGACACTCCCGGCGGCCTCGACGGCGAGCTCACGCTCGACGAGGTGAGGAAGGTCGCCGGCGCCAACCCGTTCCTGCAGTGGATCGATTTCACCGGTGGCGAGCCGACGGACCGGCCGGATTTCGTCGAGCTGGTCCAGGCCTTTTCCGTCGCCTGCCCGGACCTGCTCCTCGTGCATTTTCCCACCAACGGGATCGCGACGAAGCGCATCACCGGCGTGGTCGGGCACCTGAAGGACCTGCTCCGCGCCCGCCTCGTGGTGACCGTCTCGATCGACGGCCCGCCCGAGCTCAACGACCGTCTCCGCGGCATCCGCAACGACTTCGGCCACGCGGTGGACTCGTTCGTGGCCATCCGGCGGCTCCTCGGGCCCGAGAACGCCTTCGTCGGCATGACGCTGCACGGGTGCAAGGCGTCCTGCGGATTCACCACCACCGAGCTGGTCGAGCGGACCTTCACCGCGGTCAACGACGCACTGCAGGCCCGCGGCGAGGCCCCGATCGGCTGGGGCGAATTCCACCTCAACATTCCGCATCTGTCCGAGCACTACTACGGCAACGAACATTCCGACGCCACCGCGAAGGACGGCTTCGGGGGTCCGGCCCACCGCGCGGAAATCGCCGATGCGCTGCGTTTCGCCGCGGCCCGGACGAAGAGCGGCGGACTGACGGCCATGCGCGCCGTCGAGCGCATCTACCGCTCCGAGGCCATGCGCTACCTTGCGCACGAGCCGATGTCCATCACCTGCTCCGCGCTTCTCTCCACGGCCTACCTTTCGGAAAAGGGCGACGTCTATCCCTGCACCATCTGGGACCGCCCGCTGGGCAATGTGCGCACCACGGGCTACGCGCTGATGCCGCTCATCGAGGCGGCCCGGCGACAGGGTGTGCGGCAGGAGGTCGCCGACCGGCGCTGTCCCAATTGCTGGACTCCCTGCGAGGCCTATCCCGCCATCGGCACCTCTCCCCTGCAATCGCTCGCGGCGCTCGTCCGCGGCTGAGTCCTCCCTTTCCCGCCATGAACGACTCGTCCCGCCCGCCCAAACCCCTGATCCAGGTGCTTCCGATGCTCGTGGTGGCAGCCGTCCCCCTTGCGGCCTTTCTCGGTCTTTCGCTCGCCTTCCTTCTGGGCAAGCGGTTGCTGCCCGTTTACGGCGGGACCTTTGGCGGCTGGCTGGGTTGCGTGACCTACGGCCAGCTCGCGCTGCTGCTCGGCCAGGTGTGGGCGGCGTGGCTCCGGCGGCGGGATGCGCTGTTCCAGACTGCCGCCACCGCGGTCCTCAGCCTGCTGGCCGTGCTGACGTTCCACCTCCCCGACAATCACCCGTCGGCCGGCGCCGGGCTCCTCCAGGCGATGTGGCGCCTTGCCCTCTCCAGCCTGCCTGCCGTCGTTCTGCTCGCCAGCGTCTCGCCGGTCCTGCAGGGCTGGCTTCGCCGCCGCGGCCAGGAAGTCCCCCCTTATCTCTATGCGCTTTCGAGCGTGGCGGCGCTCGGGGCCGTGTTCATCTATCCCTTCGTCATCGAGCCTGCCCTGCGCGTGTCGAACCAGGGGTTCTACTGGGAGGGAGGCCTGATCGTCCTCGCCGGCCTCCTGGCCGCGTCGGCATATATCTTCAAGCAGACCGCGGGCGACTCCGGCAAGGAGCCCGTTTCAGGAGTCGCTCCGTCCACCTCCCTCGGCCTCCCGCTGCTGTGGCTCTGCTTGAGCGGCCTGACCTGCGTCAGCCTGCTCGGCGCGAGCTATTACCGCTCGATGGAGCTCGGATCGACGCCGCTGGCCTGGACCACGCCGCTGACCATTTATCTGCTCAGCATCGTGGTGACCTTCTCCGGCCACTGGCGCCGATGGATGACCCTGACGACCGTCGTGTGGCTGGCGGCCAGCCTCACCGGCTTCCTGGTGGCGAAGCAGTCCCATCCGCACGTCAACGGCGGCGTCGCCCCCTACCTCTTCTCACTCGCGGCCAGCGGGGCGTTCCTCGGCCACGCGTTGCTGCAGAGCCTGAGGCCGGCGCTGCACTCGGAAAAGTTCCTGTTCTGGGTCGCGACCGGCGGCCTGCTCGGCGCCGCGGCGGCCGCGACCATCATTCCCCGCCTGCTGCCCCAGCCGATCGAACTCGAACTGGCCTCGGCTGGGCTGCTGGTCATGGGCATGCTCTGGCTCGTCGACCGGCATGACCCGGCGGTCGTCGCCGTCACCGCCGGCGTCCTCGTGATTCCCGTCCTCGGGCTCATCGTGCAGCAACGATATTTCGACGCGGCCGGCGGCGTGGTCCGCCGCGAGCGCGACTTCCACGGCAACATCTTCGTCCGGACCGACGCCCGCTGGGCGTCGCTCACCAGCTATGCCACGACTCGTGGCACCCAACTCCTGACCGATGCGGCCTCGCGCCGGCGCCCGACGCTTTATTACACCGAGAGCTCCGGCCTCGGCCGGGTCCTGCAGAAACTGCAGGCGGCCCGGCCGCGGATGAACGTCGGGGTGATCGGCCTCGGCGCGGGAACGCTCGCCGCGTATGCGCGGGCGGACGACACCTACGATTTCTGGGAGAACGATCCGAAGGTTCTGCGGGCGGCTCGCGAAAGCTTCACCTACGTCGCCGAGGCGGCGGGCCGGATCAATCTCGTCCCCGGCGACGGCCGCCAGGCGCTGGAGGAATCCAAGACCGACTACGATCTGATCGTCGTCGACGCCTTCACCGGTGACGGGCCGCCGGCCTACCTGCTCACGCGCGAGGCGATGAGCGCTTACCTGAACCGGTTGAACGCGCGGGACGGGCTGCTGGTGATCCACGCCCAGGCGAACAACTACACGTTCTTCCCCGTCATCGAGGCCTCCGTGCGGACCCTGGCGCATTCGGCCCTCAATATCATCACCGAGATCAAGGAGACGACCGCCGACCGCGACCTGGATCCGCGGCCGACGGAATACGTCGTCGTGTGCCGTCCGGAAAAGCGGCAGGAGATCGTGGATTGGGCTCCCGCCGAGGAAGACGGCGGACGGGTGACCCGCAAGGTCCAGGTCAACGACTCCGTGCTCGTGAATTCACAGCTGATCTGGAGCGACGATCGAAGCGCCGCATCTGACGCGCTCGACATGCCGCGGTTCATGGCCGCCCACTGACCGTCGCGGAGGGGTCAGCCGCTCCGGCGCAGCCATTCGGCCAGGCGCGCCCACGCCCGGGCGCGGTGGCTGATGGAATTTTTCACCGCGTCGCCCAGCTCGGCAAAGGTCCGCCGGTGACCCGCCGGCACGAACAGCGGGTCATAACCGAACCCTGCGCCACCGCGCGGGGTGGAGAGAAGGTGGCCGCTGCAGACGCCCTCGAACACCTGCTCCACTCCGCCCGGCCCGGCGACGAACAACACGCAGACGAAATACGCGCCGCGCCGGCCTTCCGGGACGTCGCGCAGGGTGGTGACCAGCTTCGCCAGGTTCGCCGCAGGATCGCCCTGAGGCCCTGCATAGTAAGCCGATTCCACGCCGGGTGCGCCGTCGAGCGCTTCCACGCACAATCCGCTGTCGTCGGCCAGGGCCCAGGCATCCGCCGGCAGCCGGGTCCGCAACGCCAGCGCCTTCTTGCGGGCGTTGCCGATAAAAGTTCCGGCATCCTCCGTCACCGGCGGCATCCCGCCCACGGTCCGCGCGGAAACGATCTCCACCGGCGCCGCCCCGCCCGCGGTCCGCGCCAGCGCGGAAAATTCCTCCGCCTTGTGCGCATTGCCCGAGGCCAGGTGGAATTTCATGCCGCCACCCCCGTTCCGCGCCTCAGCGCACGTTGAACACCGTCTCGTCCACCAGCATCCGGTCCGGATAGACCAGGCGCCCGCGCATGAGCTCGTCGTCGCCGAAGGTCTCGTGGCGGATGTCGGTCAGGCGCACCGCCTGGTCGAGGCGCTCCGGCCGCAGCCCGCTGAAGACGCTCCGCGCCTTGTCGTCGGCGAACAGCACCGGCGCACGGTAGGCGAAGAGATAATCGAGCTGCCGGGCCCGCACCAGTTCGCTCAGCAGCTGCGCCCCGCCCTCGAAATAGACGCCGGCGATCCGCTCGGCGGCGCA
Organism: Opitutaceae bacterium; assembly: GCA_035549635.1. GTDB lineage: Bacteria > Verrucomicrobiota > Verrucomicrobiia > Opitutales > Opitutaceae > CAIUWA01. The sequence goes on from DASZQN010000045.1 coordinate 38,323, forward strand.
TTTCTGGCGGAAGTCGGCGAACGCCACGCGTTGGGTCGAGGACGGCAGGACCCAGACCTTCACGCCGAGGTCCTGCAGTTTGCGCACGTACCCCAGCCCGCCGTGCGGTGTCGTCACCACCACGGTCCGGTCGTGAAATTCGTCGGTGTAGACCCGCGGCAGGTTCTGGTCGACGACGGTCCGGAGCAGGCCGTCGAAGACAAAGCGCCAGGGACACCACTCCGTGCCGTCGAGCCGCGCGGTGAGCCGGGGGTTGTCCCGCAGCACCGTCATGGCCCCGACCGCGATGCCGGGAAACAGCCGGCGCCAGCGGTGCACGTCCGCGCGGGCGCGCTCGTTGGTGATCCAGCGCGACTCGCCCGTCCGGCTCGCGATCTTGCCGTCCAGCGTCACGGCCGACTTGGCGGCAAACAGCGGCCGCTGCTCCGGGATCCAGTGGTTGAAAATCAGGTTCAGGTCGGCGCACTCGTCCGCCAGGACGCCGGTCACAACCTCGATGCCCGCCGCGCGCAGGATCTCGAAGCCCCGTCCCGCATGGGCGGGATTGGGGTCCGTCGCCCCGACGACCACGCGCTTGAGACCCGCGGCGATGATCGCGTCGGTGCATGCCCCGGTGCGCCCCTCCGTCGAACACGGCTCGAGCGTCACGTACAGGGTCGCGTCCGGCCGCGGCGTCTTGCCGCGCGCCAGCAGGGCCAGGCGCTCCGCGTGGGGTCCTCCGTCCGGCGCGGTGGCGCCCTCGGCCACGATCCGCCCGTCCTCGACGATCAGCGCCCCGACCATTGGGTTCGGGTGCGTCGTGCCCCAGACACCGCGCGCGAGCTCGAGCGCGCGCCGCATGAAGGGCTCGTGGTCAGAGGGGGACGACATAGGGGTTGTGCGCCTTCTCGCCGGCGACGGTCGTTTCCGGTCCGTGCCCGGGATGCACGATCGTCGGGTCTGGCAGAGAATAGATTTGTTCGCGAATCGATTTTTCCAGCGTCGGGAAGTCCCCGCCCGGCAGGTCCGTCCGGCCGATGCTGCCGTTGAACAGCGCGTCGCCCACGAACACCCGCCCCCACGACGCAAAATAGAACAGCACGTTGCCCGGGCAGTGTCCCGGCACGTGGCGCACCTCGGCCTCCGTGCCGAGAGCCGCCAGCCGCTCGCCCGCCTTCAGCCAGTGATCCACGCGCACCGCCCGCAGACCCAGCCGCTCGCCCATGAAGCGCTCCATGATCTCCGGGGTCTCGATCATCGCCCGGTCCGCCGGATGCGCGCGCACTTTCGCGCCGGTCGCCGCCACCACCTCCGCGCCGCCCTGCATATGGTCCCAGTGCCCGTGCGTCAGCCAGAGCTCCCCGAGGCGGCATTTCTCCGCGCGGAGGATCGGCTCCACATCGGCCCAGACGTCCCCGGGCGCGTCGATCAGCACGGCTTCGCCTCGCTCGGGCGCGGTGAGCAGATAGGCGTTGGTCTGGATCAGGCCGGCCGGCAGGACATGCAGTTTCACGCCCGCCACTGCATGAGGTTTGTCCCGACCCGCAACGCCAAAGCGCGGCGGAAATCCGGACCGGCAGGTCTCGCGCAGAGGCGCAGGGACGCGGAGCCCGGAAGGCGAGATTCTTTTCTCCGCGCCTCCGTGTCTCTGCGCGAAACCGGCCGATTTTGTTCCGTTCCTGCTTTCCTGAGTTCCACATTTCACCCCGGAACATTGCGAGGCTCGGGGTTTCCCAGACCCATGCTTCGCCCCTCCCTGACCCTCGCGCTCGGTTTCCTCTTTTCGTCTTCCCTCCAGGCCGGCGTGCCGGAGCCGCTCGACGAGGCCTTCCAGAAGCTGGCCCGCGACAATGGCTCGTGGGCGTACACGCAGGTGAGCGTCTCCGTGGACAAGGATGGCAAGAGAGGCCCCGAGACGGTTTTCGTTTTCGATCCCTCGAAGCCGTTTCCCGAGCAATTCACGCCGCTCAAGATCAAGGGACAGCCCCCGACTGAAAAGCAGCTGGCGCAATACCGGCGCATGGGCGAGGCCCGCGAGCGGCGCCTCGAGCGGCAGACGGACAGCGCCCGCGACGAGCTCCTGCGGCTCAATGTGAGCGGCCGCTGGGTGATCGTCGACCTGGAGCACGCGACGGTCACCGAGACCAAGGCGGCCGCCCTCGTCTACGACATCCCCCTCCTCCCCGACGGACCCGGCGGCCTGCCGGTCGACCAGTTCCGCCTCGTCGCCCACGTGAACAAGGCGGACCGTGTCTTCGAGCAGGCCGAAATCACCCTGCGCTCCCCGCTCAAGCTCGGGACCTTCGCCAAGCTCAACGCCCTGAGCTATGCCTTCGGCTTCGCCCGCGTGGATGAAAAATACTCCCCCGCCCCCACGGCGCTCCACATCGACCTTTCCGGGGCGATGTTCTTCTTCGGCCGGCGCGACGTCACCGACATCACCCGCCGGGATTTCCGGCACGTCACGCCCTACCGCTCCCGTTTCGACGTGAAGATCGGCCCGATGCGGACCATCGATTTCTGAGGATGCGCTTCCCAATGTGGAAATCAGGAAAACGGGGATCGGATCCCCCATCGGAGGATAGAACCTCCTTTCCTGATTTCCACATTCACCCTGCCTGTCCTTCTGAGGTGAAATTCGGAAGGGCTTGCCAGTCCGGGCCCCCGCTTGCCACTCTCCTCCTCCCCTATGCCGACGCTCAAGTTTGCCGTTCTCGCTGGAGACTACATCGGACCCGAGGTCATGACCGAGGCCCTGCGCGTGCTGGAGCACGTCGCCCGGCAGGAGAAGCTCACGCTTGCCTACACCAAGGCCGACGTCGGCGGCGCCGGCATCGACAATCACGGCAAGGCGCTGCCCGACTCCACCGTGAAGCTCTGCGCCGAGTCCGACGCCATCCTGTTCGGCTCGGTCGGCGGACCGAAGTGGGAGAAGCTCCCGCCCAAGGACCAGCCCGAGCGCGCCGCGCTGCTGCCGCTGCGCAAGCACTTCACGCTCTTCGCCAATATCCGCCCCGGCCTGCTCTACCGCGAACTCACCGACGCCTCGCCGCTGAAGAGCGAGCGCATCCCGAACGGCATCGACATCGTCTGCATCCGCGAACTCACCGGCGGCGTGTACTTCGGCAAGCCGAAGGAGACCACCCTCCTGCCCGACGGCGACATCCAGGCGGTCGACACGATGGTTTACCGCAAGAGCGAGATCGAGCGCATCCTCGCCACCGCCGTCACCGCCGCCCGCTCGCGCAAGAAAAAGCTCTGTTCGATCGACAAGGCCAACGTCCTCGAGACCTCCGTGCTCTGGCGCAAGACCGTGATCGACTACATGGCCAAGCACGCCCCGGAGATCGAGCTGAGCCACATGTACGTCGACAACGCCGCGATGCAGCTGGCCCGCGATCCGAACCAGTTCGACGTCTTCGTCACCGAGAACATGTTCGGCGACATCCTTTCCGACGAGATGGCCGTCATCTGCGGCTCGCTCGGCATGCTGTCCTCCGCCTCCCTCGGCGCGGGGAAAAACTCCCTCGGCCTGCCTTTCGGCCTCTACGAGCCCGCGGGCGGCACCGCCCCGGACATCGCCGGCAAGGGCATCGCCAATCCCTGCGCGCAGATCCTGTCCGCCGCGCTCATGCTCCGCTTCAGTTTCGGCCTCGATAAAATCGCGACCCGCATCGAGGCCGCGGTCCGCGCCGCCGTCACCGGCGGCACGCGCACCGGCGACATCGCCTTCGGCAAGCCGTCCGTCGGCACCAGGGCCATGGCCGACGCCGTCATCGCCAAACTTTCCGTTTAGGCGGACGGCGTGGGCGCCGAAGCGGAAGTTGCGGGCGGCTTCGTCAGCAGATCGTTGAGCAATCGCAGCACCGCGTCCGCGGTGTAGGGCTTGGTCAGGATCGATCCGACCTCCAGCTCACCCAGGGCAGCAGTGGTGGCGGGATCCGCCAGCCCGGACATCTTGCCGCTTGAAATGACGACCTTGATCGCGGGATTCATTTTCTTCAGCACCTGGATCATGATGACTCCGCCCATCACGGGCATGTCCAGGTCGGTCAGCACGACTTTCACCTCGGTGAGATGCAGCGCGAACTTCGCGCAGGCATCGCCGCCATCGGTGGCCGTCAGCACGCGGTATCCGAACTGCTCCAAGGTGCGGCCGATGACGTCGCGGATGCTCGCCTCGTCATCCACCACCAGGATCATTTCGCCCCGGCCCCGCGGAAGCGCGGTCGAGATGGCCGGGGCGCTCTCCGCCGGGACGGCGCCGGTTTCCGCCGGCAGGTAGATCTTGAATGTCGTGCCCGTGCCGACCTCGCTCTCGACGGTCACGAAACCTGCGTGGTTTTTCACGATGCCGATCAAGGTCGACAGCCCAAGGCCGGTACCCTTGCCGACCTCCTTCGTCGTGAAAAAGGGATCGAAGATCTTGTCCATGACCTCGGGCGGAATGCCCGTGCCGGAATCGGCGACGGTCAGGCAGGCATAGGCGCCCGGCTTCGCCTCCGGGCTCATCCCGGCGTAGTTTTCGTCGATCCGGACGTTTCGCGCCGTGAGGCTCAAGCGGCCGCCCGAGGGCATGGCGTCGCGGGCGTTGACGCAAAGATTGAGCAGGACCTGGTGCAGCTGGGTGGCATCGCCCATCAGCGGCCAGATGTCGATTGGCAGATCGGAGGAAATGACAATGTTCTTCGGAAAGGTCTCCCGCATGATCTCCTCCATTTCACGCACCAGGTCCTTCAGCCGCACCGCCTGGCGGCGCCCCTCGATGCCGCGGCCGAACATCAGCAGCTGCTTGACCAGATCGGCGCCGCGCCGGGCGCTCGTCTCGATCGTCGCGAGCGTCTTCTCGACCTGGGCCGGCGGAAGGCCGATGCGGAGGAGCGGCGCGCCCATCAGGATCGGAGCCAGAATGTTGTTCAGATCGTGCGCGATGCCCCCCGCCATCCGGCCGACGCTCTCCATGCGCTGCATCTGGGTCAGCTGGATTTCGAGTTCCTTCCGGCCGGTAACATCCTCCGCCGTGCCGACGATGCGATAGACCCGCCCGCTTTCGTTCTCGATCGGATAGGCCCGGTCGCGGATCCAGCGCAGCGAGCCGTCGGGCCGTAATATCCGGTAGGTTTCGTCATAGTCGCCGCGGGCCTGCCTCTCCGTCGCCGCCGCCAGCACCCGGGCCCGGTCCTCGGGGTGGATCGCCTCCAGCCACATCCGCGGATTGTCGTAAAGACTCCGGCAGGTGCGGCCCCAGATTTTCTCGTAGGCGGGACTGACGTAGAGCATCGCGTTCTTGGCCGGGTCGGTCATCCAGAAGACCTCGCGGATATTTTCCACCGCCTGACGGAAGCGCTCCTCGCTTTCGCGGAGGGCCGCCTCCCCCTGCCTGCGTTCGGTGATGTCGCGCACAACGGCGACCAGGTAGTCCCGGTCGAGATTCACCAGCGTAAGGCTGACTTCCGTCGGGAAGGTCGTCCCGTCCTTCCGGCGGTGCATTCCCTCGATCGTGATCGGGCCGCCATTCCGCAGGCGCCGCTGGTGCTCCGCGTAGCGCTCCTGCGTCAGGGCCGGATGCAGGTCGAAAACGGTCAGTTTCAGATATTCCTCCCGGGAATAGTCGTGCGCCGCACAGGCCCGCTCGTTCATGTCGATGATCCGGCCGGTCTCCGGGTCGACGACCTCGATCATCTCGCCCGAGCGATCCATGAGCGTGCGGAACAACTTCAGGCCCGCCTCCGCCTGGCGGCGGTCCGTGATGTCGAGCACCACCCCCTGCGTACCCACGATGCGGCGGGCGGTGTCAAAAACCGGTGACTTGATGACATGCAGATAGAGCAGCTTGCCGTCGGGACGATGATACTCGTCCACCACTTCGAGGGAGCGCCCCGTTCGCATGATCTCCTCGTGGTGCTTCGTCGCCTCGGCCTTGAAGGGGTTCTCCTGCGCACTGAGTTCGTCCGGCGATCGTCCCACGAACTGGTCCGGCGTGGTGCCCCGCAGCCGGCAAAATGCCGAATTGACGAAAACGTAGCGTCCGGCCTCGTCCTTGCGGAAAACGCCCACGGGCATCTGCTCCACCAGCGAGGAATAGAGGGCCTGCGATTCACGCAGGGCGTTTTCCGCGATTTTCTGGTCTTCGAGCAGCCCCAGCAAGGCCCGCCGGGATTTTTCGGCGAGGGCCAGCAGCCGCTTTCCCTCGTGCTCATTTTTCCGGAGCTGCTCGAATTGTTGCTCGAGCAGCCGCTTGTCGCGGGCGTTCTCCTCCGCCTTTCGCGCCAATTCCCGCCCTTGGCGGCGAAGCTCGAGCTGCGTCACCACGTGCCGGCTCAACGCCCGCAGGGCCGTGCGTTGGTCCGGGGTGAGCTCGTGCGGGACACGATCCATCACACAAAGCGCCCCCAGCGCCTGGCCGTTCGGCGCCACGAGCGGCGCCCCGGCGTAAAACCGGATGTGCGGATCCTCCGTCACCAGCGGGCTGCTCGCAAATTTCGGGTCCGCCTGGGCATCGCGGACTTCCATGATCTCGTCGGCACGCAGGATGGTGTGGGCGCAAAAAGCGGCATTTCGGGGCGTCTCGGAAGCCTGGACAGCGATCCGGGCCTTGAACCACTGCCGGTCACGGTCGACCAGGGACACCGTCGCCGAGGGCACCTGGCAGACCTGCGCGGCCAGCAGCGCGAGATCGTCAAAGGCCTCCTCGGGCGGCGAGTCCAGAATCTCGTACTCCTGCAGGGTGGCGAGGCGCTGGGCCTCGTCGGCGGGCAACGGGGCGTTCATAAAGGGGCTGGGTCGGCATAGCGCGGGACGGCACCCTGACGGACGAGCAGCTCATTCACTTCCGCCTTCAAGGTCTGCACCCGCTCCTCACGATTGAGCATCACCTCCTGCCACCGCAGCAGTTCGTCGAGCTGCTCGCGGTTCTGCTGGCTGGCCCGCTTGCGGGCGGTGATGTCCTCGCTGAAAATCACGATGCCGCCGATCTGGCCGGGAGCCGCCAGCCAGGGATAAATCTCCCAGTGCAGCCATTGGGACGTGCCATCGGTCCGCACGAATTCCTCCTCCTCGGCCCGGGCGGCTTCCCCCGTCAGGCACCGGCGGTGGATCGCTTTCCACCGCTCGGAAATCTCCGGAAACACCTCGTAATGGCTGCGGCCAATGACCGCGGGCGCCTCCAGGCCGTAGTCCGACAGCCACCGGCGGCTGCAGATCAGGTAGCGCATTTCCCGGTCAAACATGGCGATGGCCGCGGGGGCATGCTCCAGCAGCAGCCGCATCTGCTCCTCGCTCTCGCGCAGCGCGGCCAGGGCGGTCCGGCGCTCGCGCCGCAGGCTGTTCTGCTCCAGTGCCAGTTCCACCGCGGAGCCGAGGCGGGCCAGCCGGTCCTTCAGCAGGTAATCCATCGCTCCGCGCCGCATGGCCGCCACGGCTGTCTCCTCGCCAATCGTCCCGGAGACGATGATCAACGGAATCTCGAGTCCGCTCTGTTCCAGCAATTCCAGCGCCCGCAGTCCGCTGAAGGCCGGCATCTCGTAGTCGGAAAGCACCAGGTCCAGGTCGGTCTTGAGCTGAGCCAGAAATTCCGCTTCCGTGTCCACGCGCCGCCACTCCGGCGCGAAGCCGGCGTGCCGCAGGCTTCTCAGCACCAGCTCGGCATCGGCCGGGCGGTCTTCAACGATGAGAACGCGGAGAGTCTTCGGCATCGCTTCAGAGGTTCGACAACGGCTGATTGAGCAGCAGCCAGTAAACGCCCAGATCGCGCACGGCATTCACGAAGCGCTCGGAGTCGACCGGCTTGACGATGTAGCTGTTCACTCCGAGGTGATAGCTTTCCACGACATCCTGCTGCTCCCTGGAGGAGGTGAGCATCACCACCGGGATGGCCTTGGTTCGGGCGTCGCCCTTGATCCGGCGCAGCACTTCCAAACCGTCGATCTTGGGCAGTTTCAGGTCCAGCAGCACGACCTGCGGCAAGGGGGCGCCCGCGGCCGGACCCTTCCCGTCCGCGCCAAAGATCAGCTCCAGTGCTTCAGCCCCGTCGCGCGCGACCTGAATCTGGTTCGCGATCTTCGCCTTGCGCAGCGCCCGGAGCGTCAGCTCGAGATCCTGAGGATTGTCCTCCACCAGCAGCAGATCGAAGGGCTTGGTCGCATTCATGGTTCTCCGACTCCTTCGACGGTGAAGTGAAAGGTCGCGCCCCGGTCCGGAATTCCCTCCGCCCAGATCCTGCCGCCGTGGCGGTTGACGATCCGCTGCACGATGGCGAGTCCGACCCCGGTGCCTTCATAGTCCTCCGCCTTGTGCAAGCGCTGGAAGACGCCGAAGAGCTTGCCCGCATAGCGCATGTCGAAGCCGGCGCCGTTGTCGCGGACGAAATAGACCGTTCGACCTTGCTCCCTGGAGGCTCCCACCTCGATCCGTGCCGGATTCCGCCTCCGGCTATATTTGAGCGCATTGGACAGCAGGTTGAACCAGACCTGCCTGAGCAGCGCCGGATCGCCGGAGCAGGGCGGCAGGTTCCCCGCGGTGAATTCCACGGCGCGCTCCTGTCGCTCCGCCGTCAGCGAATCCCAGACGTCGCGCACCAGCCCGTTGAGGTCGGTCTCGCGTTTGCCCAACGGCTGGCGGCTGAGGCGGGAGAAGGCCAGCAGATCGTCGATCAGCTCCCCCATCCGCTGCGCGCTTTCGCGGATGATCGTCAGCTGCCGTTGTCCCTCCGCCGGAAGGGCCGGACCAAAATCCTCCATCACGGCCTGGGAAAAGCCGTCGATCGCCCGAAGCGGCGCACGGAGGTCGTGTGATACCGAATAGGAAAAGGCCTCGAGCTCGCGATTGGCCATTTCCAGCTGCGCCGTCCGCTCCTTGACTCGTTCCTCGAGGCTGGCGTTGAGCTGGCGGATTTCCGCCTCGGCGCGTTTCCGGCCGGAGATGTCGCGCGCCACCTTCGAGGCGCCGACAACCCGGCCTGTTCCGTCCCGGATCGGCGAGACCGTCACGGAAACATCGATCGGGCTGCCGTCGCGGCGGAGGCGCACCGTGTCGAAGTGCTGGATGCTGCCGCCGTTCCGGATCCGCTCGAGAATCTCGACTTCCTCATGCTGACGCTCGGGCGGAATGAGCTTCGTGATGGACTGATTTTCCATTTCCCGGGCGGAATAGCCAAAAATCGCTTCCGCTCCGGAATTCCAGCTGGTGACAATGCCCGCGAGGTCCTTGCCGACGATGGCATCGTTCGACGACTCCACGATTGCCGCCAGGCGGGCGGTGACCACCTCGGCCTCCTTTCGCTCGGTGATGTCTCGGATCAGCCCGAGCAAATTTCCGTCCGGCATCGCGGTCGCGATCACCTCGGCGGTGAAAATTGAACCGTCTTTCCGTCGCAGCTGCCACTCCCGCTGGTAGCGACCCCCGATCTCGAGCACGTCGCGGGCCTTGCCGACCTGCTCCCGCTCGCCGGGCGCCACGATATCGGAGGCATGCCGCCCGATGAGCTCGCTCCGCTCATAGCCCAGCATGCGGCACGCGCTGGAGTTGACGTCGACATAGCAGCTGTTGGCGTCCGCCACGACGATCCCGTCCGGAGCGTAGTCAAACAGCGTGCGGTAGCGTTCTTCCGCCAGGCGTCGCGCCTCCTCCTCCAGCTTCCGGCGGGTGATGTCGGCCCGGATCGCCACATATTGTCGCGGCCTGCCATCTTCGTTCAGAAACGGGACAATGGTGGTGTCCACCCAGTAAAAGCTGCCGTCCTTGGCCCGATTCCTGATTTCTCCCTTCCAGACCTGGCCACGCCCGATCGTGGCCCACAGGTCGCGGATGAAGTCCTTCGGGTGATAGCCTGAATTGATGATCCGGTGGTCCTGGCCCATCAGCTCCGCGCGCGTGTACCCGGAGATCGCGCAGAACTTGTCGTTCACGTAAGTGATTTTCCCCTGCGGATCGGTGAAGGCCACGATCGCGTGCTGGTCCAAGGCGGACTTGAGGTCGTCAACTTCCCTGGCCGACGTCTTGATCGCGCGGTCTGGGGCTGACGTTGAGGAAGCCTTCTTCATCGATCTGAAAAGCCTTGGGGCCCTGGGGCATTCAAGGGCTGCATGCCTGAACGAGAACGACTGACTATGAAATAACCCGTGCCTGAACGCTTGATCTTAAGCCGCCTTTTTGGGCCTGGGTCGCAAGGCGGCTTTGAGCAAAGCCCAATCGAAGCTGAGGTGAGAGGTCGCCTGACGGAAATTTTCGAAGCCCACCGGCTTCACGATATAGGACTCGGCGCCCAACCGCCGGCATTCCGCGATATCCTGGTCGTCCTGCGATACCGTCAGCACGATCACCGGGATCTCACGGGTAAGCTCGGCCTGTTTCATCTGACGAAGCACATCCAGACCCGGCACGGTCGGGAGATTCAAATCGAGCAGAACCACATGCGGCCGGGGGAGGCTTCGGCGGGCCGCATATCCCCTCCTCGCCAAGAGATAATCAAGCGCCTCGCCGCCATCGGATATGATCTTCGTCGGATTGCTGAAGCGGGCCTTTCGGAAGGCCCGCAGTGCCATCTCCGCATCCACCGGATTATCCTCCACCATGAGGATCTCGCCCAGGTCCTCGCGCACCGTCGGCTCCGCGCGGCCGCCGATTTTAACCAGCAAGCTCGACATCGATACGTCCAGCGCCTTGGCCAGGCTGGCCACGCTTCGGAGCGTGATGTTCCTCACTCCCCGCTCGATATCGGTGATGTAGGTGCGATGCAGCCCCGCCCGCCAGGCCAGTTCCTCCTGGGAAATTCCAAGGGAGTTTCGGCGGCGTTTCACCGCCGCCCCGAATCGCGCCTGAAGGCCGTTCCTGTTCTTTGAAACCTCGGGGTTCTTAAGCACTTGTGCCCTCAATTTTACCAGTGGCCTCAACAGACTATGAGTGACAATTGCCATCGCCAGCTCGTTGGCTTCGACGAAGGAACCCTTCCAGACTCCTGCCGGAAGCATCGTTTTTGGCCCTGGGTCCGGGACACGGACATCGTCGCCTGGTTTCCGTTTTCCATGGGCGAACGACAGGAAGACTCCGCCCCCCGCAGGAAGGGAGGGTTCATCGGGGTCGCCGATCGGGACAGGAATCTTAAAATCCGCGCTCATCGGAATCTCCATGGGAGCCCGGCGCCAGATTGGATCTAATCGTTTGGGGGACTCTACGGGGTACTGACCGAAAAAACCGCGGTGGCAGCTCCGATGCGGTTGGATGATGCTTGGAGACGAGCCGGCCGAGGTTCGGTTACCGGTTACCTGCGGCAGCAATCTGTGGCCGACACGCAACCTTGCCCCCACGACAACGGGGACACAAGCGCGAAGCGTATTACAAATGTGATATCCGGCGACGAGGAGAAGGCCAAAGGCAGGAGCAGCGCTGGCCTCGCAGTGCCCGGATTGCCGGCGGCAGGATAGCGCCAATCCCTCAAAGCCTTCTTCACATGGCGGTTGAAGATCGCTCTTTTCCTCATCCATCGCCCGCCTTGATTCCCACCCGCGACTCCTCTCTGCTCATTTCTCCGCATGACCTCCGCCCAGATCCGCCAGTCGTTCCTCGATTTCTTCGCCGCCCAGGGGCACACCCTCGTGCCGTCGGCGTCGCTGCTGCCCGACTCCCCCGGACTGCTGTTCACGAACGCCGGCATGAACCAGTTCGTCCCGATCTTCCTCGGGGACCGGAAGGCCGATGTCTCGAAGTGGGCCGGCGCCCGCCCCGCCCGCGACACGCGCGCGGCCGACACCCAGAAGTGCATCCGCGCAGGCGGCAAGCACAACGATCTCGAGGACGTCGGCTTCGACACCTACCATCACACGTTCTTCGAGATGCTCGGCAACTGGTCCTTCGGCGACTACTTCAAGAAGGAATCGCTCGAGTGGGGCTGGGACCTGATCACGCGCGTCTGGGGCATCCCCCCGAAACGTCTCTTCGCCACGGTCTACTCCCCCGACAAGTCCAAGGGCGACCCCTCGGAGTTCGACCAGGAGGCCTACGACATCTGGGCCGGGATCTTCCGGAAGGCCGGCCTCGATCCGAAGGTCCACATCGTTCACGGCAACAAGAAGGACAATTTCTGGATGATGGGCGACACCGGCCCCTGCGGCCCGTGCTCGGAGATCCACATCAACCTGCTTCCCTCCGACGACGAGCAGGCCGGACGGAAGCTCGTCAACAGCAGCTCCCCGCGCTGCATCGAGATCTGGAACCACGTCTTCATCCAGTTCAACGCGAACGCCGATGGCACCTTCGCCCCGCTCGCGGCCAAGCACGTCGACACCGGCATGGGCTTCGAGCGCGTCGCCGGCATCCACGCGACGACGAATGGATTCAAGGACTTCACCAAGGATCCGTCGAACTACGCCGCCGACGTCTTCGCCCCGCTCTTCAACAAGGTCGCCGAACTCTCCGGCAAGACCTACCGCGCCACCGTCCCGACGAAACGCGAGGGGCTTTCCGAGCAGGAAGCGACCGATGTCGCTTTCCGCGTCCTCGCCGACCACGCCCGCTGCGTCAGCTGCGCGATCGCCGACGGTATCTTGCCAGGGAACGAGGGACGCAACTACGTCATCCGCCGGATCCTGCGGCGGGGGATTCTCTACGGTAAGAAACTGGGGCTGGGCACGGGCTTTTTCGAAAAGCTCGTGACTCCGGTCGTAGAGTCGCTGGGCGAGGTTTTCCCCGAGCTGAAACAGCAGAAAAATGTCATCGAGCGGGTCATCCGCGGCGAGGAGGAGTCGTTCGGTCGGACGCTGAGCAAGGGCTTGGAGATATTTTCCCAGCACGCCGAGCTGGCTCCGGGGCAGCGGAACCTTTTCTCCGGGCAATCCGCCTTCCTCCTGTATGATTCCTACGGTTTTCCCCTCGACATGACCCAGCTGCTCGCCACCGAGCGCGGGCTCACGGTCGACACCGCCGGATTTGAGGCTGAGATGGAAAAGCAGCGCGAGCGCGGCCGGGCCTCGCAGAAGAAGGAAATCATCGTCGCCGCCACCGAGGGTGAGGCGACCGGGACGGCGGCGACAACCTTCGTCGGGTACACCGAACTGACCGCGAAGGCGCGGCTCGTCGATGTCGTGCGGACGGAGAAGGAAACATTCCTCGTCTTCGACCGGACTCCTTTCTACGCCGAGATGGGTGGACAGATGGGCGACGCCGGAACCGTGCTGGTCGGCGGACAGCTCCTGCACATCGCCGACACGGTGAAGGACAAGTCGGGGCGCCACCTCCACCGCGTGGCGGTGGAAGGTGCAAGTGCCGAGGAGCAGGTTCCAAGTGCCATCCTTCAAATTCCAAATACGGGAGCGGAGGCGGAGCTGGCGGTGGATTTCGGGCGGCGGCGGGCCATCTCCCGTCACCACTCGGCGACGCATCTGCTGCACTGGGCGCTGCGCAAGGTGCTCGGCACGCACGTCCGCCAGGCCGGCACGCACAAGACGCCGGAACGCCTGCGGTTCGACTTCTCCCACTTCGAGGCGGTGACGCATGCCCAGCTGCTCGAGATCGAGCGGCTCGTGAACGAGCGCGTGATCGACAACGGCGAGGTCGAGACCTACGAGACCGAGTTCGACAAGAAGCCCGAGGGCACCCTCGCCTTTTTCGGCGACAAGTACGGCGCGATCGTGCGCGTGGTCGACATCGGCGGCTTCAGCCGCGAGCTGTGCGGCGGCACGCACGTGTCCACCACGGGCGAGATCGGCCTCGTGAAGATCGTGGCCGAGATGGCGATCGCGGCCGGCACGCGGCGCATCGAGGCGGTCGCCGGGCAGCCGGCCTACGACCTCGTCGCCCAGCGCGAGGCGGCGCTCGCGGCGATCGGTGCGCACCTGTCGGCCGGCCCCCAGGATGTCGTCAAGAAACTCGAGCAGCTGCTGGCCCACCAGAAAGAGACGGAGAAACAGCTGAAATCCTTCCAGCAAAAGGCCGCCGCCGGCCTCGCCGACGAGCTCGCCGCCAAGGCCTCGGACCGCGGCGGACTCAGGTTTGTCACCGCGGTCGTCCCGACCGAGAGCCAGGAATCGCTGCGTTCGCTCGGGTCCCAGGTCCTGGCCAAGCTCGGCGAGGGCGTGGTCACCCTCGGCGCGGCCCTCGGCGACCGCGTGGCGCTCGTCGTCTTCTGCTCTCCCGCCGCGATCAAGGCCGGGCACCAGGCCGGCAAGCGCGTCAACGAGCTGTCGCTCCAGCTCGGCGGCAAGGGCGGCGGCAAACCCGATTTCGCCATGGGGGGTGGGAAGGACGTCGCCCGGCTCGCGGAAGTCGTCCGCGCCTAGCGGCGCACGAGGCCGGGCGCGAGCCAAAGCCGGACCCGGCGCTTTTCGGGGCAACCCGCGGGAGGCATCTGCGTCATTTCCTCCCGTGGTCGGCACAAACCGGCTCCTTCACGGTCGCAATGAATCCATGCCGGCGCCCTTTCCAGCCTCCGCTCCCGTCCGCATTTTGCCCATGCCTGCCAAGCTGATCCCCTTCCTGGCGCTTCTCGGTGCGATGCTCGCGGGCGGCCTCGGCGGATGCAGTATGCCGGCGAGCGCCGGCCGGCAGGGAACCCGCAGCGCGCCCGTTTCCTCCCGGCACGAGCAGCTCCGGCAGGCCCTGGCCAAGGCGGACCGCCTGACAATCGTCGCGGCTCCGGCAGCCGGAGGGTCGCCGGTAACGCGCGACCTTTCCGGCGCTTCGGTGGCGGATTTCCTGGACTGCGTCGAGATCGACGAAGCCTATGGGCCGGTGCGGTGCGAGAGTCCGCGCGACGCCCTGTTCACCTTCTACGCCGGCCAACGGCCGATCGCGACGATCAGCCTCCACCGCCTGGGTTATCTTCACTGGGAGGGCGGGTTATGGGGCGGCAGCGATGCGGTCATCACGACCGATTCCTCCCAGCGGCTTCAGCAGTGGGCCAAGCAGGCCGGCGCCGACGTGACCGTCATGCTGCAGGGCGTCGCCGCGCAGGAGACTCAGCGGGCCGAGGAGGCAAGGCAGCGGTTCTTCGCGTGCTTCACGCCGGAGGCCCGGAAGATTTTCGCCCAGGCCGACACCGTGGTCTACAACAGCCGCCATCTCCGCCGGGTCTCCACTCCCCTCGCCTCGCTCTACTCCGACCCGGCGGCGTTCGCCGAGGCGGGGTTGCGGGCCCTCGGTGAAAGTCCGCAGCGCTGGCTCGAGGACGACTGGGCGACCGGCGCGGTCGAAACCGCGCTGCTCGGGCTCGATCCCGCCCTGGTCACCGCGGCGATGGACCGCGTCCAGGCCCAGCAGACGTCCTCGCTCGGCGCGGCCCGGCTGTTCTTCCACGCCGGCTTCGAGGCGAAGCTGCCCGCGGCCGACCGCGGCGCCCGTGCCGTGCGGCTCGCCGACCTGGTCCTGCGGGCGGGCCGCGATTCCGACAAGCACGCCATGCTCGAATGTCTCGCCCTCGTGCCCGGCGACGCCCCCGCGGATTTCCTGCGGGCCGTGGCGCGCGGCGACAAGACCTACGCCTACGCGCCGCCCTACACCGAGCTCACCTCCGATACCGAGGAGCCGGGACTCCGCTCTGCCGCCGCCCTGCTGCTCGCCAAACGCGCCGATCCCGGGGCCGCGGCGATCATTGCGTCGCTGGCCGCGCTGAAGCCGTTCGGGCCCGACCAGGCCGCGCTGGAAATCGCCGCTGCCCTCGGCGACGGCGCCGCGCCGCTCAAGCCGGCGCATTTCAAATATCATTCCCGGCTGCTCGGCGTGGCCGCGCTGGCCGCACTGGAATGGCGGCCGGGATCCGGCATCCCGGTGGACGTGCTTTCCGCCGCCTGCACCCATTTCCAGGAAGACGTGGCGGGACGCGCCGAAAAACTGGCCGAGCATTACCAGCTCCAGCGCGCCGATGAGGGCACCGGCACCGACGAACTCGCGATCGACTACGACCCCCTGCTCGCCTCCTCCGATCCGCAGGCGGCGATCCAGGAGTATTCCGCCCTCATCCCCAAGGTCGCCGGCCTGACGCTCGCGCGGCTCTATTCGCTGCGAGGGCAGGCCTACGCCAACCTCGGCAACTACGCCTCCGCCGAGGCCGACTACCTGAACGTGGAGAAATCCCCCTTTGCGGACGGCACCGACGTGCGGACTCGGCTCGCCTGGGTCCAGTGGTACCTCGGCGAGTTCGACGCCGCGGAGCAGACCATCGAGGACGCCCTGAAAGCCGACCCCAGCGCCGAACTGGTGCTGCTGCGCGGCATCATGCACTACGGGCTCGGCGACTTCAGCCGCGGCACGGAGGCCGACCTCATCGCGGCGCGCGTGCTGGATCCGACGGAAGGCTATGCCCCGCTTTTCCAGCATTTCGCCGCCACGCTCGGAGGCCGGCCGGAGCAGTCGCAGCTCCGCGCCTACCTCGCTTCGTCCCCGGACCTCCCGGACTGGCCGCGGCAGATCATGGGTTTCGTCCTCGGTTACATCGACGCGCGCCGCCTGCTCGAGATCGCGGCGGCGAGCGATCCGAACGAAGTGGACTGGCACACCTGCGAGGCCACCTTCTACATTTCCCAGGCCGCGCGCGTCGCCGGTCACACCGAGGAGGAGCGGAAATACCTCGAGCAGTGCGCCGGCACCAACCAGCCGAACGTCGCGGAATTCTGGGTGGCGAAATACCGGCTGGATAAACTTCGTCCGGCAAGAAACGCTTTCCCGTCCCGGACTCGTCCGGGCAATGCGCCCAGCATCTGAAACTTCCCCCGGATCCATGGACCTCGGAGCCATCATCGACGAAATCGCCAGCCAGGCGGACGACTTTCTCGCCGGAGCGGCCAATCGCGAACAGGGACGCGCGGGCATCTCGGAACTGATCACCGTGGATTATCCCGATCTGAGGCCGGCCGACCGCAAGAAAGTCGTCGATGGCGTCATGGCCATCCTCGAGCGGGAGGATTTCTTCGACACCGAGTTCGCCGGCGGCGCCTTCGACGACAACGAGGAGGAAGAGGGCGAATAAGCCCCCGGCCCGGCGTCTGCTTCGCGCCTCCGCGGCTTGGCGCGAACTTCTCCGGGAATTACCCGGCCCGGGAGTGTCCTAATTTGGCGAGGGCCGCACCAATCATTCTCGTTCTTCTTTCTCATTCTCGTTCTCACTCCGGAGAAATCGCCGAGAACGAGAACGATATTTCAGAACCGTCGGTCAAATCAGGACACCACCCCCGGCCCGGTCCACTTGACCCGGGGCGGTGTGCCGTGTTGCTTGGGGGAAATGCCTCCGGTTTCGGCCGTTCCGTCCACGCCCTGCTGCGTTCTCGCCTTCAACCCGGGAAACCAGCTGGCGGTGCGTGCGGACGGCGCCAGGGCCGGGCTGGCCTTCGCCGGCGCCGACCTCGCGGAAGCCACGGCGCAGCTGGAAGCGGCCTTTCCCGCGCACACCGCGCCCGTGGAATATTTTTCCACGGCAACCGGCGAGGGCGTGCACCGCGTTTTTTTTGTGCAGGTGAAGGGCCCGCCGTCGGACGAGGGGATCTCCTTCCGGCCCATCGATGACCTTGCCGCTCCCGGAGGAGCGGTCACGCCGGGTCTGGCGGCGGTGGTGGAGAAGCTGGACCCTTATCTCATCGAGATCCCTTACCTCCACCTCGGCGAAAATGATTTCATCTACAAATTCCGGCCCGAGAAGGAGCGGAACACCTCGATCTACGCCCAGGACGCCGTGGCCGGCGCGCTGTATCAGTCGCAGCTCTGCACCGCGATCAAGGCGCTGGCCCGGCAGCAGGAGCGGTCCGCCGCCGCGCCGGTCACGCTCGATTTCGGGGCGGTGCGCCATGTGATTCCCAGCCATTTTGGCTTCTGTCTCGGGGTGAAGAACGCGATCGAGCGCGCCTATGAGACGCTGGCGGAAAATCCGGGCCGCCGGGTCTTCATGCTCTCGGAGCTCATCCACAATCCCTTCGTGAACGAAGACCTGCTGCGTCGCGGGCTGCGTTATCTGCAGACGGACCGCGGAGCGCCCTACCCGGTCGACGACTCCGCCGGCACCGGCGGAACGTCGGCTCCGTCCTTCCTCTGGGACACGCTCACGCCCGCGGACATCGTGATCACCCCGGCGTTCGGCGCGACGGACGAGGACAAGGCGCGCCTGGTGCGGAAGGGCATTCCCGTCTACCAATACGACGCCACCTGCATGCTCGTGGAAAAAGTATGGAAGGCGGCGCGCGCCTACGGACGCGAGGGCTACACCGTGATCATCCATGGCAAGCACGAGCATGAGGAGACGAAGGCGACCTTCTCCAACACCCGCCGCCATGCCCAGGCCGTCATCGTGCGCAACCTCGAGGAGACGCGCCAGCTCGGCGCCCTCATCGCGAGTCCCGACCCCGCCGTCCGGGCGCGATTCCACGAGCTTTTCGCCGGCCGGCACACCCCCGGTTTCGACGTGAACCGGCATCTGGAACGCGTGGCCGTCGTCAACCAGACGACGCTGCTGATGAACGAGACCCTCGCGATCATCGAGCACCTGCGCGGGGTTTACCGCGCCCGGTTCGGCGACGATTCGCGCGTCGGCGGCAGCAGCCGGCGGGACACGCTATGCTACGCCACCCAGGTGAACCAGGATGCGCTCAGCCGCGCGCTGGCGGAGCCCCTCGACGCGGCTTTCGTGATCGGCGGACGCAACTCGTCGAACACCTACCAGCTTTTCCGGCTTTGCGAACAGAAGCTGGGGCCGAAGGCCTTCTTCATCCAGTCGGAGCGCAGCATCCTCTCCCGCGCGCGGGTGGACCACTACGTTTACTCCGGCGGCGGCCAGGGCCACATCGAGGCTCGTCCGCTCTGGCCGGAAAATGACGCCGGATCGATCGTCGCCCCCAAGCGGGTGCTCATCACCGGCGGGGCTTCCTGCCCCGACGGCATCATCCAGCAGGTCATCACGCGCATCAACGGCTTCTTCCCGTCCGAACGCCTGCGCGGGGTGGATGCCGTCCTGCAGGATCTCGCCGCCTGAGCGGCGGCGAGAGCCCTAGAACCGGTAATTCACGCCGAAGCGGAATCCCTGCATGCTGCTCAGGTCCACGCGCGTCGAATAGGTGGCCGTGTCGTCCAGGCCGGGACTCGTATTCTGCACAATCGTCTGCGTGAAGCTGCCGGTGCTCTGGTAAACCGCGCCGAGATAGAAGGCCGTCCGGTTGGACATCCAGTACTCCATGCTGGCGTCGGCATAATATCCCGGCAGGAAATGGCTCTGGGTATCCGAGACGTCGGAAAAGATCTCGTTGCCCGTATCGGGCTTGAATTCCTGTTCGACCGAGTAGGTCGTCCCCGCATACACCAGCGCGCCGCCCAGGCTCAGTGTCGCCCGGAAATTGGTGGTCACCGGGAAAACCAGGGTCGGGCCCACGCGGAAGGTGTAATAGGCCCCGTGGAGGTGATAGTGGTTCATCACGCTCACGGTGTCGGTCGTGGTGGTCTGCGTGCGGGTCTCGGGCGTGTTGCCGAGGAGGACGGAGCTGTCGACCTGCACGGTCTGCGCCGTGCCGTCGGCATTCAGGAGGGTGTTGCCGCTCGAGTCCGTCAGCGGGACGCTGCTGCTGGACGGCGCCGAGTACGGCGGGGTCGGCGCGGGCGCCCCATTGAGCGAGTAGGTATCGGTGATCGTCGTGATGTTGGCCTTCTCGAAGCTCGTCATCTTCGAGGCGAGATCGTTGATGCTCAGGCCGGCGGAGATGCTCCAGTCGAAGCGGCCGGCGATCTTGCCGATGTCGCGGGCGAGGACCACCTCGTTGCCGAAGCTGAGACCGGGGTTCTTCGAGCGCGGGCCGCTGTCGACCACGTCCGCCGTGTAGGCGTGCATCGCGATCGTCCCATCTCCCACGATCTGTTTCGCATCGGCGAAACCCCAGGTATTCGTGCTGCCGTCCGGCGTGATCAGCAGGCTCACCACCCCGCCGTTGCCATCGTCGATCGAGACCGTGCGCTGGTCCACGCCGACGTCGCCGTCGTGGTAAATCCGGGTTTCGCCCGTGCCCGTCGTGTCCGCGATATGCTGGGCTTCATCCGTGACATGACCGAAACCGTGGAAGCTGGATTTCGCGCCCGACAACCCCCGCATGCCGTAGGTCAGGGTGAACTTGGGGAGGTAAATGTAGACGTCCGTGTCGAAAAAGAGGTTCGTGGGCGGCTCCGGCTCCGAATCGGGCTCGGCATAGACGGCTGTGGCGGTGAGCAGGCAGCAGAGCGCGATGAAGCGTTTTTTCATGCAGGGTCGCCTGAAGACAGCGGGAAAGAGGACAAGGTTCAAGAAAAGTCTTGGACGGCCGCGCGGTCAGCGGCCGACGGGAACCGACCAGGTCAGCATGAGGGTCTCCGTCCCGGGATTCCGGCCATTGAGGCCCCCGTTGGAGATGTGGCCCACCGCCAAGCCGAGCCGGCGCCGATGGCCGACGTCGACCGAGAATTCCGCCGTGCTGATGAACTCCACTGACGAGCCCAGGTCCCGGCCGCGATTGCGCTCATAGTAGCCCGGGCCGAACCCGAAGGTCAGCCGCAGGCGGTCGTCGAGGTCGAGGTTGTACAGCAACCCCGCGCCGAGCAGCCGCGAGCCGTCCGTCGCCCAGGTCGCCAGCAGGCGCGGCTGGAAGGCGCCGGGCGCCGCCAGCCGGTAATCGGCGGAAAAGTTGAGGGTCTTGTCGGAGTCCAGGACGCCGAGGAGGCCGGCGCCGAAGCCGGCGCGGGCCGGCTCATGCGCGGACAAGAGGAAAGGTGCGGCCAGGAAGAGGAGGCCGGTCCAGGACCGGCGCCAAGGGATGGTCATGCGGGAAACGCGCGAGGCAGAGGATTCGCCCGCGACGGGTCAAGAGCAGACCCGCGATCCCGGCGGCCGTGCCGGGGTTATTCGTTGAACTCGTCGAATTTCTTCGCCGCCTCGTCCTGCGCCCGGTGGGCCGCGGCCACCTGCGGGTCGGCCGCGCCCTCGCGCTCCCGGAGCTTCTTCTCCCGCTTGTTCAAGTCGTCGGCGCGCTGCTCCAGCTCCGTCTCCTTCTCCTGCTGCTGCATCATCTTTTCGAAAAGCTTGGACTCGTTCTCCTCCATGAAGCGCTCGCGCTCCGTGATCGCGGCCTTCTGCTCCTTGAGCGAGGCCTCCTGCTGGTCGAGCGCGGCCTTGAGCTGCTCCAGCGCGGCCTGCTCCTCCTTCGACACGGCGGCCTTCGCCTCCGGCGCCTTCTTCTTCGTCGCGGCCATGACCTTCTCCCGCGCGACCAGCAGCGCCTCCGCCTCCGCGAGGTCGCGCTCCCGCTCGATCTGCCGCGCCTCCGTGTCCTCGACGGCCCGCTCGCGCTCGACCAGCCGCATCTCCAGCGCGCGGAGCGAGCGCTCGAGCGCGGAGACCTGGTCGCCGTTCAGGACCTTGCTCTCCTCGCCCCACGGCGTCCGCGTGGCGGAGACGATCTGCGCGATCTGCTTGCGCGCCTCGGCCGAGGCCGCCGAGAGCTCGACCGCCGAGACGGGGCGCCGCCGCAGCGTCAGCGCGGGCGCGGCGTTGGTGGGCTTGACCGGGAACTTGATCGGGCTCGGGGGACCAGGCGCGTCCGGCATGGCGGATTATTTCTTGAAGAGCTTGGAAAAGAAGCCCGATTTCTTCTCTCCACCCATACCCCGGGAGGAGCCCAGGAGCGGCTTCAGGAGCTCCGCGACCTTCGCCTCGGCCGCCGGGTTGCCGAGCACCACGAGGTGCCGGGACAGCGAGCCGCCGGCGGCGAGATCCTGCTTGAGCGCGTCGAGTTCCGGCTTGAACCACTCCGCGGCCGCGGCCGCGCGCTCGGCGGGCGCCGGCGCCGCCGCCGCCTGGGCGAGCGCCTCGAACAGGTGCAGGCCCTTCGCGCCCGGGCGGAACGGCAGGCACTGCGCCAGCGTCTGCTCATCGATGTGCGAAAGCGAGTTGAGCAGGCGGCGAAAATCGCCGCCGACGATCACGTTCTGCGACATGTCCTGCGCGAAGACCGCGAACCCGCCGAGGGTCGTGAGCTTTTCCAGCTTGCAGAACTCGCGCGTGTCCGGCCCGAGCGCGGTGAGCGCGATCGGAAAGGCCTCGGGGATCTCCAGCCGCGCCATGTTCTTCAGCATCTGGTTGTCCTTTTTCTCCGCCGCGGCCGTCTGCGCGACCATGTCGCCGAAGGGATCATCGAAGGCGAGCGTGTCCTTGAGCATGCCGATGAGCTGGTCCGCGCGCGTGGGCGGCTGGCCCTTGAGCACCAGCAGCGCCACCATCTCGTCGTAAGGCAGCTCGATGTATTTCGCCGGCGTCTCGTCCTTGCCCTTCACCGGCCAGTCGGGGCCGTCGAGGTTCTGCGCCAGGCTGCTCAGCGCGGTGTTGACCATGATGGACGAGGCGAAGGCGGCGCGCACGTCGTCCCAGTCCTTGGCGGTGTATTTGTCGGGCATGACAGGTGAGATTGAGTACTGGCGTTGGTTAAGCGGAAAGGGAGGCGGCGGCAAGCTCGCGCGCCGCGGGTCAGAGCTGCGCGCCCTGCCGGATGATCTCGGTGGCCAGCTTGCGGTAGTCGCTCACCACGCTGTCCTGGGTGCTCTCGTCGGTGGTGTCGCCCACCAGGACGACGGGCAGGCCGAGCGTGACCGCGCGGCGCACCACCATCGCGTCGCGGATCTGCGTGTCGAAGATCTTCGCGTTCTGTCCGACGCGCTTGGCCGCGCGAAATTGGTTCAGGCGAAGCTGCATCCGCATCTTCGGCACCTCGATGTCCACGCCGGTCTTGATCGAGTTGAAGATCAGGCCCTGGACCTGCGCGGGCACGCCCATCGCCGCCTTCCGGAAGCTGGCCGAGAGCTGGTGAAACTTGCCGAGCTTCTCGACCAGCAGCGTGAAGCCGATGAGGCTGAGCGCATCCGGATTCGAGGGCACGTAGATCTCGTTCGCCGAGAAAATGCCGCATTGCGAGGCGCGGAGGATGTTCGGCGGGCAGTCGAAGAGGACGAAGTCGTAGTTCTCCTCCACCGCCGCGAGCTGCTCGGCGAAGATCACGTACGCGGGGCGCTTCGGATCCCCGGTATACTCGTTCTCGAGGTCGACGAGGTTGAAGGCGGTCGGCGCGAGATCCAGGCCCGGCAGCAGCTTCTCGCCGGCTTTGCCCTCCACGACGTCCTTGATGATGATGTCCTTCAGCTGCACCTTGCCCGGATCGAAGATCGAGTAGATCGCACCTTCGCCGGTCGTGTTGATCTTGTTCCAGCGTTCCAGCCGGAGCAGCCAGATGCTCGCGTTGGACTGCGTGTCAAAATCGCAGAGGAGGACGCGCTTGCCCTGCTTCGCGAGGCAAGCGGCCGTGTTGACGATGAGCGAGGTCTTGCCGACGCCGCCCTTGTAGTTGATGAATGCGATCTTGCGTGCCATCCAGTGAAAGACGTTAAGAAGCGTTGCCTGAGCCGGTTGAAGATGCCACCTCGGCCCTGACGGGCGAGCCAAAAAAAAGCGGCCGCCGCTTTCATTAATTTTTTCGGTTCGCCGCAAGCCCCGCTCCCTGAGCGCGTACCGACGGTCGCCGCGGGAAGTCACCGGGATGTAACGTCGCCGTCATCCCGTCGCCACCCGGATGCCCGATCCTCATCGGCCAAAATGCCGCTCACCATCCTCAGTGTGGACGACGAACGCGATGTCACCGACCTGGTGCATTTCCATCTCACGCGGGCCGGGTACCGCGTGACCACGGCCTCCTGCGGGCGCGAGGCGCTCGAGAGTGTCCGGCTGGTTCCGCCGGACCTGATCCTGCTCGATCTCATGCTGCCCGACGTGGACGGCTTCGCGATCTGCGAGATCCTGCGACGGCAGGCGGCGACCGCGACGATCCCGATCGTGATCCTCACCGCCTGGGCGACCACCGACGCCCACAGCCTCGGCCTCGAGCTGGGAGCGCTCGACTACCTGACCAAGCCCTTCAGTCCGAAGGAACTCGTCGAGCGGGTGCGGCGCCTGCTCGACCTGCGGCCGGCGGCGCCTACGCTGGGCGGGTGAACAAGCTCCTCCTTCGCGACGAGATCCTCGCCCGGCTGCAGCGCGAGCTCGCCACGCAGGCGGCCGCGGCGCACCAGACCCGCGACGAGGCCATCAGCGAGGAGAGCAAGGCCGAGAACAAGTACGACACGCGCAGCATCGAGGCGGGCTATCTCGCCGAGGGACAGGCGCGGATGACAGCCGAGATCCAGGCGCGCATCGACGCCTACCGCAGTTTCTTCCCGCCGGACTTCCCGCCCGGCGCATCCATCGCGGTCGGTGCACTCGTCGAAGTGGAAAGCGGCGGACGGCGCACCTGGTATTTTCTCGGTCCGCGCGCGGGCGGGATGGAAATTCCCCTCGATGGCACTTCCGTGCTCGTGCTCACGCCGCAATCACCGCTCGGGCGGGAACTGCTGGGCCGCCGCGAGGGTGACGCGATCGCCGCCCCTGCGCGCGGCGCGAGGGCGCCGCAGCGCATCGTCCGCGTGGAGTGAGTCCGGCGCTAGTCGCCGAGCCGATACACCACCGGCACCACGAGGCGGAAGGACACCGGCCGGCCCTCCCTCCGGCCCGGTTCGAAAACCCATCTCGAGACCGCGCGCAGCGTCGGCTCGTCGAAGGATCGGTCGCTCGAGCGCACCACCCGGGGATTGAGCACGCGGCCCGAGGGGTCGACGGCGAACTCCACGAGGACCTCGCCAACGATGCCGGCCGCCCGGGCCGCCGCGGGATAGGCCGGCGGAATCCGCACGCGCGCCCGCGGGACCTCGTCGAGCATCGCGACATCGACCATCGTGCCGCCCCCGGAAAAGTCGGGCCCCTCCCCGCCCGGCCGGAAAATTCCCGGATCAACCAGGGACGCCGTCGCCAACGAAGGTGCCGGCGGAGTCGGCACCGGAACGATGAAGTCCGGATGATGTTCGGCGTCGACCGGCTCGAACCGCTCCTCCTGCGTCGGCGGTCCCGGATTTTTCGAGGATGCTTTTTCGGCGTCTTCCGGTTCCGGCGACGGCTCGATGACCGTCAGCGGATGGTCGAGGAGGATGAATCTTTCCCCGGTCCGCTGGACGGGCGCGCGGGATGTTTTCGTGAAACCGAACAACAGGAAAGCCAGCAGCGTGAGGGCGAAGGCGGCGGGAAGCGCGAAGCGGCGACGTTTCATGGGACCTCCTTTGGTTGGGAATGAATGCCTGTTCATCGTGATGAGGTTCCGGCGGGATTCCTTCTTAGGCCGATTTCTCGCCGCTGCCGTGTCCGGGAACTTCCACGGCGGCCGGCATGATTTTATTTCCTTCGCGGGCGACGAGATGACGAAGGTGTCACCGGCGAAAGCTCGACACCCGGCGCCGCCCGCGCCACTTTTCCCCAGTGTTCGCGCTCCTTTCAAGACCAGCGGGCGGACCTCTCCGCCGGTGTCCCCGGAGGATTTTTTCGCCTAGGGACATCACCCCTCATTTTACAGATGGCATGATTGACTCGGGCGGGTTGTTGGATTCCTAATCAACCTGCGTAAGCTCCCTTGTTTTAATACTCTAGGCAACAATGTCTGCCCTGCCCGAAACCGGCCCCTCCTTCCCGCGATGCTGACCTCCAGCGGCATGCCCCTCCGGTGGCGGCTGACGCTGCTCATCACCTTGGTCTGCACCCTGACCCTCGGGGCGGCGTTCGCAGGGTATTACGTCATGGAGGTGCGCCGTCTGCACGATGACGTCGCGAAGACCTCCGACGACATCGCGAACCAGGTTGCGGTGAATGTCACCGGCATCCTCGAGAAAAATCCCGCTGCCACTGAAGAGGAGCTGCCGCTGCGAATCTGGCTCACCAGCAACGAGACCATCATCACCGCCGTCGTCTACTCGCCGACCAACAAGGTCCTCTCCAAATGGGTGCGGCCGGGCTCCGGTGGAGCGATCGGCTCGGTGCGGGCCGCGTACGTCAGCACGTTTTCCACCGACGAGGCCGTGATTCCCAAGCGCCTCACCGGCCCGGGCGGCCGGCGCCTCGGCACCCTCGTGCTGACGGCGCAGGCCAGCCCCGAGGCGCGCCAGAGCCTGCTTGAGCCGCTGCAGGCGATGGGAGGACTTTTTCTCCTCGCCATGCTCGGCGGACTCGTCGTCTCCCGCTTTCTCCAGCGCGGCATCTCCGAGCCCATCACGAAGCTCGCGGGGATCGCGCGCCGGGTCGCGACCGATGGCGACTACTCCGCGCGCGCCGAGGTCCGGGGCGGTGGCGAGACGGCCGTGCTGGTCGAGGCGTTCAACTCGATGCTCACGACGATCCAGCAGCGCGACGCGGAGCTGGTCGTGGCCAAGAACAACGCGGAGAAGGCCCGCGAGCGCCTGGCCGAGATCAACGCCATGCTCGAGGAGGCCAACCGCACCCTCGAGGCCAAGGTCGCCGAGCGCACCGTCGAACTCCACAAGGCGATGACCGCGGCGCGCGACGCGAACCAGGCCAAGAGCTCCTTCCTCGCCAAGATGAGCCACGAGCTGCGCACCCCGATGAACGCCATCATCGGCTATGCCGAGATGCTCATCGAGGACGCCACCGACCGCGGTGACAACGGCGCGATCGCCGACCTGCGCAAGATTCTCAGTGCCGCCCGGCACCTGCTCGGGTTGATCAACGACGTGCTGGATCTCTCCAAGATCGAGGCCGGCAAGATGGACCTGTACCTCGAGTCCTTCGACGTCTGCACGCTGGTGCACGATGTGATCCCGACGGCCCAGCCGCTCATCGACCGGAACAAGAACCAGCTGAAGGTGGACTGCCCGGAAAACTTCGGCACCATGCGGGCCGATGCCACCAAGCTCCGGCAGATCCTGCTCAATCTGCTCAGCAACGCCTCCAAGTTCACCGAGGAGGGCGTCGTCTCCCTCGAAGTGAGCCGCGACCAGGCCGGTCCGCGCGAGATGGTGGTGATGCTGGTGCGCGACAGCGGCATCGGCATGACGCCGGAGCAGATGGGCCGCCTCTTCCAGGTCTTCAGCCAGGCCGACAAGTCCACCTCCGCCAAGTTCGGCGGCACCGGCCTGGGGCTCGCCATCTCGCGGCAGTTCGCCCGCCTGATGGGCGGCGACATCACCGTCGCGAGCAAGATGGGCGAAGGCTCCGTCTTCACGGTGCGCATCCCGGCGGAGGTCGCGCCGGTCAAGGCGACGCCCGAGGGCGAGACAACGCCGCCCATGCCGGTGCCGGAGAAGGCGCCGGCCCCCGCGCCCGCCGGGCCTCCGCGCCGCGGTCGGGTGCTCGTCATCGACGCCGACGACGCCGTCAACACGATGCTGCAGGACCTGCTCGGCCGCGAAGGCTACACGGTGAACGTCGCCCGCAACGGCGAGGAGGCCGTCGCCCGCGCGCGCGAGATGAGCCCGCACGTCGTCATCCTCGACACGCTGATGCCCGGCGCGGAAGGCGGCAATCTCCTCTCCCAGCTCAAGATCCACCCGCTGCTCGCGAACCTGCCGTTCGTCCTGCTGACGATGGACAACCACGCCACCGGCGGCGTCGCCATCGGCGCCGCGGACTACATGAGCAAGCCGATCGACGGCGGGCGGCTTCTGGCCATCCTCGCCAAATACAGCGCCGCGCGCAGCGAAAACGCCATCATGGTCGTGGAGGACGACGCTCCCACGCGGAACATGATCGTGCGCCTGCTGGAGCGCGAGGGCTGGCCCGCGCTCCAGGCCGAGAACGGCCGCGCCGCCCTCGGCCTGCTCGAGCGCAACACGCCCTCGGTCGTGCTCCTGGACCTGCTCATGCCCGAGCTCGACGGCTTCGCCGTGCTGCGGGCGATGCGCGCCCACGCCGTCTGGCGGGACATTCCCGTGGTGGTACTGACCTCGCTCGACCTTACCGCCGAGGTGCGGGGCTTCCTCGAGAAGCAGGCTGAGCGCGTGCTGCAAAAGGGCAGCTATTCGCGCGACGAGCTGCTCCGCGAGGTCCGTGACTCGGTGGAGGAGTTCATGCGCCGCACCGGCCGGAGCAACCCGCCCTTCCCGCGCCCCTCCGCGGTGGCCTCGATCCTTTCCTGAAATCCCCTCTTTCCCATGGCCAAAATACTGCTCGTTGAAGACAACGAAATGAACCGCGACATGCTCGGCCGCCGCCTGGAAAAACGCGGCTACCAGATCGCGATCGCCGCCGACGGCCCGACGGGGCTGGCGCTGGCGCGCAGCGGGAAACCCGATCTGATCCTCATGGACATGAGCCTGCCCGGCATCGACGGCTGGGAGGCCAGCCGCCAGCTCAAGGCCGATCCCGCCACCGCGGGCATCCCCATCATCGCGCTCACCGCCCACGCCATGGCGGAGGATCGCGAAAAGGCCCTCGCCGCCGGCTGCAACGAGTACGAGACCAAGCCCGTGGAGCTGACCAGCCTGCTGGCGAAGATCGAGACCTTGCTGCCCAAGTCCGGCAAGCCCGGCGCATGAGCGGAGAATCGTCCAAACCCGTCACCCCGGACGCCGCGCCCGCGCCCTCGGAGCACACCCGGCCCATGTGGCCCCTCCCGGCCGGCATCGACGAGGAGGCGCTCAAGCGGCTGCGCCACGATCTCCGCACGCCCCTCAACCAGATCATCGGCTACACCGAAATGCTGATCGAGACCGCCGCCGAGGGCGGCTCGACCACGCTCGCCGAGGACCTGCAGCACCTGCACGCGTCCGGCAGCCAGATCCTGACCCTGCTCAACGAGGGACTCGCGCAATGGAAGGTCGAGGCCGGCAAGGTCGACCTCGTCGCCCTGCGCCGCAGTCTCCTCGGCCCGCTCAACGGCGTGCTCGGCTACCGCGACCTCTGCGAGGAGACCGCCCGTGCGCTCGGGCTGAACGAGACCGTGGCCGACCTGGAGAAGATCTCCCTGGCCTCGCGCAATCTCCGGAAGATGCTCGAGCAGGAGTCGTTCGCCGAGCGCTACCATCTCGGCACGCCCTCGCCGATGACCGGCGGCTCGGCCTCGCCCATCGTCCCCGGCGGCACGCGCGCGGGCGCCTACGCCGTCCCCGCCGCCACCAGCCCGGCCACCGGCCACCTCCTGATCGTGGACGACGAGCCGCTCAACCGCGAGATGCTCGTGCGCCGCCTGAACCGCATGGGCTTCACCGCCGTCGGCGCCGAAAACGGCCAGGTCGCCCTCGACATCATCGGCCGCGAGCCCTTCGACCTCGTGCTGCTCGACATCCTCATGCCGGTGCTGGACGGCTTCCAGACCCTCGAGCGCCTGAAGGCCGACGAGAAACTGAAGCACATCCCCGTCATCATGCTCACCGCGCTCGACGAGGTTTCGGCCACGGTCCGCTGCATCGAGGCCGGCGCCGAGGACTACGTCCCGAAGCCCTTCAATCCCGTCATCCTCCGCGCGCGCATCGGCGCCTCGCTGGAAAAAAAACGCCTGCGCGACCAGGAGCGCGCCCACCTCGCGGAGATCCAGGCCGAGCGCGCCAAGTCGGAGCGGCTCCTGCTCAACATCCTGCCGAAGGCGATCGGCGACCGGCTCAAGGCCGGCGAGGAGCCGATCGTCGACGCCGTGCCGGAGGCGACCGTGCTGTTTGCGGACATCGTCAATTTCACCGGCATCGCCGCCGACCTCTCACCGGCGAAGACGGTCGGCCGCCTCAACGAGATTTTCTCCGACTTCGACCTGCTGGTCGAGGGCATGGGGGTCGAGAAGATCAAGACCATCGGCGATTCCTACATGGTGGTCGGCGGCGTCCCTCTCGCCGTACCCGACCACGCCGTGCGCTGCGCGGACATGGCCCTGGCGATGCTCGAGGTCATGGAGGTCTTCAACCAGCGCAACAACGTGCGCTGGCAGATTCGCATCGGCATGCACACCGGCCCGCTGGTCGCGGGGATCATCGGCTCCAAGAAATTCGCCTACGATCTCTGGGGCGACACCGTGAACATCGCCAGCCGCCTGGAATCGCACGGCGAGGCCGGCATCATCCAGGTGTCGCAGGCCACCGCCGACCTCCTGAAGCCGCACTTCGTCATCGAGCCCCGCGGCAGCATCGAACTGAAGAACCGCGGCGAGATGACCGCCTACCGGCTGGTCGGGCGCAAATAGCGGCGGGTACGGACCGGCCGCCCCTGTCGTGGCCCGGACCGCTTGCGGATGAGGTCACTCCCTGCCGGTCACGCACCGACCGGGATCGGCGGCCCGAAAAAACGTAACAATTGAACGGTTGCCGGTCTCCGTCAGCGGGGCGTAACCTGATCGTGACAGCCCCTCCCGTGCCCCGCCAATTCCGCCATCTGGCTTCGCTGATTCCCCCATGAAAAGCCGCCGCAAATCCAGCTCGCGTGCCACCACCGGAAACAAATCCGGCTCCTCCGATTCCCGCCTCGTCGCCGCCCGGCGCCAGGCGGAAGCCGCCCGCGAGCGCGCCCAGGCGGCGAAGGCCGAGCTGAAACTCGCGCGCAAGGCGTTCAAGAAGGCCAAGAAGCTCGCCAAGGCGGCCCGCAGGAAGCTCAAGGCGCTGAAGAACGCCGCCATTCCCTCCCATTATCCGCCGGCGAAGCCGGCGGCCGGGGCCCGCAAGCAGGGCGCCTCCAAGCCGCGAAAATCCACCGGGCCCCGGAAGCGTCCGTCGCCAAAGGCAAAGAAGCCTTCGGGTCGCGTCCGCTCCTCCGCCGCGACAGCCGCTTCCCTGGAGTCGATGCCCCGCGAGGCGAGCCCATGGATCGAGGCCGCCCCCGCCGAACCCGCCGCCCACGTTGAGCAGGAATCGGGTGCAGTCCCGCCGGCCGAGCCGCCCCCGCCGCCGGATTTACCCGCTTCGTAAGCTAGCGATCGCGCCCGTCGCCGAATTGGCCGGGCGCGTTGATTTCAGCCCGTCGCAGGGAACGGATGCGGGCGAAGGCGCCCGGCCCGTTGGGTCAATGCGCTCCGGCTCCGCTCTCCAGTCCCTTGGCGTTCACGGTGAGCACGACCAGGCGCAGCAGGCGGGTCCGGCTGTCCCGCAGCTCGAGGCTCACGGTGTCACCGAGCCTTCGCTCGAAGAAAATCCCGAGCATGGTATCGCGGCTCATGCCCGAGCGGGGCCGGCCGTTGATCATGAAGATCTCGTCGTCCGGATTGAGGTGCGCCTCGGCCGCGGCCGAGCCTGGGGCGACCTGGCCCACCCGCATCCATTTTATCTTTCCGCCCCAGATGACTCCGAAATTGGTGACGATCGAGAGACCGAAATTGCTGATCCTCGTCTCCCGGACAAAAAAAGGCGAAAGACGCTCGACCTGCGCATCACTCGATGGGGCCGCGTGTGCCGGAGCAGCCGCCCATCCCGCCGCCACCGGCAGAACCAAGATCAGGGCCGCAACGATCCGACGGACTTTCATCACCTGGGAAACAGGAAAAGGGGGAAACTCCGTTTCGATCCCGGCTTCAATTCACAGGAGGAATACCGAGGACAGCCAGAGGCCGGATCGGACATTCTCGGATCGGCCTCGGGTTTCCTCCTGCAAAACCGGATCGCTGCCTCACGGCGCCCTTTGCGCCGGATAATCCTTCCACAGCCACTCCAGCGCCTCCGGCAGGAGCTGCGCCCGCGCGTTGCCCACCCCGTGGCCCGCATTGAGGCAGAAAACATACTGGTAGTGGTAGCCTTTCGCCTTGAGCACCGCGGCCATGCGGTTGTTGGCCTCGACCCAGTCGTGCATGCCGTCGCGCATGACATTCGGGTTGAGCAGATCTTTGTCGCCGACGGCCATCCAGAGGCGGATGGGCTTTTTGGCGCTCTGCGGGATCAGCTTCTCGTGAAAATCCCAGGCACCGTCGGGCGTGGTCGGATCGAAGGGCCACTGCTGGTTCACGAACGTGCCGGAAAACGTCAGCACCCGATGATACCACTCCGGATGATACCACGCCATGATGAGCGCGGCCGAACCGCCGGAGCTCGTGCCCATGGTCGCGCGGCCCTCGGGGTCGGTCGTCAGCTTTACGCCGCAGTTCTTCTCCACCTGCGGCAGGACCTCGGCCTGGATGAACTCGGCGAACAGCCCCGACATGGTGTCGTACTCACGTCCGCGCTCGTGGCCCTGCGCATCTCCGCCGCCGTGCGCGATCATGACGACCACGATCGGCGGCACCCGGTGCTGGGCGATGAGGTTGTCGAGGATGCGCGGGAGGCTCAGGTCCGGCCGCCCCATTTCCCGCGGGCCGTCGTGCACCACGAGGAAGGGCGCCGCCGTGCCCGCCACGTACTGGGCCGGGACGTAGACGGTGATGGTGCGCTGGTAGTCGATCGGGTGCGTCTCCACGATCACCGTCTTGGGGTTCTTGGGATCGACCGTGCCGAAGGGAACGTCCCGCGCGATGCCCGGGTTGTAGAACTTGCTCGTTTTCGAATCGATGACGAACTGCTGCACCCGCCCCTGCGGCACGCCCGCGACGACGGTCGACTCCGGCGCCGGCACGTATTCCGGCCCGGCGAGAAAATCCCCGTCCGCATCGACCGGCGGATTCACACCCGCCACCGCCCGCAGCCCGCGGCCGTCGCCCGGCTTCGCCCCCAGCACGGTGAACTTCGGCATTCCCGGCCCGTCCGGGAGCCGCACCGGCGGAGTCGGCCGCGCCGCGGCCGGGGGAGTCGGCGTCTCCGCCGCCTGCCCGGCAACGGACAAGGCGATCAGCGCCAGCGTCGTCAGCAGACAGCCGAAGGTCGGGGCAGATTCAATCAGGCGTTCTTTTTTCATAGGGGTGGAGGCGATTTCACTCATTTTCCGCCGCTCGTCGAGCGCCGGGATTCCCCCCTCGTCACGGTCTGCGCCGCAGGGAGAATTCCGGCGGACGCTGCAGGGTCTGGAGCACGACGCAGTATTTCTCGGTCAGCCGCAGGAGATTCGCGACCTGCTCCTCCGTCGCGTCCGTGTCGAGGGTCACCAGGAGCCGGATCCGCTGCAGTCCCACCGGAACATCCTTGGCCACGGCCAGGGTCCCCCGAAAATCAAGATCCCCTTCCGCCTCGATCACGGCATCGCGCAGCGGGACTCCGAGCGCCGTCGCGACCGCATTCAGCGTCACACCCGTGCAGGCGACCAGCGCCTCGAGAAGCATGTCACCCGAGCACGCGAAGCCTCCCGTTCCGCCGGTCGCGGGATGCAATCCCGCCGCCACCAGCGCCCGGCCGGTTTCGACCCGGCAACTGATCCCTTCGTTGAGGCGCCCGCGCGCCCTCAGCGTGACGAGCGCCTTTTCCGGCGATTCCCGATACTGCGCCTTGAACGGCGCCTGTTTGGCCCTGAGTTCATTGCTGTCCATAAATCGATGGTGTGCAGACGCGACCGCGCGGCCTTCTACCGCCGGCTCAGCGGTGCGGACAGCCGGGCCAGCAGCACGGCCGGCGCATGCCTCCGCGCATCTTGTCGATGCCGACGGCGATGCGGTGTTTCCGGGTCTCTTCCTTCTTGGCGGACGTCACCCAGCAAATCCACTCGTTCCGCGCCAGCGGGGTGATGTCGCCCCAAAGGTGCCTGGCCACGGAGTTGGACGCGACGGCCTTCCGCAAATCCGCCGGGAGTTTGTGCACGGTGCCGCCTGCGAGCTTTTCGGGGGCCTTTGCTTTCATGAGGTAAATGGTGGCGGAATTTTCACCGTAGAGGCACAAAGCGCGCGAAGCCCAGTGTGATGGCGAAGACCTCACCGGCTCTCCGCGCTCCGTGGCTCCGTGGTGAACCTGCCGGTGTCAGCCTTCCGCCGACCACTTGAAAATCGTGGTGCTCAAAGCCGGCAGCGTGAGGACGACGCTCTGGCTGAAGCCGTCCGCGGGTACGTCCTCCGTCTCGCGGCCGCCGTCATTGCCCACGCCGGTGCCGCCGTAGAACTGGCTGTTGGTGTTCACGACTTCCTTCCAGAAGCCCCGTCGCGGCACGCCGACGCGGTAGCCCGGGCGCACGATCGGGGTGAAATGGCCGACCACCGCGAACAGGTTCTGCTCGAACGGATCCGACCGCAGGTAGGCGAGCACGCTGGCGTCCGCGTCCTGGCAGCTCAGCCAGCGGAAGCCCTGCGGATTGAAATCGTTCCGGCTCAGCACGGGCTCGGACGTGTACAGCCGGTTGAGGTCGCGCACGAGCAGCCGGATGCCCTCGTGGTCGAGATACTGGCAGAGATGCCAGTCGAGGCTGGCCGCATAGTTCCATTCCGCGGCCTGGCCGAACTCGCCGCCCATGAAGAGCAGCTTCTTCCCGGGCCAGCCCCAGAGGTGCCCGTAGAGCGCGCGGAGGTTGGCCGCCTTCTCGGGGATGTGCCAGGCGCCCATCTTGAAGAGCAGCGACGCCTTCCCGTGGACGACCTCGTCGTGCGAGAACACCGTCACGAAGTTCTCCGCGTACTGGTAGAGCATCCCGAAGGTCAGGTCGTTCTGGTGCCACTTGCGGTGGATCGGCTCCTTCTGGAAATAGCGCAGGGTGTCGTGCATCCAGCCCATGTTCCACTTGTAGTCGAAGCCCAGGCCGCCGTCCCGCACCGGGCGGCTGACGCCGGCGAACGACGTGCTTTCCTCCGCGATCATCCGCACTCCCGGGTAATACTGGTGCACGAGGTCGTTCGTCTCGCGCAGGAACGCGATCGCCTCGAGGTTTTCGCGGCCGCCGTGGCGGTTCGGGATCCACTGGCCCTCCTTGCGCGAGTAGTCGAGGTAGAGCATCGAGGCCACCGCGTCGACCCGCAGGCCGTCGAGGTGGTAGCGGTCGCACCAGGCCAGGGCGTTCGCGACGAGGAAGCAGCGCACTTCGTTGCGGCCGTAGTTGAAGATCAGCGTGCCCCAGTCCATGTGCGCGCCCTGCCGCGGGTCCGCGTGCTCGTACAGGTGCGTGCCGTCGAACTCCGCGAGGGCGAAGCTGTCCCGCGGGAAATGCGCCGGCACCCAGTCCAGGATGACGCCGATGCCGCGGCGGTGCAGGTGGTCGACGAAGAACGCGAAGTCGTCCGGCGTGCCGAAGCGCTGCGTCGGGGCGTAGAAACCCGTCACCTGGTAGCCCCACGAGCCGTCGAACGGATGCTCCGCCAGTGGCATCAGCTCGACGTGGGTGAAGCCCATCTCCACGACGTAGTCCGCGAGCACCGGCGCGAGTTCGCGGTAGTTGAGCGGGCGGTTGGCGTCCTCCAGCTTGCGGCGCCACGAGCCGAGGTGGATCTCGTAGACCGACATAGGCTGGTCGGGCTGCCCCGCCGCCGCGGCCCGCCGCTGCAGCCACGCGTCATCGCCCCACTGGAACTTCCGCGGATCGAAGACGATCGAGGCGTTGTTCGGCGGCGCCTCGAAATAGGTGCCGTAGGGGTCGGTCTTGAGGTGGATGTTCCCGCGCCGGTCGCGCAGCTCGAACTTGTACACCTCGCCCTCCCCCAGCCCGGGCACGAACAGCTCCCACACGCCCGAGGCGCCCAGCGAGCGCATCGGGTGGTAGCGTCCGTCCCAGTGGTTGAAGTTGCCCACGACCGAGATCCGCGCCGCGCTCGGCGCCCACACGGCGAAGGCCACGCCCGGGACGCCATCGATCGTCCGCAGATGCGCGCCGAGTTTCTCGTAGATGCGGTGCTCGTTGCCCTCGTTGAAAAGATAAAGGTCCTGGGGGCCGAGCGTCGGGAGGAACGCGTAGGGGTCGAAGAACTGGCGGATCTCGCCATTGGTCAGCGTGGCGCGGAGCTGGTAGCGAAAGACGTCCGGCCGCCGCGCGATGAAGACCTCGAAGAAGCCTTCCGGCGCCAGGAGCGTCATCACGAACGACTCGCCGCTGGCGAGATCGACCACCGCGCATTTCTCCGCCTCGCGCACCAGGGCGCGGACGACGACGCCCTTGCTGCCCTTCCGCGTGTGCGGGTGCATGCCCAGATGGTCGTGAGGCGTCGCCTGCTTCGCAGCCAGGAACGTCGCCAGGTCGGACTTCGCAAGGATCACGGGGAAGGAAGGTGCCGGGACCGTTCCGGACAGTCTAGCGCGATTTCCAAGGCGGCCGGAGGGTTCGGCCACGAAAAGGCACGAAATGACACGAAAAAAGACCGGATGGCTCGGGATCGGAACCCAACCTGTTCTGGAGGTTTTTTATCGTGTCATCTCGCGCCTTATCGTGGCCAAAAAACCGTCCTCATCCGGTGTTTTTCAGCCCGCCTGAGATGCCGTTGATCGTGAGCTCGATCGCGCGGTGGATCTCCTCGGTTTCCCTCGGCGACAGGTTCTTTCCGGCCCGCAGGCGGCGGATCATCTCGACCTGGAGATAGTTGAGCGGGTCGATGTACGGGTTGCGCAGCTGGACCGATTTCAGCAGGACCGGCTCGCGGCCGAGCAGCTGGCGCTGGCCCGTCACCGCGAGGATCGCGGCCTCCGTGCGGGAAAATTCCGCCTCGAGCAGACCGAAGATCCGCCGGCGGATCCGCTCGTCCTCGACGAGCTCGGCGTACAGCGCCGCGATCGTCAGGTCGGCCTTGCGCATCGTCAGCTGCGCGTTGTCGATCAGCGTCTGGAAAAACGGCCAGCCCGCGTGCATCGCCCGCAGCAGCTTCCGGCCCCTGGGCCCCTGCCTGAGCACGGCCTGGAGCGCGCTGCCGAGGCCAAACCAGCCGGGAAACACGAACCGCCCCTGCATCCACGAGAAGACCCAGGGGATCGCGCGCAGGTCCTCCACGGTCTGCGCCGCGCGCCGGTAGGTGGGACGCGAACCGAGCTTGAGGTTGCTGATCTCGTCGATCGGGGTCGCCTGCTTCCAGAACACCAGGAACTCGGGGTCATCGTGCACCAGCGCGCGGTAGGCCGCGAAGCCGGCGGCGCTCATCGTCTCCATCGCCTCCACCCATTCGGCCGGCACCGTCGCCGGCTGCTGCGCCGCGTGCGTGCCGAGCATCACGCCGTAGGCCATCTGCTCGAGGATGCGGTGCGCCAGGTCGGTGTCGTGATAACGGGTCGACAGCACCTCCCCCTGCTCCGTCACCCGGATCGCGCCGTCGCGCAGCCCGACCGGCTGCGCGAGGATCGCCTTCGCCGCCGGGCCGCCGCCGCGCGCGATGCTGCCGCCGCGGCCGTGGAACAGGGAGAGCCGCACGCCGCGTTCGCCGCAGACGCGCGCGATCGCCTCCTGCGCCTTGTAGAGCGCCCAGTTGGCGGTGAGATAGCCGCAGTCCTTGTTGCTGTCGGAATAGCCCAGCATCACGTGCTGCCAGCGGCCGTGCCCCGCGAGCTGCGGCTGGTAGTCCGGGTGCGCGAACAGCGCCGCCAGGATCTCCGGGGCGCGCTCCAGGTCGTCGAGGGTCTCGAACAGCGGCGCGATGGGCAGGCGGGCCCGCGTCAGCCGCAGCAGCAGCTGCGCCTCGAGGATATCCGACACGCCGTCGGTCATGCTGATGATGTAGATCCCGAATGCCTCCGTCCCGCATTTCGCCACGACGTTGCCGACGAGGAGCAGCGGATCGACGACGTGCCGCGTCGCCGCGGAGAATTTCGCCACCGTCGCCGCATCGAGGAGACGGCCTTCGGCCAGCGCCCCGCCCAGCAGCCTGATTTTCTCCGGCTCCGGCAGCCCCGGATAATCCGGGCGTCCGAGGATCTCGGCCACGGCCTGCTCGTGCTGCGCCGAATGCTGCCGGAGGTCGAGCCGCGCCGTGTGCAGGCCGAAGACTTCCAGCTGCAGGCCCACGTCGGCCAGCTCCCCGTCCGCCAGCGCCGCGCCGCGGCCTCCGCGCAGGCTCTCCGCGATCACGCGCAGGGTCTCCTGCACGGTGCCCCGGTTCAGGCAGGTCTCGTCGCCGATCGTCGGCGCGGAGAGCGTGGCCCCGTCCTTCACCTCGGCCACGGCCTGGGCCAGCCGCTCGCGCAGGACGCCGAGGACGCGCCGGTACGGCTCGTGCGGGTAACGGTGGCCCAGCTGCTCGATGTGCTTCGAGAAGTGCAGCGTGTCGCCGAGGAATTTCTCCACCGCCGGCGAGACCTGGTCGCGGCGGTCGCTCACGGTCAGGGAACGCGCCAGTTCGCGGGCGCCGAGGCGCATCTTCTCGATCGCCAGGCGGCGGTGCAGCAGGAGCACCTCGGCCGTCACCGCGGCCGTGACGTTCGGGTTGCCGTCGCGGTCGCCGCCGATCCAGGAGCCGAAGGTCAGCCAGCGCCGCGGCGCCTTCACCTCGGGATAGTGCCGCGCGAGCGCCCGCTCGAGGTCGGCCTGCAGGCGCGGGAGGGTCTCGTAGATGGCCGTGTCGAAATACCACAGGCCGGTCCGCGCCTCGTCCGTCACCTCGGGCCGCTCGGTCCGGCTGCGGTCGGTCAGCCAGAGGGAGATGATCTCGCGCTCGATGCACGCCGGGTCGGCCAGCGCGGGGTCCGGGAGGCCGGGCAGCGAGCGGTGGCGGAGCATCTCGCCCAGGCTTTTCAGCTTCGTCAGCAGCGTGCGGCGCTTCGATTCGGTCGGATGCGCCGTGAACACCAGTTCGATCGCCAGCCGGTCGACGAGGGCCTGCATGCCCGCGGCATCGAGACCGCGATCCTTCAGCGCGATCACCGCCGCCTCGATGCACTCCCGCATCGGCCGCGCCTTCTCGTCCCCCGCGAGGAGCGCCGCCCGGCGCTGGCGGAGGAGCAGGATGCGGAAGTTTTCCTCCGCCAGGTTGACCAGCTCGAAGTAAAGCGTGAAGGCCATCGCCTGGTCGAACGCCTCGCGCGGGGTCAGCGCCGCCACCGTCCGGCTCAACTCCGCCGCCGCCCCCGCCTCGCCGGCCCGGCTCGCCTTGGCCAGCTTGCGCAGCCGCTCCACGGTCTCGAAGGTCGCCTGGCCCTCCAGGCGGGTGATGACCCGCCCCAGCGTCCGTCCCAGTTCGCGGATCTCGGCGCCGAGCCGCGGCATCGCCTTGAGCGCGGAGGAGGTGCGGGAGGTTTTGGCCATGGCGGCGGGCGAAAGATGGTTCCGGGTTCCGGTCCCGGAAAGCGAAAAGTGGGCCAGTTCGAACCGGACGACGGACTTTAGCCACGAAAAGGCCGAAGGGCCGAAGGCTTCGTCCGGAGTCTCCCGTGCGCCTGTAGGCGCGATGGAGACGCGGCTGCGGCCCGGGGTTTCCCGTGCCTCTTCGTGGCCACTCCGATTATTCGGAACAATTGGCGAAATGGTGTCGACGGCCATGGCGACGCGGGGCTTGCGCAGGCGTGAGGCGAACCCTTTGCTGCGCGGCGTGGTGCGCCGCCTTCTCTTCCTTTTGTCCATCGCCCTCGTGCTGCCGCTGCGCGCGGCCCAGGCTCCGCTCAGCGTCGAGGCCGACCGGGGCACGAACGACCCGCTGACCCACGAGGAGATCCTCGGAGGCAATCTCCGGATCGGCGACGGCACCTTCCTCATCACTGCGGACAACGGGGTGTACAACCACGTCACGGATGTCGTGACGGTCTCCGGCCACGTGATCTTCACGCGGGGCCCCCAGCGCCTGCTGGCCGACAAGCTGGTCTACCACAACCAGGACGGCGCGTTCACCGCCGAACATATCCGGCTGGGCTCCTATCCGATCTATGTCGAGGGCGCCTCCGCCTCCGGCACGACAAACGAAATCATCCTCGATCATGCCACCGCCACCTATGGCGAGCCGGGTCCGTGGCAGCCCACGGTGGTCGCGGACCGGATCATCTTCTCGCCCGGCCGCCGCCTCCGGTTCGAGAACGCCAACGTCGGGATCGGGCCCGTGGCCGGCCTCCACCTCCCCCACTTCGAGCAGGGGCTGCACGAGCCCTTCCTTTCATACGTCTCGCTGCTCGGCGGCTACCGCTCCTCGCTCGGCGCCTACGTGCAGGCCGGCCTGCACGTGCCGGCGGGCTCCGGCTGGAAGCTGGGCGGCGATGTCGGCGTGTACACCGCCCGCGGCGTGATGGCCGGACCGTCCGGGGAATACACGTCACCCGGCGATCCCGACAGCCTCAAGGGGAGCTTCCGTTCCGGGTTCATCAACGACCACGGCGACAAGCTCACCGATGTCCTCGGCCGGCCCGTGCCGGAAAACCGCGGCTACATCGAGTGGACCCACCAGCAGCAGGTCACCGACAACCTCACGATCGCCGGCCAGCTGAACTACTGGAAGGACTCGGAGATCGTGCGCGATTTCCGTCCGGACCAGTTCTTCAACGTCCAGCAGCCCGACACCTTCGCCGAAGCGGTCTACACCGGCAAAAATTACGTCGTGTCGTTCTTCACCCGGCTGGAGCCGAACAATTTTGAAACCGTGCAGCAACGCCTGCCCGAGTTGAATTTCGATCTCCTGCCGCTGCCGGTCGGTCTCGGCATCTACGAGCAGTTCCACGGCGGCGCCGCGATCCTGCGCGAGGATCCGCCGCTCGGCGGGCCCACGCTGCGCAGCGACCGCCTCGACGGCTACTACGGGCTGAGCCGGCCGTTCACGCCGGCCGACTGGCTGACGTTCACCCCGGTCGTCGGCGGGCGGATCACCCACTATGCGAACACGGCCGGCGCCGTCATCAACGGCAGTTACACCCGCGCGCTCGGCGAGGTGGGATTCGACGCCCAGCTGCGATCCAACGCCACCTTCGACTACAAAAACGCGGTCTGGGGAATCGACGGCCTGCGGCACGTGCTCACGCCGATCCTCAGCTACCGCTACATCCCGGAGGGCGGCCAGGGGCGCAATCACATCCCGCTCATCGACCGCCGCACCTTCTCCACCGATCTTCCGTCGCTCGGCCTCGATGTGACCCGCAACATCGACGACCTGCACGCGCTCAATACCCTCCGCCTCGGGATCGACAACACCGTGCAGACCCGCGATCCCGTCTACGGCTCGCGCGACCTGCTGGTCTTCAACACCGCGGCCGACCTGCGCTTCCACCAGGAGCCCGGTGAGCGCGACGTGTCCGAGGTGCACACCGAGCTCGCGCTGATGCCCGTGAACTGGATGCGGCTGGAGGTCTACGAGAGCTTCGTGCCCCAGACCTTCACGCGCCGCACGCTGAACTCCGCCCTGACCCTGCACGACGGCGACGCCTGGTCCCTGCGCTTTGCCAGCCATTTCCTGAGCAACGACACGGAGGAATATGCCTTGGACGGCACGGCCCGCTTCAACGAGAGCTACGAGGCGATCAGCCGGCTGCATTACGACGCCCGCCGCCGGCGTTTCGTCGAGCAGGCCTATGGCATCCGCCAGAACCTCGGCAACACCTGGCGCCTCGGCTACACG
Source organism: Opitutaceae bacterium (assembly GCA_035549635.1). Taxonomy (GTDB): domain Bacteria; phylum Verrucomicrobiota; class Verrucomicrobiia; order Opitutales; family Opitutaceae; genus CAIUWA01. The sequence goes on from DASZQN010000045.1 coordinate 79,395, forward strand.
GTGAGCATCTACGACGGCCCGCGCCGGGAAGGGCATTTCGGGTTCAACGTCCAGCTCGAGGCCATCGGCTTCTGAGGTCATGAGCCTCGCCGCCGGCCAACAGCGGACTTTCCTCCGACTGCTGCTCCAGCTCCGCCCCCACTGGCGCAACGATCTCGCGCTGCCGGCGCGGATCCAGGCCCTCCTCGCGCGCAACCGCTCGTTCGGCTCGAGCGACCGCCGGCTCTATCGCGAGCTGATCTACACCACCCTGCGCTACCTGCCGTGGATCGAGCCCCTCATGGACGGCGAGCCCGAGCGCGCGGTGCGGGCCGCGGCCTGGCTGGCCGCGGACCTTCCGCCGGTGCGCCGCCTGCGCGCCGCGCTGCTGCCCGACTGGCCGCCATGTCCCCCAACTGTCACGGAACGCGCCGCCTTTCTCGGCGCCACGGCGGGCGTGTTGCCCGAGTGGTTCCGGGCCCACTGTCCGGAGGCATTCCAGCCGGAGGAGACCGACGCGCTCCTGGCCCGCGCTCCGCTCTGGCTCCGACTGCAGGGGGAAGAGATCGGGAACATCGCGAAGGTGGCCGCTGAATTCGACGCGCGCGGCTGGAGCTGGCAGCGCAGCGAAGTCGTGTCCTCGGCGTTCCGTTTGCCGGCCGACGCCGACGCGACAAAAACCGACGCCTACCGGGAAGGCCGGATCGAGGTCCAGGACCTTGGCTCACAACTGGTGCTGGAGTCCATCGGCATCGAGCCGGGCGGCCGCTGGCTCGACGCCTGCGCCGGTGCCGGTGGAAAGTCGCTGCAGCTGGCCACCCTGCTCGGCGTCGATGGTCACGTGGACGCGCATGACGTGCGCGCGGAGGCGCTCGCGGAACTCGCCCGGCGCGCCGAACGCGGGCGATTCCGGAACATCACCCCCCTGACCACCCCACCCTCCGGCGACTACGACGGCGTCCTCGTCGACGCACCCTGCAGCGGGTCCGGCACCTGGCGCCGAGCCCCGCACCTGAAATGGACCACCACGCCCGGCCAAATCGAGGAGCAGGGCCGCCGCCAGCTCGCGCTATTGGGGAAATTCGGCGCCCACGTCCGCCCCGGAGGGCGGCTGGTTTATGCCACCTGCTCGCTCAGCCGGCGCGAGAACCAGGAAGTCGCGGCCGCCTTTCTCGCGACCCAGCCGGATTTTGCCCCCGAACCGCTCGGCCGGACCTTCGGCTTTTCTTCCCGCCGGGGGGAACTCACCGTGCTGCCCGCGCGGCATGAAACCGACGGCTTCTTCGTCGCGTCATTCCGACGCCGGCGCTGATTTCCGGCCGTTTTCAGATGAGAAAAATTCTCTCCCTGCTTCCCGGTCTGATGCTTCCGCTCCTGCCGGCCACCCTGTGCGCCCAAGGCCGGCCGCCCACGGATGCCGTCGCGGTCTCCTCGAGCGCCTCGGTGGAATACACCCGGCAGAAATTCGGACCGGGTGCGCCCAAGCCCGAGAGCTACCTCTTTTTCCAGGGCACCTTCTACGGCGGCGCGACCCGCGACAAGAACCTCGAGAACGAGCAGTTCAACCAGATCGTTCAGGTCCTGGGGCAGAACATGGTGCGCCAGAACTATTTTCCCTCCAAGGATCCCAGGAGCGCGGACCTCCTGATCGTGGTGCACTGGGGCGTGACCACGACGGCGGAGGCGACGGAGCCGAATCTCGCGGACGACCGCGTGAAGCTGGCCGAGCTGTCTTCCGAGTACAATCAGGCGCTGCGGGCCTATCTCAACGGCAAGGGCGGCTCGTTCCCGCCCGACCCCGGCCCGGTCAACCTGCAACAGGCCATCGTTGACGGCGAGAATGCCGAGGTGATGAAGCACATCGCCGAGAACGCCAAGCTGCTCGGCTACAAGGACCAGATGTACAAGGACGAGACCACATCCGTCGACGACCACAGCCTCTACGAGGATCTCAACGAGGAGCGCTATTTCGTGATCCTCATGGCCTACGACTACCACACGATGAAGAAGGGCTCGACCCCGAAGCTCCTTTGGTCGACGCGCTTCAGCATGCGGGCGCCCGGCAATTTCTTCACCGCCGCGCTGCCGGCGATGAGCAAGGTGGCGGCGAACTCCTTCGGCCGGGCCATCGACGGACTGAAGATCGAGCGCGCCAACCAGGTGAAGGAGGGCAAGGTCGAGGTCGGAACACCCGAGGTCATCCGCGACGATAAGGCGGGGAAATGAGCCGGTAGAGGCGTCCCCGGCGGTCTCGAATCGATCGCCGGATTTTTTGGCCACGAAGAGGCGCAAGAAATCCAGGGCTGCGGCCACGTCTCCATCGCGCCCATAGGCGCACGGGAGATCCCCTCCGAAGCCGCGGTCCCTTTGTGCCTTTTCGTGGCCCAAGAGTCCGGCTCCCGGTCGGGAACCAGGGCGCCCGCGAGGGGCCCCCCTACGTTTTTCGGCGGACTCTTTTTCCGTTGCCGCGCGGAAAACCCGCTGAACCATCAGGGCATCGTGGTTCCCGATTCCGACTACCGCATCAAGCTCCAGGTCTTCGAAGGCCCGCTCGATCTCCTCCTCTTCCTGATCCGCAAGAACGAACTCGATATCTACGACATCCCGATCGAGTCGGTCACCCGCCAGTACATCGACGCCCTGCACGCGATGCAGCAGCTCGACCTCGACCTCGCCGGGGAATTTTTCGTGATGGCGGCCACCCTGATGGAGATCAAGAGCCGCATGCTGCTGCCCAAGGGGCTGGCGGCGGTGGATCCCAACGGCGACGAGGAGGAGATGGATCCGCGCTGGGAGCTGGTGCACCAGCTGCTCCAGTACAAGAAGTTCAAGGAGGCGTCCGCCGGGCTCCGCGACCTCATCACGCAGCGGCAGGACCTGATGGAGCGCTACGTCTCCTCGCTCTCGCTCGACCCGCTCGAGCGGCCGCTGAAGAACGTCGACCGCATCGAGCTCTGGCACACCTTCAACCTCGTCCTGCGCCGGCTGGCGGAAAAGCTCGTGGTCGGCGAGATCCACGACGAGCAGGTGACCGTCGCCGACCAGATGGAATGGCTCCTCGGCCGCGCGCAGACGGAGAAATCGTTCGTCTTCTCGAGGCTGTTCGACACCCCGGTCACGCTGCGCAAGCTCGTCGCCACTTTTCTCGCAGTGCTCGAGCTCACGCGGCTCCGGCGCCTGCGGCTGCGGCAGGACGAGACGTTCACCGACATCGTCTGCACGGTCGTCGACGAAATCCCACTTGAAACGGCGGACAACCCGGACACGTTGGCGGCTCAAGCAAACCTATGAAGCCCACCCGCAAGCGCCCCGCCAAGGGCAAGGCCGGCCTGCTCGGCGTCGCCTTCGGCAATGAGGACGGCCACAAGCGCGTCACCTCCGGCGAGCAGTTTCTCCTCGTCGGCGGTTCCCAGGAACGTCACGAGCATATGACCGAGACGGTGCTGAAGACCTTCGAGGAGCTGAAGCGCCGCGACAAGCGCCTCGAGACGGTCGACCCGCGCGAACTCGAGGAGATCCTCCAGAAGTCGGCTCCCCGCTGACCCACCGGCCGCTTGCGTTTTCCGCGCATCCGGCTCCCTTATTTTCATAAAATCATGTCTGCCAAAATCGCCAACCTGACCACCGACACGTTCAAGAGCGCCATCGCCAGCTCGTCCACTCCCCTGCTCGTGGACTTCTGGGCGCCGTGGTGCGGGCCCTGCAAGGCCATCGCTCCCATCCTCGAGGAACTCGCGGGCGAACTCGACGGCAAGGTCACCATTGCGAAGCTCAACGTGGACGAAAACGACGCGGTCTCGGCCGAATACGGCGTCCGCGCCATCCCCACGATGCTGCTCTTCAAGGGCGGCCAGCTCGTCGACCAGATCGTCGGCCTGATGCCCAAGGCCGCGCTGAAGGACAAGCTGCTGGCGAAGGTCTGAGGAAACTGTAGGCCAGGTCGCTGACCCGGCCTGCCACCTCACCGAGGTGGCCTACAACGTCTGACGACGCGTTCTGCCACGTCGTCAGCCGAACCGCTCAGGCCTCAGCCCCGACCGGCTTCGCGCCCGTCACGGACTCCGCGATCGTCGGGGCGTGGGTCTCGGCCTCCCCGCGCTCGTGGTTGAACCGCATCGAGACGGTCTTCGACACGCCGCGCTCCTCCATCGTCACGCCGTAGATCGCATCGGCCGCCGCCACCGTTCGCTTGTTGTGCGTGATGATGATGAACTGTGACTCGCTGATGAACTTCTTCAGCAGGTCGGTGAAGCGGCCGATGTTCGACTCGTCCAGCGGGGCGTCGAGTTCGTCGAGGAGGCAGAACGGCGAGGGCTTCACCATGTAGAGCGCGAAAAGCAGCGCCACCGCGGTGAGCGTCTTCTGTCCGCCCGAAAGGAGCGAGATGCCCTTCAGCTTCGTCCCCGGCGGCTGGGCGACGATGTCGATGCCGCTCTCCAGGATGTCCTCCGACTGCACCAACTCGAGACCCGCGCGTCCGCCGCCGAAGAGGGTCTGGAAGGTGTAGGCGAAATTCTTCCGGATCTGCTCGAAGGTCACCTCGAACTGCTTCTGCGAGGTCTGGTTGATCTCGTCGATCATCTTGAGCAGCTCCGCCTTCGCGGTCGTGAGGTCGCCGCTCTGGGTCTGGAGGAAGTCGTGGCGCTGCTTCAGGTCGGAATACTCCTCGATGGCCACGAGGTTGACCGCGCCCATGCTGTTCAGCCGCTGGCGCAGCGCATCGACCTCGACCTTCACCTCGTCCCACTTCGTCGCGTCCAGCGCCGCCAGGTCAGCCTCCGTCGGCGGCCCTTTCGGACCCTTCGCCTTGCGCCGCCGCTTCGGCTCGGCCGCTCCGTCCTCCGGCCTCCGTCCTCCGGCCTCCGGCTCCTCTTCCTCGTCCAGGTCGAGCTCCTTCATCCCCTCCGGTTCGCCGTCGGCGAGCCAGAGCACGTTCTTCCAGTCCACCGTGGACAGGTCGGTCTGGAACTCGCGGGTCGCCTCCTCGGCGAGGAACTGGCCGCGCTGGCGGCTTTCCGCCAGCCTGACCTCGTGGGCGCTCAATTCGTCGTGGGCCGCGTCGGCCTCGGCCCGGACGCCGCTCTGCGCGGACTCGAGGCCTGAAATCTCCGTCTCGATCACGGCCAGCTCGGCCCGGATCTTCTCCACCTGTTCCTGGGCCACGCCCAGGGTCCCGGCCACCTGCGACGCCTGCTCGCGCTGGGCCGCCGCCTCCTGCTCGAGTTCGACGGTCTGCTCCGTCCACACCTCGATCTCGTGCTGGCGCTGCGTCAGCAGCTCCATCAACTGCTGGCGGCGCTTCTCCATTTCGCCCAGGCCGCGGTCGAGGACTTCGACCTTCTGCCGGCGCTCGGCCAGCTCGAGGCGCGCCTGCGCGAGGGACTCGCGCTTCACGTCGCGGTCGGTGCGGATTTCCTCGAGGCGCTTCTCCAGCCGCTGGATCTTCTCGCGCTGAGCCGCGGTCGCGGTCTCCGCCTCGGCCAGCCCCGCCTGTGCCTTTTCCCAGCGCGCGTGCGCCTCATTGCGGGCCTGTTCCACCGCCACCAACTCGCCCTCCATCCGGCGCAGCCGGGCCACGACCTCGTCCAGTCCCCGCTGCGCGTTGCGCTGCTCGGCCTGCGCCGCCGCCACCGTCTGGGTCGCGGCGAGAACTTCCGCGCGGCGCTGCTCGAGCGCCTGCTCGGCTGCCGCGAGGCGTCCGTTCAGGGCATCGATCTGCGACTTCTGCTCGTCGTGCGACTTCTGCTCGTCGGCCAGGGCCTTCGCCGTTTCGCGCAGGTCGATCTCGCGCTGCACGATGCTGTGCGCGTGCTTCTTCGCGCTCTGGTGGCCGCCCGACACGAGGCCGCGGCGATCCACCACCTCGCCCTTGGGCGTGGCCACGGCCAGAAAGCCGAAGCCGGGGTTCGTCCGCCAGAATTCCAGAAATGCGCCAAGATCGTCGGCAATGTAGCACTCCGCGAGCAAACCGGCCACGGGATGGGCGGCCTCCACCGTGCCGAGCGCATTCATCGCCGGAACCAGGCCGGCCGGGAGATCCGCCGCCGGGGCAGTCCGCGATCCGCAATCCGCAATCCGCAATACTGCCGAGCCGAGCTGCTCGCCCTCGAGCTGCGCCAGGATCCGCTTCGCCGTCTCCGCGTCGCTCACCCCGATGGCCTCCGCCGCGGAGCCAAGGAGCGCCTCGACGGCGCGGCCGAGCTCGGGCTTCACGTCGAGACCCTGCATGACGGGCACCGCCTTCGCGCCGGCGAGCGCCGCGTCCAGCCGGCCCTGCAGCACGGCCTTCGCGCCTTCGCCAAAGCCTTCCCACCGCTCCTGCAGCTGCTGCAGGAGCTTGAGCCGCGCCGTGCGTTGGGCGAGCTGGCGGTCCGTCTCGGAAAGTTTCCGCTGGGCCTCGCGAAATTCGCGCGTGAGATCCGTGATCGCCTGCTGGGCCGCTGCCGCTTCCTGCCCGACCCGGTTTTTCTCGGCCGCCGCCGCGTCGCTGCGGGCCGCGAGGTCCGCGGCCGACTGGGCCGCCGTCGCCTGCTGGGTCCGCACGCCCTCGAGCTCCTGCGCCACGAGGTCGTGGCGGTGCGCGCTCGTCTTCTGGTCGACTTCGTAGCCCGAGCAGTCGGTGCGCAGCCGCGCCACCGTGCTCTCGAACTGCAGCAGCTGGAACTTCGCCTGCTGCAGCTCCTGCTCCAGCTTGCTCAGCTCGCCCTCGGCGATCGCCAGCTCGCGGTTGCGCTGCTGAAAGACGGCGTCGGAACTGCCGAGCAGGCCGAGCTGCATCTGCTTGTCCTGCGCGCCGGTGTCGACCTGGGTGGTGACCTCGCGGAGCTGCATCTCCAGCTCGCCGAGATTGTCCCGCGACGACGCCAGGCGGTCCTCCAGGCCGGTCCGCTTGATCTGCGCGAGGCTGGCCGCGTTCTCGGCCGACTCCTTCTGCGACCGCAGGTCGAAGACCGCCTGCTGCGCGTCCTGCACGCGCTGGTTGAGACGGCCGCGAAGGGATTTCTTTTCGTCCAGGGTGCCCTGCTGGGCCTCGAGGCTGGCGCGGCGCGCCTCCGCTTGGGAACGCAGCCCGGTGACGCGCTCCTCCAGCTCCGCGAGGACGCGGGCGAGCTGCCCGTGCTGGAAACCGCCGGCCGCGAGGCTCAGGTGCCGCAGCCGGTGGCTGAGCCGCTTGTAGCGCATCGCCTTCGCCGCCTGGCGGCGCAGGCTGCCGATCTGCCGCGAGACCTCCCCGATCACGTCGGAGACGCGCGCGAGATTCTGGTCCGTCAGGGCGAGCTTGTTCATCGCCTCGCGCCGCTGGCTCTTGTACTTGGTGATTCCGGCCGCCTCCTCGAACACCGCGCGGCGCTCCTCGGGCTTCGAGGACAGCACCTGGTCGATCTGGCCCTGCGCCATGATGGAATACGACGTGCGCCCGATGCCGGTGTCCATGAACAGCCGGTGGATGTCCTTCAGCCGGCAGGCCTGCCCGTTGAAGAAGTACTCGCTCTGGCCGTCGCGGTGGACGCGGCGCATGATCTCGATCTCGTGGAAATCGCTCCCGAGCTGCTTCTCGCACTCGGTCAGCAGCAGCGACACCTCGCAGAGCGCCGCGGGGCGCCGCGTGTCGACGCCCTCGAAGATCACGTCCTGCATCTTGCCGCCGCGCAGGGCCTTGGCGCTCTGTTCACCGAGGACCCAGCGGATGGCGTCGGCGATGTTGGACTTGCCGCAGCCGTTGGGTCCGACGACCGCGGTGACGCCCGGTTCAAAGCGGAGAGTGGTCGAGTCGGCGAAACTTTTAAATCCGTGGAGCTTGAGCGCCTTAAGATACATCAGAAATTAAAGGTCCATTGAAGGGCGGCCCTCCCACCCCGCAACGGAAAAACCGGAAAGTTTGTTCACCGTCTATTCGCATTGACCTGCTGCGCCGCGCCGCGCAGCGCGGCGCGGAAGTTCCAAGGGTCAGGTTCCAAGTGCCAAGTTCCGGACGCCAGCATTCAACCCTCAACATTCAACTTTCAACATGCGCGTCAGCGCACCAAACGTTGGACGTTCGCGCGAAGCGCATTTGCGCTTCCCCCTTTCCTCACTAGCTCTTGTCCGTCCTTCATGCCTTCCGCGCCCACGCCCGATACCACCGAGACCGTTTCCGCCGAGACCCGGCGCTACCTCCCGTGGCTCGTGGCGGCGGCGCTCTTCATGGAGAATCTGGACGCGACCATCGTGAACACGGCGGTGCCGACGATGGCCGCCAGCCTCGGGGTCGCGCCGCTGAGCCTGAAGGCGGTCCTGACGAGCTACACGCTGAGTCTCGCGGTCTTCATCCCGGTCAGCGGCTGGATGGCTGACCGCTTCGGCACCCGGCTCGTTTTCCGCATTGCGGTGACGCTGTTCATGCTGGGATCGCTCTTCTGCGGCCTCGCGCCGAACGTGCCGCTGCTCGTCGCGGCGCGCATCCTGCAGGGCATGGGCGGCGCGATGATGACGCCGGTCGGCCGCCTCGCACTGGTGCGCGCCTTCCCGCGCTCGGAGATGCTGCGCACGATGAACTACGTGATCATCCCCGCGATGATTGGTCCGCTGCTCGGGCCGTTCACCGGCGGGGTGATCGTCCATTTCCTGCCCTGGCGGGTGATCTTTTTCCTCAACCTGCCGCTGGCGCTCGGCGGGCTCTGGATGATCCGCCGTCACATGCCGGACTTCCGTGACGCCTCGGTCGCCCCGCTCGACCGCACGGGCTTCGTGCTCTTCGGCGGTGGCATCGCGCTGCTGTCCTACGTGCTGGAGGTTTTCGGCGAGCACACCCTCGGCACCGGGCCGGTCCTGGGGCTGCTCGCGGCGTCCCTCACCCTCCTCGCCGCCTACGGCTGGCACGAGCACCACACGTCGTCGCCCGTGCTGGAGCTCGCGCTCTTCCGCATCCGCACGTTCCGGATCTCGGTGGCCGGCGGTTTCGTCACGCGCCTCGGGTTCGGCGGCATGCCGTTTCTCCTGCCGCTGCTCTACCAGATCGGCCTCGGCTATCCCGCGTGGGAGGCCGGCCTGTTCACCATCCCGCAGGCGCTCGCCGCCATGGGCATGAAGCTCATCAGCCGCCCGGTCATGGCCCGGCTCGGCCATCGGAATGTGCTCATCGGCAACACCGTCCTCCTCGGGATCACGATGGCGATGTTCGCCCAGATCCATCGCGGCACGCCGCTCGGCTTCATCCTCGTGCTCAGCCTGGCCCAGGGTTTCTTCGCCTCGCTGCAGTTCACCGCGATGAACTCGCTGGTCTACGCCGACGTCACCGACCGCGACGCGAGCAAGGCCAGCAGCATCTCCAGCACGGCGCAGCAGCTGTCGCTCAGCTTCGGCGTCGCCTTCGGCTCGCTCACCGCCGCCTACTTCCTCGGCCACGTCGACCAGACGGATTACGTGCGCACCATCCCCGCGCTGCACAAGGCCTTCCTCGCCCTCGGCGCCACCACGGTCGTCTCCTCCCTCACCTTCTGGGGCCTGCAGGCCCACGACGGCGACAACGTCAGCAACCGCCGCCTGCGCGGCGCCCCGGAGAAGCCGCTGCCGGCGGGCTCGGGAGTGCCCGTCTGATTGGAGGCGTGAGGCCTGGGGCGCGAGGGGCGGCAAAAACTGGAAGTACCGGACCGTCTGTCTCAGGTGGCTCGTCTGTCCTCCGTCCTCTGTCCTCCGGCTTCCGCTACCGGTGGTCCCACGGCAGTTTCACCTCGAGGCGGCGGTGTTTCCAGACCTCGAAGACCTCGAACATCTTGCCGGGATTGAGCACGCCGCGCGGATCGAGCGCGCTCTTCACGGCGCGCATCGCCCGCACCTGGGCCGGTGAATGCTGCAGGCGCAGGAACGGCGTCTTGGCCAAACCGATGCCGTGCTCGCCGGAGATCGCGCCGCCGAGGGCGACCACGGTTTCCATCAGGCGCTGCACGGCGCGCTCCGCCGCGCGGCACTCGGCCGGAACCGCCCGGTGGTACATGATGTTCACGTGGAGATTGCCGTCGCCGAGATGGCCGAAGGTGGGAATGGACAGCTTCGACTCGCGCCGGAGTCCTTCGAGGAAGCGCGCGAACTTCCCGTAGTTCCGCATCGGGACCACGATGTCCTCGTTGAGCTTGGAGTCGCCGAGCTCGAACATCGCGCCCGAGCACTTCCGCCGCACGGCCCAGAGCGCCTCGGCCTCGGCGCGGTTGCGGGCCGCGCGGTGGGCGAGCGCGTGCTTTTTCGCCCAGGCCAGCACGAGCGGTTTTTGTTCGCGCACCTCGCTGGCCGAGCCCGCGAGTTCGAGCAGCACCACCGGCCGGCCGGACTGCCCGGGAAAGACGGTCGAGTGCGTCGCCCGCTCGGCGCACAGCACGGAATAGCGGTCGAGAAACTCGCAGATCGCCGGCTGCAGCCGGAGCGCGAAGAGCGCCCGCACGGCGCGAAAGGCGGCCGGCTCGGTCGGGAACGCCGCCAGCAGGGTCCAGCGCGCCGCCGGCCGCGGGATCAGCTTGAGCGTCGCCCCCGTGACCACGCCGAGCATGCCTTCGCTGCCGATCCAGAGGTCGCGCAGGTTGAAGCCCGCGGAAAATTTCTTCGTCGGCGTGCCCCAGGTCACGAACTCGCCGGTCGGCAGGTGGCCCTCCAGGGCGAGCACGAAATCGCGGGTCACGCCATACTTCCCGCCGTGCATGCCGCCGGCGTTGCAGGCGATGTTGCCGCCGATGGTGCAGTAGTCCTTCGACGAGGGATCGGGCGGATAAAACCAGCCTTCCGCCTCCGCCGCCTGCTGGATGTCCGCGACCTTCGCGCCCGCCTGGACGTGCGCCAGCCCGGCCTCCGCATCGACGCGGATGCGATTCCAGCCCAGCATGTCCACCACCCAGCCGCCACGCCGCGGCGAGGCCGAGCCCGTCAGGGAGGTCCCGCGGCCGCGGACCGTCACCGGCACGCGGTGCGCGTTCGCCAGTTCCAGAGTCGCCGTAAGGTCGTCCTTGTCCCGCGGAAACACCACCGCCTCCGGCAGGAACGGCAGCTTGCTGCCATCGAACGACGCGGCGGCACGCGCCTCCTCCGTCGTGCGCACGACGCGCGTGCCCAGGCGACGGCGAAGCTGGCGGGTGGCGGCGGCGTGCTTCATCGGAAAAGGGAGAATCCAATCTCCTCCGATTCCCCCGCCAATGTCAAAAGCGACCCCCTGCATTTAAACACAGAGGGCACGGAGAGCCCGGAGCCCATACCGCGAAAGCTGGCGGTGGCTTGGCTCGGCGTTCTCCGCGCCCTCCGCGTTTAACTTCCGAGGACGGTCGGCAGAATGCTCCCGTTTACCAAAGCCAGAATGTCCGGTCCTTCCAGGCGAGATACTCTCGGCCGAAGGCCGCTTCCAGCACCTGCTCCTCACGCCGCGCCCGCAACAGCTGCAGGACGCAGAAGACCAGCCAGAAGGCCAGCCACACCCCGTTGGGCACGGCGAAGCAGAGAAAGACGCCGGCCTGCGCGAGCATCTGCGAGAAATAGACCGGATGCCGGATCAGGCGATACGGCCCGGTGACGCACAGCGCCCGTGCCTCGGGCACGATGCTGAAGGACCGCAGCAGCACGCCGTAACTCCAGATATCGCCGGCATCCCCGAGGGTGATCAGCACGATGCCGGCAACCGTCCGGGCCAGTGGAAGCGAGCTGGACCAGCTGAAGCTGCGATACGGCGCCAGCGCATGGGTGCCGAACCAGGCGTCGCTGGCCTGCAGCACGAAGCCCACGAAGAAGGGCAGAAAAGGCCAGAGGGCGCCCGACAGCGCCAGCAGCACGTCCCGGCCGCGGGCGTTCCGGGTCCGTGACGATTGCCGCAGGATGAAGCCGAGCATCAGCAGCAGCGAGGTCGCGTCCGCCAGGATGTGGATGAACGGCATGTAGAGCATCCGGCCATCCGCGAACCGATAATAGGGAGGCATCTCCGGAAACGCCCGGTACGCCGGAATACGCCGGACGAGCAGGGCCGCGAAGAACAGGAATCCGATCGCGTTGAACGTCGACTCCGGCAGCGCCCGCCAGGCGCGCATCGGCCAGGACGGCTCCCGGGGAGAATCGGAAAAAGTGAGTTCCGTCGACTTCATGGCTCCTCACCAAAGGCAGGACGCACGGCGCCGCCCGGCGGTTCGCCGTCCACCCTCTCCCGCCGCAAAGAGAAGCATGAAATCCAGGCGCCAAATTTCAGCTAATGCCGGCCGGCGGTCGATCCGGTGGCCACAAAAAGGCACGAGGGGCCGAAGGCTTCGGCGCGCATCTCTGTTGCGCCTATAGGCGCACGGGAGGTGGTAGCCGTAACCGGCGACCCTTTTGTGCCTTTTCGTGGCCAAACCTCCGGAATCGGCACCGCAGGCGGTCAGGTCGATGTCCGGGAAGGTTTCACGGCAGCGTCGCAAGCACCCGAGGAATCACCTCCAGCGCGGCGGCCTCCCATCCCGGCGCGGTGATCGCCAGCGGCCGCACTTCCCGCACCCGGTCGATCGCCGCCCGCGCGGAGAGTCCCTCCCGCTTCGCGACGAGAATCGCCAGCAGCATGCCCGTGCGATCCTTGCCGGCGTGGCAGTGCACGAGCACCCGCCGGCCCTGCGACCTCTGGGCGGACACGAAGGCCACCGCGCGCGGCAGCGCCTCGACGCACTTTTCCTGTGATTCCGGTGTCGGCGGCACGTCCGTCGGCAGCGGCACCCAGCAGGCTTCGATCCCGACCGCCGCGAACGCCTCCGTCTCGGACGGATATTCCGACAGATTGACCACCGCGTCGAAGCCGCCTGCGCGCAGGTCAGGCAAGGACCACGGCTCCAACTGCGGCCCGGCGCGGCCAGCTACCGAATCAGGGATGAGCCAAAATACCGATTTCATTTCCGGCCGGGTCGAGGCAACAATTCAAGCCGGAGCAGACCCAAGGTGTGGAGGCTCTGCGATCGGTCCCGCCGGTTCCCCTTCAAACGTGATCTCGATGCCGCCCATCCACGATGCCACCAGGTTGTAGAGCAGTGCGCCGATGATGCCGCCGATGAAGCCGACGAGCGAGTAGATCACCGGAACGAGCACGGCGAAAAGCATCGGAATGCCGTTTTCCTTGGGAGCGAAGAGCGAGACCAGGATGAAGATCGGAGTGAAGACGAGGCTAAGCAGGCCGTAAATGACCGCGAGCATTTTACCGGCCTGAACCGGGGCGATTTTCTTGATACGGATTTTCATGTTGGGGTAGCTGGAGTTTTTTTCCTGACGTGAAAGGGGGCCGTGATCCCGCGGGAAAAAATCAAAGGGGCTGGCCACAGTCTGGCAGATTTGCTGAACCCGGAGCGAGGCAGATCCTAAAGTGAATCGCGTCCATCTACAGCGGAGGCCCTGCTGGTTGGATAAGGCGCAACATCAGCCAATCTGCGGCCAGACCCTTTTGACCAGTTGTCGCTCATTCCGGTGTCCTTCGTGGACTTCGTGCCTTCGTGCGAGTTCTTCCGAAACCGCCTACTTCCCGCTCTGCAGCGCCAGCTCCCGGCAGCCCTTGAGGTCCGTCTTGCCGGTGCCAAGGACGGGAATGCGGTCCACGCGCTGGACGATGCGCGGAACCCAGAGGTTCGGCAGGCCGGCGGCGGTGAGCTTGTCGCGGAGCTGTTCGGGCGTGACCTCGCGCGCGGCGAGGAGGACGAGGGCCTCGCCTTTCGCGGCGTCGGGGACGCCGACCACGATGACGGTGGGTGCGTCGCCGGGCTCCCATCCGAAGGCCTCCATGATCCTCTGCTCCACGGTGCCGTGGGGGACCATCTCGCCGCCGATCTTCGAGAAGCGCGACAGGCGGCCCTCGATAAAGAGGAAGCCGTCGTCGTCGAAGCGGCCGAGGTCCCCGGTCACGAACCAGCCGTCGCGGAGCGCCACCGCAGTCTTGGCCGGGTCGTCGAGGTAGCCGCCGAAGATGTTCGCGCCGCGGAGCCAGAGCACGCCGGTGTCCGTCAGCGCCCGCTCGGCGCCGGTGTCGGGATCGACGATGCGGGCGGTGAGACCGGGCACGAGCCGGCCGACCGAGCCGGTGCGGCGGCCGGGCTGGCGCTCGGCGGTGTCGGTGACGACCGGCGGATCGGGCTGGTTGATATTGGTGACGGGCGAGGTCTCCGTCAGGCCGTAGCCCTGCATGATCTCGATGTGGAACTGCCGCTGGAATCCGTCGTAAAGGTCCGCCGGCAGTTTCTCCGCGCCCGTCACCACCAGGTCGAGCGAGCGCAGGTCGGCGGAAACGGCCTTTTTCAGGAGCGGACGAACGAAGGTCGGCGCGCCGATCAGCACGGTGACCTCCTCCTCGCGGATGGCGTCGGCGATCCGCCGCGTCTCCAGCGGGCTCGGGAGCGTCACCACGCTGCAGCCGCGCATCAGCGGGTACCAGAGCGTCGCGGTGAATCCGAAGCTGTGGAACACCGGCAGGCAGCCGAGCATGCGGGCCTTGGCCGGCAGGATGGAGAGCGACGAGATCTGCGCGCAATTGGCGAGCACGTTGCGGTGCGTGAGGACGACGCCCTTCGGCTCGCCGGCGCTGCCGCTGGTGAAAAGCAGCGCCGCCTCCTCGCGGTCGCCCGTGTGCGGGATGCCGAGCAGCGTCGGGATCCACTGGTTCGGCAGCACCCACGCCGCGACGAGCCAGGGCAGGATCGCGCGCTTGCCGCCCGCCGCCTCGATCTCGGCGCGGAGGTCGCGCGTATCCTGCGGCCAGGGAAAATCGGGGAACTTCGACCGAACCGCGTCGGCGCTCAGGATCGTCCGAACCCCGCCCAGCCGCAGGCTCGCCTCCTGCGCGGCGCGGCCGGCGGTGAAGTTCAGGTTCACCGGCACCTTGCCCGCGCCCATGACCGCGAGGTTCGCGATCGTGGCTCCGGCCCCGGGCGGCAGCACGATGCCGACGCGCTTCTCCTTCACCGTCGCGCGCAGCCGCCGCGAGAGCGCCGCGGCCGTGGCGAGCAGCTGGGCCGCCGTGACCTCGCGCCGGCCGGCACCGCGGTCGATGAGCTCGACGTGCCCCGGCCGCTTGGCGAGTTCACGGATGGCCTCCCGGGCGAGATTCCGTTTCAGCAGCGGCCGCTCCTCGAAGGCCACGGCCCCCAGGTCGAGCAGCGCCCGGCGCGCCGCGGCGCCGTCGACCTCGTCGGCGGACATCGGCCGGCCAAAGGCGACGAACACGGGCGTGGGCATCATCCGCGGCGGCTTCCAGATGTAACGGTGGCCGGCGAAGGAAAAGATCGAGCCCCACAGCCCGTCGATGAACGCCGGCACCACCGGCACCCCGGCCCGTCGCGCCATCATCTCGAAGCCCTTGCGGACCTGCATGAGCTGCCCCGTGCAGGAGATGGAGCCCTCGGGAAAAATGCACACCACCTCGCCCGCCTGGAGGGCGCGGATGCCGGCGCGCAGGCCCTCGGTCGGATGCTCCTTGGAGATCGGGATCACCCCGCTGACGCGGAATACCCAGTCGAACAGCGGATGCGCCTGCAGGCCCTCGTAGCCGACATACCGGATCGGCCGCGGGCAGGCCAGCTGCAGCACGACCACGTCGACATAGGACATGTGGTTGGCGATCAGCACCACGCCGCCCGTGCGGGGAAAGTGCTCCGTCCCGCTCGAGCGCACCCGGTAGAGCAGCCGCGCCACCACCACCGCCACCAGCTCGAAGAAAACCGGCACGTAGGAGCGTCCGGAAAGCGAGGGCCGGGGATTTGCCATGGGCGAAACATGCCGCGCCAGCGGGGCGCGTCGATTGCGGATTTTGGGTTGCGGATTGCGGATTGTTTTCCGGATTTTTTGGCCACGAAAAGGCACGAAGGGTCGGGGGCTTCGGATGAATCGCCCGTGCGCCTATAGGCGCGATGGAGACGTGGCCGCAGCCCTGGATTTTTCGTGCCTTTTTGTGGCCAAAAATCCGGAGATTCCCATCCGCATTACACGGCGGTTATCCAATCGTGGCGCAATCGTTGGGATTCCGTCACCTGTCCGCCACCCGGCCGTTGCAGTCTCGACGCCTTTACCCATGCGTTCCCTCCTCCCGCTCCGCGTCGTTCCTTTCCTGCTCTGCCTTGCTCCGGTCCTTGCAGCCGCTGATTCCCCGGCCGCCGCTCCCGGCGCCCCGGTTCTCACGAGCCGCGGCCTGGTCGGCGTCGGACGGCTGCCGCACAACCTGCGGGACAAGTTCGGCGAGACCTTCGGCTCCTTCTCCGCCCTCGCCTTCCAGCCGGGTTCCTGGCGCCGGCAGGCCGATGGCAGTTACACCGGGACGCTGCTCGCCCAGCCGGACCGCGGTTACAACGGGTCGTCCACCAGCAACTATGTGCCGCGGCTGAACATCCTGACCGTGCATTTCGTCCCGGCTGCCGCGGGCGCCGCGACCCAGGACCAGGCCTCGCTGACGCTGAGCGACACGATCCGCTACACGGATTCCACCGGCACGCCCCTGACCTCGCTCGACCCCACGCCCGCGGGGGCCGGCAGCCGGCCCGGGTTCCCGGCGCTGCCGCAGGCGTTCAACGGCCGCGTTTCGCTCGATGCCGAGGGCGTCGCGATCAACCCCGACGGCACCCACTGGGTCAGCGACGAGTACGGACCGTATCTCTACAAATTTTCCCGGGACGGAAAAATGCTCGCGGCCATCCGTCCGCCGGAGGCCTTCATTCCGAAGCGCCATGGCGCGGATTCGTTTGCCGCCAACAACCCGGGCCGCGGCCAGCCGGCGCCCGACCCCGCCGAGCCCGATACCGGCCGGCAGAACAACCAGGGATTCGAGGGGCTCGGCCTCTCGCCGGACGGCCGCGCGCTCTTCGCCCTGCTCCAGTCGGCCACGCGCCAGGACGGCGGCAACGGCGGCTCGAGCCCGCGCGGCAACACCCGCCTGCTCGTCTATGACCTCGGCGGCGCCACCCCGGCGCTGACCGCGGAATACGTCCTGCCGCTCCCGACCTTCCCGCAGAAAGGAGCCGCGCGCGTCGCCGCCCAGAGCGACCTGCTCGTGCTAAGCAACACGCGGATCCTCGTGCTCGCCCGCGACAGCAACGTCGGCCACGGAACGACGGCCGCCTCGGTCTATCGGAAGGTCGTCGCCTACGATCTCGCCGGCGCCACCAATATCGCGAACACCCCGTTCGACCAGCCCGAGCACCCGGTCGCGCCGAAAGGCGTGCTCGATTCCTCAATCAAGCCTGCGACGCGCACCGAATGCCTCGATCTCAACGATGCCGCGCAACTCGCGCGCTTCGGGCTGCACAACGGCGCTCCGGACGACGCCAACAACCTCTCGGAAAAATGGGAGGGCATGGCCCTCGTCCCCGCCCTGGATCCGTCCGCGCCGGACGACTGGTTCCTCTTCATCGGCAACGACAATGATTTTCTCACCACCCAGGGCTTCCAGGACGGCGCCGACTACAAGGCCGAGATCGACAGCGACAACATGGTCCTGGTTTTTAAGGTCACGCTGGCCTCACGCAGGTGAGGCAATTTTGGAGTTTGGATTTTGGAGTTTGGATTGGAGACCCGACCGTGACTGCGAATGAAATCAATCGCAGACAGAGGTGGACCGGGAGTCGCCGGATTTTGGGTCACAAAAAGGCACGATAAACCCAAGCTGCGGTTAGGCCTCAATCGCGCCTATAGGCGCACGAAGGCTATCTACGGAGCCGCTGGCCCTTCGCCTTTTCGTGGTCAAAAATTTCGGGCTCTCCAATCCGCAATCCAAAACCCAAAATCCAAAATCGAATCAGCGCCCCAGCAGGTTGTTGAGGAGTGAACTCGCGGCCGCCTTTAGCAGCGCGGTGCGGAATTCGCTGGTGTCGGGGTTTTCCAGGGTGCCGGTGATGCGGATGGGCGTGAGGAAACCGACGTAGCCGAGATTGTCCTTCTGGCCGTTGAGCAGGCCCGCCCGGTTCATCGCGTCCGCCGTCTTGCCCTGGGCGGAAAGCTGGAGGCGGAGATCGAGTGCCTGCTCGAGCAGCGGCGTGCCGGCCACGTGGCGAATCTCGCCGGTGCCGGCGATCCGCTTGGTCGGCGAGATCAGGGTGAAATCCTGCAGCATGATATTCAGGTCGTTGTCGCGCCGAACGAGCACGTTGAGCTGATCGAAGGGGATTTCCTTCCAGTCGTTGGCCACATCCAGGACGAGCTGCGTGCGGTCCACCACCTTCTCCCG
>DASZQN010000046.1:0-42781 GCA_035549635.1 Opitutaceae bacterium
CAATCGAGCTGGCATGCACGTCCAACCCGAGCTTGATTACTCCGGCGCGAGCGCCGGTCTCTGTCTGGATATCATTCGTTGATGTCATAGCACAGACAGCCTGGCGCCTCGCGCCTCGTTTGTCCGCCCCATGTCATCTTCTGACTCGGCCTCTTAGTCACTTGTTGGTTTTCTCGTCTAATTTGAAATCAAATATGCATTCCATCCGGACCGCCGTAGCCTTTCCGCTACTTCTATTCTTAGCAGGCGTGAATAACCAACCGGCGATAACTTTCTTGGCTTCTTCTCCGAACTCCTTCGCGTCCGCTCTTGAAACAGAAATGTTGGTTACAGCGCCGTTCTCCTTCACGACAAATTCAATTACAGTATTACCTTGAACCGCGGCTCGCAGAAGTTCGATCGGATAGGATGGCATCGGGAGCGCATTCAATCTTGGAGGGTCGATATCGGGTTCATATTTTCCGGAAAAACTGACACCAATAGAGTAGTGGTAACCCAACCAAAAATCATTCACGGCTAAAATTGAAGGCGGGATTAGCAAAAAAAACAAAGCAACAAGAGCGCTCCGATATGTTTTCATTGTATTTAAAGTCCGGTGGGGGTTGGCGGTGATGTCCGGGTTACTACCCAGATATTCCCTGATGCACCAGACTTCGTTTGTGTTGGAATTTTCGCAGCTTCAGCAGCTGGCATTGTTTGGACATCTGCATGACCGGTCGTAGTAGTTGGTCCATAGTTGTAAACATTAACCGTCGTGAAACCCGGAGCTACAGGAGCAACAACTACGACGTGGTCCCGACCGTTAACCGTCGTACCTACCACCATCACATTTCCTTGCCCCACCAAGCCCACAAAACCCTCCTGGCTGCTTACCTGTGCTTTTGTAGCGGTAAACCCGATGGGATTGAGTGCCGAGTTGAGGTTAGTACGAACACGAGTCATGCCAGCGCCGCCGTCTTCAAACGTTCCCGTGGGCTCACCTAGAAGGGCGATGATATCTGCCCGCGATCTCGCCGGATTTCCTGTCTCCAGTGTTTCGACATTTCGAATCGCTGCTATACCACAATCAGTTGACGTCGTATTGGTATAGGGAAATGAGTCCACTGGTGCCCCCGATCCACCAACCGTTATACTCTGCCCATATCCAATCTCGCTAGTGGGAGTTGCGGTTGCCGTAGATTCCGGAGACGGCGGGCCGTTAATATAAACTGAGACCGGTGCAATACTTCCGGTAAAGGTAAGGCTTTCGGGGGAAACATCTGGGGGAAGATTATTACTTTCAGAGGTCGCAGTTACTCCATTTCCTGCAATCGTCGAATCATCGGTCGTAGTTCCACCTGTCGCCGAATTCGTGCCCGCTTTGGAAGTCGCTGGCGAATTGTCTACTTCTCCCTCTACGTCCTCGCCTTCCGTTGAATTTGGCTGCGAGGCAGCGACCATCTGGTTGTACTGGGCCAAGCCTTCGGCCATGTTCGCCTCCGCTTTTTGATTGTGGTCTTCAAATTGCGCCTGAAAGCCCAGATATTGCTCCTGCCACGCAGCTTGCGCGTAGTTATCATAACACGTGTTCGCCCAGTTCCAGTCATCGTTTGTCCAGCTGGAGGTGTCGGCCTCCCCCGGGTCCAGACAATAGCGATTGACCTCCTCCGCCCATTCCTGGTCGTTCCCATTGTGCTGCCCCAGCACATCCCAGCTGTTGACCGGATTGTTCCGCACAAAGGCATACAGGTGCAGTCCTCCCTTTTCTTCAAGCGGATCCCGTCCCAGCCAACGACCCAGCGACGGCTCGTAATAGCGGAAACCGTAGTACAGGAGCTGGGTTTCGCTGTCGGCGTACTTGGTGGAGTAGCGAAACGAATTGGTGGCGGCGTAGGATCCATTGGCCCGCAACGTCTCGCCAAAGGGAGAATACTCGTAGGCCGCCGTCACCGCGCCGGTGGCGCGATTGACCAGGGTCGTGACGTTCCCGTTTCCGTCATAGTACGGGAGGTGCCAGACGGAGCCGGAGACCTGCTTGATCGCGAGGAGGCCTCCCACTCCGCCGCCGTCGACCAAGTTGCCCGATAGGTCGAGGCCCCAGAGGTAGGCGTTCACGAGGGACAGCGGCGAAGCCACGTCGTATTCCCCGATCAGGTTCCAGCCGTTGTAGATGAATTTCCGATCGGTGGCGGCGACATAGGTCGAGCTGCCGCTGTCCCAGTTCGCCACGGTCTTGCGGACGCGGCGACCGAGGTAGTCGTAGGAGAACTGGATGAACTGCCGCGGTACGCCCACGCCGTAGGCGGCCGACACTGTGGTCATGGAGATCAGGCGGTTTTCCGCATCCCAGGTGTAATTCCAGCGGCCGTCGGAAGTGACGTTGCCGTCGTCGTCATAGGTGTGCGTCTCGCTGGAGGGCGGGAGGAAGCCGTAGCGGGTGTCGGAGCCCCCGGCGCTGCTGGTAACCGCGCAGGAAGTCCAGGTTGAAGCAGATCCGGTCACGTTCTTGTAATAGTACTCGCCCTGCCGGGTGACCGAGGCGCTGTTGACCGTCACCGTGGCACTGGTCGGCGCGAGGCCCGAGACCTCGAGCGAGCCGGGACCGGCCCGGGCGGTCACCTGGTTCAGGTTGTTGTTCGTGTAGGTCGTGGTGTGGGTGTCGCCCGAACTCGTGCCGATCACCGTCGAGGAGGTGCGGCTGCCGATATTGTCGTAGGCGTACGCCCAGCCGCGGCCGGCCATCGGGTAAGTCGTGTCCGTCGTGCTGGTGCCGTAGTAGCTCTGCGCCGAGGTCACCTCGCTCCGGTCGTTGTAGCCATAATGGGTGGTGATCGCGCTGCTGTCGTAGCGGGCGAAGATTTCGCCGGTGTCGACCACGGTCTCCCGCCGGCCCAGCGCGTCGTGCGCGTAGTCGAACTGCGCCTTCACCGGGCTGCCGAACTGGCCCTTGATTTCGGTCAGGAGATTGCGGTGCGTCTCGTAGGTGTTCGTCTCCGTCCAGCCGGAGGTCTCGGCGATGCTGGCGACGAGATTTGAGCCGGACGTGAAAGCGTAGGTGAAGGCTGGTCCAGAGCTCGGGGTCGAGAGTCCAGAGAAGCGGCCGGTGCTGTCATAGGTGTAGCTCACGTCATTGTCGGTGCCGCTCCCGCTGGCGCCAGACAGGGTGAAGCCCGTGTTGCGGCCGTGCGCGCCCGTCGTGGTGGAATCGTACTTGCGGCTGAGGACCCGGGCTTCGAAGTAGCTGGGGAAAGTCTCGGAATTCAGGGACGTCGTGCTCGTGCTGTAGTCGAAAGTCCGCGTGCCGGCGACGTCCGCCACCGTGGCGGTCTGGCCCATGCGGTTGTACGTGTACGTGATCGCCGGGGTGCTGTCGGAATAGCTGATGCCCGTCTGCTCGGCGGTGGAGGAATCGTAGCTGTAGGTCGCCACGGTTCCGCGCGCCCACGTGCGGGTGGCGAGCTGGCCGCGCGCGGTGTAGGTGTAGTCGACCTCGTGGCTCTGGGCGTCGGTCTTGGAGAGCAGGAGGCCCGTGGCGTTCTCGTAGTCCCAGGTGGTCGTGTCGGCTGTGCCCGGACTCGACGGCCAGGTCGAAGCCGTCCAGCCGGAGCCGCCGCGGAACGTGCTCATCGTCGTCTGCTGACCATAGTCGTCGAAGGCATACTCGACCGGATAAGTTGTGTCGCCCCACATGCGGGTGACCTGCCCCCGGACGTTGTAACTGCAGTAGGCGATTTTCCCGAGTGCGTTGGTGGTGCTGGCGAGCCGGCCGGTGGTGGAGTCGTAATCGTAGGAGGTGGCGTTGCTCGCTGCGTCGGTAACCGAAGAGACCTGTCCGAGCGCACCGGTGCCTGAGGTGTAGTAGGCCGTGGTGGCAGTGCCGAGCCGGGGATCGGTCTGCGCGACGGGACGCATCAGATCGTCGTAGCCGAACGTGGTCGTGAGATTCTGCGCCGTGCGGTGGGCCACCGTCAGGCCGTTGAACGCAGTCACCAAATCATCGGTCGAGGAGTCCGGGAGATTGGTCGTGACGGTGCTGATTCGTGTGGACGGATCAGCCAGGAGAGTCCGGACCGTCTCGTTCCCGCTGACGTCAAAGCTGTGCTGCTCGGTCCGGACCTTGCGGTTGTCGAAATCGGTGCCGCTGCCCGGATAAGGCACAAGCTGAGTCCGTTGCTCGGAAAGCAGGAGTGCGGTCGAGCTGCTGGCCTGATTGTAGACGTAGGACCGCGAGCGCTGATACCAGAGTCCGCTGCCGGCGTCGTAGAAATCGTTCAGGACGCTAGTGACGCGGTCGGGACCGGAGAGCTCCGGGCTGGGGCTCGCGTCGTTGGTGTCGTTGTCGACGTCGAGCCAGGTGTACTTCAAAGCGCCCTGGCCGTCGTACTGATAGTAAGTCGGAGCCAGACCGGTCTCGGTGGTTTTCTTCAGCTGACCCGTGGAATAATAGGCGTAGGACTTGGTAAACGTCCCGCTGCTGTAGGCCGGTGCTTCGTTCCGCACGGGGCGGCCGGCCCAGTCGGTGACGGCACTCTGCCAGCGCGGGGCCGAAGTGGGGCTGGAGAGATCGGACGAACGCAGCGTGTAAGTAGTCGTCACCAAGAAACCACTTTCGCCGGAACCGCTGCTCAGAGTCCGCTCGGCGTACTGATTCACCACAGCGGCCCCGGTGACCGACTTGGCCGAACCGTCGCGCCAAGTGGCAACCACCTGGTCGCGGGGATTCATGGTCGTATGCCCGGGGAGCTTGGTCGTCACAATGCTGCCGCCATTGGTGCCGTCGAAGGCGTATTCATAATTGGTGGTGAGCCCCGTCGTATCGGTCTGGCTCGTCACTCGGCCGACCAGATCGTACGTGGCGGAAGCTCCAAGGGACAGACTTCCCCCCGTGGTGGTCGTCGTCAGAACGTGGTCGGCCGCATCATAAGTGTAAGCGGTGTCGACATTGCCCTGCGCCGCGTAACCGCTCGTCGCGGAGACGCCGGTCCGCCGGGCATTTTCGACGCGGAAGAGATCGTCGAGCGTGTATTCCATCTTCGTGCCGTCGCCGGCCGTCTCGGAGGTGACACGGCCATTGGAATAGGTGCGCACCGATTTCGAACCGGTGGAATCCTCACAGACCACCCAGAGCCCTTGGTCAAAAGTCGTGGTCTTCCAAGAGATCATCTTGAAGTTTCCCGAGCCGGCGTAGACGTAAGTGACCTCCTGAAGATAGGTACCGTCAATTGAGCGATAGACGTCCTTGCGAAGCGAACGGTTCGGCGTGAGGTACACCGGCTCGATCGCGTGCGTGACCGAACCCGACATCTCCGCGGTGTCCCAAGTGATGCTCGAAAGCGGCGTGCTGTCGGAACCGTCGACCGCGGTGCTGTTGCCGTTGATGTACACCTCGGCCCACCAGGCATCCACGACGTGCGGGGAGAAGCTATAGCTGTCCCACATCGAGGTGGAGGCGACGAAGTAACTGACCCAGTGTCCGATCTCGTAGGCCGCGGAGGTCCGGGTGCCGTCCGGACGGGTTTCCGAATAGAGCCGGCCCGCGAGCGCGGGGTTGGCCACCACGGCGCTGCTCAGGTGCGAGGAACCCACCGTGCCGCCGGTGTAGGGAATGACACCCGCATCGAAAACCTTGCGGACGGTCGTCAGCGAGGCGCTGCCGCTGGTCGAGGTAACGATCGTGTCGGTCCGGATTGGCGTGTTGTAGGGCGAATCGTCGTAATCGCTCTGCGTACCGAAGGAGTAAGTCCCGGACGAGCCGCCCACCTGCGTCCCATTGACGTAGGTCTGCGTGCCCGATGGGATCTCCTCGTAGAGCGAACGCCGCGCCTGGTAGAGCAGCGTCGTCAGCGCGCAGTTCGAGGTGCTCGCCGAACTCGGGGAACTCGGCGAACTCTGCCAGGGCCGGTAGATGTGGTTCAACTGGCCCCAGCGCGCCTCGGTGTCGTAGTAATCGTATTTCTCCCACGAGCCGTCTGGGTGCACGACCGAGGCGAGCTTGCCGGCGTTGCCGGAAAGCGAGGAACCGGAACTCGCCCAGCCGGAGCTGTAGTAGTCGTAGGTGGTAGTAAGCGCAGCCCCACTTGGGTCGGACGTTTCGCTGAGGAGTTCCTCACCCCAGCTAAAGGTCTTGTAGATCCGCCGAAGGAACGTCGCGGGATGCGCGCTGTCGCCGCTGTAGTAGACCTTGAGGTCCTCCTGGCGCTCGCCCGTCACGGGCGTGTTGGCCGTGGACGTGTATTCGGTGACCCGGCTGCCGGTGGTCGACGTCAGGGTCGTGGACGTGAGCACCCAGGTTTCATCGGCGTCCTGATGCCGCGTGATTTGAACGCCGCCACCGCTCGCGGCGGAGATCGTGTAGGTGATGTACGGCGTGTAACCGGTGAAGTCCCGCCCGCTGCCGGGAACATCCAGCGGCGTGTAGATGCTGACCTCATATCCGGTCGTGGGGTCGCTGTTGCGGAAGATGCGCAGCTGGCCCTTGGGCGTGCTGATGTATTTGACGGCGCCGTTGCTCTCACGTTCGACCAGCACCTCGTCGCTGACCGGATCGACATAGACCAGGCTCAGCGAATTGAGGAGGTCCGAGCTGACCGTGGTGTCGCGCCAGCGCAGCACGCCCGCCGAGCGGCCATCGTTCGTGCTGCCGAGACTGATGCTCCAGGTCACGTCGTCGATCCGAGGTGAGCGGGCATAGCCGAGCGCCAGTTGGCCGCTGCCGTCATCCGGGTCGACCTCGATGGAAACCGTGTAGGTGAGCCCCATGGTGCTGCTTGAAGCCAGGAAGCTCGAGGCCGGCGTGCGTCCCTGGTCCTCGTAGCCGAGGTTAAGCGTGTAGCCGGCCGGGACGTCGAAGTGCAGATCCGCGGTGGTCCAGTTGCTGGAGTAGACGTGAAGGAGGTATTCGCGTCCGGGATAGATGTGCGTCCGCAGATCGCCCGGGGAGACCGCCGTGCTCAGGTTCACCTCGTTGGTGTAGGTGGTCGACGAGAGGGGATCGCTCTCGCCGGGGAAGGTGGATTCCAGATGCAGCGAATAGTCCGCCGCGGCGTAGATCGAGGTGTTCAGCCCGAGCCAGATCTGGGCGTTCTCCTTCGGACTTTTCTGGGCGAAGGCCGGAACCACGCCCGCGAGGGCGGCAAGAAGCAGCAGGAAAGAGCGCATGGGAGCAGCGGGTTGAAGTGGCTCAGCGGGGTTGGATCGGTGTGCCGCCGTTCTTCGGCGCCGCGAGCTCGGCAGCCGCGGCTTTTTCCTTCTCGTCCTTGAGTGCCGCGTTCAGGCGCAAACCGAGCGCACGATGCTCGGCCAGCGCCGCGCGCTGCTGGGCGATCATCGCCACCCAGATCTGGCGTCGCTCGTCGGGAGACTTGCCGTTCATCTGCTCATAGGCCGTCGCGCGTTGCTGGAAGAGCGCCTCCTCCTGGGCGTGATACTGCGCGAGGAGCGTCGTCGCTTCCTGACCCGTGGCCTGATCGTAACGCTGCAGCAGGGCGGCCGAGGTGAGCGCCGTCGAATTGGTTCCTGCCGTTGCGGTCGCGGTCCCGTGGGCGGGAATGGCGGCGGTCGGTCCGGGGTTGGCGTCCGCGGCCCAGGCGGCGGGGACCAGCATGACAAGGGAGATTGCAACGGTGAGTTTGCTCATGGGACGAGTGGGATGAAGTTGAAGACGGGCGTGCAGGGATTCGGCGCGCTTCAGGGCAGCGGGGTGAAGACTTCGAATCCGCCGGTGGCGGCGGTGGTGACGGGCAGGCTGGCGGCGGAGGAAAGATTGCCGGCGAGGTCGACCGTCTTGACCGTGTAAGTGTAGCTGGCGCCCGCGGTCAGGCCGGTGTCGGTGTAGGTCAGCGCCGTCACCAGCGAGGAGTTCACCTTCACGCCGTTGCGGTAGAGGTTATACCCGGCGACCCCGGAGGTCCCCGCACCGCTGTCGGTGCCGGCGGTCCAGGTCAGCGTCGCCGTCGTGGTGGTGGTCAGCGTCACGGCCAGAGCGGACGGCGCCGTCGGAGCGGTCACATCGGCGTTGTTGGGATCGGTGCCGGCGAAGTATTCCTCGATGTTCGTCCGGCCGTCGCCGTCGTGGTCGCTGTTGCGGTCGTCGGTCGAGGTGCTGAGGCCGTGGGCGGTCTCCCAGGAGTCGGGCATGCCGTCCTTGTCCGCGTCGGTGAACAGCGGATTGGCCGACTGGGCGACGACGTCGTCGAAGTAGGTCGTGGCCGAGGCGTGGCCCTTCAGCGTGAGAAGGCGGAAGTAGCTTTCGCTGGTGTTCGAGAACGCCAGGTCGTACTCGGCCAGGACGCCGTTCACGTACACGTCCCACTTGTGATGCGTGTAGTCCTCGCGGAGCGTCAGGTGCAGCCAGCTGGTCGCCTGGTTGCTGCCGTTGAGGTCGAACTTGATGCCGGTTCCGACCCACGTGTTCGAGCCGGCGCCATCGAAGACATAGACCTCGCCCTGCCCGCTCGAAATCTGGAAGCCAACCGAGGCGCTCTCCGTCTGGATGAGGCTCGAGTTGGCGGCGGACGTCGCGGCCACCGGCTTCGCGTACAAATCGAGAAACATCACTGACGGGCTGCCGCTCGAGCTGAAGTACTTCGTCGCTGTCGCCGGCGTGGCGCTGCCCGCCAGCTTGAGGCTGCGCGAGCCGCCGTTCGCATCGTCCGTGCTCACGGTGGCGAGCGAGGCCGTGGCGGACCAGTTCTGCTGGCCGTTCACGTCGCCCGACGTATAGCTGCTGCCCGTCTCGAAATCGGACGTGTCCGTCAGCGTGGCCAGGCCGACGACCGTGATCGTGAGGGTGAGATTTCCCGTCCCGACGACATTCGTGGCGCCGAGCGTGACCGTGTAGACTCCCGCCGTCGTCGGCGTGCCGGAAATCACGCCGGTCGAGGTGTTGATGCTCAAGCCGGCCGGAAGCCCGCTCGCGCTGTAGCTCGTCGGCGTCTCCGACGCCGTCAGGGTATAGCTGAACGAGCTGCCAAGGGTATTCACCGCCGAGGTGGCGCTGGAAATGATGGGCGTCTGCTTAATCCATTTGACGATGACGATGCCCGATCCACCGGCGCCGCCATGGGTGAAAATCGTGCCGCCGCCGCCGCCGCCGCCGGTATTCGCCGTCCCGGCCGTCGGTGAAGGACCGCCGGAGCCACCGCCGCCGGAACCGCCGGTACCACCGATGCTCGCGCCGCCGCTGCCACCACCGCCGCCGCCGGCGTACGTCACGGCCGATCCGCTGATGCTGTTGGAAATTCCGTTGCCACCGTCGCCACCGGCGACGGCAGGGTCGTCCGTAGTGTACGCGTCTCCCCCGGCGCTGCCGGCACCTCCGCCACCGGCTCCGGCGTAACCGTCAAGAGTCTCCATGCCGCGGCCGCCGACATTGCCCTGGCCGGAAACCCGACTCCCACCCGTGCTCGAATAACCGGTGTAGTCCGGAACGGCTTTCGGGCCCGCCCCGCCACCGCCCGAGCCACCGCCGGAACCGTTGCGGCCGCTGTTGTAGGAGCCGCCACCGCCACCACCAGTGGCTGTGATCGTGCCGAAGATGGAATCTCCCCCATTGTCGCCGCTCGCGGAACCGGTGTTCGTGCCGCCCGCACCGACCGTCACGCCAATGGTCGTCCCGGCCGTTACGGAGTAGTTGGCATTGTCAACCACGCCACCTCCCCCGCCACCGCCGGCGCCACCCGCAAAGCCGCCAGCGCCGCCGCCGGCCACCGCGAGGACCTCCACCGCGCTTACTCCCGTGGGGACCGTCCAGGATCCGCTGGACGTGAAGGTCGCCAGGCTCGTCGGCGGCTGAGTCCACGTGACAATGACGACGCCGGACCCACCCGCACCACCGTGACTGCCGGTCGTATCATATGGGCCCATGCCACCACCACCGCCACCGCGGTTGGCCACCGCAGAGGTGCCCGGCGCATCCGCACCCGCAGCTCCATTGCCAGCATTGGTCCCCCCCGTTCCGGCCGAGCCACCACCCGGCCCGTAGCCGCCGCCGCCACCTCCGGAGCCATACACGATTCCGCCGAACGTGAAGCCTGCTCCACCATTGCCGCCATTGTTTCCGGAGCTGTTGCTTCCAGCGCCTCCCGCGCCGCCACCACCGCCGGCCGAAGCGACGGAAAAACTACTGACTCCGCTGCCGCCGCCATTTCCTTGGCCGCTCGTGCCGGACCCGCCCGCGGCACTGCCACCGACGTCGATTTGCGAAGCGCCGCCTCCGCCTGAACCGCCCGAGCCGGCGCTCGTCGTGCTGTCATAAGAATTACCGTAGCCGCCTCCGACCGCGGTCAGGCTGCCGAAAACCGAATTCCCTCCGTTCGTGGGATAATTGATATTGTCGTTTCCCCCTGCGCCGCCGTTACCGACGGTGACCGTAAGCGTGGTTCCGGGAGTCACCGAAAAACTGCTGTTGTGGATGACACCGCCGCCACCGCCGCCGCCACCGACATCCAGACCACCGCCGCCGCCGCCACCGACGACCAGGACGTCCACGCTGAAAACGCCGAACGGCACGGTCCACGTCCCGCTCGTGGTGAAAGTGGTCGTTGTCGCGCGGAGACAAACCGGTGCAACAGCGGCGGCTAGCGCGAGCAAAAGGAAAACTCGAAAAAGTTTCATGACGGGAGAGGAGGGTTCGATAGACGGAGGGAAGGATCAGAAAATTCTGCGGGCGAAATTCCGCGCATCGCCGCCCGACGGAAGAACCAGAAGACGCGCTTTTGGCGGGACCGAAACGATTCCCGTGCAGTCTGCGCCCCTGGAAAGCGATGTCTTCACGAACCCATGCTTTCTTTCCCGCGTGTCGGGGAAAGCATCGCGGACCCCTAAATTTAGGGGGGCTGAATGGGGAATTACCCTTTTCTCTTTTGGGCGAAACCTCCTGCGACCAACTGCCTGGTGCGACTAAACTGCCGTCATCTTTCGACCGCTGGCAGTGACTCAAAAACCGCGCCCGGTGGTCGCAGTCCGCCTTTGTGCCTACTGCTTCAAGTCCCGCTTCGCCTGATGGCAGGCCGCCTGCAGGATCGAAAAGCCCGGCCGCGAAACGCCCGCCGGACCAAAGCGCACGAAACCGTTCTGCACGGCGAGCTGCACGAGGTCGCCCTTGTGTTGCACGCCGAGCTTGCGATGGATCTCACGCCGGGCGCTCTGCACCGAGGACGGTTTCATCTGCAGCCGCTCGGCGGCGCTCTGGTCGTCGCAGCCGTCGCCGATCACGGCGAGGATCCGCTGCTCCGAGGGAGTCAGCAGGCGCCAGTAGGCGTTGGGCGCCGCGCGCTGCCGCCGGAGGTGCTCGAGCGTCGCGGCGCTCCAGTAGCTGCAACCCATCGCGACGGTGCGCAGCGCTTCACCGAGCTGGTCGCCGCCCTCGCTCACCGTGTCGAACACGCCCTCGACCGCGAGCTGGCGCAGGCTCTGCAGGACCCATTGCTCCTGGCAGGCCGTCACCACCAGCACCCGGGGAAACGGGATCTGGCCGAGGCTCGCGGCGAGGAAGTCGATGATGTCGCCGTCCGGCAGGTAAAGGCCGGTCAGCAGGAGATCGACAGAGGCGATAGCGATCATCGCGGCGGCGAGACTCACGCGATTGACGAGGCTGAGGCTCGCCTGCGGAAAAGCCCGGGCAGCGATCTGTCGCAGCATGTCCGCACAAAACTGGTCCGCCTCGAGGATGAGCACGCGGCCCACCCGCGGCGCCTCAGGTGCGGCGGGAGAGGAGCTGGGCAACGCGGCGGACGCGTGGCGCACAGGGGCATTCATAAACAGTCAGCTGGAGTCCGACGGCCACGAGCCATCGCCGAACGGACGAAGCCCTGTCAAGCGGACCTCATCCAGCCGGCGCAATCTTACGGAAAGTTTGCACGGCTGTGACTTCGGCGACGCCGATTCGAGGCACGGAAGCGGGGGTATGGAGTTCAACTCTTGACGACTAGGAACGTCGTCCGCCGGTCGGATCTTTCAGCTTTTTTTGGCAGATAGGGTGACGACCTGTCGGCCTTCGGGAATGCGACCCAGAAGTCGCGCTCTCCCATGGGACAAGTTCGATGCCGGAATCCGCCTTGGGATTTCAAAAGGAAACGGCCTCGTTACCTCGTCCGCTATGGGTGACTCGCGATGGTCGTTGGCCGTGCATAAGATTTGCCTCGGCCTCCGCCGGCGCCACGATGCGAGGCATTCCCGGCATGAAAGCGCTTCGCTCCTCCCTTTGCCTGTTCGCGCTCGCGGTGGCGGTGGTCGGCGCCGGCTGCACCCACGCGTTGTCGCGCACGGATCGTCCTGCGACGGTGCGCACCAGCGATTCCGCGGCGCACGGGATTTTTCACGACTACGATTACAACGGGCAGGGCGACGTGAGTCCCTATCCGGCCTATCCGCCGGTGCCGCGCTCCTGAGCAGCATCCCGGATTCACCTCTCCAAACCCTCGCGCTCCACTTCGAAAATGAGATGCCACACCGCCTCCGCTCTCGTCGGTCTTCTGCTCGGCCTCGGCCTGGCCGGCTGCGCCTCCGAGCTGGAAACCCACTCGGCCGAGGTGGAGCAGATCAACGCCATCACCCGCACCCCGGCGCGCACCGAGAACGAAACCCCCGAGCAGCGCCACCGCCGCGCGCAGAGCGAGGAGGCCTTCGGTGAGCCGATCGGGCTGATGTCGACGAGCGACGCCTATGATCCGCCGCGCCTCACCAAGTACGTGGCGCCGGAGCTTCCGCCGCGCACGCCGCTGTCCGCACCGCCGGCCGCGGAGGTCGCCGTGATCATCGACACCTCGGGCCACGTCGCGAAGGCGAAGGTCATTTCCGCGAGCGAACCGATCCTGGAAGGAGCCGCTCTCGCCGCGGTCCGGCAGTGGCAGTTCACGCCGGGCCGGAAAAACGGCGAGCTCATCGGGATGAGCTTCGTCTTTCCGATTCCTTTCAAGGCCCGGTGACGCGGAGGAGAGTGTCCTCCTTTCCGGCC
Source organism: Opitutaceae bacterium (assembly GCA_035549635.1). Taxonomy (GTDB): domain Bacteria; phylum Verrucomicrobiota; class Verrucomicrobiia; order Opitutales; family Opitutaceae; genus CAIUWA01. The sequence goes on from DASZQN010000046.1 coordinate 12,935, forward strand.
ATTCCCAATTCATCGTTCTCGTGCCCGTTCCCTATTTCCGGCCCCGGCCGGAGAGAGAACGAGAAAGAGGAACGAGAACGATACCCTCGGCCATGCTCCTGTCGGAGCCCCTATTTTTCTCTCGCCGGGCATGGATGGGGCGTGGAGCCTCGACCTTTGCCGACTTGAAATGAATTTCTATCGCCGCAGCGACCTGCAGCCCCGGGAACTCGAGCGCCTCGCGCAGTACGACCGTGAAATCCTCGACCTGGTCGGCCCCGACTACCCTTTTCCGGTGCGGATGCGCGACTGGGAACTGCTCCGGGTGCTGGACGCGATGGCCGGTCTGCCCGCCAACGCCCGGATCCTCGACACCGGCGCGTTCAACACCTACCTCGGGCTGCACCTGAGCCGCCGGCATCCGCAGGTCACGGTATCCGACCTGCTCCGCGCGCGCGCCCGGAAAAGCCTGCTGCGCCGCCTCGGCCTCGCTCCCCGCAAGCCGACCGAGGCCGGTTATTTCACCTGGGTCGGACTCATGCGCCGGCACGGCCTGCAGGTGAAGAACCTCGACCTGACCAATACCGGCCTCCCCGACGCCTCGTTCGACTGCATCGTCTCCCTGTCGGTCATCGAGCACATCCCCGCCGTGGAGCAGGCCCTCGTCGAGATGTACCGCCTCCTCGCACCTGGAGGGCGGCTGCTCGTCACGACCGACTGCTCGCGCGAGCCGCGTCCCTTCGCCGACGGCGTCCGCTATTTCAGCGTGGCCGAGCTGCAGCGTCTTTTCGCCGGGTATCCCGTGACCTCCGCCCGCAGCGAGCCGGACTTCGCGCCGGAAAACTGGTGCTACGGCGGCCAGGTTCCGGTGGTGACCTGCTTTGTGGAAATCACGAAGCCACGCTGAAGAAAGGCCGGTTTCGCGCAGAGACGCGGAGACCGCAGAGGCCCGGCCTTTGATCGGATGGCTGAACTCCGCGGTCTCTGCGCCTCTGCGCGAAACCGATCGGACGCCTTACTCGGGCGGAAACGGATAGCGCTTCAGCTCCACGGCGGCGGTCTCGTTGGCCAGGCCGACGAGTTCGTCGATCAGGATCGTCGGATCCTCCTCGTAGCGCAGCCGGAGGAAATTGTCCCGGACCTGCTGGTAGGCCGCCGGGTCCGCCATCCAGGTGTCGATCAGGTGCGCGAAGTCGGCGGCGTCCTCGATTTTCTCCGAGGCGGCGCCGTTGCGGAAGAATTTCCAGGTGAGCTCCTCCTGCGGCATGATCCCGCCAAACGCATTGAAGATGATCGGGCACCGGAAATGGAGCGCCTTGGCACAGGTCGTCGTGCCGCCGCGGGTGACGATGGCGTCGCTGACCTGGATCAGCAGGTGGACGATCTCGGAGAAGCCCTCGACGTGGCAGTTGAACTCCGGGTGGTTCGCGCGCCAGTGCACGAGCTCGTTGTAGGTCTGCTTGTTCTTTCCGCAGATGACGATCGCCTGGATCCGGTCGGCGTGCCGGACGAGCGCCGGGAGCAGGTCGAAGTGGTTGTTCGCGCCGTTGCCGCCCGTGGCGAGGAAGACCGTGAACAGGTCCGGCTTCAGGCCGAGGCGCTTGTCGAGGAACACCCGGCGGTCGACCGGGCTGAGCACCTCGAGGTGCGCGTGCGGCATCATGAGGGAGCCGCGCACGCGGTTCCGGTCCGGCGGAATGCCCTTCTTCACCGCATAGTCGCGGGCCGTCGGCGTGCGGGAGAAATAGAGGTCGACGGTCGGCTCGATCCAGTTGCGCGAATAGCCCCAGCCGCCGGAAAACTCGCCGCAGTACGTGGCGCAGCGGACCTTGTCCGCGCCGAGCACCTCGCGGGCGAGCTGGAAATAGCCGCGGTTGAGGCAGTCGTGCACGCTGAAGACGAGGTGGGGCTGGTACTCGCGGAGCACCTCCAGATAGTAGCGCGCGCCGAACGTGACCTTGCGCCGGTTGAGGATACTGAGGATCTCCACCACCGTGTAGAACCAGATGTGGACCCACGGCGCCGCCTTCTGGATGCGGTTGTAGAAGTTCACGCCGGCCCGGTTCACGACCGAGGATTTCTCCAGCATCTGCTCGATGCGCACGTCGATGTCGTGCCGGTAGAGCTGGAAACACCATTCCGCAAAGGCCTCGGCGCGGGCGTCGTGACCGGCGCCGGTGCTCGAGGTCAGCACGAGGATGCGGACTTTCGACACGTCAGGATCCGAAATAGCGGGCGGTCGCCTCGCGGACGAGCGCCTTGGGGGCGAGGCGCGCCAGCAGCGGGGCCAGCTGCGCCTGGAAGAAGGAGCCCGATCGCACGATCCCGCTTTTCCGCCGCAGGAGCGCGCGGCGCAGGTCGGCCGCGGCCCGGACCGGCGGCGGCGCGGCCTCGAGGTGGGTCTCCAGCACCAGCCAGGCGCGCGCCAGGCGCGGGTCGGCGGCGGCGGGGGCCGTTGTGCTGGCTTGCATGGCTTGGTTGAAGGCGGTGCGGTAGTCGCCCGGGCGGAAGTCGACGACCGTGACACCCGTCCCGCGCGTTTCAAAGATTAAACTTTCGCTCAGCGCGGAGAGCCCGGCCTTGACGACGTTGTAGCCGCTCATGAACGGCAGCGGGAACTCGCCCGCGATCGAGGAAATGTGCACGAGGCAGCCGCGGTCGCGCGCCCGCATGCCGCGCAGCGCCTCGTGGCTGAGCTGCGCGGTGTTCACCAGCATCGCGTCGAGCTGCGCCCGCCAGGCTGCGAAGTCGCCGGCGGGAAATTCCCCGAAGGCGCCGCCGAAGCCGGCGTTCTGGACCACGAGATCGAACCCGCCGCCCGCGGCCTCGGCGGCGCGGCGGAAACCCGCCGTGGCGCCGGGCGCGTCGGCCAGGTCGAGCGGCACCGCGGTGAAGAGCTGGGGATGACGCGCCGTCAGCTCGCCGAGGCGGGACGCGTCGCGGGCGGTTCCCCAGACGCGCACGCCCTCGGTCAGCAGCATCGCGGCGAAGGCCCGGCCGAGGCCCGCGCTCGCCCCGGTCACGAAGGCCGTGGGATAAAGGACGGAGAGGCGCGTCGCGGACACGGGAAGGTCAGCTGGCCTGCTTGAAGACGAGGCAGACGTTGGCGCCGCCGAAGCCGCTCACATTGTTGAGCACGACATTCGGGCGCGCCGGCAGGGTCGAGCGGATGATGTTCAGCCCCTCGCACTCCGGGTCGAGCTTGGTGATGTGCGCGGAGCCGGGCATGAAGCCGTCGCGGATCGCCAGCGCGCAGAAACCGCTTTCCATCGCGCCCGCGAGGGAGAGCCCGTGGCCGGTGAGCGCCTTGGTGCTGCTGATCGCCGGGCGCGCCGCCGGGGTCTTGAAGACCGCCTTGAGCGCCTTCGCCTCGGACGAGTCGCCGATCGGCGTGGAGGTGGCGTGGGCGTTCACGTAATCGACGGCCTCCGCCGCGGTGTCCGTGGACTTCAGCGCCTGCTGGATCGCCGCGCGCAGCCCGTGGCCCTCGGGATGGGAGATGGCGACGTTATAGCCGTCCGACGCCTGGCCCCAGCCCGCGACCTCGCAGTAAACCTTGCTGCCGCGGCGCCGCACCTCGTCCTCGGACTCCAGCACAAGGACAACGGCGCCGCCCGTGCCGACGAAGCCGTCGCGCGCCGTGTCGAAGGGACGCGAGGCCAGATAGGGATCGGTCTGCAGCGAAAGCGCGCGCATGCCGGCGAACGGCAGGATGGCGTCGACGTTGCCGTCCTCCGCGCCGACGACGAACATGCGTTTCTGGCGGCCGAGCACGAGATCGTCGAAGGCGTAGCCGAGCGCATGGGAGGACGACGCGCAGGCCGAGGAAAACCCGCAGGACGCGCCCTTGATCCGGAAATGCGCGACGAGGTTGAAGTTCACCGTGCCCGAGATCGCGGCGACGATCCCGAGCGGCGAACATTTCATCACGCCCTGCGCGTGCATGCGCTGCAGCATGTACGCCATCAGGTAGGGCGAGCCGCCGGACGCCGCGTAGAGACCGGTGTCGGCGTTGGACACCTCGGCGTCGGACAGCTTCGCATCCGTGATCGCCTGCTGCATCGCGCACCAGGCGTAGACCCCGTGCGGCGCCATCCCGCGCAGGACCTCGCGCTTCAGCGTGTAGGGCGAGGGAAATGTCCAGTCCTCGGCGTCCGTGGAGTCGGTGAAGAAACCGCGGACCGGCGCGGCGACCTTGACGGGGATGTCCGGCTTCTGGAAGGGGGGATAAAGCTCAAAGCCGTGCCGCATCTCGCGGAGGCTCCGGGTCACGCTGGGAATGTCGTTGCCGATGCTGGTGATGAAGCCGAGACCGGTGATATAGACTTTGGGCATGCGTGGGAAAGGCGCGGCCGGAGTCGGGCGCCGGCGGGTCGCGCCCGCGATAAGGTTTGCAGGCTCCTACATGCCGCCAATTCCTCCGCGGTCAACGCGGGAGGTGGGAATTTCCTCGCCCCGAAAAAACGGACGGCAAGCCGCCCGTCCTCAGGCGTTCACGGCCGCGCGGAGCGGCGTGGGCGCCGGCGTCTCGACTCCGTTCAGCGTCGGATGCTCGAGCGCGCTCAGCTCGGGCTGAGCCTGGGCCTCGGCGTAGCCGAAGGTCAGCGTGATCTCCTCGGCGATCGCGGCCTTTTCCTGGCCGACGCGGATCGCGCCCTCGAACGTCGCCAGCGGCATCTTCATGCGCTTGGGTTTGATCGAGAGCGTGAGAATGTCACCCGGCCGGCACATGCGGTGGGCGCGGACGCCTTCGCAGCCGGTGAAGAAAATCGTGGCGGGGCTGACGACCTTGCCGGGTTCGGTCTGCGTGCCTTCGAGCAGGTACAGCACCCCGAGCTGGCCGAGCGCCTCGAGCATGATCGACGCCGGCATCACGGGGTTGTCCTTGAAATGGCCCTGCAGGAAAAACTCCTGGCCGGTGATCTTGTACTTCGCGTTGGCGCCGTTCGAGCTGACCGAGGCCTCGTTGAGGAAAAGGAACGGCGGCTGAATCGGCATGATCGCGGCGATCTGCTCGATCGGGAGGAACTTGGTGGGCTTCGGGAGCACCAGGCCGCGGACCTTGCAGTCGATGAACGTCTTCACGTCTCCGACCGTGCGAAGGTTGCGCAGCTCGTCGTTGTTGATCGACATCTGGAGCACATCCTCCACGAGGATCACGATTTCCATCATCGTGAGGGAATCGATGCCCAGGTCCTCGATCAGGCGGAGATCGTCGTCCGCATCCTTCAGCTTGATGCGGAGGTCGGGCTCGACGAACCGCTCGATCACGCCGATGACCACCGCTGGCAAGTGCTCGGGGTTGCCCGTCTTGCGGAACTGGCTGGCGGATTCGAAAGTCGAGGGAGAGCAGCGTTTCAGCGCCTCGCGCAGCGCGGCTTCGTCTTCAGGCGCAAAAGGCTTGGGCGAAGCCAGAAAGGGCTTGTTGGTGCCCGAGGCGGGCTGAGCTGCATCTGCCATTGTCGCTCCTTGTAAGTCAGGGGGGATTTGCTTGTAAACCCATTTCTTTGCCGATCACGGGTAACTGCACGTCGCGGTGGGGGTTAATGCAGGTTGCAGGCCATCGTCACCGGGGGTGCCCTTTGGTTCCGGCGGGGAGTTTCAAAAATGCCGCAGATTCCCTCCCGCGCGCCGGCCGCCCGGAACCTTTCCGGCAGGCCGGCGCTCCATTCGCCAGCCTTGCCTCCCGCCCGCCCGGGCACCAGCCTGTCCCGCCAGCCACGACCGCCTCCCTCGCGCATGCGCGCCTCCGCCACTTCGCAGCCGGTTTTCCTCATCACCCACGAGTTTTTCCCGAAACGCGGTGGGATTGCCACGTTTACGGAGGAAATCGCCAAGGCCTCCGCCAGCCTCGGGTACGACGTCGAGGTCTGGGCGCAGTCCGCGCCTCCCGCGGTGGAAAAGGACTGGCCGTTCCGCCTCCGGCGCCTGCCGCTGAAGGGGACCCACGATCTCATGTGCCAGCTGCGTCTCGCCTGGCAGCTTGTGCGGGAGCGGCGCCGCCTGCGGTACGCCACGGTCTACCTGCCCGAGCCGGGACCGATGCTGGCGATGATGCTGCTGCAGTATTTCCACGCGTTCCGCCCGCACCGGCTCGTGCTGACCTTCCATGGCTCCGAGATCCTGCGCTTCGCCCGGAATCCCTTCACGCGCTGGTACACGCGGCGCCTGATCCGCTGCGCGACCCGCATCAGCACGCTGTCGCGCTACACCCAGGACCTCCTCTGCCGGAATTTTCCGGAGGCCGAGGGCAAGACCTTCCTCACGCCCGGAGCCCTGCGCGCCGATTTCGCGGTCGTGCCCGCCGCCTCCACCGCGTCGAAATCGCGGCTCGTCGTCCTCACCGTCGGCCGGCTGCATCCGCGCAAGGGACAGCTCATCACGCTTCAGGCGCTGCTCGGGCTCGCTCCCGAATTCCGGCGCCGGGTCGAGTACTGGCTGGTCGGCAGCCAGAGCAAGGGCAACTACGAGGCCACCCTCCGCACCGCGGCCGCGAAGGCCGATTTTCCGGTGCGCTTCTTCGGCGACGTGCCCGACGACGAGCTCAGCGAGATCTACGACCAGGCCGACATCTTCGCGATGACGAGCATCAACCACGGGGACAGCGTCGAGGGCTTCGGCCTCGTTTACCTCGAGGCCGCGGCGCACGGCCTGCCCGTGGTCGCGCACACGGTCGGCGGGGTGAGCGAGGCGGTGGACGACGGCGTCACCGGCCTGCTCGTCCCGCCCCACCGGCCCGCGCAGCTGACGGCCGCGTTTGAAAAGCTCATCACCGACACCCCGCTGCGCCACCGCCTCGGCCAGGCGGGCCGCGAGTGGGCGAGCCGCAACTGCTGGAAGCAGTCGGCCGACGCGCTCTTCAGCCGGGACGAGGAAATCGCCGACGCGCGCTGAGCGCCGCGACCGCCCATGCTGCAATCGCGCGCGCTCGTCACGGTCCGCTATGCGGAAACCGACATGATGGGGATCGTCTATCACGGCAGCTATCTCCCGTGGTTCGAGATCGGCCGCACCACCCTGCTCAAGGAGATCGGCCTGCCCTACCGCCAGCTCGAGGCCGACGGGTTCCGCCTGCCCGTCCTCGAGGTCTCGGCCAAATATCTGCGTCCCGCGGTCTACGACGACGTCCTCACGATCGTGACCACGATGAGGGAAAAGCCGCTGCTGCGCATCAAGCTCGAGTACGAGGTCCGGCGCGGCGACGAGCTGCTCGCGACGGCCCAGACGATCCACGCGTTCGTCGATCTGCAGGGCAAGCCGGTCCGCCCGCCTCCGGGCCTGGTGGCGAAGATGAACACCGCCTTCGGCGGCTGACGGTCCGGCTAACCCGCCGCGTATTCGGCCAGCACGGCGACGTCCCGCTCGCGTTCCCGCAGCGGGGCCAGTTCAGCCGCGGCTCCAAGCCGATGGAGCGCCCAGACCGCGTGCGCCCGCACGATCGCCGAGTCGTGCGCCGCCAGCCGGAGCAGCGGAGCGACCAGGTCGGTGCGTCCGGAATTCCCTGCCGCCACGCAGGCGTTCCGCAGCACGCCCGTCAGCTTGAGACGCTTGACCGCCGTCCGCCGAAAAACCTCCGCGAAGCGCTCCGGCGTCAGCTCGAGGAGCTCGCGCAGCGACAGCGCCGCGATCGCCGGCCGCGCGGCCACCAGGAGCCGCCGGCCCTCGTGCGCAAAACGGTTCCAGGGACAGACCTCGAGGCAGACGTCGCAGCCGTAGACCCGGTTGCCCACGCCGGCGCGCAGCTCGCGGGGAATGAGCCCGCGGTTTTCGATCGTCTGGTAGGAAATGCACCGCCGCGCATCGACGACGCCGGGCCTGGGAAAGGCCTGCGTCGGACAGGCGTCGAGGCAGCGCGTGCACTTCCCGCAGAGAAGGCCGACGCCGCCCTCGCCGCCCGTCTCCGCCTCGCGGAGCTTTTTCCGCACCGGGGCGTCAGGAACGAACTCGTGCCGCGTGAGAATCGCGGCCAGCAGCAGCCAGTTTCCGTGGCGCCGGGAGATCAGCATCGAATTTTTCCCGATGAACCCCAGACCGGCGCGCGCGGCCCAGCCGCGTTCGAGCACCGGACCGGTGTCCACGTAATAACGGTAATCTTCGGCGCCCGCGCCGCAGGTTTCCTCCAGCGCCTTTCCCGCGGCCACCAGCGCCGGCTTGACCGTGTCGTGATAGTCATCGTGCAGCGCGTAGCGCGCCCAGACCGGGTTTCCCGCCGGAGGCTTGTCCTCCCTCCAGTAATTGACGCCGAGCATGATCACGGACCGCGCGCCGGACAGGACAAGCTCCGGGCGCAGCCGCTTCTCCGCGGTGCGCGCCATCCACGCCATGTCCGCCTGCAGGCCTTCCGCCAGCCAGTCGCGCAGGTGGCTCACCGCGCCGTCCCCGACGGCGGCGAAACGCACGTCGTCGAAACCGAGGGACGACAGGCGGCGCCGCAGCTCTTCCTGGCCGGACATGGGCGAAGCGGCCGGCTTCAACCCGCGGCCGCGCGATGGGCCCGCGCCCAGTCGGCGGCCTCGCGGCGGTAGGCGCGCAGCACGTGGCTGACGATGTCGCCGAGCTGGCGGCCGTCGGTGAGGATCGTCGTGCCCGCCCGCTTGTAGACCGGCTCGCGCGCGGCGAAGAGCGTCCGGATGCGCTCCTCGGGATCCTCGACATTGAGCAGCGGACGGTTCGGATTGCCCTGCGTGCGCCGCAGGATGGTTTCCAGCGAGGCGTGCAGGCACATCACCACCCCGCGGGCCTGCAGGAGCTCCAGCATGCCCGGCGGGACCACCAGGCCGCCGCCGCAGGCCACGACCTGCCGCCTGGCGGGATGGCCGTCCTCGATGAATGCCCGCTCCAGCGCGCGGAAGGCCGCCTCGCCCTCCTCCGCGAAGATCTGCGCGATCGGCCGGCGGCGCTGCCGCTCGATCTCGTGGTCGCTGTCGAGCAGCTCGAAGCCCAGCTTCTGGGCGACGGCGCGGCCCACGGTGGTCTTGCCCGTGCCCATGAAGCCGACGAGGTAGAGATTGACGTCCGGGTGCTGCATGCGTGCTCGCGGCCAGCAAACGGCGCGGCTTCCGCGTTGCCAACGCCGAAAAAGCGGTTGCGCCGCCGGACCCGCCGCCGAGAGTGGCGCCGCCCGGCCTGACATCTGCTATTCCTTCCCGTCCCATGCTCCTCCGCATCTCCCACCACACGCGCTACGACTACGCGCGGGAGGTCTCGTTCGCGCCGCACCTGCTCTACCTGCGGCCCCGGGAGACGCCGCTGCAGCGTCTCCGGAGCTTCAAGTGCAACGTCGCGCCGCAGGCCCGCCTGCTGTCCACGGTCGACGCGCAGGACAACTGCGCGCTGTGGGCCCATTTCTGGGAGAAGTCCAGCGCCCTCAATCTCCGCAGCGAATGCGAGGTCGAGACGCTCTCGGCCAACCCGTTCGATTTCCTCCTCCGGCCGGCCGCCGCCAAGTTTCCCTTCGCCTACACGCCCGCCGACCGCTTCGCGCTGGGACCGTATCTTGCGCCGCCCTTCGACCGCACCCAGGTGCGTCTCCGCGAGTGGCTGGCCGCGCAGCTGCCCGAACCCCCGGAGGAGACGGTGGCCTTCCTGACCGCGCTGAACGGCGCGATCCACCGCTCGATCGCCTACGTGCGCCGCGAGCAGGGCGCGATCCAGCCGTCCGCCGAGACGCTCGCGCTCGGCTCGGGCTCCTGCCGCGACTCCGCCGTGCTGCTGATCGAGCTGTGCCGCACGCTCGGGCTCGCCGCGCGCTTCATCAGCGGTTACCTCTACGACCCGCCGCCGCCGGAGGAGAAGAATCCCGTGCCGGGCGCGATGCACGCCTGGGTCGAGGTCTATCTGCCGGGCGCCGGCTGGAAGGGGCTCGATCCCACCCGTGACATGTTCTGCGACGACACCTTTGTCCCGGTCGCCCACGCCGCGCAGGCGGACAACGCGAATCCGATCCAGGGCAACTACTACGCGTCCGGCCCGGTCTCGTCCAAGCTCACCACCAGCGTCGTGGTGGAGAAACTGGCGTGAAGCCCCGCGCATGATGTCGCCCTACTCCGCTTCCGCGTGGGAAAAAATCCTCGCCTGCGGCGAGGCCGTCGAGGCCGCGCTCGCCCGCCGCGGCGTGCTGCTCACGATGGGCGGCGAGCCCACCTTCGTGCCGCTGCAGCCCGACGGCGCGGAGTGGTCCACTGCCGCGCTGGGACCGACCAAGCTCGGTTACGCCCGCGCCCTCGCGCGCCAGCTCGTGCTGGATGCGTTCCCGGGCGCCGCCGTGCTCGAGACTTCGGGGAAACAGTATCCCGGCGAACCGCTGCCGCGGTGGGCGCTGCTCATCCAGCGCCGCGCCGACGGAGAAACGCTCTGGCGCGACATCACGCGGCTGCGCGCCGACACGGCGGCCGGCAGCCACGTGACGAAGAACGCCGCCGATGTCCTCACCCGCCTCGCCCAGCGGCTCGGCGTCAGCGCCGCGGGACTTCTGCCCTGCCACGAGGCCGCCCCGCCCGGTGCGGTCGCCGGCTACGTCCTGCCGCTCGATCACGACGGTGCGGGCTGGCGGAGCGACGACTGGCGGCCGGCCCTGAAGGCGGAGTCGGCCCGGCTGTTTCCCGGCGACTCGCTCCTCGGCTGGCGCCTGCCGCTCGGCGAGCTGGCCGAAGAGAACCTGCGGCGGGCGCTCACCGCCGAGATCCGAGACGGCTCGCTCCATCTTTTTCTCCCGCCGCTCACGATGGACGCGTACCTCGCGCTGCTCCCGGTCATCGAGGACACGCTCACGGAGTTCGACCTGCGCGGCGTGGTGCTCGCCGGTTATGCGCCGCCGTCCGATCCGCGGTTGACCGTGGTCGGACTCGCCTCGGATCCCGGCGTCATCGAGGTCAACGTCGCCGCCTGCGGCACGTGGGCGGAGTACCATGCGCAGCTCATGCAGCTCTACGCCGCCGCGGAGAAGACCGGCCTTTGCGCGCGAAAGCTGCAGTTCAACGGCCGCGAGACCGGGACGGGCGGCGGCGCGCACATTGTCTTCGGCGGCCCGCCGGGCCTGCTCTCGCCGTTCTTCGCGCATCCGGCGCTGCTGCCGTCGATGATCCGCTACTGGCAGCGCCACCCCGGGCTGAGCTACGCGTTCACCGGCCAGTACATGGGCCCGAGCTCGCAGGCGCCGCGGATCGACGAGTCCACGTTCGAGGCGCTCTACGAGCTCGAGATCGCCTGCGCCGGCGCCGAGCGTTTCGGGTCGGCCGGAAACCTGCCGTTCTTCGACCTGCTGTTCCGCGATCTCCTGATGGACCGTTCCGGCAACACCCACCGCGCGGAGATCAGCGTGGATAAACTCTGGAACCCGTCCGCCGGCAACGGCCGGCTGGGGCTGGTGGAATTGCGGGCGTTTGAAACCCATCCGGCCGGGCCCGCGCTCTCGGTCACCGGGCTGTTCGTGCGCGCCGTCCTCGCGCGCCTCGCCGTGGATCCGTGCCGCGAGTCGTTCGTGCGCTGGGGCGGAGAACTGCACGATCGTTTCTTCCTGCCGGCGTTCGTGTGGTCCGACCTTCGTGCCATCTGCGCCGATCTCCAGGCGCACGACATCCCGTTCGATCCCGAATGGCTGCGGCCGCTCTGGGAATGGCGCTTCCCGGCCTGCGGGGAATTCGTGCTTCCGCCGATCCCGGGCCGGAAGGGCCGCTCCACCCCCGGCCGCGTCACCTTCCGCCAGGCGCTCGAGGCGTGGCCGCTGCTCGGCGAGCAATCCGCCGGCGCCGGCACGTCGCGGAGCGTCGACGCCAGCTTCGATCGCCTGGAGGCCTGCGTCGACGATGCCGCACTGCTTGACGAAGGCACGCTGCTGGTGAACGGACTCCCCTGCGCGTTCCAGCCGACCGGCGACGGCGCCGCGGCCGGCGGCGTGCGCTTCCGCGCCTTCTTCCTCCTGCCCGCGCTGCATCCGCACGTTCCGATCCATGCGCCGCTGCTGCTGGAGTGGGTCGACCGCGCCTCGCTCACCGTCGCCGCCGCCGCGCGCTGGCATGTGTGGAACCCGCATGGCCAGCTCTACCCGGCACGGCCGCTCGACGAGGCGGAAGCCCGCCGACGCCACGCCGACCGCTGGGAACCTTGGCCCCAGACTATCGGTCACGCCCGCACGATCCCCGCGGTTGAATTTCCACCGGAAGGCCGGCACACGCTCGATCTCCGCCGGCACACTTAGAGCCGGGTTAATTCAGGGATCCCCGGATTTTTGGCCACGAAAAGGCACAAAAAATTCAAGGCTGCGACCGCGTCTCCATCGCGCCTATAGGCGCACGGGAAGTTCCTTACGGAGTCACGGACCCTTCGTGCCTTTTCGTGGCCATCCTAAGTGGCATCGGTGTCGCAGAGCGAGGACAACAAAAAGGCCCGTCGCCCGAACGCGACGGGCCGGAGGAAAGCGTCAGTCGGACTTATTTGCCGGTACCGATCGCGGGCGTCAGCGAGGCCGGTCCGGGCGTCGGGGTGATGTCGAGCACCTCGATGTCGAAGATCAGCGTCGAGGCCGGCGGAATGCCGGGGCGGCCTTCGTCGCCGTAGGCGAGCTGCGGCGGGATGTAGAGCTTGATCATGCCGCCCTTGTTGATCTTCTGCAGGCCCTCGGTCCAGCCGGGGATGACCTGGTCGAGCGCGAACTCCGCCGGCGTCACCGGATCGCCCGGCTGGCGCGGCTGGCGGGAGGTGTCGAACACGGTGCCGTTGATCAGCGTGCCGGTGTAGTGGGCCTTGACCGTGTCCGTCGCCTTCGCGTTCGGGCCGGAGCCGGGCTTGGTGATCTCATAATAGAGTCCGCTCGGCAGCGCGACGATGCCGGGCTTCTTCTTCAGGTCGGCGAAGAACTTCGCGGTGTCGGCGAGGCCCTGGGTCTTGAGCTTGGCGAGGTAGGCGTCCTGCCGCTTGTGGACGAAGTCCTCGACCTGCGGCCCGATCTTCTGGATGTCGGTCGGCGAATCCTTGCCGGCGGCGGCCTGCGAGAAGCCGCGGACGACGGCGTCGAGCTGGTCCTTGGAGAAGTCGAAGGTGTCGATCTGGGCGTTCTTGCCCATGAACCAGCCGATGACCTCGAGGATCTGCGGCTCGCTGTACGTGGCCGCGGGGGCGGCGGGAGCCGCCGGGGCGGGCGCAGCCGCGGCCGGCTGGCCGGGGACGGTGAGCTTGATGTCCTCGGCGCTGGCGACGGCGACGGCGCCGAGACCCAGCAGGCCGAGGGAGAGGAGGAACTTCAATTTCATGCGTGAGGTGGGAGTGGAGGGATTAGGGAAACGCGGCGAAGGGGGTTTGTGCCATTAAAAGTTCGTGGATGTGCCAGCCCGGCCGGCCAAAAGCAACCAATTACTCCCCGCTTGTCTCAGGAGGCGCCGGGTGCTTCGCTTCGCCCCTTTTCAACATGAACCCCGATCAATTCTGGACCAGCCAGGATGGCCAGATCCTGCAGGTGAAGAACAAGGACGAGCGCACCGTGGCGCTCACGCTGGCCTTCTGGCCGCGGAATCCCGCCGAGTTCGACTTCCTCAAGGCCAACCTCGCCAGCCTGAAGTTCACCGAGCGCAGCTCCCTCGCGCGCATCGGCCTGGAAATGCTCGTGCACGGCCAGCCGCGGGTCGAGGGCAACCGCCTCGAGCTCAGCGCCGACGCCTTCATCTACGACCCAAGCTTTCCCAACGCCCCCTACTGGAAGAAGCTTTTGCGCACCGGCTCGCCGGTCGGCCGCCTGTTCCATGCGCCCGCCGCCGCCAAGCTGACGACCGGGGAGATCTGGGACGCGATCAAGCAGAACCAGATCAAGCTGCCCAACACCATCAGCATCGACCGACTCGGCCGCGTCTTCCTCACGCCCCACCAGGTCAGCTACACGCTCAACCCTCGTCTCCTCCGCATCAACTTCGAGCACATCGTCAGCGGCAATGCCGGCCGCAGCTATCTCGACAAGGTCCAGGTGCGCCACGACGCCGCGCCGCTCACCATCCCGCCGCGCTCCGGGATCCTCACGAGCTGCTCGATGTACCTCCGCGAGCACTTTGTCGTGCTCAATCCCGGCGAGGGCAACTTTGGCATCCACACGAGCGCCGTGCTGCTCGACCCGATCAAGACCTTCGGCACGAACATCATGCTCGAGATCTACAATACCGGCGACCAGCCGGTGGTGAACCCGATGGTCTCGGTCGAGATCTACCGCGCGCCGGAGGCGACCGACCCAGAACTGAAGACGCTCACGAAGAAGCGACAGAAGCTCCTCGGCGCCGCCAGCAGCCTGTACAAGTGCCTCGACGAAAATCCGCCGCGCGAGACCAGCGACCCGAAGCCCCGCACCAAGATCACCGTGCGCGGCCAGACCGGCACGATGGAAAACCGCGCCGTCGTCGTCCGCGCCAACGAGGACCTGCGGAAGTTCCTCGAGGGCGACGCCTGCCCCGTCGGCAGCCGCACCATGATCCAGGCGCTCGACGACGCCCCCGAGAACGGCGACACGCTGATCGTCGACTACTTCCCGGACCTGCTCGAGCACACCGAGCTGGTCACGCGCATCGGCGACGTGAAGCTCAAGCGCCTCATCTTCCGCAAGGCGTCGCGCACCCACGGCTACTTCCTCTCGAGCAACGCCCACGCGCGCCTCGACATGTTCGACGCCATCGGACTGCAGATCTACTGGTACGACGAGCTGACGAAGGAGCTCTACCTGCACGTCTACAAGAAGGAGCACGGCTTCTTCGTCCGCGAGGAGATGGCCCGCAAGTTCCAGGAGGCGACGATCCTCGCGTTCTACGGCTCGGCCGTCGGGCTCGAGCAGGCGGACACCGACCGCATCTCCTCGCTCGTGGACAAGCTCACGACCTTCATCGGCCACAACCTCGGCGTGCTCACCGGCGGCGGCGGCGGCGTCATGCGCCTCGCGACCGACCAGGCGCGCGGCAAGGGCGCGCTGACCGGCGCGTGCTTCCTCGAACTCGAGGCGCAGCCGCCGGAGCTCGGCGTGGACTTCTTCAACACGTTCCAGGAAGCCTCGCGGCATTTCCGCCAAAAATGGTTCGAGGCGGCGGATTTCTGCATCTTCAACGTCGGCGGCGTCGGCACGCTCGAGGAGGTCGGCATCGAGATGTGCAACCTCAAGCTCGGCATCCGGCCGCGCGTGCCCTACGTCTTCTTCAACGCGCGCTTCTGGGGCGATCTCAAGAAGCAGATCGACCACATGATCCAGACGAAGCGCGCCCCCGCCTGGATCGCCGACTACGTTCTCTTCACCGACGATCCCGACGAGGTCGTGGCGTTCTACCGGAAGAAGCTGCAGGTGCTGTAGGCGAAAAGTGGCAGGTGGCAGGGGCCAAGTGACAGGAGGGAATCGAACGGACCCGGGCGAGCGCTGGCTGGCAAATGGCGGGTTTGGGTCCGTGGATTGTCAGTCGGGTGAATGACCCGTCCCTTTCATCTCCCGTCCTTTCCTAGCGTCGTTCTGGGGGCCATCGTTTTCCTTGGCCTGCAGACCGCCGCCTGGGCCGACGCGCCGGTCTCGCTGGCGGGCAAGGTCTACCACGACGTGCTGATGCCCTCCTCCCAGACTTCGTCGGCGATCATCGTGCGGCTCAATGCCGACGGCAGCTACAACTGGATCAAGCAGGCGCAGGGATCCGCTCCGTCCTATATTCTCTACCTCCTCACCCCGCCTCCGGACGGCACCTACAGCTACCTGCGCACCAGTGCGACCACGGGTGTGCTGAGTCTGTCCGGGACGACGACCAGCCGCACTTTGATTTTTGCGACGGCCACCAACGGCGGGGTCGATTCGGGAGTGGGATACGGGACCTTTGAGCTGACGGACAACCCCGAGTCCTCCACCGCGCCGCTGCTCAATTGCTCGATGCTCGGCCGCGTCGGGCCGGGGCAGTCGTTGACGGCGGGATTCATCGTCTCCGGCACGATCAAGCGCGAGTTTCTGATTCGCGTGGTGGGGCCATCCCTCACGCGCTTCGGCGTCTCCGGGGTCTGGGCCGATCCCGACTTCAACACGTATACGACGGTGGCCGACACCTCTCCCTTTAGCTTCCCAAACGGCCACTATGGTGACTGGTCCGTCGCACCCGATCCGTCTCTTCCCCCGGTGGCCGGCCTCGCAAAGATCTTCGCCACGGTCGGCGCTTTTCCCCTCGACCCTGGATCGAAGGACGCCGTCCAGCTGATAAAACTTTCCCCAGGCGCGTACACGGTCGTCGCCACCACCAAGAATTCCGCTGACCCCGGGGGTGCAGTCCTGATCGAAATTTACGCCCTGCCCTAACGCTGGAGCCCGTTCGCCGGCAAAGGCAGCCTTGCCTCTCGCGGCGGCCTCTGAGTTTTTTATCGGGTGGCCAATGCCCTTCCCCGCTCCGTGCTCGTCGTCGGCTCCGGCGGACGCGAACACGTTCTCGTCCGGTGCCTGCTCGCGTCGCCCGCCCGGCCACGCGTGATCTGCGCGCCGGGCAACGCGGGCATCGCGGCCGAAGCCGCCTGCTTTCCCGTCGCGGCGGACGACGTCCCGGGGCTCGCGGCGCTCGCGCGGCGCGAAAAGATCGAGCTCGTCGTCGTCGGCCCCGAGGTGCCGCTTTCGCTCGGGCTGGTCGACCGGCTGGCGGAGGCCGGGATTCCCGCCTACGGGCCGAAGGCCGATGGCGCGCGGCTCGAGGCCTCGAAGATCTTCACCAAGGAAATCCTGCTCAAGGCCCGCATTCCGACCGCCGCTGCCGCCTTCTTCTCCGACGCCGACAAGGCGATCGCCTACCTCCGCGCCCGTCCCGCCCCCATCGTCGTGAAGGCCGACGGCCTCGCCGCCGGCAAGGGCGTGATTGTCGCTCAGACCCACGCCGAGGCTGAAGCCGCCGTTCGCGCTCTCCTGGCGCTCCCGGCACAATCCAAACTCCAAAACCCAAATTCCAAAATTTTGATCGAGGATTGCCTGCAGGGTGAGGAGACATCGCTCCTCGTCGTGGTCTCCGGTCGCGACTACGTGATCCTGCCGACGTCCCAGGACCACAAGCGCGTCGGCGACGGCGACACCGGCCCGAATACCGGCGGCATGGGCGCTTATTCGCCGGCGGAGGTCGTCACTCCGGAGCTGCTCGACCGCATCGAGCGCGAGATCGTCCGGCCGTCCGTCGCCGCGATCGCCGATGAGGGCATCGATTTCCGCGGGACCCTTTTCATCGGCCTGATGCTGACGCCCGCCGGCCCGAGCGTGATCGAGTACAACGCCCGCTTCGGCGACCCCGAGACGCAGGTGGTGCTGCCGCGGCTCAAGACCGACGTGCTCGCCCTGCTCTGGGCGGCCGCCCGCGGGGAGCTCGGGAACATCAGGCTCGAAGTCCGGCCGGAGTACGCGCTCTGCGTCGTCGTCGCCGCCAGGGGTTATCCCGAGTCCTATCCGAAGGGCGACGAGATCGTCCTGCCGCCCGCCGAAAAGCTTCCGTCCGCCACGGTCGTCTATCACGCCGGCACCGCCAAGAATTCCGCCGGCCAGGTCGTGACCAACGGCGGCCGCGTCCTCGGCGTGACCGCCCTCGCGCCGACGCTGCAGGAGGCCGCCGACCGCGCCTACGACGTCTGCGCGAAGATCCGCTGCGCCAGCAAATACTACCGGCGCGACATCGGCGCCCGTCAGCTCAGCCGCGCATGAACCGCCGCGCCTTCATCGCCCTCCTTCTCCTCCTGGCGCTCGCGGGCGCGGCGGCGGGAGCCGCGGCTTCCCCGACAAAGGCACCTGGCCAGACGATCGAGCGCAATCTCGGCTACCTGCGCGTTCATTCCCTGCCGGACGACCTGCCGCCCACCGCCGGCGCCGCGGGCACGCTCGTGCTGGACCTCCGGTTCGTTTCCTCCACGGCGGAGAACACGGCCGCCTTCGGCACCTGGCTGCAGGGCCGCGCGCGGCTGCAGTCCCCCGTGCTGGTGCTCGTCAACCGCGAGACGTCCGCCGGGCTGCTCGCCCTCCTTGCGCCGGCCAAAGTGCCGGCCGGCGTCGTCAGCATCGGCCTCGCCTCGCCGGAGTTCAGCCCCGACATCAGCCTGACGGTCGAGGCCGCCGCGGACCGCACGGCGTACGAAGCGCTCGACCACGGCCTCTCCCTCGACGACCTGATCAACCCGCGGATCGACAAGGTCCGCCACGACGAGGCCGCGATGGCGCGGGAGCGCGCCGCCGCGAATGCCGGCGAGCTGGACGAGGAGCCTCCCCTGCCCGCCGTGGACGAGAAATCCAAGGCCGCCGCCCCGGTCCCGCCCGTCGACCGCGTACTGCAGCGCGCGGTGCAGCTGTACCACGCCCTGCTCGCGCTGAAGAAGATTCCCTGAAGCCAGCGACCGAGGTCTCGCGCAGAGACGCGGAGGCGCAGAGGCCGGTCAGTTAGGGATAGGACGGAAAGCCCGATGATCGGTGCCCCGTCTTCGTCCGATCGATCTCTGCGCCTCCGCGTCTCTGCGCGAACCTCCGATTTTGGCCGCGACTGAAGTTTTGCGTTTCCCGTAAAACCGTATCCCTTGGCCGCTTCGACACCGATGCCCGCCGCCGGCCCGATCCTGACCGTTTGCACCGCCAACATCTGCCGCAGCCCGATGGCCGCCGGCCTCCTGCAGCACGCGCTGGCGGCGCAGCCCGAGCCGCTCCGGTCGCTCAAGGTCGCGTCCGCCGGGGTCGCCGCGCGCCTCGGCGAGCGGGTGTCCGAGAACTCCGTGACCGCCCTGAAGAAGGCCGGCATCGACATTTCCTCCCACCGCAGCCGTCCGCTGACGCCGGAGCTGGCCGCGCAGGCCTCGCTGATCCTCTGCATGACCGAGTCCCACCGGGCGATGATCCAGCTCAACTTCAGTCCGGTCCCCCGCCACGTCTACCTTATCCGGGAGTTCATGCCGCGCGCCGCGGACAAGGAGATCGGCGACCCCTACGGCGGGCCGCTCAAGGCCTACGAAGTCGCCCGCGACGAGATGGTCGAGGCCATCCCCTCGCTGCTGGAGTTCCTTAAGACACACTTCAGCGCGCCCGGGGCGCGGTGAATGCGGATTTCGGGTTGCGGATTGCGGATTTAAGCCCGCACCCTTGGTGCGTCAGTCCAATCCGCAACCCGCAATCCGCATTCCGCACTCGCATGCTGACCGCCGCTCCGCTCCAGACCCTCGACCCTGAAATCCACGCCGCGATCTCCCGCGAGTTCGCCCGGCAGCAGAGCCATCTCGAGCTCATCGCCTCGGAGAATTTCACCTACCCGGCCGTGCTCGAGGCGCAGGGCAGCGTGCTGACCAACAAGTATGCCGAGGGTTATCCCGGCAAGCGGTGGTACGGCGGCTGCGAGTATGTCGACCAGGTCGAGCAGCTCGCGATCGACCGCGCGAAGCGGCTCTTCGGCGCCGAGCACGCCAACGTCCAGCCGCACTCGGGCTCGCAGGCGAATTTCGCCGTCTACACCTCCGTCCTGCAGCCGGGCGACAAGGTCCTGGGCATGAACCTGAGCCACGGCGGCCACCTCACTCACGGCAATCCCGCGAATTTCTCCGGCAAGCTCTACCAGTTCTGCCAGTACGGCGTCCGCCAGGACAACCAGCTGCTCGACTACGACGAACTCGCCGCCGTCGCCGCCCGCGAGAAGCCGAAGATGATCACGGTCGGCGCCAGCGCCTACTCCCGCGTGATCGACTTCGCGCGCATGGGCGAGATCGCGCGCGCCAACGGCGCGCTCCTCTTCGCCGACATCGCGCACATCGCGGGTCTCGTGGCGACCGGCGCCCACCCGTCGCCGATCCCGCACGCCGACTTCGTCACCACCACCACCCACAAGACGCTCCGCGGCCCCCGCGGCGGCCTCATCCTCTGCCGCGCCGCGCACGCCAAGGCGATCGACTCCGCCGTGTTCCCCGGCGCCCAGGGCGGGCCCCTCATGCATGTCATCGCCGCCAAGGCCGTCTGCTTCGGCGAGTGCCTCAAGCCGGAATTCAAGACCTACTCGGCCCAGATCGTGAAGAACTCGCAGGCCCTCGCCGCGGCGATGAAATCGCGCGGCTACCAGATCGTCGCGGGCGGCACCGACAACCATCTCTTCCTCGTCGACCTGCGCGCCAACCTGCCCGAGCTCACCGCCAAGAAGGCCCAGGAGACCCTCGATCTCGCCAACATCACCTGCAACAAGAACACGGTGCCGTTCGAGACCCGCTCGCCCTTCCAGGCCTCCGGCATCCGCCTCGGCACGCCGGCGGTCACCAGCCGCGGCCTCGTCGAGAAGGACATGGACGAGATCGCCGGCTGCATCGACACCGTGCTGCAGGCGATCGGCACCCCCGGCGAAGCCGCCGCCCTCGCGGCGACGAAGCAGCGCGTGCTCGCGCTCACCGCGCGCCACCCGCTGCCCTACAAGATGTGATGCCAGTGGCTGGCCGGCCAACCAGCCATCGCCAGAAGTTTCGCGCAGAGGCGCAGAGACGCGGAGATCGGCCGGATGGGTGCTGGGACGTTATCTCCATGGCTCATCGCTGACGACAGGAAGGTCGCCGCCTCCTGTCTTTTGTCCGGTCTCAGCGCCTCTGCGTCTCTGCGCGGAACTCTCCCGGGGTCGTCCGCAGCTTGCCACGCGCCTTCCTCCTGGCGCATGCTCGCGGAATGTATGAGTCGCGCCAAGCCCCCCTCCTGCCCCGGCCGGCTTTCTACGCCCGTCTCCGCTGGCACGCGCTGCTGGGCGGCCTCGTGCTCGCCGCCTGTCTCGGCGTGGGGATGGCCGGCTATCACCTGTTCGAGGGTCTCGGCTGGGTGGATGCCTTCGTCAACGCCTCGATGATCCTGTCGGGCATGGGTCCGCTCGACCCGATCAAGAGCACCGGGGGCAAGATCTTCGCCGGGGCCTATTCGCTATTCAGCGGCGTGGTGTTCCTGACCACGGTGGGCTTTTTTCTCCTGCCCATCATTCATCGTTTTCTCCACAAGTTCCACCTGGAGTCCACGCGTTCCCGATCCTAGCGCCCGCCATGCCGTCATCCTCGTCCCCCCTTCCGCCGGCCGCCAGGTTCGTCCCGGCATGAAGCCCGAGCCCGCCGGGCGCTCGCGCCTCCTCACTCCGCGGCTCCTCGTCGGATTCGTCGTCGCCGCCGGCCTCATCCTCTCCTACCTGAGCTATCGCCAGGTCGTCGGCATCCAGCACGCCGCGGCGGAGCAGGCGTTCTACCGGCGGGCCGACGTCCGCCACGCCCTCACCCGCGAGATCCTCAGCTACTACGAAGCCGGGCTCTTCGGGCTCCGCAACCTGTTCGTCGGCGACGATGCCGTGAGCCGGGAGGAATTCCTCCACGTGGCCCGCGACATCCGCGCGCGCTACGAGGGCATCAGCGCGCTGGAGTGGGTCCCGACGGTGTCCGGCCGCGACCGCGACGCCTTCGAGCTCGCGACGAGCCGCGAGCTCGGGAAGCCGTTCCATTTCCTCGAGCGGACGACCGGCAACACCCTCGGGCCCGACCCCGAGCGCACGGAGTACTATCCGATCACCTACATCGAGCCCATCGCGGGCAACGAGCCCGCGCTGGGCCTCGACCTCATCGCCGGACACACCAGCGGCACGCTCGAGCTGGCCCGCCGGGAAAACCGGATGGCGCTGAGCCAGGCGCTCGAACTCGTGCAGGGCCAGCGCGGCGTCGTCATGACCTGGCCGGTCTACCAGAAGCGGGGCCTGGCGGTGGATCCGCGCGGAAGCTTCCTCGGCTTCACGCAGGTCGTCTTCCGGATCGGCGAGCTGTTCGAGCAGACGCAGAAGCGCGACCCGACGCCCGGCCTCGACACGCTCTACCTCGACCGCTCGGCGACCGAGCCCGCGTCGCGGGTGCTCTATTACCAGCCCAGCGAGGACGGACCCGCGCCGACGACCGTGCCGACCGAGGAGGAGTTTCGCGCGGGAGTTTTCCGCGAGCACGTGATCGCCATCGGCGGACGCGAGTGGCTGGTGCTGTACCGTCCGAGCGCCGCCTGGATGAAGGCCCAGACGACCCCGCTGCCGATCGTCCGCTTCTGCGGCGGCTTCGTCATCACCGGCCTCCTCGCCTCCCTCATGTATGTGGTCACCCGCCGCACCGCGGGAATCGAGGCGCTGGTGACCGAGCGCACCGCGGAGCTGATCGAGAGCCGCCGCCAGACCGAGAACCTGCTCTCGCAGCTGCCCGGCATGGCGTTCCGCTGCCTGGCCGACGAGAAGCTGACGCCGCTGTACGTCAGTTCCGGGGTGCTGGAACTCACCGGCTACACCGCGGACGACTTTCTCTCCCGCCGCGTCTGCTACGAGGATTTGATGGAACCGGAGGACCGGCTGGTCGTGAACAGCACCACGCTCAACGCCGTCGCCCTCCGCCAGCCCTTCGAGATCGAGTATCGCGTGCGCCACCGCGATGGCTCCGTGAAGTGGGTGCTCGACCGTGGAGCGGGGGTGTTCGCGGAGGATGGGCGCCTGATGTTCATCGAGGGGCTCGCCGTCGACATCACGGCCCGGAAGCAGGCGGAGGCGGAGAAGATCGCGCTCGAGCGCAAGCTCCTCGAGGGCCAGAAGCTCGAGAGCCTCGGCGTGCTCGCGGGCGGCATCGCGCACGATTTCAACAACCTGCTCACCACGATCATGGGCAACGCCAGCCTCGCCCGGCTCGACCTGCCGGAGGCGTCCCCCCTGCAGAAGAATCTTCGCCAGATCGAGACGACCTCCCTCCGGGCCGCGGAACTCTGCCAGCAGATGCTCGCCTACTCGGGCCGCGGCCGCTTCGTCGTGGAACGCGTCGATCTCGGCAGCCTCGTCGAAGGCACGGTGCCACTCCTCAACCTGTCCGTCGGCCGCCGCGCCACGTTCCGGCTCGACCTCGCCGCCGGGCTGCCGCCCGTGATGGCCGACGCCACCCAGATCCGCCAGATCGTCATGAACCTCGTGATGAACGCGGCGGAGTCCCTGGGCGAAGGCGACGGCGAGATCGCGCTGGCCACCGGCATGCACCGGGTCGGCCCGGCGCTGCTGGCGCTGATGGTCACCGGCAACGGGCTGCCGCCGGGCGACTATGTTTTCCTCAAGGTCACCGACCACGGCTGCGGCATGTCGCCCGAGACGCTCGCGCGCATCTTCGATCCGTTCTTCACCACCAAGTTCGCCGGCCGCGGCCTGGGCCTCGCCGCCGTCCTCGGCATTGTGCGGAGCCACCAGGGCGCGCTCCGGGTCGAGAGCTCCCCCGGCCGCGGCACGACCTTCACCCTCTTCCTGCCGCCGTGCGACGGGGAGGCCGCGTCCGGCCCCTCGAAGATGCCGTCCGCGGTGCCGTGGCACCGCTCCGGCGTCGTCCTCGTCGCCGACGACGAGGCCGAGGTGCGCGCGGTCGCGGCCGAGATCCTGGAAAAGCTCGGCTTCACCGTCGTCACTGCGGTCAGCGGCCACGAGGCGATCGCCTATTTCGAACGGGATCCCGACCGCTACGATCTCCTGCTGCTCGACCTCACGATGCCCGGCCTGAGCGGCGAGGAAACGCTTCGGCGCCTGCGCGCGCGCCGGCCCGGCCTGCGGGTGCTGCTGATGAGCGGCTACTCGGAGAGCGAGGCCCAGGTGCACCTCGCCGACGCGGCCACCGGCTTCCTCCAGAAGCCGTTCACCGTCGGCGGGCTGATCGCAAAGGTGCGCGCCATCCTCGAGACCTGAGGCGGCCCGCTTGATTTGGAGTTTGGATCGCGGATTTCCCAATCCAAAATCCAAAACCCAAAATCCAAAATCGAAAGAGCGCCGGCGGAACTTCCTTTTGCGCCTTGGCGTCTCCCCGGGAACGGTCTTTGTTCGGTTTCCCTCGTGTCCACCTCCGCCGTCCCTTCACCCGCTCCGCGCCCGCTCTCGCTCGGGGTGATTTTCCTCACGCTCTACATCGACCTGATCGGCTTCTCGATCGGCTTTCCGTTCGGACCCGACCTGCTCGACTACTACCTCAAGCTGGAGGGCCACGCCGGCGCGCTCGGCTGGCTCCTCGCGCAAACCGACGCGCTTTCGCACACCTTCGGCATCGAGAACTACGCGCCGGTTCTCTTCGGCGGCGTCATCGCCTCGGTGTTCTCCATCCTGCAGTTTGTCTTCGCGCCATTCTGGGGCGCCGTCAGCGACCGGCGCGGGCGCCGCGGCGTCCTGCTGCTCACGGTCGCGGGCACGGCCTTCAGCTACCTCATGTGGGTGTGCAGCGGATCCTTCTGGCTGTTCCTGCTGTCGCGGATCGTCAGCGGCGCGTTCAGCGGCAATCTCTCCGTCGCCACGGCCGCGGTCGCGGACGTCACCACGCGGCAGGAGCGCTCCAAGGCCATGGGCCTGGTCGGCGCCGCCTTCGGCCTCGGCCTGATCACCGGACCGACGCTCGGCGCCCTCACGGTGCGGTTCAACCTTCTGTCCCGCCATCCGTCGCTCGCGCACTTCGGAGTGAACCCGTTTTCCGTGCCGGCCCTGATCGCGCTGGCGTTCTGCCTTGTCAACCTCGTCTGGATCTGGGCCCGTTTCCGCGAGACGCTCACGCCCGCCGTGCGCGCCGAGGCGCGCGAGCCGCGGCTGCGCAATCCGCTCAAGGCCATCCTCGGACTGGAAAATCCGGCCGTGCGCCGCGCCAACCTGGTCGCGTTCATCTACTCGATCGCGTTCGTCGGCATGGAGTCGACGCTGACCTTCCTGGCCGCCCAGCGCTTCCACTACGATTCGCGCCAGAACGGGATCCTGCTGGGCTTCATGGGACTCTGCGCCGTCGTCACGCAGGGCTACCTCGTGCGGAAGCTGCTGAAGGTCGCGGAGGAGATCAGCGTCCTGCGCGCCGGTCTCGTCTTCACGGCCGGCGGCTTGGTCCTGATCGGCTACGCCCCGCAGGTCTGGCTGCTTTACGCCGGCCTCGCCTGCCTCGCGCTCGGCTCGGGCCTGGTCAACCCCGCGACCACCGGCCTGATCTCCCTCTACGCCACCGCCGCCGAGCAGGGGCGCGTGCTCGGCATCTTCCGGTCGCTCGGCTCGCTGACGCGCGCCTTCACCCCGGTCCTCGCCGGCGTGGTCTTCTGGCGGTTCGGCTCGGCCAGCGTCTTCGTCGCCGGCGCGGTCGCGTGCGCCGCGGCGCTGGCCCTCGGGGCGACGCTGCCCAAACCGGCGAAGTGAAGGATGAAGGAAGAAGGCAGAATCAAGAAAGCAGCACGACCGCCGGTCCCGGTCGCCCGGCGTGCCGTTTTCCTGCTTCTTGCTTCCTCCTTCCTGCTTTTTTCCGCCTGCCTGTCCTCGCGGCACGAGGCGCCCCGCCCCGGCCGCACGAAATTCGGCTCACCGCTGGTCGTGCTGCCCGCGCAGAATTTCGGCGACTGCCTCGTGATCGAGGTGAAGTGGGACCGCTCCGGGCCCTATCGCTTCCTCATCGACACGAATTCGTCGGTCACGCTCGTCTCGCCCGACTTCGCCAGGCGCTACGCCGAGAAGAACGCCCCGCCGCCGTTCAACGCGCCGCAGGTGCACGTGCAGTCGGCCGAGGGCGGGAGCGTCCTGCTCGCCGCGACCACCCTGCGCCAGATCGAGCTGGGCGAGGCTCGCTTCGAGGACGTGCCCGCGCTGATCTACGACTGCGCGCCGCTCTCCGCCCATTTCGGCGTGAAGATCGACGGCATCCTCGGCTTCCCGCTTTTCCGTGAAACGCTGCTGACGCTCGACTATCCGCACGAACGCGTGCTCCTCAATCCCACCACCCCGGCGCCGCTGCTGCCGGGGTCCACGATTCCCTTCAACAACGAGAGCAAGACTCCGCTCATCCCGATCCGGATCGGCGACACGACCTTCATCGCCCTGATCGACTCCGGCAGCACGGCCGCGCTGAGCCTCAACCCGGTCGGGCTCCAGCCCACGTACGCCAGCGGCCCGCGACCCGGCCCGATCGTGAGCACCCTGAGCGGCGATCATGCCTCGCAGGTCGGACGACTGACGGACACGCTCTCGATCGGCAGCTATTCCCTGCCCCGGCCGGTCGTCGAGGTGACCGACGAACTGTCCTCGATCGGCGGCGAGGTGTTGAAGAATTTCACCGTCACCTTCGACCAGGAGCGCAGCACCGTGACGTTCTACCGTGAGACCACCGCCCCGATCGCATTCGCGCCCCACCGCAGCGTCGGCCTCAGCTTCAGCAAGACACCCGCCTACTGGCGGGTCGCCGGCGTCGTCCCCGACTCTCCCGCCGCCACCGCGCACCTCCAGCCCGGCGACCTCGTCACGCGGATCAACGGCGAACCCGTCGCCCAATGGGACCTCCGGCGCTTCGAGCAGCTCGTGGACACCGCGCGCACGATAACCTTCACGTTTCTCAACGGTACCCAAGAGCACGACACGCCGCTGAACGTGTTCGACTTGGTTCCGTGAGGCCTGAGGCGCGAGGCCAAGCCTTCGGAGGTATGAGGTATGAGGTATGAGGTATGAGGTATGAGGTATGAGGTTCGTCACCTCACGCCCCAGGCCTCACGCCTCATGCCTGCGTTCCTCTTACGCTTTGCGTAAGAGGAACGCCGCCGCGCCGTCATGCCCGCTCTCCCACGGATAGCTCAGGAGGCTCCGCTCCAGCTTGAAGGGGCTGCCCGCGCGGCTCTCGAAAAAGGTCTTCACCACCTGCGCGTTCTCCTCCGCGTCGATGCTGCAGGTCGAGTAGACGAGACGTCCGCCCGGCGCGACCAGCCGCGCCGCCGCATGGAGCAGCGCCACCTGCTGGCGCGCGTGCTTGGCGAAGTCGCGTTCCTGGAGCCGCCACTTCACGTCGACGCGATGGCGCATCACGCCGCTGTTGGAGCACGGCGCGTCCAGCAGCACGCCGGCATACTCGGTCGGCAGCCGGTGGTCGTCGAAGAGGCGGTATTCTCCCGCCAGCAGGTCGCCCTGCACCAGCGCGACGTCCACGCCCTCCGCCCGGGCGAGATTTTGCTTCAGCCGCTCGATCCGCGGCCCGGGCAGGTCGACCGCCACCACCCGGCCGGCGCTCCCTGACTTCGCCGGCGCGGCGGCCCGCAGCGCATCCGCGATCAGGAGGCTCTTGCCGCCCGGCGCGGCGCAGACATCGAGCAGCGTCTCGCCCGCCTGCGGGGCGAGGAGTTCGACCGCCAGGCGGGTGCCGGGGTCCTGCAGGTAGAGTCGGCCGGCGGCGAGCAGCGGCTCGACCTCGGGCCAGCGGCCCGACGGTACCTCGAGAAAACCCGGCCACGCGGTGGGCTTGAGCCAGGCCGGCGCGGGCATGGCCGAGTCGCGCCAGCGCGCGTGGACGACCGCCGGCTGCTGGTTCCACTCCAGCAGGCGGCGGGTCGGGTCCGCGCCCAGCTGCACCAGCCAGCGCCGCACGAGCCACTCGGGATGGGAAAAATACTCCGCCAGCACCGCCGCCTCCGCCAGCGCCGGCGGCGGCCCCTTCGCCAGCGCCTCCGCCAGGCGGCGCACCACCGCATTGACCAGCTTCGCCTCGGCCGGGCTCGCCAGGTGCTTCGCCTGCTCCACCGCATGGTGGACGATCTTGGCCACCAGGCCGTCCGCGACCGGGCTGTCTGCCAGCGCCTCGACCAACTCGAAGCCCGCGATCAGCAGCACCGCGCGCGTCGCCGCCCGCGGCGGGCGCGCCATCCGGCGGCCCAGCTCCGCATCGATCCGGCCGAAATGGCGCACGACGCCGAAGACCAGGTGCTGGCAGCGCGCCCGCTCGGCGCCGGTCAGGGTCGGCGGCAGCGTCGCGAAGAGCTCGTCGACGCGGTCCCGGTGCTCCAGCCAGCGGGTGACCAGCCTCGCGGCAGCGGCCCACGAACCCACGGTCGGGGCGGAAAATGCGGGTTTTTCGGGCACCGGATCAGGCATCGGCGGCCCCGGTGAAGCACTGTTTGACAAGCTGAGTCATTGTCCGCTCAACTCTCCCGTTCAGGCCCTCAGACACGCAACCATGAATTCAGAAGCCCTCTCCGCGCTCATCGCCAAAAACCCGTCCTTGAAGGCGGCCAAAGCCAAGCTCGAGGCGATGGAGCCGGGCAGCTACGTGATCCATCGCAGCTGGGGTTTCGGGCACATCAAGAGCTACGACGACGCCGCGCAGAAGCTGATCATCGATTTCAAGGGCAAGAAGAGCCACGCCATGGACCCGGCGTTCTGCCTCACGACCATGGAGGTGCTGCCGGAGAAGCATTTGCTCGTCCGCAAGGAGACCGAGTCCAAGAAGATCGCCGAGCTCATCGCCGACGATCCCGTGCAGCTCATCGTCGAGGCCCTCCAGGCCTACCCGAACCACGCCACCACCGCCATCGACCTCGAGATCACCCTCGCCCAGGTCGTGGGCGAGGAGAAGTTCAAGAAGTGGTGGTCGACGGCCAAGAAGGCCATCGGCAAGGACCCGCGCATCTCCGTGCCGGAGAAGAAAACCGAGCTCTACGTGCTGCGCGACGTGCCCGTGTCCGCGCAGGACGAGATCCTCGAGCAGTTCAACGGCACCCGCTCGGCCCGCCGCCGCATCCTCCTCGCCGAGGAGCTGCTGGATTCCGCCGACAAGAAGAATCTCAAGACCGACCTCTCCTCCATCCTTTCCGGCCTCGCCGAGGCGGTGAAGGAGAGCAACCAGCTCGACGCCTCCGAGCGCCTCTACGGCGCCGCCGTGCGCGACGACCTCGCCAAGCTCCTCGGCAACGAGACCGCGTTCGAGCCCAGCCAGGCCTCGCTCGTCTCCAACATCCGCGACCTTCCCGCGATCGCGGAAAAGATCCCGGTCCAGTTCCAGAGCCGCTTCCTCGAGCTGGTGAAGGAGACGCATCCGATCGAGTACCGCGACATCGTCTTCACCCTGCTCAAGAGCAGCCAGGGCAAGTTCACCACCGAGT
The DNA here is from genome assembly GCA_035549635.1 of Opitutaceae bacterium. Lineage (GTDB taxonomy): Bacteria > Verrucomicrobiota > Verrucomicrobiia > Opitutales > Opitutaceae > CAIUWA01. Next base: position 41,766 of record DASZQN010000046.1, read on the forward strand.
GCATCAACTTCCTCGTCGAGAACGGCCACGCCGACGAGCTCGCCGCCACGCTCAAGCGCTGGCAGACCGAGCAGAACCTGCGCGCGCCCGTCCTGCTCTGGGTCGTCAAGAACCGCCACTCGAAGAAGTTCGCCAAGCTGCTGAACGACCTGATCACGCCGCGCCTGCTCAGCGCCATCTTCTTCGCGATCGACTACGAGGCGCTCCAGGCCTCCAGCGCCCGCCGCATCCCGCTCGGCGACATCCTCAGCGAGGACACCGACCTCATCTCCGACCTCCTCTCGACCGCCGACCCGGAGACCGCGCGCGACCTCGCGAACACCCTGATGCTCAATCAGGGCTTCGAGGAGCTGACCAAGAAGTCGCTGCTCGCCCGCTTCATCAAGATTTTCCCCGGCATCCAGTCGCTCGTCGCCGAGGCTGCCGACAGCAAGGAGGAGCAGCTCCTCGTCTCCCGCGAGAGCTTCGAGCGCAAGCGGACGGAGTACGAGACCATCGTTTCCAAGAAGATCCCGGAGAACTCCAAGGCCATCGCCACCGCCCGCGAGCACGGCGACCTCAAGGAGAACTCGGAGTACAAGATGGCCAAGCAGGACCAGCAGGTCCTCATGGCCCAGAAGTCCCAGCTCGAGAAGGAGCTCGCCCGCGCCCGCGTCAGCGACTTCAAGGAGGCCACCGTCGACCAGGTCAGTGTCGGCACCATCGTCGAGGTCCGGGACACCAAGGGCGGCAAGACCTCCCGCTACACCGTCCTCGGCGCCTGGGACAGCGATCCCGAGGCCGGCATCATCTCCTACAAGACCCCGCTCGGTCTCGCCCTCATGGGCCGCAAGCTCGGCGACAACGTCAAGGTGAAGCTCGGCGGCGGCGAGGAGAACTACGAGATCAGCGGCATCACACGCTACGTCGACGCCAAGTAAGGCCTAAGGCGAGGATCCGCTTCGCTGCCCTTTCGAACGCCGGGATTTTCCCGGCGTTTTTTATTGGGCGGAATTGTCGAATCTCCGGAATCCGGA
>DASZQN010000047.1:0-2758 GCA_035549635.1 Opitutaceae bacterium
ACTGCCTGTCGCTTGAAGGCCGCGTCATATTTGCGCCGCCGTTGATACTCCTTCGATTTCGGTTCGTTCATGATGCCTCACTTTCACCCGAACCGACCGACTTCCACGCCAGCGCGGTCCGGGTGCTTCCTCCGGCAAGCCTTATGGCTCCTGTCCTCGGAAGCACCCAAACCGCTTACCCGCTACGCGGCTGTCTGTCTCCACCAAATCGAGGCAATCTCAGGGTCGTCTCCGAGTTGAACGTTCAACGTTGGACGTTGGATGTTGAACGTTGCGCAGGGGCCATCGGCCCCCCTGCGTTTGAATTTGAAACGATTTGCCCGCTTGTCCGTCATTCCTTTCCCGGCATGGAAAAAAGATCCCACTCACCGCAGCCGACACCCCGGCGCGATTTCATTGCGAAGGCAGGCGCGATCATCCTCGGCGCAGGCGCGCTGGTCGTGCCCGTGGTTTCGGGGCTGCTCGCGGTGTTCAATCCGCTCCGGCGCCGGGCCCAGGCGGGCGACGCCGTGCGAGTCGCCTCCCTCAAGGCGCTCCCGGCGGGCGGCGAGCCGCGCAAGTTTCCGGTGCTGGCGACGCGGGTCGACGCCTGGAACCGCACGCCGGACGTCCCGGTGGGCGCGGTCTATCTCCGCCGTGTCGGCGAGGGCGAAGTGAAGGCCTTCAACGTCGCCTGCCCGCACGCCGGCTGCTTCGTCGATTTCCGCGCCGACCGGAACCATTACCTTTGCCCCTGCCACAACAGCACCTTCACCCTCGACGGGAAGGTGCTCGACCCGAAGAGCCCGAGCCCGCGTTCGCTGGACGAGCTGCCGGTCGAGATTCGCAACGGCGACGAGATCTGGGTGAAATTCCAGAACTTCCGCGCCGGCGTGAAGGAGCGGATCCTGGCCTGATGAAGGCGCTGACCGACTGGCTCGACCACCGCACCGGCTACAGGAAGCTGCTGCACGAGGCGCTGTTCGAGAATGTCCCGGGCGGGGCGCGCTGGCGCTATGTCTGGGGCAGCACGCTCACGTTCTGCTTCGCCGTCCAGATCGTCACCGGCATCTTCCTCTGGCTGGCCTACAGCCCCGGCGCGCAGACGGCGTGGGAGAGTGTCTACTACATCCAGCACGAGGTCTGGGGCGGCTGGTTCCTGCGCGGCCTGCACCACTACACGGCGCAGGCGATGACGGTCCTGCTGGCCGTCCACCTCATGCAGGTGGTGATCGACGGCGCGTACAAGGCGCCCCGCGAGGTGAATTTCTGGGTCGGCGTCGTGCTGATGCTGTTCGTGCTCTCGCTCTCGCTCACCGGCTACCTCCTGCCATGGGACCAGAAGGGTTATTGGGCGACACGGGTCGCGACCAACATCGCCGGCATCACTCCGGTCGTCGGACCGGCGCTGCAGCAGATCCTCATCGGCGGCGCCGACTACGGCCATCAGACCCTCACGCGCTTCTTCGCGCTGCACGCCGGCGTGGTTCCCGGCGTGATCATCGCCCTGATCGGGCTGCACATCTACCTTTTCCGCCGCCACGGCCTCACGCCGAAGGAGCCGCGCCGGAAACCCGACGCCGCCTTCTGGCCCGACCAGGTGCTGTGCGATGCGGTCGCGTGCCTGGCGGTCATGGCGGTGGTGGTCTTCCTCGTGGTTTACTATCACGGCGCGGAGCTCGACGCGCCGGCGGATCCGTCCGAGCCGTTCTCCGCGGCCCGGCCGGAGTGGTACTTCCTTTTCCTCTTCCAGCTGCTCAAATATTTTCCCGGCGGGACCGAGCTCTGGGGTGCGATCATCCTGCCGGCGGCGCTGGTGCTCGTGCTGCTCACGCTGCCGTTTTGGGGACGGAGCCGGCAGGGCCATCGCTTCAACCTCGCCTTCCTCTGGGTGATCCTGGGCGGCGCCGGCGTGCTGACCTGGCTGGCGTGGAAGGAGGACCAGGCCAATCCCGACTACCTCCTCGCGGTCCAGCATGCGCGCCGCGACGCGGAGCGGGTGGTCGCGCTCGCGCAGGCGCCGACCGGCATCCCGGTGACCGGCGCGGTCTCGCTCCTCCGCGATGATCCGATGACGCAGGGCCCGCGGCTGTTTTCCCGCAATTGCGCCAGCTGCCACCGCTACGGCGGGGACGACGGTCTCGGCGGCCAGATCAAGGATGCGCCGTCGGCATCCGACCTGAAGGGCTTCGCCAGCCGCGAATGGCTGGCGGGCCTGCTCGATCCGGCGACCGTGGACAGCCCGCATTATTTCGGCGGCAGCAAGTTCAAGAAGAGCAAGATGGTCGATTTCGTGAAGGACGACATCGCGAACTTCTCCCCCGCCGACCGCGCACAGCTCGGCAAGACGCTGATCGCGCTGTCGGCCGAGGCCGGGCTGAAGTCGCAGCAGGCGGCCGACCGCCGCGACGCGGTGCTGATCACGGAAGGCCGCGAGCAGCTCATCGGCGAGGCGATGAACTGTACCACCTGCCACAAATTCCACGAGGAGGACCAGAACGGCGATGCCCCGGACCTGACCGGCTACGGCTCCCGCGACTGGCTGGTCGCGTTCATCTCCAACCCCGCCCACGCGCGCTTCTACGGCGCCAGCAACGACCGCATGCCGGCGTTCGGCGCCGACCAAAAACTCACGGCGAGGGAAATCGGCCTGATCGCGGACTGGCTTCGCGGCGACTGGTACGAACCGGCCGGGAAATAAGGCCGGGCGAAAGAGCCGCTCATTGTCGGGGCGTCCCTGGCGGACGCCCATCAGGACTCGAGCTGGACAAACTGGGCG